>NZ_JAGXKA010000120.1:0-417 GCF_019091065.1 Burkholderia sp. GbtcB21
ATTATAACTTATCAATATGTCTCTTGAATTCAAAGGTTTTGAATTCAAGAATGACTTATCTCAAGTATGGCATATAGACAGGGAGAGTTAAGGTTAACTTCATTATCAATTGATTGTCATCATCAAAAAGGGGGAGATTGTTAACTCAAACTTTTCGATCTCCTTGTTTTGATGATTAGCAAATATTTGATTATTATTTGTTACTAATCTTTTCTTAATCATTTTGCAAGCAAGTTCACAAAGTATCAATATTTGCTCGGTAAAGTCAAACCTAATCAAAAAAGTATATTCAACAAGTATATCAACTACTTCATAATTCATAAGAGCAAAAGATTCATCAAAGGATCAAAAACTCAAGACCCTATTCAAAAGAGGTCTTCAAAAGCCCAAAGTCAAAAGTCAACCCGAAAGTCAAAG
>NZ_JAGXKA010000121.1:0-407 GCF_019091065.1 Burkholderia sp. GbtcB21
CTGATGCTGGTCGATGCGGCCGGCCACCGGCACCGCTGCGCCTGGTATGTGTCCGGGCGGCCCGCCGGCAGTTGGCTGCAGCTGGACGGCGGT
This sequence comes from Burkholderia sp. GbtcB21, assembly GCF_019091065.1. Taxonomy (NCBI): domain Bacteria; kingdom Pseudomonadati; phylum Pseudomonadota; class Betaproteobacteria; order Burkholderiales; family Burkholderiaceae; genus Burkholderia; species Burkholderia sp. GbtcB21. The sequence goes on from NZ_JAGXKA010000121.1 coordinate 94, forward strand.
ACCGAGCAGGCGGTGGTGAGTGCGCTGTCCTACCGTGCCGACCATCAACTGCTGCATGAACAGGCCGGCAACGGGGTCACCACCGACTGCGAGTACGACCCGCAGACCCGGCGCCTGAGCCGAGCCCAAACAGCTCGGCCAGGGTCCGGCAGCGCCGCCACGGTATTGCAGGACCTGCACTATACGTACGACCCGGTCGGCAACGTCACGCGGGTGGAGGACCAGGCGGCTCCGGTCAAATACTTCCGCAACCAGCGGGTGGCCGCGGTACGCACGTACCAGTACGACTGGCTGTACCAGCTGGTGCAGGCCAC
>NZ_JAGXKA010000122.1:0-406 GCF_019091065.1 Burkholderia sp. GbtcB21
GCTGCCCCTCTTAGGACGACCGGTAGTCCCGGCCGTACATAGTGCCGATAGAATTCCTTTGCGCTGGGTGTCGTGACACGCTCAGTCAGGCGTGCGGTAGGGAGCCATGCTCGATTAGTAACGGATGGATTCATGATTGTCCGTGGAACGCATTCCGCTTGTACCCGATTTCGCGTGACCGGAATGGCAGGAAGGGATCGTCGGGGGGGCGATGTCGACTCGACGAATCCCGATCCGATCTGACTTGCCGTCACATTCGAAGCCCTCGCGCAAACGTTCGGCGTTCATGCTTGGTATGGAATGTTGATCTCCTGCGCGCCACCAGCCGGTTAGACCGACGGCGCGCCTTCTCTTTGATACGTTCGGCGGATCTTCGTCATCCTCCTATCCCTCTACGTAATGGCTG
>NZ_JAGXKA010000123.1:0-405 GCF_019091065.1 Burkholderia sp. GbtcB21
GCCAGGCCTGAAACCTTGAGCAAGACGCTTAACGAATGATGCTCACGCAAGGCGTTCACGATTTGCGCGGTTTCTTTGGCTTTGCTTGCTCCTTGGCTCGGAGCAGTTCGTCCAACTTTTTTAGGTACGCCACCTCCGCGCGCAGATACTCATTCTCTTTAAGAAGGTCTTCGCGTGAGCGCTCGTCTGCGGGCACGGCAGTAGGCTGGGCAGGCTGTTTGGGCTTTGACATCTTGGGTGGCCGGCCTTTGCGGCGCGGCATGAGAGCTTCGAAACCACCCTCATGATACTGGCGCTCCCAGCGACTCACGCAGTTGGCTTCGCGCAAATCGAATACCGCGCATGTGCGCTGGTATGACAGCTCATGGCGCCACATGTGTTGCAGCACCGACATCTTGAAGTCAG
>NZ_JAGXKA010000124.1:0-401 GCF_019091065.1 Burkholderia sp. GbtcB21
TGCGGCAATGCTTTAGAGGGAGCGTAAACTTGTTTCAGTCAATTGTCTTTGTTATTTTGATACTTTATTAATTGATGTCATTCTCTGGGCGTGCCCCCGTGGACTAGGAGTGTGCGTGAGAACACTGATACCACGTATAAATCTCTTGTGTCAAGTTATTTATTTTTTTGCAAATATTTTATATTCTGCCTGTTCAGTTTTGCTGTAGCAGAATTACTTTCTGCTGCTGCAAACGCTTACAGTTTTTATATTTTCTTATATACAACTGACATTTGCAAAAACACAGTTTTTCATTTGGTATCAGAGCAGGACACTAAACTCTTAGTGTGGTCCTATAACGTTTTTGTTAGAATGTCATTTTTTGCAGAAGAAAGTTCTATTTCTAGACCACCATTGCTTAA
>NZ_JAGXKA010000125.1:0-395 GCF_019091065.1 Burkholderia sp. GbtcB21
AGAGAATGTTCTTGGTGAGTTTTTTCTCTATTTGCTCTTAAGCTGCCAAGATCCTCCGTCCCCATTAAATGAGCTTTGGGGGGGTATTTATAGTGTTTTAGTGGGGCAATCCCTAGGATTGTACTGACACATGTGTCTGTAAGTATCCATAAAGTTGGGCATTTCCGATGAATATACCATGGGTGATGCATGGTCAAATCCCTAGGTGCTGTAGGGTTTTTATGGAGAATGTCCTTTTTGTCTTATGATTGACGTGACTCTTCGCAGAGTAGCCGTCGCTAGACTTAAATGATCATTACTGTAGCGCTGCTGTTTGGGGGTTGTGCTGTCAGACTTTATTGCGTGTTACAGTCCGAACACGCTTCCTCCCATGCAGCATTAAATGCAACTTGAGT
>NZ_JAGXKA010000126.1:0-392 GCF_019091065.1 Burkholderia sp. GbtcB21
TATGGTGCCTCCCATAAATACTATCCTCGCAAAATTCCCCCCTCTTGTCCTTCACGCCCGGCAACAAGTTTTGCTCGAGTACTATGGTATTCCCTTTCTCACTTATATGGCCTTAGCCCAAATTCCATAAGTGAGACATCTTCTTATCTTCAAAAGATGTAATGCAAGCTTCACATAGAAGAGTCATGCCATCAAGGCAATATGGGTTTTTCTACTTTCATGCCCTTAGAATGACCCTCCCTACGATCATCACCTCCTTCACATTGTTGAATGTGATGATCTTAAATCCTTTGGAGTCAAGTTCCCCCTCAAAAATAAGATTCTTAACCATGTCAAGAACATGTCGCACATCCATCAATGTTTGAATGACTCCATTAAATATTTGTGTCTTC
>NZ_JAGXKA010000127.1:0-388 GCF_019091065.1 Burkholderia sp. GbtcB21
TCTCGATGCGATGTCGAATGTAATATTCGTCATCGAGAGCCTGCTCCTCAGAAATGAGATGTCCCGCGTACGGAACGATGGTCAGGATACGATCAACCTCACCAGCCAGGAGGCCGTCGATCCGCTGTTCCAGTTCTGATCGAGTCGTCAATTTTCGCTGCCCGGATTATTTGATGACTTCTAGCCCATTTTCTGCGCGAGCAGCCAATTCGGCGCGAAGCTCTTCGTCTCGCAGCGAGCGTACAGCACGATCGGCGCGGAGTTCTTCATCGCGCAGCGAACGTGCCGCACGGTCGGCCAGCTCGGCGCGCAGCTCTTCGTCCCGCAGCGAGCGTGCAGCGCGATCGGCACGGAGTTCTTCGTCGCGCAGCGAACGTGCCGCACGGTC
>NZ_JAGXKA010000128.1:0-384 GCF_019091065.1 Burkholderia sp. GbtcB21
ACACATTTTTTACTTTTGAAAAAAAAAATTAAAAAACTAAAATTCTACTTTCATTTTTGTGATATAATAAAAAAAAAAACAAAAATATTACTAAATGTCACCTTTATTTTTAATAATTTTAATTGTATATACGTAACATCACTTTTGTCTTGTAGGGCCTTTTTTTGTTTTTAGCATCTAGAAAAGTTATAAGTTAATGTTTTTATACGAAGGTATGCAATATAGTTATTGTAGGAATTCAGTAGTTTTCGAAAAATTCTGAATAATTTATGAAATCATTAAAAATAAAGTTTAAGATATCATTTGCACATGGATAAGATAAAATAGGTACACGTTCAACTGTTTTTTTTTTTTTTTATCTTATTTTCGATACCTTAAATTATT
>NZ_JAGXKA010000129.1:0-382 GCF_019091065.1 Burkholderia sp. GbtcB21
AGAGAATGATAAATCCATTTGGATTCTTGATTCTGGGTCTACAAACCATGTAAGTTGTTCATTGCAATTGCTTGAGAATTGGAATTATTTGAAATCCGGAGAGTTGAAACTTAAAGTTGGTAATGGCGAAATTTTTTCGGTTAGAGCTAGAGGAAAAGCCAAACTCAAGTTTCAAAACAGAATTTTGGAATTAGACAATGTCTTATACATTCCAAATTTCAGTAGAAACTTAGTTTCTGTTTCATGCTTACAATTGCAACAATACAAATTAGATTTTTCGGATTCTGGTTCTACCATTTCTCGAAATGACATTCAGATTTGTGTTGCATCCATGGAACAGGGGCTTTATGTTCTTAGACCAGAAACACCATTTGCCCTACAT
>NZ_JAGXKA010000013.1:0-269578 GCF_019091065.1 Burkholderia sp. GbtcB21
CCTCTCCCGCGCCGCGTTTCCGTTAGCGCGAAAGAGGCGTGATTCTATGCACCCCGCACCCTTCGCGCAAGCCCCTTTGTGAAATTATTTTGAAACAGTCACCGTGCGCTATCGCGCACGGTGACTTGGGGCTCGACGGGCCCGGCATCACAGCGCGAGCCGCCCGCTATAGATGCGGGACAAGCCACTCTTTCTTCCTATAAATAGGAGACGAGCGGCATGACGCTCCCAAGCGCGCTCCGGGTTCACATCCCCGCCAATCACCGGGCCGCCGAACACGATGTCGCACCGACCGGCTGCAATATCGCGCGTTCACGCCTTCATCGGTTGCGCAACCCTCCTGCGGAACGGACAAGGAGACCTTACGCAGTCGAGTATCATGCCGCGACCGAACCACGCACTCACATCGACGATGGACAGCACCACTCAACCCGGCGACGCCGATCTTCGCGACGAATATGCAGCGCTGCGCGAGCGCGCCATCCTGCTCGAAGAACAGGTCCCGCCGCTTCTGCAACGCATCTCGGATGTATTGCCGCGGATCAGCGGCGAATCCGAACTCGCGGACGAGCATCGCGAACGGCTCATCGGCGCACGCAATGCGGCGCTGGTTTCGATCGAAAACTATCAGCAGGCGATTCCTTTCCTGCAGACGGCCGACTCGATCATCGAGCAGATGGACAAGACGCCCGAGCGCGACGAAGACATCGAGTGGCGTGAATCCCTGCTGCAACGGCTCGACGAACTGATCGACGTCGCGGTCGTGATGATCGACGATGCGGAAGGCTACTTCGAACAGGCGCAAGCCTGCGATCTGTCCAGCGTGCCGAAATCCATCCTCGAGGATTGAGCAGTGCCGCTCGGGACCGCGCGGCGCACCGGCGTCATGTCGTGTGCGCCCGCAATCCCGACGCGTGCCGACAGACAATCGCTGCCTGACACCTTCGTCGTCAGGCCTGCCGCACACCTCCCGCAAAAGCTCACCTTGTCGCAACGACAATCCTGCGATCTGCGCCCGCCCGGGGTCGCGCGTCGCAACTACAACGAGTCGAGCACGATCGTCTCGCTCACGATCGGCACACGGATATATCCACCCTCTGCATCGCCATATGCATGCGCGTTCCCGTCGATGACGTATTGCGCCGTCAGCGCGCAAAGGGTCGCGTCTCGCGCATCGACGGATAGCAGCGTCGACACGTCGATCCCCAGCCGCTCCAGCAATTGCCGGCGCTGGTTGCGCTTCTGCTTCGCCGATGCAACCGCCTTGCCCAGCATCGCGCAGGTAATCGCGTACGGATAGGTTTCGAAGCTCGCGCGCCCGCCCGCATAGTGCGCGCCGGTAAGCAACGGATAGGCATCCGCAAGCGCGCGGTAGACACGCTCTCCGATGAACATCCAGTCGAAGAAGCCCGACGTGCTCGCGACCGCCTGCTCCCGCGACGGCGTCGGAAAGCACGAGATTCGTTCGCGCGCGAGCGCCTGCTCGGCCGCCCGGCGCCCGCTTCCCGCCCACCACAGGCTCGGCGCGTCGACGCCAACGGCCATGACGTCATGGGCGAGGCACAGCGCAGGCAACGCCTCGGGCGCGATCCGCCGTTCGCGGCAAACGACCGTCGACCCGCGCAGGATCACGAGATCGCATAGCTTCCTGTCGCCCCCGACGTCGACACCCGCCACGGCAGCCGGTTGCCGTGCGGCGGATCCGACGGATCGGGCCGATCGCATGCGGACGCCTCAGTCCGCGGGCCGTGCGCCGTACGCGGCGTCGAAAATGGCCTCGAGACCGGGATGCACGCCGCGCATCGGATCGACGACCGACTTCGCCCAGTCGAAGTACGCCTGCTTGCGCTCGAGCGGCCAGTCCGCGGGCGGATGCCGCGCGATGTCGCGCAGGTTGCAGATCTTGTCGGCCAGCTTCACGAGCTTGGCGCGCCGGCTGATGGTAGCCGCATGCTCGACCTGCAGGCGCTTGCGCTCGTCCTTCGGCAGCGACTTGTCGTCCGTGACTTCCATTACGATGTCCGCCACGTCCTTGCCGAACAGCCGCAGCAGCTCCTGCTCGGTCGTCTCCGTATCCTCGACCGTGTCGTGCAGCACGGCCGCGACGATCACGCGTTCGTCCTCGACGCCGGCTTCGTTGGCCAGCACGTCGGCAAGCGCGATCGGATGATTGATGTACGGCGACGCTTCTTCGTCCTTGCGCCGCTGATTGCGATGCTTGTCCGCCGCGAACGCGATCGCGGCTACCAGCTTTTTCATGTTCCCCCCTCGTGTGGCCAGTCCCGCGACCGGCAGAACCGGCCGCGTGCATTTCGGAACCGCACATACTACCTGCTCGCGATGACCCTTCCCGTGTGCCGGCATCCCTGCGCGCCCCGCGTCACGCGCCGGCCGGCGCGCGCTGCAGCTCGACCACGTTGACCCGCGCGCCGAATACGTCCTTCACGAGCGGCAGCAGGTGGTCGTGGTGCGTCAGGAACAGCACCTGGGTTCGCGTCGACAGATCGCGCAGCGCGTCGAGCCCGGCCTTCGCGCGCGCGTCGTCGAAGTTGATGAACAGGTCGTCGGCAACGAACGGCAGCGCGGTCCTGCTGCCGAGCTGCAGCTCCAGCGCCGCGATTCGCAGCGCAAGGAACAACTGGTCGCGCGTTCCTTCGCTCAACCCTGCGACCTCGACCGACGCCCCCTTTATCCGCCGTGCATACAGCGCCGGCGGCGTCCGTTCGGTATCGACGGTGAGCTTCGCGAACTCGCCCAGCGTGAGCCCGGCGAAGATCTCGCCCGCCCGCCTGAGCATCGGCCCCTGCTTCTGGTCGCGATAGCGGTCCGTCGCCCACTTCAGCAAGCGGCTTGCGGTGGCCGCCTCCAGATACTGTTCGGCCGCGTCGCCCATCGCCGCGAGCGCTTCCTGCCGCTTCGATTCGGCGACGGCCGCGTTCGCCTGGCCGTCGATCGCGCCGAACGCCTGGTCGGCCACGACCTGCTGCTGCGCGAGCTCGTTCAACCGCTTGCCGACATCGCTCAGCGACTGCTTCACCGCCTCCAGACGCGCCGGCACGTCGGCGATGTCCTGTTCCGCGACCTCCGCCTCGACGGCCGAACGGGACAGCCCGTCGCCGTCGCGCACCAGCGCCTCGTGCGCGGCATCGACCGCCTGCCGAAGCTGGCGCTGTCGATCCGAGCGTTCGGCCAGCGGCAGCGCCGCGTCGATCGACGCCACGCCGGCCAATTGAAGCAGCGGCTGGATACGCGCATCGGCGCCCGCCACCGCCGCGGCCGCATCCGTGACCTTGCCGTCGGCCTGCCGCACGGCTTCGTCGGCACGCTCGATCGCGCGCGCGATTTCCTTCGCGGCCGCGAGACGCATCGCCAGCCTGCGTGCCACGTCCAGCCAGTCGCCGCTCGCCAGCCATTCCGGCGCGAGCGCTTCGGCAAGCCGCCGCGCGCCGGCCTCGAGCGCGGCCAGCTCGGCGCGGATCGCGGCGATGCGGTTGCGCGGCGCATCCGCATCGGCCAGTTCGGCCGTCACCGCATTCGCGAGCCCGAGCGCGCCTTCTGCCGCTGCCAGCGTCACCGCGCTCGCGGAAAGTTTCGCGTCGGCCAGCGCGTCGCGCCATTGCGCGTGCCACGCATCGTAGGCTGCTTGCGCATGGCCGACTCGCGACTGCGCCGTTGCGCATCCGCGTTCGGCTTCCCGCGCGCGGTCGTCGAGGCTGTCCTTCTGCGCGATCGCTTTCTCGGCCGACTGCACGAACGTCTCGGCGATGGCGACGAGTGCCGCCAGTCCGTCCGTCTCGCTGCCTCGCGACACCGTATGCAGCGCCGAACGCAACGCGGCTTCGGCACCGGCGCGCTCCGCGCGAATCGTGTCGAATTCGCGGCGCTGACGGTCGAGATCGGCCTGCGCAGCGAACACCGTATCGCGCTTCGCGAGCCAGTCGCCCATCGCCGCCAGCGGCATGCCGGGCACCGCGGCCGTCGTCGCGAGTTCGGCCCATGCGTCGCGATGCGCGGCCAGCTCGCGTTCGCGTTCGTCCGACGCAGCCTGCCTGCGCGCGACACCGGCACGCGCGGATTCGACCTGCTGACGCAGCGACTGCAGCGTCGCCGCCGCCTGCGTAGCGCCGAGCTGCGCATCGACGAGTTCGTCGGCGAGGCGAATCGCGTCGTCGACCGCCGGTGCGCCCGTCGCCAGATCGACGGCGCCGCTGCGGATCTCGCCCCAGACACCGTCGCGTCGTGCGCGCGCCGCCAGCACGTCGGCGGTCGTGACGACCTTGTGGTTCTCCGCGAAATGCTTCTCCTGCAATTCGAGCCGCTCGAGCTCTTCGAGCGCGCCGTCCCGCGCGTCGCGCGCGGCAGCGGCCGCGCTGGCGCGTTCGCTGTCCTCCTTGAGCAGCGCGCCGAGCCGCGCCGCCGACGGCACGTCGAGCGCGCGCAGCGTATCGACCGGCATGCGCCACTGGCCGAGCGCATCGAGCGCGCCGGACAGCGTGCGTTCGGCGGCAGCGATTTCATGTTCGAGCGCCTGTTCGCGTTGGCCGCTGTTGCGAAAGCCTTGCGCATCGGCGAGCGCCGCGCGCAGCGCCTCTGGCACGTCGGCGGTCGACAGGCGCGCCCGTTGCTCCTGCACCTGCGCAAGCTCGCGCGTGCGTTCGTCGAGCGATTCGCGCGCGCCGGCAAGCGCCTGATGCAGCGCGCCATGTTCGCGCAGCAGGTTCGCGACGGTCTTCAGCGACAGCGCCGTCGGCAGCGACGCGCGCAGCGTCGCTTCGTCCGTCGGCCAGTCGAGCTGCGCGGCCGCCGAAAATGCGGCGGACAGGTGCCGCTCGACGTCGGCGCCGAGCAGCAACAGATCCTGCGCGTGATTCATGCACGCGCCGCGCAGCCGATCGAGCGCTTCGATGTCGGCTTCGAGCGCCAGCGTATCGGCGTCGGCATCGATCGCATCGCGCGCCTGCCGTTTCGCAAGCAGGTCGGCACGCCGTTCTTCGAGCACCTTCTGTTCGGCCGCGAGATCGCCCTGCGCCTTCAGCAGGTCCGCATACGCGGTCGGCGGCAACTCGACGACCGCGCCCAGTTCTGCCAGCGCCGCATCCTTGACCGTCAGCTCCTTCAGGTATGGTGCCAACCGCCGAACGCGCTCGAGCTTCGAGCGCAGCGATTCGAGCCGGCGCTGCTCCGCGCGCGCGTGCTCGATCTGCTGTTCGACCGCTTCGCGCGCGTCCTTGCGATCGACCCAGTCGCGCGTGCGCACCTGGACCGTCTTCAGTTCGGTCACGGCTTCGTTGAACGATGTTTCTGCCAGCGCAAACGCGCTGCCGCTGCGGCGCGGTGCCCAAAGTTCGACCGAACGCGCGTCGAGTTCCTCGCGCACCGGCCCGAGACTGCCGACACCGGCAGCCGATTCGAACAGCACCTGGCCGAGCTTGTCGGATGCATCGAGAATACTGCGGCCGCCGTCGACCAGCCGCCCGTGATCGAGCCCGAACATCTGCTCGAAGAATTCGCGCGTCGCGCCGTCGAGGATGGCGGCCAGATAGTCGTCGGGAAGCTTGTCGTCGGCAGGCGTGCGCAACGGACTGCGTCCGCGCGCACGATGAAACGCGAACTCGCCCGTGCCGTTCTCGAGCACGCCGCCGATCCGCAGTTCAGGCGTGCTGTGCAGGAAATCGAGCGGCGTCTGCAGCTTCATCCCGAACAACAGCTCGGACACGGCCGTGCGGATCGTCGACTTGCCGGCCTCGTTCGGCCCCACGATCACATGAAAATCCTCGCCGGCCGACGGGAACCGCAGTGTTTCGTCGGTGAACTTGCCGTACTTGATCAGATCGAGCTGGCTGATGCGCATCGCTTACTCCCCCCTTGCCAGCCGCGCGAGCAGCGCGGGACCGACCTGCTCGACCAGCGCCGTGAGCTCGCCCGCGCGCGCCATCGTCAACAACGGCACTTCTTCCTTCACGTCGCTGCGGACCTTGCCGACGAACGGCTTCAGATCGCGTTCGAGCAGCGCGAGGAAATCCGGATCGTGCGCGGCTTCGGCCAGGATCTGCTTCAAATCCTCCAGCGCTTCAAGCTGCTCGCTCTCACCCTGCTGATGATCGGCGGCAGACGTCGCGAGCCGGACCTTCTCCAGCCACAGCCGCTCGTTGCCGATGATGCCGATCTGGTTCAGCACCTCCGCACGCAGCTGCGGCGCGCGGCCGAAAAAGAGCCCGTGCGCGGGCGTGCGCCCGGTGACCGTCACGCGCACCGCGCGCGGCACGTGGCCGTCGACGGTCAGCAGCGCCTCCAGCGACTGGCCGATCTTTCTCGACAAATCGGCGACCGTGAAGCAATCGGATGCGTCGACCGACACGGCTTCCCACCGCAGCACGTCGAGATACAGGCGCTCGACCTGCGTACGGCCTTGCTCGACCGTCACGAGCACCGCGCCGCGCCGGCCCGTCTCGCGGATATGGCGCCCCTGCAGGTTGCCGGGAAACACGACGGTGGACGGGCCCGTCCACTGCTGGAATTCGTGCACGTGGCCGAGCGCCCAGTAGTCGTAGCCTTTCGCGTGCAGTTCGGCCAGCGTGCACGGCGCATAGTTCGCGTGCGCCGCATAACCTTCGAGCGCTGTGTGCAGCACGCCGATGTTGTAGTGCCCGGGCACCGGGTCCGGATAGCCGATCGCGAGATTGTCGACGACGGCCTTGTCCTTGAAGCTCTGCCCGTGCAGCGCGACGTCGAATTCCGGCAGCCTGAAGGTTTCCGGCTTGCGGTGGCCGAACACGGTGACGTTGTCGGGCAGCGTCAGCTTCTTCGTCATCTCGCTTTCGGCATCGTGGTTGCCGCCGAGGACGAACGCGCGGATGCCCGCCTTGCGCAGGCGCCCCATCTGCTGGCCGAAGAAGATGCCCGTGTTGTGATCCTTCCAGTCGCCGTCGTACAGGTCGCCTGCGATCACGAGGAACGCGACTTCCTCTTCGATCGCACGATCCACGAGCTGCCGCAGCGCCTCGCGCGACGCGTTGCGCAACTGCGCGGCCGGCGCGTCGGGATACGCGCTCAGGCCGTGCAACGGGCTGTCAAGGTGAATGTCTGCCGCGTGGATGAACTTCACGAAGATTCCTCTGTTTCATGACGAAGGGCGGCGCCGCTCGCGCAGGCCCGGCCGTCAATCGCAATCCTGGTAGCCGCGCGCATCCGACCGGATCACGCTGCCGGTTGCCAGCGGGTCGGGATGGTACCTGAAAGCGGGTAACGACATGGGGTTCTCCGTCGGTCCGGATGGTGGAGAAAGCACGCGATGCCAATTCGAACGGCCATTGTGCCGTGGCGCGACTGTCTTACCGCCGTCGTGCGCGAGATATTTCCACCGAACGTCGTTGCCGGCCGGTGCGTCGTGGCCATTCGATCGCATGGCCGCTGGCGGGACGCACCGATTCGGGCGTCGGCGTTTGGAAACCGACAGCGCCAGCACCGCTGTCTTCAACGCAACCGATATCGTCCGGCGGTTTCGTATTCGCATGGATCGCGCGGGATCGCCGCGGGGTTCGTCGTATGCACCGGCGTGCCACCCGGGTAATACCGTTTCCGGATCGCGCCGCGTGCGTCGTTCGTCGAGACGAACGCGGCGCGATCCGCTGCATGCCATCACTCGCCGCGCGGCACGGGCGGCGGCGCAAAGCCATTGTCGTTGCCAGGGAACGGATTCGCGTTGCGGCGCAGCGCTTCCTCGTCGTTCTCCTTCTGCGCGAACAGCGCGACGCCGATCACGCCGACGTTCGCGGCATCGCCGTACTTCGAGTTCGCGACATAGCTGTCAGGTACCGCCGCGAAGCGGAACGCGGCGACTTCGTCGCGGCTCTTGCGGAAGCCCTCGATCGTCAGCGTGCGGCCCGGATACAGCACGTAACCGCCGTTCGTATAGCTGCCCGGCCGCCCTGACAGCACGTCGAGCCCGTCGACCGTCGACACGACTTCGAACGTGCGGCGCCCCTGGTTGCGCAGCACGATCATGTAGCGCGAACCCTCGACACCTGCCATGTGCCAGCGGCCGTTGTTGCGCGCGAGGCGCAGCGGCGCGCCCTTCTCGTCCGTAAACGACAGCGCGATGTCGCCGTTCGCGAGCGCGACGCGGGTCGGCAGCCGGCGCACCTGGGATGCGGGCAGATGTCCGGGCAGCGCGTCGTTGTAGTAGACCGACGCGAGATCCGTCGGCTTCGCCGGATCCGCGCGTTCGAATTCGACATTGCGGGTTTCGGATCGCACCGACTCGCCCCACGCGGTGCCGAGCCCGCGGCGTTCGCTGGCGTCCGGAACCAGCGGTGAAGCCGCAGACGCGCCGATACTGCCTGACGGCGGGGGCGGCGCTGCGCAGGCGGCCAGCCAGAGCGCGCAGGCGAGCGCGAGAAGACGGAACAGGATGGTCATGACGTGATGCCTCGGAATGTTATCGGGCCGCGCCGGGCGGGCCGGAACGGCGTTTTGGTGTCGTCTGTCGTCACGATGTCGATCGGACATGCTTGCCCGCGTCGGCCGGCGCTGCCATCGCGGCAGCCCGGCAACCGGGAGCCCCGCTATTTAAGCATGGCAGCCGGGTAATGGGCAGGGGCCGCGCGCGTCGCCTGTCGCGGGCTCGTGCCCGGGGCATCCGGTAGCGCACGTGCCCATCGCGCCGCCGGATTCGCGGCGAACGCCGATGCATCACTGTATTGCGACGAACATCGAACGGCGCGCTATGTGCGCCGATAAAAAACGGCCCGGCCCGCTTCGAAGCGGGCCGGGCCGTGATTGGATGCGTGCTGCTTACAGCGCGCCGCCTTGTGCCGAAGCCGAACCCTTCACGCCGACCGATGCGCCGCCCTGCACCGAGTTCGTCGCGCCTTCGAGCGCTTCGCCGGCCTTCGCCTTCGCGCCGCCCGCAACGTCGCCTGCCGTCGACACCGCGCCTTGCGCGTGGCTCTTTGCGGTACCTGCGACGTGCTTCACGTGCGACTTCGTCGAGTGTACGGCCGAGGCCGCGGCATCCTTCGCCGTGCCCGCTGCCGAACCCACCGCCTGGGTCGCGCCGCCCACCGCATTGCCGGCTGCCGCGCCGACGCCGCCGACCGTCTTGCCGACGCCGCCGACCGTCTTGCCGACGCCGTTCAGCGCGCCGCCGACGAGGTTGCCTGCGCCCGAACCCGAGCCTGCCGCATTCGCGCCGGCGCCAGCCTGCACGCCCACGCCGCCGCCGAGCAGCGGCGTCTGGACCTGTGCGCCGACGCCTGCGGAACCCTCTGCGCCGGTCTGGGCCGTCTGTGCGAAAGCAGCCGACGTCGCCATCGCCGTCAGAGCGGCACCCAGCAGAATCGTACGAATCTTGTTCATGGTCATTCTCCCCAAAGACGTTGTTGCTGCGAGCCGCGTTCGTGCGGCTTGTCGCATGCCTCGCCGCGACGTGCGGCAGGTGGAGCTAATGTAGCGGCGCCGACGCGCAAAACGATTGATTTGCAGGGACTGTTACTTCAGTTGCAAATGCTGACGATTGACTCACACTGTTTGACAATCGGGGGCTTGAGATGGGAAGACGGCGTACTTGCCGGCGAGCAGGTGCGAACCCGACGGCATGCGGCACGGGTCGCCCCGCGATCACGCTTCACCCGATCGTCGCGCATCGGGAAACCACGAAAGTGAAACGGCTAGCAGGGAAACCAGCCGTTTTTATAAGCATCCCAAAGTATGTGTGTCGACCGGCCGTCGGTGCGGCACGACAACCGACGCGGCGCGATCGATTCGATATCGTCGGACACGCACGCCGCCGCTCCGGGTTGTCCGATGCGCCGAAGGCGAGCTTGAATGCCTTTTCCCGCAATGCGTCTGCTGCCGGCTTGTCGATCGCCGTACCCGGATCGCCGTCGATTGCGTCGAACGGCTCGGCATCGCGACTGTCCAGCGCGCTGTCGCAATCGACATCGCCGAGGAAATCGAAAAGCCTGGCGCCGACAAGACTGCGTCCATTTCAAGCAGACGTGCGTGCGTCATTGCAGCCCCTTAAAGAAACACGGCCCCGATCGCCTGTTGGCAGATACAGGCAGATCGGGGCCGTGCGCGTTCCGCCCGGTTACGGCCGGAACGTATCGCCGAGCACGACGCCTTCGCGACGCGGATCGGTGCCGCCCTGCAACGCCGGCGACTGGCCAACCGTCACGCGCATCACCGTGTTGACGCCGCTCGCCTGCGCGGACGTCGACACCTTGTGCCCGAGCGCGAGGAGCCCCGTGATCAGCGGATCGTTCGCGCCGTTGTTCGCCGTGTTGACGTTCGGATGCTCGCCGCCGATCGTGGTGGTCGGGCTGTTGCTCGCGCCGAAGTCGACGAGCCCCGCCGACTGCTGCGCGTCGAGCCCCCAGTCGAGCGCGCCGACCAGCGTCTTGACCACGTATTGCGGAATCGTGCCGCCGCCCGGCGAACCGGTCGCCATCACGAAGTCGCCGCGCGAGCCGTCGGCAGCCTGCCCGAACACGATCGTCGGCGCCATCGAGCTGCGCGGCCGCTTGCCCGGCTGCAGGCGGTTCGCCACCGGATTGCCGGATGCGTCGAGCGGGTTCGCGGAAAAGTCGGTCAGCTGGTTGTTCAGCAGGAAGCCGTTGGTCATGTGGAACGAGCCCATGCTCGACTCGACCGTCGTCGTCGCGCTCAGCACGTTGCCGTCGCCGTCGACGATCGTGAACTGGTTCGTGCCGTGCTCGATCAGCGTCGTGTCGACACCGAGCGGCACCGCGCCGAAATTGCCGGGCTGTGCTGTGCCCATGCTCTTGGTCGTGTCGATCAGCGCCGCTCGCGATTTCAGGTACGGCTTGTTCAGCAGCGTGTCCCACGTGCCGCCCGGCAGCGGTACGAAATCCGTATCGGCCACGTACTTGTCGCGGTCGGCATACGCGAGCCGTTCGGCCTCGGTGACGAGGTGCACGCCCGCGACGGTCGGCTTGCCGCCCTCGAGATCGATCGCCGTCGGCTTCAGCGACTTCAGGTCGAAGTTCTCGAGAATGCCGAGCGCCGCTGCGACCGCGATGCCGCCTGACGACGGCGGCGGCATCCCGCACACCCAGTAGCTGCGATAAGTCGTGCATACGGGTTCGCGGCGCTTCGCCTGATACGCGGCCAGATCCGCGACGGTCGTCTTGCCCGGTGTGAGCGTCGAGCCGTCCGCGCCCTTCGTCGTGGCGATCTTCGCGACGATGTCCTGCGCGATCTGCCCGGTGTACAGCGCATTCGCACCCGACTGCGCCATCAGCGTCAGCGTGTGCGCGTACGCGGGGTTCTTCAGTACGGTGCCGAGCGTCTTCGGCGAGCCATCGGCATTCAGGAAATATGCGGCGGCCTCGGGGTCGCGCTTCAGGTTCGCGGCGTTTGCCGCGATCGCGTCGGCGAGCCGGCCGCCGATCGGGAAGCCGTTGGTCGCGAGCGTGATCGCATCGCCGAACAGGTTCTGCCACGGCAACCGGCCGTGATCCTGCTGCAGTGTCTCGATGAGCCGCGGCACGCCGATCGTGCCGATCGAGCGGCCGCTGGCGCGCGCGTTCGGCAGCGGCGCCGAATGGTCGGTCGTGTCGTCGACGTAGCGCAGGTAGTTCTCCGTCGCGGCGGCCGGCGCGGTTTCGCGGCCGTCGTATGCCTGCAGCGTCTTGCCGCGCGCATCGTAGTAGAGCAGCACGCCGCCCGACCCGAGGCCCGTCGCCTCGGGCACCGTCAGGCCGAGCACGGCCTGCACGGCGACCGCCGCGTCGGCGGCCGTGCCGCCTTTCTTCAGCACCGCGCAGCCGGCCGCGCTCGCGTAAGCGTTCGACGTCGCCACCAGGTAGGTCTTCGCATAGACGGGCTTCATCCCGGTGCGATAACCCGACGACGCTTCCGGCAGCGACGGATCACCCGGCTGGTTCGAGCCCACCACGACCGTCGCGCCGCTGTTGTCGACCGCGAGGCAGCTCGTATCGGTCGAAGGTGCCGGCGTGCGCCCCGCTTCGTTCTCGACGTCGCCGCCGCATGCGGTCAGCAGGGCAGCCGCGAGCAACGCGGACGCATACGGGAAAATCGCTGTTCTGTTCATTGTCTGTCGATGTTCTTTTAGGTCGTTGCGATGGACATCGCGCTGCCTGCAACCCCCTCGGTGCACAGGCAACGCGTTCGATAGTCCCACGAACAAATTTTTTTCCGCAACAAGGAAATGACGCGACGCGACTGGCCGTTGTATGTGCAGCGCCACCGCACCGGCATGAGGGTTCGCTTGCTGCACTGCATCGGCGCGCGCAGGCCCTAGCCCCGCGTCAGCGCGTTGTCGAAATCGCGTTGGACACGCCGCTCGCGCGGGCAATTCCTGCGGCCGTGGCCAGTGGCGAATGGTTCGGGATGTGGATGTCGAAGCAATGGAACGGCGTACCGGACGCGTTCCGGTTCTTCATCACGCTACTGCTCGTGCTTGTTTGCTTGTTTGCTTGTTGACCTGACGATGCACGACGACGGTATCGACGAGACGCGTGCCGCGCACCGACGCGCCGGTTGCATGGCACGAACCGGCCGGATTGGAATGGACATCGGGACGATTGCCGGCGTCACCGCGTCCGGCTATAAATCGTGGATGGATACGAATCGCTGGATTCACGATCCCGTCGGCGCCTTTCGCGCATGGCAGGAAACCACCGCGACCGGCGCCGGCCGCCGGCCGTTCGCGCCGCGCTCGGTCGTGCAGCACGTCGCGATGTTCGAACGGTTCCTGCGCCATCTGATCGCGCACCGCGTGTCGCTGGCCACGTTCGGGCCCGACCACGTCGCAGCCTTCCTGACGGAGCTCGAACGCACGTGCGCGCCCGGCACCTCGACCCGCGTGCGTTACGCGAAGCTGATCGACCGGCTGGGCCGGCATCTGGTCGACACCGGCGTGCGGACGATCCAACCGGCCGGCCGGACGACGCGCCATCTCACGTGGCCGGACGGTGAGCCCGAGCCGTGCTACCTGCCGCCCGACGCCGACGCGGCGCTGCAGCGCCATGTGCAGCCGCGATCGGACGACACGCCGGCCGACTGCCGGAATCGCGCGATCGTCGCGCTGCTGCTCGCGAGCGGCATCACGTCCGCCGAGATTCGCGCGACGACGCATGACGCACCCGATCTCGACGCGCTGCCGCCGGCGCTGTCCGTGCCGCGCGATCGCGCGCGGCCGGCGCGCCGGATCGAACTCGCCGCGTTCGCGCTGGCACCGCTCGCCGCATGGCGTGCGCGTTCGACAGACGCACCGGCATCGGTACTGCTGTTTCCCGCGCCGCGCGGCGGTGGCGCGATGAACGACATGTTTCTGCTGCTCGTGGTGCGCGACGCGCTGACCTCGATCGGCTTCCACGCAGCGGACATGAGCCCGCGCGTGCTGCGCAACACGTATGCGCGCCGCCAGTTGCTCGCCGGCCACGCGCACGCCGATGTCAGCGCCATGCTCGGTCTCGTCAGTACGCGAACGGTCACGCGCATCCGGCAGACGCTGCCGCCCGATGCTGCCGCGGATCGCGCCGCGCACGAGCGTTGAAGCAGCTCACGGCATGGGCCCTGCCCTGTTCTTTTTTCCTATTCGCCCGGCTTCGACTCGATCAGCCGCAGAATCCGGGTGTCGTACGGCGATTGCATGACTTCCGCGACGCGGATCTCGGGTGCGGCCGGGTGCAGCGGATTCAGCAGGAAGTTGTGCGCGTGCGGCACGACGACGCTCGGGACGCGCAGCAGCGCGCTCGGCTGCGTGTGCAGCCACTCGGTGCCGGCGCTGCGGGTCCAGTCCACGTTCGTTTGCCAGTCGTCCGGCGCGTCGCCTTCCGCGATCTCGGCGACGTCCACCGATTCCGGCACCTCGATACGAAGCAACTGGTATCCGCTCGGCAATTGCGCGACGGTGGCGATTTCGAAATGCACGAGCGTCTCGAGCAGCGCGAGTGCCGGATGCTCGGCGAGATACACGACGGGCTGTCCGGCAAAATGCCAGCGCCCGCCGGCGCGCAACCCGCCGATGCCTTTCAGGTCGGCGTAATTGCTGATCCGCCACAGCGTCGTCAAGCGAAGTACCCCTCGTCGATCTGCGTGAGCACCTCTTCGACGAGCCGCGCGCCATGCTCGGTGCTCGCCATGTCGAGCGACGTGCGGCCGCCGAAGCGCTGAAGCCCGTTGCGCAGCCACGCCATCGCCTTGTCCTGGTCGCCGAACGTGGCCGTCGCCTGCGCGACGATGCGCGCGAGGCGAATCGCCTTGTCGGATTCCTCGGGCGACAGGCGTTCGTGCGCCTGGCGACGGTGGCTCAGCGTGCGGCGCGGGATGATGAAGGCCAGCTCGTCCGATTTCAGCCCGCGCTCCGACAGCCGGTCGATTACCGAGACGTCGATGCGTGCGCTCGCCAGCTCGGCAAGATCCGCACCCGATCGGACGCGGATCGCCAGCAGCTGCTCGAGAATCGTGAATTCGGCCTGACGCGGATGCGCGATACCCGAAGGATGAAAAGCGATGGTGCTCATGACCTCTCTCCGGCAATTTGCCCAATCATTATAGGCGTTTTGCCGAGGACTTGTGGGAGCGAGGTTGGGAGAGCCGTTGTGGCCTGTCCGTCAAGCGTCGGCGAAGGAGCCAGCGGATGTGGCCGGCTGTCTGGGCAGCAGAATCCGGCGGTTGCGAATCGAAGATTCGCCTGGGTGAGGTGATGCAGTTATTCAGTATATAAAGTTAGAGAAACATCTGGTGATTGTTACGTAACAACTTTTTTACTGACTTAACGCGATTCCGCCCGCGGCGGTGCTCGCGAAGCGTTCTCGAGCACGCGTCGACGGAGCGTGGCCACCAAGAGACACTTCGGTGCGTTCACCGGAACCTGATTGAAATTGACGCCGAGACGGTAACGCTGCGCATCGCCGGCGAAAAACAGGCGCGCCTGCAACACGGCGGCTCGTCATTTGCTCGAGAACGCGCATGACACGCAGAAACAGGTCGCCGCGAAATGCGGCTTCGCGAATGTCGATACGCTCAGGCGGTCGTTCACTCGGCACGTCGGGATCACACCCGCCGAATATCGGAAGCGTCAGGCGGCCCCCGACCAAGTGACACGGAAGTGCATGGGCTATGCCGACCATCTCGCCCAAATACTTCGGAATGCGATTCAATTGATCGTCACGTGGCCGCCGGTCGATCGATCACTTCAGGCCCCGAATGGCTGTGTGCCGGGCCCATGCAGCGCGAGCCGACAGCCCGCAATCATCAGACAAAACCACCAATCCCCACGGATCGTTTACCCAGTTGCAATAATTATTCGCTGGAACGCGTATTTCCGACCGGTAACGCGATCGCTACGATGCAAATCAACCGCTGAACGCAACAAGCGAAGCGCGAAATCAACGAAACCGGAGGTCATCATGAAGTCGTTCATCTACGCTGTCGTCGCCGCAACCGCCCTGTCCGCCTCGTATGGCGCATTCGCACAATCGAACCCGTCGGGCCAGTTGACGCGTGCCCAGGTGCGCGCGGAACTCGTCCAGCTCGAACAGGCCGGCTACAAGCCCGAAGTCTCCGATCCGTACTACCCCCGCGCGCTGCAGACGGCACAGGCCCGCGTAACGAACGCCGATGAAACCGGTTACGGCGCACAAGCCGCCGCCGACGTGCGTGCCGGCCGCACAATCGCGGTCAAGCAGGATGGCCGCGACTCCGTGTATTTCGGCCAGTAAGCCCGACGCACACGCGCGTTCCGATCCGCGCGCGGCAAACGAAACACCCTGCTCTGAACTGCACCCCAAAAGTTGGAATTTGATCCGACCTTTGGGGTGTTCGCTTTTCGGTGATCCGCTCCGTGACCGAATCGCGACCGTCGATCGACACGCCCCCGCCGATCGCGCGCCGCGCGGCGCTGTTCACGCAGGCAGCCGGCGTTTGCGCATAGAATGGCCGCGTGGTCGGTGTCGGCCGAAATGAACGCGAGCGAAACCACGACGCCCTGCATGCCCGATCGTCACCACGCCCGCTGGCCGGCCCGCTGCCGTACTCATCGCATTTTTCGAAAAGGAGCGGTTTCATGTCTCAAGCATCCGGTTCCATGATCACGTTTCGCCGCCCGGACGGCCAGGAGCTGCAGGGTTATCTCGCCAGGCCGGAAAAGACCGAAGGCGCGCCCGCGGTCGTCGTCATCCAGGAATGGTGGGGGCTGAACGACCAGATCCGCGGCGTCGCGGATCGCCTCGCGCGCTGCGGCTACTTCGCGCTCGTGCCCGACCTGTATCGCGGCAAGTCGACGGTCGAGGAAGAAGAGGCACACCACCTGATGACCGGCCTCGATTTCGGCGACGCCGCATCGCAGGACATTCCCGGCGCCGTCACATATCTGAAGACGTTGGCTCCGCGCGTCGCGGTGACGGGCTTCTGCATGGGCGGTGCGCTGACGCTGTTGTCGCTGCAGTTCGCCGACGCGGACGCGGGCGTCACGTGGTACGGCTTCCCGCCGCTCGACTATCTCGATCCGGCGAAGCTCAAGGTGCCGCTGATGGGCCACTGGGCCACACAGGATGCATTCTTCGCGATCGACCAGGTCGACGCGCTGGAAAAGAAGCTGACCGATGCGAAGGTCGGTGTCGAATTCCATCGTTATCTCGCGCATCACGGATTCGCGAACGAAACGGCCGTCGGCCCCGGCCGCATCTCCGGCACGCAGTTCGATCCGGCGTGGTCGCAAGTCGCGTGGGATCGCACGCTTACGTTCTTCGGCCGCACGCTCTGGGCGAAGCCGCAGTAATACGCGATCGACGCGCTCGCGATAAGCCGGCGCAAAGAGAAACGCCACGGACTTTCATCCGTGGCGTTTTTGTTTGCCGGGTACCGTCTGCGCGACGGCGCCCGCCGCGATCGCCAGGCCGGCGTGAAGGAGCCCGCAGCGGGTTGTGAATTATCGATCTGCCATATCGTTTCAGGTTTGCTGGAGAGGGTGCGGCTTCACGCACGTGGGCTTCAGGTGCGCGAAGCCGCACACCGCCGCGCGAACGCGATGAAGCAGGTCGAACCGATTCCAGGAAGTTGGCACCGCGCATCGAACCAACGATGTTCGATATCGAAAGCAAGCGATTTCATAAGGACGTGCTCGTTGCCGTGGGCGTCGTTTCCCGGGTCGATCGCGATCGCATCGTCGACGTCTGTCTTAAATGCAGGATTACCGATTATTTTATTTTCCGGAGAAAACGCGCATACGAACAGCGGCAGTGCTGACTCAGGATTTGCAGGACGCGTTCAGCGCGGCCTCGTCGGCGGACAGCATTTCGGGCACGCATTCGCGCAGGAAATCGACGAACGTGCGAATCTTCGCGTCGAGATACTGACGCGACGCGTACAGCGTGTAGACCGTCAGCTTCTGCAACCGGTATTCGGGCAGCACGCGCACCAGCGCACCGCTCGCGAGCGCGGGCAGTGCGGACGACATCGGCAACGAGCCGATCCCGAGGCCGGCGCGCAGTGCGGCACCCAGCGCATCGGCGATGTTTACCTGGAAATCGGGCAACGGCAAGTCGAACGTCTCGTGACCGTCCGGGCCGTCGAGATGCCAGCGATCGCGCGGGAACACCGAAGTGACCATCTGCAGGCACGCATGCCCTTCGAGCTCGCGCACCGTGCGCGGCGTGCCGCGCTCCTTCAGATACGCGGGCGACGCGCACAGCACGCTGTGTACGTCGCCGAGCCGCTGCGACACGAGCCCCGAATCGGGCAGCTCCGTCGTGCTCAACTGCAGCGACACGTCGTAGCCTTCGTCGATGATGTCGGGCACGTGCTGCGACAGCGTCAGCTCGACCGCTACCGACGGATAGCGCTGCCGGTAGCGCACGACCGCGGGCACCACATACGCCTGGCCGAAACTCGTCGTCGCGTGAACGTGCAGCCGTCCGGACGGCTTCGCCTGTGCGTCTGCCGCCTCGGCTTCCGCTTCGTCGATATAACCGAGGATGCGCTGGCAACGATCGAGATAGCGCTGCCCGGCGTCGGTCAGCGCGATGCGGCGCGTGCTGCGGTTGAGCAGACGCGTGCGCAGATGCGTTTCGAGCTGCGCGACCGAACGCGATGCGTATGCCGTCGTGATGTCCAGGCGCTGGGCCGCGCTCGTGAAGCTGCCCTCCTCCGCGACCCGGACGAAAATGCGCATCATCTGTAACGTGTCCATCGGCCTGTCCCCGGGATTGAGATCACGGCGCGCCGCCGCGCGGCCGTGATGCCGGCGGCTCCGGCGCGGGCCGGTCTGGCGCGAAGTGTGCGGAACAGTACAGCAGCGCTGCAGGCGTGTCCAGTTCGCCGTATGCGGCGTGATCCGGACGCCGAACCGTATCGCGGAGCCGCCCTTCGCGCCGCGTCCGGGCCGGGCGTGTACGCGATCGAACACGCCGGCACGCAAACTACATCGGGTCGGCAAAAACTACCCGGCAACCACGATGCCGATCCGCGATTTACGTCATCAACGGCACGTTACGCGGCGGCCACCGCATCGAACGGATTACGCAACACGATCGTGTCGTCGCGCTCCGCACCGGTCGTGATCATCGATACCGTCGCGCCCGCGACCGCTTCGATGCGCGCGATGAAATCCTGCGCTGCGCGCGGCAGCGCCGTACGCTCGCGCACGCCCTTCACGGTGCCATGCCAGCCGTCGAATCGTTCGTAGACCGGCTTCGCGCGCGACTGCACATCGAGGCTCGCAGGCAGATGGTCGACCCGCGCGCCATCGAGTTCGTAGCCGACGCACAGCTCGATCGACTCGAAGCCGTCGAGCACGTCGAGCTTGGTGAGCGCCAGCGAATCGATGCCCGAGATCCTGACCGCCTGGCGCAACTGCGCGGCATCGAGCCATCCGCAGCGCCGCGGCCGGCCGGTGTTGACGCCGAATTCCTGCCCGCGTGCGCGCAGCGCTTCGCCGGTTGCGTCGATCAGCTCGGTGAGGAACGGGCCGCCGCCGACACGCGTCGCATACGCCTTGGTCACGCCCAGCACGTGGCCGAGCTTCGACGCGCCGAGGCCCGTGCCGGCCGCTGCCGCCGATGCGACGGTGCCCGACGACGTCACGAATGGATACGTGCCCCAGTCGATGTCCAGCATCACGGCCTGCGAACCCTCGAACAGGATGCGTTCGCCGCGATCGGTCGCGTCGTTGAGGTCGGCCCAGACGGGGCGCACGAACGGCAGGATCTTCGGCGCGAGATCGACGAGCGTCGCCAGCATCGCGTCGCGCGAACACTCGTCGAGTCCCAGGCCACGGAACCACGCGTTGTGATGGTCGACGAGCACGTCGAGCTTGTCGGCGAGCCGGCCGGGTTCCGCGAGATCGCCGATGCGCAGCCCGCGACGCCCGACCTTGTCCTCGTAGGCCGGCCCGATCCCGCGCAGCGTGGTACCGATCGGTTCGCGGCGCAGGCGCTCCTGTGCCTGGTCGATCGCGCGGTGAATCGGCAGCACCAGCGCCGCGTTCTCGGCGATCGACAGGTTGTCCGGCGTCACCGACAGCCCGAGCTCGGCCATCCGCGCGATCTCGGCGAGCAGCGCTTCCGGATCGAGCGCCACGCCGTTGCCGATCACGCCGCGCTTGCCGCGCACGATGCCGCTCGGCAGCAGCGCAAGCTTGTACGTCTTGCCGCCGACGACCAGCGTATGGCCCGCGTTGTGGCCGCCGTTGTAGCGTGCGACGAGGTCGGCCTGAGCCGCCAGCCAGTCCACGACGCGCCCCTTGCCCTCGTCGCCCCATTGGGCACCCACGACCACCACGTTCGGCATGCTCCGCACTCCATGTGAGAAATTCAGACACTCGTTCGGCCGAGCCGGCCGTTTGTGTGCCATATTGGCGGAGCTGGATCGCCCGATCAAACGATTAAACCTGAACTATCGCGTGAGTAAATTTCACGCGAAACGATGCAATGGCCCGACGTCTTCCTCCGTTGAATTCGCTACGCGCGTTCGAAGCGGCCGCCCGACTCGGCAGCTTCACGCTTGCCGCCGACGAGCTGTGCGTAACGCACGGCGCGATCAGCCGGCACGTACAGCAACTGGAGGCGTGGCTCGGACGGCCGCTATTCGAACGCCACAACCGGCGGGTCGAGCTGACCGATGCCGGCCGCGCGTATCTCGCCGAGGTCGGTGCGTCGTTCGACCGGATCGCGCTCGCCACCGCGCAGCACTTCGGCCACGCGCAGCAGCGCGTGCTGCGCGTCAGCGCGCCCGCGACGTTTTCGTTGCGCTGGCTCGTGCCGAAGCTGTCGTCGTTCCAGGTCGCCCATCCGACGATCGAGGTACGGCTGTCGACGTCGAACGAGCCGATCGAGAAACTGCGCGACAAGGTCGACCTGATCGTTCGAGGCGGCCCGCAGGCCATCGACGGTTACGTCGCGGAGGAATTCCTGTCCGAAGTCCGGCTGCCGGTGTGTGCGCCGAAGCTGCTGGAAGGCCGGCCGTTGCTTGCGCCCACCGATCTCGCCGGCTTCACGCTGCTGCACGCGGCGACCTATCCCGGCATGTGGCCCGAATGGCTCGCGGCGGCCGGACATCAGAATCTCGTGCCGCGACATTCGCTCACGCTCGAGCATTTCTACCTGACGCTGCAAGGCGCACTCGACGGACTCGGCGTCGCGATGGGGCCGATCGCGCTCGTCGCGGACGACATCGCCGAAGGCCGGCTCGTGCAGCCGTTCAGCGAACCGGCGCTGCCGCCGTGGCGCTACTTCACATACGTGGCATCCGCGCGCGCGGACGACGATGCGGTGCGTGCATTCAAGGACTGGCTGAAGGTGACGGGGAACGCAGCCGCATCGGACGCGGAGCACTGACCGTATCGACCATACCGGTCTTGCCCGCCATTCAATGCAGGATTCCGAATCAAATAGTGCGAACGTGCAGATCGGGTTTGCCGTCGTTCATGACGGGCATCCTGCTTTTGACGAGCATCGCGTGACCGCGATGCTCGCGGCAAGCCGCGGATCGTACCTTGGCTTGCTACCGAACGGCGCTTACTGGCTTGCGCCGGCGGCCTTCTTCTCCGCGTTCTGCAGGTTCTGCGGATAGTTCGGGTCGTTGGCCGCCGGCTTGTAACCGGCGTCTTCGAGTTTCTTCAGCTCGGCGTTGTTTTTCGCGCGCGCAGCCTTGCGCTCCGCTTTGCGTTGAGCCCTGGCCGCCTTGCGTGCCTGGCTCTTCGCCGCCTTGGCGTCCTGTGCAGCAGGCGCGCTGGCGGGATCGGTCTGGGCAAATGCAGGAACTGCCGAGCCGAACAGGAACGCGGCTGCGGTAGCAGCCAGCGTGAGTTTTCTGATCTGGATTCGCATCGCTGAACTCTCTTTTCTGATGATTATCACGGTTGGAAAGACCATCGAGATACCGCCCCTGTCCTGATCGGTCGTCATGTCGCGATCGGGACCTGTGCATCATAACCGCGTCGTGAAAAATGTGGCGCCAATGTGCAAACGGAGTTGGGGATACACGTATGGGAGAACACGTGGACGTTGCTCTACCGTCGCGCGGAAGAGGCAGGGACGGTACATTGCGTTTCGGCGCGCGTGAAGATCGCGCGGTCGAGGCAGCGGAAACGTCGGACGTACAGCACGCTTCGGTGATGAAGATCGATCACATGACGTGATGCGAGGCTGCGATTCCGATGACATTCGTATCGTCGTGTCTAGCTCGCATGCCGATTGCTGTTTCATAGGTGGTGTTGGCAGCACGCTCATGCTTGCCGTGATCTGCATCACACGAAGCGCAATCACCGCAATAGTTGTCGATCTGTGTGCAATGTTGCCGCTCGACGCGGCTCCAGCGACGGGTTCTCCCATAAACGACCACGATTCGGTTCGTCCGGTGATCGATGCGATCGTCTCGTGTTACCGCACCGGAAGGCGATGTGCATGGCTACCTTGGCCGGTGAAACTCATCGTCGTCTGGTGTGTATAGCGAAATGGGTAGACGCTCGGCGTAGGGTGAAGACGTTGACCAGCTCGCCCTCACGAATGCGCGAGGGTGAGCCGCACAAGCATTGCGATACTCCGTCCGGCACACGTTGCGCGTCGTGTTGAGCGGCGACAACACTGGTCAGTCGGCCCGATTCTGCTCATGAACACTTCAGGAAACGCGCGCGGGCCACAGATTTTTCATTCGACGATTTTGGCCGTCGAGTATCCCGTGCGGATGCCGCGGCTGCACAGCTTGCATATACCTGTGGGACGCGTCGCCGGTGAGCTTTTCCGGGATCAGGAAGTTTCTGACGGTGAGAATCTTCGGGATCGTCGTCCGAATTCGATTGCGGTGAGCTTCTTCAGCGGGCGCATCTTCACGTTGGCTCGTCACTCTCACGAGATCGGCCCAGGAGCCGGCGGCCTGTGCGGCTTGGGGGCGGGGAGGTGACTCTTGCTTCCGGGAGGTTGTGTTGGCCTCTCGTTGCCATCCTAGGGCACAGCGTTACTCTTCGGTCGATCCAAAGGTAGAAAGTTGCGGGACCTCGGGGCGGGGAGGCAAGCCGCGTCTATTTCCTCTGTGCACGGTCCACAGGCTAAATGTGACGAGAAGCGTCGATAGACGACCGGCAAAAAACTTGTCCACAGACCGGGAAGCATGAGTACAAAAAACCATTCGCGTGCCGTCCAGCATGATTTCGAACTGCTATGGGTGAAACTGACGATGTCCGTGCGTTCGGTCGCTGATCCGATTTGCCCGTCGATCACAGGAGTGCGGGTCGTCGCGGCTCTGGCTTTTTCGGTCCCATAGATGGGAACCTGAATGCGGAAACCGATGATTTCTGCCCGATTTCCTCCCATAGGTTTCTACTTTTAAGTGTTGTGAGTGGGCACTCACCTCTCCGGGAAGCCTTGTTGGGCTTGAGGCCTTGCTGCATCAAGGCCTCAGACTCTGTCCAGCAGGCCCGAATCGAAGCAGCGGGATGCTTAACGGACCACAGACGGATCCCATGGGTAGCGGTTTATGGGGCTTGTCTTTCTGTGGCAGCACACGTGTGTTTACATCTTTGGTAAACCACGTTTACTTCTTTAACTACTTTTAGACGGCTCACAGCCTTATTCCACAAGGGTTTGACCGGTGTTCGGTACCCATTTATGGGAGGACAGGTGGAAGGGTCTGGGGTTTCAGGTCTGTGGATTTGGGGTTTTGGGTACCGCGTTGTGGGGAATCGGGGCTGTGGATATGGGGCAAGCGTACCCGGTTATGGGAAATCAGCCTGAAATCGAGTTGGGTAGTCGTCTATGGGAACGCTGGCAGGTAGCCTTTTATGGGGTGCTTTTTTTGATCCGTAAGTGCTTGCTCGCACAGCGATTTTTTTCGGGTAGCCGGTTATGGGACCTCTCGATGGTAACCGTTTATGGGTGGTCAATCGGGCCGGTCGTGCGTGTTTCACCGAGACCCCTCTGCTGGCTGCTCCCATAGACAGGATCGATGTCGCGGACAGGTAACCTTTTATGGGATAACCAAATGGTTGCCGTTTATGGGTGCTATTTCTTCCTTCGAGGTTGAAAGTAATGCCATCGTCCATGTCGAAGGCTGCCGACAGGTAGCCTTTCATGGGAGACGATGAAGGTAGCAAGTTATGGGAGAAAAACGGCCGCGTGTTGCAAGGCACCACGAATCCGGTCGTCGATCGCGATTCCGCTCGTTTGCCCCCATGGATGGGTACCTTCCCTGGGGCAAATCTCGTGCCGGGTTTCTGTAGCCGGACCCGAAAGGTAGCTTCTTTTGGGAGGTTTTTTGGCCCAAAGGTAGATGGATATGGGGCCCCGCGCAGATCGCTTCATCACGAATTTCCCTTTTGCATCTGAAGGTTAGCCGTGATACTGCAAGTGATGCCGGAGCGAGGGCGTTGCTCTGCGGCGTGAGAAGGTATAAAGTCCGCTCTCAACAAGGTCACCTTATCCGGACATCACGATGCCGCGCAAGCCCGCAAGCAAAGGCTCAGACAAACAGGTTTCACTGTTTCAGACACCCGAGCCTCCCGACTTGCTGCGCAAGGCGGTCCAGGCGATTCATATCGCGCCCAAGTCGGGAAAGATCGGTCTGCAGCAGCGCAAGATGTTCAGTTCGCTGATCAAGAACGCGCTTCGGCAGGAGGCGTTCGAGCCGGGCCGGACGAGCTTCTCGATCTCGATCGCCTCGCTTTCGCACGAGAGCGGGTTGAACAGCAACAACACGAAGTACGTGAAGGACACGGTCAACTCGCTGATCAGTACCGTCGTCAACTGGGACTACCTGGCCGCGGACCGTTCGACGGTCTGGAAAGCGTCGGGCCTGCTCGCGGGCGCGGAGCTCGAGCAATCGGTGCTGAAGTACAGCTTCTCCGACCAGATTCGCAGCGAGCTGCTCAATCCGGAAATCTACGCGCTGATCGATATGCGGATCGCCCGCGAATTCCGGCGCTCGCACTCGCTCGCGCTGTGGGAAAACACGGTGCGCTACGAAGGGATCGGCATCACCGCGAAGATTCCGCTGCCGAAATTCCGCGACCTCATTCTTGGCCAGGACAAGGCGTCGCAGTCGTACAAGGAATACAAGCTGTTCAAGAGCAAGGTCCTGGTGCCGTGCATTCAGGAGGTGAACGAAGTATCGGATCACACGCTCGAGCTGATCGAACACAAGTCCGGCCGCAGCGTGGAGGCCGTTCAGTTCAAGGTGACGCGCAAGCAGAGTGCCGATACGGTCGAAGACGGCGACGTCAAGAACGAAGCGCTGGTCGAGGAGGTCGCGAAGTTCGGCATTCCGCGTTCGGAAGCCCGCCGGCTGATCACGCAATATGGCGTGCAGCGCATCAAGGCGGCGATCGCCTATACGCTCAATCGGACTACGAAGAAGAACGCGGCGCCGGTCGACAACGTGGCCGCGTATTTCCGCAAGGCGCTGACGCACGGCTACACGCTGGCCGACGGGCAGGGAGCCGAAGCGGCCGCACCGGCGAAGGAATCCGCGCAGAGCAAGCAGGAGCAGATTCGCGACAAATATCTGGCGGCGAAGGTTGAGGAAGCCGGCGCGTATTTCCGCGAGCTGGAGATCGACGACCAGACCAAGCTGATCGATCGCTACAACGAGACGGTGGCGGGCTCGAAGGATCTCACGCTGTCGCCGAAGAAGAAGGCGAGCAAGCTCGCGCAGACCAGCTTTTTCCGATGGCTGGCGCTGGATACCTGGGGCGAACCGACCTCGGACGACCTGCTGGAATTCCTGCTCAAAAGCAGTCTCGCAAGCAACTGAACAAGGCCTCGCAACCGGGTGGGCGTCGTGCGCCGGACTTCATCGTCCGGTTTCGCGGCGCAACGCGGATGCGAGGCCTTTTGCTTGGGCGCGTTACTTTTGCGTGGCCGCAGCCAGCTCGGCGACGTAGGCGTCGATGACGGTCTTGAGCCTGTCGGCGAGCGCTTCCTGGTGGGACGTGTCGACGCCCTTGAGCTGCAGGTCCAGACGCCCGTCCGGGTAGGTCTTCAACTGGCCGATTGCTTGCGATTCGAGCGCGAAGTCGTGACGAACGCTGTAGCGCGTGCGTCCCGCTTTCTTGTTGTCGTCACTCTGCGCACGCAGGAAATTCTCGAGATCGCGGACCGATTTCTTCCGGTCGATCACGGCCGTGAGCAGCCGGTCGGCCGTCGGTTCGCCCAGGCGCTCGAAGATCAGCTTCAGGAAGTACGCTGCCTGCAGGCCGACCACGTCGTTCGCGCTGGCCATCCGCTCCAGCAGCGTGTTGGGCAGTGCGTTGAGCGACAGCGTCTTGCTGATCGATGCCTTGTCCTTGCCGATCTTCTCCGCGAGCGTGTTCTGGTCCTGAAAGACCTTCTCGTCGAGGAGACGCTTCCATGCGACCGCATCGTCGAAGATCGTCTGGCGTTCGTGATCGTGGTTCGCCCGATACGCGATCGTATAGAGCTGCTCGGGCGTGTGGTCCGTGCGGAACGTGGCGTTGATGGTTTCATCGCCGTTGATGCTCGTCGCGCGCAGCCGGCGTTGCCCGTCGATCACGACGAGCTTGCCGGGAAACTCCGGGAGCCGCGTGACCTTGATCGGCTCGATCTGCCCTTCCCGTTTCAACGTCAGTGCGAGCTCGTGCAGGCTCGACTCCGAATAGAACACGCGCGGGTTGAACGGGTTCGGGATGCAGTCCTTGACCAGCACCTTCTGCGGCGCGCCAAGATCCGGTGTGCCGGCGGGTGCGGCCGCGGCCGGGGTCACGGCGGCGGGCGTCGCGTCGACGACGTTCGGTGCAGCCGGCGGCTCGGGCAAGCGGGTTTCCAGTGCAGCGTTTTCCTGCGCGAGCCCGCGCAACAGGCCGGCCGCGAGATGCAGGTTGCCGGTCGGCTTCTTGTCTTTCGATGTGTCCTTAGCCATGGGCGGCTCCGGTAGCGCGCGTCGACGCGATGTATTGGGCCATTTCCGTGACCAGCCTTTCGATTTCCGCGCGGGCTTCCTTCAGCCCCTTCAGGTACCGATTGTGATGATGGATCGTGGTGCCGAGTGCGAACGTCTGACGATAGACCTCGCGTTGCGCGATCTGGCTGTCGAGCAAATGCTCCCCTATTTCTTCAGCCCTTAGAATTTTTAAAATTTCTTCACGCATTTTAGTTTTTCCATTAACACTATTCAGCATTAATGCGGAAGAAAGATTCGGGTTGCGAACGGCTCGCATCGACTCGATCATGCGAATCATCGCGACGGTGCTGTACAGGTCCGCCGGCGATGGTGACAGCGGCACGAGGCAGAAGTCGGCGACTTCGAGCACGGACGCGATGCGCGGATCTTCGAGGTTGCCCGGACAGTCGACGACGATCACGTCGAAGTTTGCGTCCTGCTTCTTGATCTCGCCGCCGATGCCGCGACCAGCGGGGGCCAGCGAAAGGACCGTCATCGGCAAGGTGTTCTCACCGCTCGTCACCCACCGAACGGAAGTGCCTTGAGGGTCGGCATCGATCAACGCGACCTTGTTGCCACCGGCCTCGAACGCAGCCGCGATGTTGACGGAGATGGTTGTCTTTCCAGTACCACCTTTTTGATTACTGACGGCGATCTTGAAAGCCATTAAATTCCTCCAAGGAGTTTTGCGTAATATATTCAGTTGTTATCGAAATGTCCAGAAAAGTGTTCGGCTTGATGCATGTCTTGGAGATCGTTGTTGTTGTCACGTGACAAGTAGGTCAAACGGTTAACGAACCAATCGTGAATGGTGATCAAGCAAAAATAAAATTGTCGATTACGGTTACGAAGAATGCACAAAGGGTTGAAGAAAATTCGACTGTCATTGGCGTCGGCGATGAAGTTCGACCGCAGAGA
Organism: Burkholderia sp. GbtcB21; assembly: GCF_019091065.1. Classification (NCBI taxonomy): domain Bacteria; kingdom Pseudomonadati; phylum Pseudomonadota; class Betaproteobacteria; order Burkholderiales; family Burkholderiaceae; genus Burkholderia; species Burkholderia sp. GbtcB21. The sequence continues at coordinate 27,298 of NZ_JAGXKA010000013.1, forward strand.
CTTGTGGGATGGCAATGCCTTCGGTGCTAACAGAATCCCTCGTGAATTTGATCGGCCGGTTCACGGATGTCGTCGAGGGGCGTAGTTGTCACGTGACAAGTCGCCAGGAATTGGTCGATGTCGCGTGTCGACAGAAGAGCTTGATTCGATCGGGATGTGGAGTTCGGTTATGTCAATCAACGCTCGATAGTAAGCGTAAGCCGATGGCTGGCTCGATTGCTTGCCTGGGGGAGTTGTCACGTGACAAGCAACTAGGCGGTAACGCAGCGGCGTTGCTAATTTCTCGATAGCAGTAACGATCGATCAAATTTAGATGCGTTAAGCGGATCAAAGCGGATCGAATTTTTAGGTAGTTTCTGTCGCTGCGTTCAGTTGGTATGTGTTCTGTCCGAGAAGTTGTCACGTGACAACAAAGGCAGCCCGGGCATCATAGAAAACGGCAGGACGGCAGGACGGCAGGACGGTCGTCGCAGTCGTCGGAGGCAAGTGTCTTCGCCGATGATTGAGGCGGCATTTGTCCCGACCGTCAGGACCGACGGCGGCGATGCCCGACATTCTCGTGGTGGCTGAATGCCTGATCGCTTGGTGAGTCGCCCTCAAGGGCAGGTGATTACTAGTGCGTCATGATGCGACCCTATTTAATAGCATGACCATCGCCTACGTGGTACGTGCATGGTCCGGCAGGGGAGGGGCGGGGTTTCGCTGTATCTTCTAGCTCCACAACCGGCGCAATGCCTTATCCCGCATTCCATATCTATTAGCAGCCGTGATAACGGATGGCACAGGAATGAAGGCAAATCCCCATGCCAAAGGCCGCCTGCCGGTACAACCAAGTCGAATCGTGAAACATTCTCAAAAAATGGGGCGTTGCCGGAAATCCTTATCCAGCAATGGCTTGCGCCATATTCTTCATGTTGTTTCACGCAAAATACGCGCGATCCGCCTTGGAATTGGGGGCGCATGAATTTTTCATGCGCAACTGACGTCGTCCAGGAGTTGGGTAGTGAATTGTGTTGTGATTGATACGTAATTGGTGGTTGTTAATACATTTCGCGCCGAGCGCTATCGTAGACGACGTCCAGTGGGTGTTGATACGGTGTGTGGCGATCGCTCGTCGAGTCATTGATCTGATGTCCCGCGCGCTAACATTCAACGCGAGTTGTCACGTGACAACGCTTTTCACCGATCGCGCGGTGCTACAAAGGATTGTGGAATTCTTGGAGCCGACCAACGGCTCATCGGCCTTTGCAAATCGGTTGAGCAGCCAGGTCGCATCTATTCTTCTGCGGGCTCATATCGGTGAGCTGGTGGAAGTAATGATGGAAGATTGAGCCGCCTATCTAAACTTGCGTGCGAACCCATCGACTCGTAACGACCTGTCGAGCAGAAGGCGGTTGAACTGGTCGATATAAGGTCAGCGCACTCGAACTCCCCGATTCTTGCCCAGAACGACGCGGCCGAGGCCGTGGGCAATCATGCAGCCTATCGGGTGTGTAGGCGCTTTCCTTCGATGGAAACGTAGATTCGAAAAGGCAGTAGCTAGGCACTCAACGGTTTCCGCTGAATTTGCAGATGAGATTTGCCGGCGTTTGCCAAAGCCCTCTGGTTGGTCAACCGGTGCCCCGTATTGTTGAGTGAAGCTACCGGCCGGCGCCGGGTGCATCATTCCCGAATCAGATGATCGGACTGGAAGACAAGCCGCCAACGGACAGCTGCCCCGAAAACGCCATGGCAGGAAACGCGGCACCGCCGCGCTTCCGCACGAAGACGCAACGACAGGCGAACCTATTTCGTCGCTTGCGACGCGCAAAATTGCCACCTGCGCGATTTCGTTGCCGCCGGCGCGTTCGCGTGCTCGTCTACCGTGCGCCACCACCGCTCGCCGCGATGCGGCTCGTCGAGATCGAGGCGCTCACCCATCCTGGGCGTGGACAACTCGATGCCACGCACGATCGACAACGCCGTTACTCGCTCGAACGGCTCGTGCCAGCGATGCATCGCGAGATCGAACGTACCGTTGTGGATCGGGATCAGACAGCGTCCGCGCAAATCGATATGCGCCTGAACGGTTTCTTCCGGCTGCATGTGCACATACGGCCATTGCGCATCGTATGCGCCTGTTTCGATCAGCGTCACGTCGAACGGCCCGAGGCGCTCGCCGATCGTACGGAAACCGTCGAAGTAGCCCGTGTCGCCGCTGAAAAACACGCGCAGGTTGTCGTCGACGATGACCCACGACGCCCATAGCGTGCTGTTGCCGTCGAACAGACTGCGCCCCGAGAAGTGCTGCGCGGGTGTTGCGGTCAGCGTCAGGCCGGCCACGTCGACGCTCTGCCACCAGTCGAGCTGACGGACCTTCTTCGCGTCGATGCCCCATTCGATCAGGCGGTCGCCGACGCCCAGCGTTGTCACGAACACGCCGGTGGTGGCAGCGAGTGCGAGCACCGTGTCGCGGTCGAGGTGATCGTAGTGATCGTGCGACAGGATCACGCCGCGCAGCGGCGGAAGATCTTCGAGCGCTATCGGCGGCGCATGGAAGCGCTTGGGGCCAACACTCCGAAACGGCGATGCACGCTCGGCAAACACGGGATCGGTCAGCCAGAATTCGCCACGCAACTTGAGCAGCAGCGTCGAATGGCCAAGCCGGTACAGGCTGCGATCCGGTGCCGCGTCGAGCTGTGCACGGGTCAGCAAATCGACTGGCAGCGCGCCAGCCGGCACGGTATTGCGCGGCTTGTTGACCAGCATGTTCCATGCGATCCCGAGCGTCTTGCCGATACCTTCGGCAGGACGCGGCGCGACATTGCTGAAGCGCTCGCCATTGTGCTGCGGCGAACCGCCGGACAGCGCGCGGCCGCGCCTGGCGGCTGCAAAACCCAGAATGCGGTGAATCAAAACAAGAGGCGATGCCATGTCGGTTGGTCCGAGGATAAAAGTACACTGAGCAGTGTAGTTTATTTTCGGGGTAAGTAAACTGCCCGGTGTAAAATTTCCGTATGGATACCAGCACTCTCCCTCAACGCCTGACCGATCGAAAGCGTGCGGCCATTATCGACGCGGCGATCGAGGAATTTCTCGCTGCAGGCTACGATGCAACCAGCATGGATCGCATCGCTGCGCGCGCGGACGTGTCGAAGCGTACGGTCTACAACCACTTTCCCGGCAAGGAAACGTTGTTCGCCGCGATCCTGCACAAGCTGTGGGATGCGACCCAAACCGGTAGCTCGCCGACTTATCGCACCGACTCGCCGCTGCGCGAGCAACTGCTCGCGTTGCTGGACCGCAAATTGCGCCTGCTGAACGACGATGCATTTCTCGCACTCGCGCGCGTCGCGATCGGCGCGGCCATTCATTCGCCGGAGCGTGCGCGCGACATGGTCGAACGCCTCGGCGAGCGCGAGGAAGACCTGACGGTCTGGGTGCGTGCGGCAGCGGCGGCCGGCCGCCTGTCGGTGACCGATCCGGTGTTCGCCGCGCATCAGTTGCATGGTGTCGTGAAGGCATTCGCATTCTGGCCGCAGGTGACGATGGGCCAGCCGCCGCTCGCGGCGCCGGAGCAACAGAAAGTCGCGGAATCGGCCGCCGACATGTTTCTCGCGTACTACGCGCGTCCGGACGACGGCGACGCATCACGCGTCGCGCCGGATTGACCGCACATCAGGAAGATCGTGTGCGAATCGAGGTCGATGTCATGTACGCGACCGATGCACGCTTGACATCGCTGAGCCGGCAAACCCGCTGATCCGCAAGAGCGAACACACAACCGCCCCCACACACGTGATGACTGGCCGTTCAACGGAAACCGGCGATACCCCGACCCACCTGAAGCCTGACGCGAGCGACTACGAATGAAGACGCTGTTGATCGTCTATCACACGATGACCGGAGGCACGCAACAGATGGCCGAAGCGGCGGCCGACGCGGCGCGGGAGCAACCCGGTGTCGACGTCAGGCTGCAGCGCGCGGACGCGACGAGCGCAGACGACGTGCTGGCCGCCGACGCATACCTGTTTGCGACGCCCGAGAATCTTGCGTCGATGTCCGGGCTGATGAAGGACTTTTTCGATCGCTGCTACTACGCGGCGCTCGATCGCGTGAACGGCCGTCCATACGCGGCAATGATTTGCGCGGGAAGCGACGGACAGAACGCGCTGCGCCAGATCGACCGGATCGCGACCGGATGGCGATTGAAGAACGTGGCGCCCGGCCTGATCGTCTGTACTCACGCGCAGACGCCTGAGCGCATCCTCGCGCCGAAGACGATCGACGACGATGATCGTGCGCGCTGCGCCGAACTCGGCGCGGGCCTTGCCGCCGGACTCGCGCTGGGCGTCTTCTGATTTCGGACCGGCAGCATTGGCGCTGGTCCGCGCAGACAACGCACGCATCCATGTGCGTCACCGATCCTGCAGACGCCGAACCGGCCGAATGCCGGGACCTTAGCTTCCTTTTGCCGTCACCGGCCGGTGGTATTCGGGCCAAAGACGTTTCACGAGATCGCGCGACGCGCCATACGCATGGCAACTGTCGATCTTGAGCGGCTTGCCTTCGCGGTCGCGGGCGTCGAGCGACGACCGCCGCACACCGACCATCGTTTGATAGGCCGTGGTTGCGATCGGGCCGAGCAATTCCTTCAGATGCGTGCACGTATCGCAGGACGGCAGACGCTTGCGAATCTCGCTGTTCCAGCCGGCACCGATGCTCAGTCCGACGAGCGCCTGCAGCGAGTCGCCGCCGCCCGGGCACTGTGCATACGGATGCGACCGGATGAACGTGGATACGGCGCGGACGACCATGTCGGCGTCGAAGACCAGCGTCACGCCGAGGTCGTGGATCGGCGACAGCGCAGCGACCGTCCGCGTGCCGCCCGGTGGCGTGAAATCGCGGGTCTTGCGGTCCGCGAGGCAGGCCGTCACTTCGAACAGGCCGTCGCTGCGCCGATAGCCGCGCATGTCGATCTGCCGATGGTGAATCTCCTCGCGCGTGATGCCGTCGTGCGGGATGTCGTGTGGGAGAACCATGTATCCGCTCCGCTTCGTACAACCGGTTCTTTAGCAGGCAAGAGGGATGCCGCCGACCGACCGGGGGCGCCGCGAGACGGGCCGAGGTACGCTGCCGACGACGTTGATCAGGCCATACTACGCATTTTCCGGCATCTTCGTACGCCACGCGATCGATGCGGACGCAACGAGTCGTGCATGGGTCCGGTGCAATCGATGGGCATATCGGGATGTCACGACAGGCTGTGTCGATCCATCGCCAAGTACGTCCCGTTGCCGCGATCGCCGATTCGGATGCAGCCGTCGGCACCGTCCGCGATCCGCAATCGTCTCCGTGGCCGGCGATGCGCTCGCGCGGCACGATCGTTTTCGGCTCCGCAATGCGCAACACCACGCGTCGGGCGTCGATCAGCCGCCGCCGGGCCGACCGTGCCACACGAGACTGGCCCGATTTCCGATGGGGGCCGTGAACGACGTGACTTCCGGAAACGTATCCATATAATGCGCAACACGGCCGCACGGACGCATTTTCCGCCCCCCGGATCGGGCAAATGCAGACCGGCGAGTCAGCCAGCCGTCGCGCGTACCGGTATACTTCCCTCCTGCCTTGTCCGGCATCGTGGCCGGGTGCCTGAAAACAGAGTGGCGTGCGCGATGCGGCCCCGTAGTGTTCCGCATCGGCGGCAGACGGGTCGCACGCGTGGCGGCGAAGCTTTTTTGCGCCGCGCGGAATGGCCGCACGAACCACACCTTATATTCCTGGTGGATTGAATTTATGGGTTTTGAACAACTTGCCGAATTGCGGGCGCAGCTCGCAGCGAAGGCCAAGCAGGAGCGCAACGCGAAGCGACCTGCAGCGCCGACGGACGCCGGCGCGAAGCCGAAGTCCGGCGACCAGCCGGCCCGCGGGGCCAAACCGGGTGCAGGCGCCAAAGCGCAGCACCGCGCGAAGCCCGCTTCGGCGAAGCCGTCGGCGCCGGTCGATCCGGTCATCGTCGCGATCGGCAAACTGCAGCGGAAGTTTCCGCGCGCGTTCCCGAAGAATCCGGCCCCCAAAGTACCGCTCAAGGTCGGCATCTGGGACGACCTCGCACGCGAGGCCCAGGCCGTGGGCCTCAACGAAGCCGAACTGCGTGAAGCGATGTCGACGTGGTGCCGCGGCAACCGCTACTGGTCGTGCCTTGTCGAAGACGCGGTGCGGGTCGATCTGCAGGGCAACGAAGCAGGGCGCGTGACGCATGACGACGCCGCGCGGGCGCGTCGGCTGAAGGCACGCCGTCCCGGCAAGGGTGCGGCGCAATCGTCCAAGGGCGCGCAGCAGCAGCCGAAGGCCGAGCAGCAGGCGGAGGCCGCAGCAGCAGCGCCGGAACCGGCGAACGCGGAAGCGCAGATCGACGCCGCGCCGCAAGCCGAGCAGCAGATCGAGCAGCAGATCGAGCAGCAAACGGCCGGAAACGAGTAACGCGCACTGCGCCGCCGTCGACTGCACGGCGCACCCGCATGCTCTCCGCATGCGGCGAATCACACGACAAACTGACCTGCCTCGAAAGAGGCAGGTCAGGACTGCCTCCACCGGCGGTTGACCCGCCGGCACTCTCCCTGCGACATCAGCCCGGCAACGCAACCGGACGAACGGATTCCGTCTAACGGCGCTGCATCTGCGATGCTTCGACTTTGAAGTTTGCGCACGGATAGTACGCATGCCTGATTGCGATGGCACTTCGATCACATAATTCGGTTTCCTAAAATAGTGATATCGGGATCGTCGATCGGCATGTGAACGATCCCGCCCGGCCATCGTGACACGAAGACGAGCGATAATCCCGGCTGGATCGTGATGCCACGCGCAGGTTGTTCGGCGCGATGCGGCTTGCATTTCGAAAGGTGCGGGAGGCTTGCACCGACACGAACCGACCCGAAGCCACGGCCACCGTTTTTTAACGTCAATTCAACCGGATCATGAACCCGAGACATTCCGCGATTCTCGTCGCGCTCGCCGCGGCCGCGCTGTTCGGCGCCGCGACACCACTCGCCAAGGCGCTGATCGGCGCAATGTCGCCGTTCATGGTCGCTGGCCTGTTCTATCTGGGCAGCGGCGTCGGGCTCGGCATCGGGATCCTGCTGCGCGGGTTGCGTAACCGCCGCGCACCGGCCGCGGATGCCGCGCCGCTGCAGCGCGCCGACCTGCCGTGGCTGGCCGGCGCGATCGCGGCGGGCGGCGTGGCCGGCCCGGCGTTGCTGATGCTCGGGCTGTCGAGCACGTCGGCTGCGACGAGCGCGCTGCTGCTCAATCTCGAAGGCGTGCTGACGGCCGTCATCGCGTGGGTCGTGTTTCGCGAGAACGTGGATGTGCAGGTGTTCCTCGGAATGGTCGCGATCGTCGCGGGCGGCGCGCTGCTGTCGTGGATACCGGGCCGTGCCGGCGTGCCGGTCGGCGCGCTGCTGATCGTCGGCGCATGCCTGTGCTGGGCGATCGACAACAACCTGACCCGCAAGGTCGCCGCGAACGACGCGATGGTCATCGCGTGCGTGAAAGGGCTGATCGCCGGGCCCGTGAACATCGGCATCGCGCTGGCGACCGGTGCAACGCTGCCCCCCGTGCCGGTCACGGCCGCCGCGATGCTGACGGGGCTCGGCGGCTACGGGATCAGCCTCGTGCTGTTCGTCGTCGCGCTGCGTCATCTCGGCAGCGCGCGTACCGGCGCATATTTTTCAATCGCGCCGCTGTTCGGCGTGGTGCTGTCGCTGCTGATCTGGCCCGCGCTGCCGCCCGCGACGTTCTGGATCGCCGCCGCGCTGATGGCACTCGGCATCTGGCTGCATGTGCGCGAACGGCACGAACACACGCATGCGCACGAGCGGCTCGAGCATACGCACCGGCATCGGCACGACGAACATCACCAGCATACGCACGACTTTCCGTACGATGGCAACGAACCGCACACGCATCCGCATGTGCATCTGCCGATCACGCATAGTCACGCGCATTTCCCGGACATTCATCACCGGCATCGGCATTGACTGCGTCGTAAGCGGTGAACGGCCACGACGCATGCGATGCGCATCGCAAGGTGACCGTTTATGGGGCGTGCGTCGAATCGTGCGCCCGTGCATTTCCATCGCCGCTCGATCGCGGCAGCGACAGTGGGTGCGAGCCTAGTCTTCCGTCTGGATCAACCGGATCAGCGAACCGTCCGGATCGATCAGTGCGCCGACCGTGCCGCCCCACGCTTCGCGTGCCGGCCGGTGCGCTCGCGGCCAGCCGGTCCTTTGCTCCGGAATGCCGGCTGCGAGCATGTCGTCGAAGAAGGCGCCGACATCCGCGAGCCGGAAACAGCAACTGAACCAGCTCGCGGCCGGATCGAGTTCGGGGTGCGGAAAGAATTCCAGCAACAGGTCGCCGCGTTTGAGGATCATCCAGCCGTCATCGCGCCACGTTTCGACGAACCCCAGTTTTTCGTAGAAGCGGGACGTGGTTTCGAAATCGCGCGACGGCAGGTTGGGGCTGGCAATGTCGGTCAAGGCGGTTTCTCCGGTTGGCGATGCGACGAAACGCGCGGGTAGCGCAGTCGCCGCGGCTATCGCGCGTGAGGAAAGCAGAAGCCGAAATCTTCGCAGCCCGGGCATCCGGGGGCGGGCCTCGGTGGTATGCCGAGCGATGCAGCCACTTCCTGCGCGAGGAATTTTTTCCAGCGCAGGTGAGTGACGTTGCGCGCGGCGAGCGCGGGGAAATAGCGATCGAGCATCGCCGATACCGCATCGCGTCCGTCGAGCCCGAGGTCGCGCCACAGATGGTCGGGGCGCAGGCATGCATGCGCGATGATCGACGCGAGGCAGTCGGCGTCGTCGCGGGTCGCGGCGGGGTTCGCGTCGTCCATCAGCCGCGCGTGCAGCGTCGTGACGAATGCCGCGTGGGCGAATGGCAGCAGCGCCATCGCAGCCGTCGACACGAGTGCGGCGGCATCGGCGGAAGGCAGGCGCGGAAACCGGCGGGCAAGCAGGCCAACCCACTGCGCATGCGACAGGCCGAGCAGCGCGAGTTCGTTGCGCCGTGCGCGTGCCGCAACGAGGGCGCCGAACAGGCGTGTGTCGGGCGTGTCGATGTTGGCCGCCGCGAGCAGCAGCGCCTGCAACGCCCGTTCATGAGAGGACGGTTCGGTGCGATCGTGTGCGGCGGTCATCGTGCGCACCCGCGTGACGGCCGGGCGACACGACCCGCGCGAATGCGCGGCGCAAACCGGATCACGATCGCGGCGCTCGTCACGCGTCACTCGACGCCGACGATCACGCTCGATGCCTTGAAGATCGCAGCCGCGACCGTGCCGCTCGCGAGGCCGAGACGATCGACGCTGTCGTTGGTCACGATCGCGACGATTTCGGCGCCGCCCGCGGCCTGGATCACGACTTCCGAATTGACCGCGCCCTTCGCGACCGACGATACGGTGCCCGCGACGCAGTTGCGGGCCGACACCTTGCTGCTGTCGACGTCGACCATCACGATGACCGACGATGCCTTGACGAGCGCGAACGCCTGCGTGCCGGCCGCGAGGCCCAGCGAAGCCGCGCTGCCGTGAGTGATCACGGCGACGATGTCGAGGCCGTCCTGCGTGCGCAGCGTGATTTCGTCGTTGACGGCACCGGGCTTGACGGCGCTGATCCGGCCGGCGAAATGGTTGCGGGCGCTGGTTCGCATGATGACTCTCCGAGGGGATGCCGCTGCCGGAGCGGCAGCGGAAGATGAATGGAAGTGCATCGGGTAGTTTACCGTCAACGCGGGCGTCCCGTCGTTCTCCGGATGCTATGGCGCGAATCAGGAAAACCCGTTTGCGCAAGGCGTTTCACGTAGCCGGCGCCATATACCGAGGCCTATGACGCTTGGGCCATTATTCGTTCGCCGCGGGGGGCGACGCGGCAGGGGCGGCACGCGCGGTGGCGGGCCGGGCATCCCGTGCGGTCGCCGCGTTGTCGCTGTCCCATCCGCCGCCAAGCGCGAGGAACAGCCGCACCTGATCGGCGGCGACCTGCCCTTCGGCCGCCGCGACCTGCGCCTGCACGCTCGTCAGCGTGCGCGTCGCGTCGAGGTCGGAGAGGAACGACTCGCGGCCGGCCGCGTAGAGACGATGGGTTTCGTCGGCGGAATTGCGTGCCGATTCGTAGGCCGTGCGCAGTGCATCGGTGCGCTGCACGTCGGCGGCATAGGTCGCGAGGCTCGACTGCGTTTCGCGCAGCGCGTTCAGCACGACACCGTCGAAGTGCGCGAGCGCGCCGCCCGTCGCAGCCTCGGCTTCGCGTACACGCGCACGCTGGCCGTTGACGGGAAATGACCAGCTGATCAGTGGTCCGAACGACCAGCGATTGGTCGTGGACGAAAACAGGTCGGCGGCGAGGCCGACCGAGCCGGCCGACGCGCCGATGCTGACCGACGGGTACAGCGCGGCGGTTGCCACGCCGATTCGCGCGGTTGCAGCGGCAAGTTGCCGCTCGGCTTCGCGAACATCGGGGCGGCGGCGCAGCAGCGCGGCGCCGTCGCCGATCGGAATCGGCTGGCGCAGCTTGGGCAGGCGTTCGCATTCGGCGACGGCCTTCGGCAGGTCGGCCGGCGAGCGCGCGAGCAGCGCGGCGAGCTGGTATTGCGCGACCTTGCGGCGGCCTTCGAAGCGCGGGATATCGGCGGCGAGCGTGCGCACCTGCGTCACGCCGCGCGTCACGTCGGTCTGGTTGCCGCGTCCGGCATCGCGCAACCGCTGCGACAGCGCGACGCGCTGCTTTTGCAGCGCGAGCGACTGCTTCGCGATCGCCAGCTCGTCGCCGGCCGAGCACGATTCGACGTACGCCCGCACGACGTCGGCGACGACCGTGATGCGCGCCAGGTCGCCGGCCGCCCTGACGGCTTCGCTGTCCGCGCGCGCGGCTTCGACGCCGCGCCGCAGCTTGCCGAACAGGTCGATCTCGTACGACACGTTGAAACCGACCGCGCCTTCGTTGACGATCGGCAGCTTGTTTTCGAGCAGGTACTGTTCAGCCGATTCCTGTGCGCGTTGCACGGCCGCCTCCGCACTACCCGAGAATCCGCCCTGTTCGTTCGCGACTTCGAGCGCCGCGCGCGAGCGCGCGAGGTTGGCAGCGGCGACGCGCAGGTCGGTGTTCGACTTCAGCGCGCTGCGCACGAGCTCGTCGAGCACGGGATCGTCGTATAGCTGCCACCAGTTACCGGGCACCGCATCACGCGATACGAGCATGCCGTTCGCGTCGTCGAGCGCATGGTTCGCCAGCGGCGCATTCACGTACGCCTGCTGCGGCAGCTTGTAATCGGGGCCGACGGACTTGCACGCGCCGAGTGCGAGCGCGAGCGGCGCGAGTGCCGCCGCGAGGCGCAGACCGTGCCGTTTCATCGCGATGCTCCAGCCGTGCTCGCGGCCGCACCGGAAGCCGCCGATACCGGCGCGACTGCCGACGTCGCGCTGGCGGCTGCCGGCTTCGCGTTGTCGCTGCGGCGCGTGTCGGCTTCGCGCATCGAAACCGTCGCGGTGCGGCCCGCGATCATCCGGAAGTCGTCGGGCACCTCGTCGAGCACGACGCGCACCGGCACGCGCTGCGCCAGCCGCACCCAGCTGAATGCCGGGTTCACGTTCGGCAGCAGGTTCGCACCCTGCGTGCGGTCGCGGTCCTCGATCGCGGCGACGATGCTCTGCACGTGGCCGCGCAGCGCATGCGGCTCGCCCATCACGACGATGTCGACCGGCTGGCCGATATGAATGCCGCGCAGCTTGGTTTCCTCGAAGTAGCCGTCGACGCGGAACGAATTGCGGTCGACGACCGACAGCACCGCGCGGCCGGCCGGCACGTATTCGCCGACGCGCGGCGCGCGGTCGTTCAGGTAGCCGTCGACCGGGCTCACGATCGTCGTGCGCTGCAGGTTCAGTTTCGCGGTGTCGAGCGACACCTGCGCATCGGCGACGGCGGCCTCGCCCTGTTCGACGCGCGTGCGGCTTTCCTCGACCTGTTCGCTCGCGACGAGGTTGCCGAGCTGCAGGTTGCGCGCGTATTCGCGCTTCGCCTGGGCGAGCGTCGCGCGGCGCTGCGCGAGCGTCGCTTCGGCGAGCCGTTCCGCGAGCGTGTAGCGGGCCTGGTCGATCACGAACAGCACCTGGCCGCGCCTGACCTCCTGGTTGTCGGCGACCTGCACCGACGTGATGAGGCCCGACACGTCCGGCGCGACCTGGATCACGTCGGCGCGCACGTGCCCGTCGCGCGTCCACGGCGAGAACATGTAGTAGTTGATGATCCGCCACAGCACGAGGCCGGCCACGACGACGACGATCAGGGTGAGCAGGATTTGCCCTGCCGAGAGCCAGGATTTTTTCACGTTAGGTAGCCGCGAGATGGTGGGAAACGATCACGACGGCGGCAAACACGAACACGTAGATGCCGAGGTCGAAGATCGAACGGTGCCAGACGAGGCGGTAGAAGCCGACGCGCTCGAGCACCGCGCGCACGACGATGTTGATCAGGTAGGCGATCAGCATCAGCACGAGCGGAGCCGGCACGAATACGCCGAAGATGTCGATTTCGCCGATCATGGTCGCGCTCGGAAAGACAGGTTGGAAAGCCGGATCATGCGCGTGCTCCGCCCGGTGCCTGCGGCGCTTGTGCGGCCGCGGCCGGATACAGCGACAGGCGCAGGCCGACGAGCGCGTGCAGCGTGTCGCGCAGCCGGCGGTGCGTGGCGGGCGTGGCCGGCGCCGCGGGCGCCGTGCCGCCGTCGGCCGGTGCGGTGCCCGGCAGGTTGCGGCCGGCCACGCGGTGCAGCGCATCGTCGATCGACGCGAGCAGCGCCGGCGGCGCGGGCTGGCGCGCGTTCGCGGCCGCGCAGCGCGCGTAGTGGTCGGTGACGCCGGCCAGCACGCGATCGATCGCGTCGGGCACGTCGCCCGACAGCCGGCGGCGCGAGCGGCGCAGGTCGAGCGCGTTCAGCGCGATGCGCAGGTCGCGGAAGCTTTCGATCGACGGGTGGCGGTGGTCGTCGGATGCGCCGAGACGCGGCAGCAGTTGCGTGACGCGATCGAGCATCCGCGATGCGTGGTTGCGCTGGTCGTCGAGCGGCTGTGTCGATGCGGAGCGCACGACGTCCTCCCAGCCCGAGCGCAGCAGGCGCCGCACCGCGAGTTCCGCGCCGAACGGCCGCGTCGCGCGTGTCCACAGGTACGCGAACAGCAGCCCGGCAACACCGGCGAGATTGCTGTTCAGGAACACGAAGAAGTCGGCTTCGTAGGCGCTCTGGATGCTGATGAAGGTGGCCGTATTCACCGCGACGAGCATCGTCACCATATTGAACTGCGGGCGCGGCAGCAGCGTGCCGATCAGGATGAACGGGCCCGCGAACATCAGCACGAGCATCGCGAAGTCGTGCACGTGCGGCAGCACGACGAACAGGTACAGGCCCGCGAACACGACGCTCGCGGCCGTCGACAGGAAAAACTTGAACACCAGCGGCGCGGGTTCGTCGAGCGCGGCGAAGAAGCTGCACGACACGGCCACGAGCGTGACGGCGGCCGCGCCGTCGTGCCAGCCGGACGAGATCCACAGCCAGCATGCGAACACGATCGCGAGCACGACGGTCAGCGTGGAGAACAGCATCATCCCGCGATCGAAGAAGCGCTCGGTGCCGCCGAGCCGCCAGTGCCGGTAGCGCGGCTGCCAGATGCCCGACTCGTTCGCGATCAGCGCGCGCAGCGAGCGGCAGTCCTGCCAGATGTCGATGACCTGGCGCAGCCGCCACAGCGCATTCGACAGCAGCGCACCGTCCCAGCTCGTCAGCGCACTGTCGGCGGGCTGCAGCGCGGCGATGCGTTCGCGCAGGTTGTCTGCGACCGGATCGTGCGCCATGTCGCCGTCGGCGCCGGATTTCACGGCCGGCAGCGGCGCATCGAACCACTTCGCGGCGTCGGCCAGCAGCGCGTCGAGCGCGGGCGGGCGGACGTGCAGGTCGCGCATCAGCGCGATCAGCGGATCGGCGAGCGCCGACATCAGCGGCAGGAACAGCTGCATCCGGCCCGCGAGCGCCTGCGCCCGCGCGAGGATGCTCGGATGCGCATGGTCGTAACCCAACTGGCTCAGCAGGAATTCGAGGCCGGTGATCGTCATCGCGAGGCGCTGCCGGCACGCGGACAGCGCCTTGCCGGCGAGGTGCCCGGACAACGTCTCGCGACCGTAGAACGCGGCATCCTTGAACCATGCGTCGGTGCGCTCGATCAGCGTCGGCGCGAGCCGGTTCGGGAACACGGCGCTGCCGACCACGCTCGCGCACACGATGCCGAGCACGATTTCCTCGGTGCGCGCGATCGCGACGTCGAATACCGTGGACGGGTCGGTCACGGTCGGCAGCGCGATCAGCGGCATCGTGTAACCGGCGAGCATGAACACGTAGCTGCGCGCGGTGCGGTCGGAGATCGCGAGGTAGAGCAGCGTGCCGCACCACGTCGCGACGATGATGCTGAACAGGATCGGCGTTTCGACGAACGGCGGCACGAAGAAGATCGCGGCGGCCGCGCCGAGCGCGGTGCCGAGCGCGCGATACAGCGCCTTCGAGCGCGTCGCGCCGACGAACGGGTTCGACACGATGTAGACGCTCGCCATCGCCCAGTACGGGCGCGGCAACTGGAAATACAGGCCGAGGTACAGCGCCAGCATCGACGCGGCGAACGTCTTGCCCGAGAACAGCCAGTCGCGAAGGCTCGGATAGGTCATGACGCAAAATCGGCGGCGTGGGGCGGGTGCGGCGCGGGCTGCGCCGCGTCGGACGCGTTGAAGGCGTTCAGCACGCGCAGCGTCGTTTCGAGATCGGCGCGCGTGACGCCCTTGAGCACCTGTGCGCGCAGCACGCGCAGGTCTTCCTCCATCTTCGCGGTGACTGCGCGGCCGGCGGCCGTCAGCGAGATCGTTTTCGCGCGGCGGTCGTGCGGATCCTCGTCACGGCGCGCGAGGCCGGCCGCGCACAGCTGGTCGAGCAGGCGCACGAGCGACGGCCCTTCGATGCCGACGTGTTCGGCGAGCGTGCCCTGCCGTACGCTTTCGCCGAGGCGGCCGGCGATCAACAGCGGCGTCGCGCAGGCTTCGGACACGTTGTACGCGTTCAGCACGCCGTCGCTGGTACGGCGCCACTTGCGTGCGGACAGCACGAGCAGGCTGCTGACGGCGAGGCGGAGGTCGTGCAGATTGGTCATGGGCGAGATGATAGGGCAAAAACATTCGATAGCAAACTATCGGTTTGTTGTCACCCGCGTGTCATGTCGCATCAGGATGGCTGGCTGACGATGCAGGCTACTGCGACCGTTGCATAGCGCACGCTCTGAGTTCCCTCCATTCATCGGCGACGCTGTTGCCCGGGCGGACGAGATAGCGCACGGTGAGCCCGGGCGCGTTTGCGCTTACCGCACGTGCGGCTGCAACGCGCGCACCCAGTACGACACCGCAACGGCCCCCCCATCCGGCGTGCCGATCGCGCGCTCGCCGAGATAGCTCGCACGCCCCGCGCGCGGCGTCATGCGCGCCGTTTGCTGCGCACCGTGTTCGGCGGCCTCGACGGCCGCCGTCCAGGCGCTCGCGGGATCGCGATCGCCGTCGAGCGCGCGGTCGAATGCATCGGCGGCCGGCACCAGCGCATCGAGCATCGTCCGGTCGCCGGCGTGCGCGCCGCCGAGTTCGCTGATCGAATCCACCGCACCGCGGAACGCCGCGGCCCAGTCGCGCGCCGACGGCTCCGCGATATCGGCCAGCCGGCGCGACGCGCGCAGCAGCGCGGTCGCATAGAACGGTCCCGAACTGCCGGCAATGGCACGGCGCAACGCGGCGCCGAGCGCCGCGAGCGCACCGGCCGGCGTGCCGTACACGGCTTCAGGCAATTCGAGAATCGCCTGTGCGGCACGCAGCATGCTCGCGCCGAGATCGCCGTCGCCGGCCGCCGCATCGAGGTCGGTCAGCGTCTGCTCGTGATCGATCAGCGTCTGCGCGACCGCATGCAGCGCCGGCTGCAGGCGCGCGGCCCACGCGCGGCCGGCCGCATCGAGCGGCGGCGGCGGCGCGTCGTGCAAGTCGGCCGCGGCCATACGGATGTGCGCATTCACGGCGCCGCCGCCCGGCCATGCACGCGCCTGCGTCGGCGCGTCGAGCAGCGCCGCGCGTTCTTCGTTCAGCCGCAGCACCGAGATCGAGCAGCCGGGCATGTTCAGCGCCGACAGGAACGTGCCGGCCCACGCGCGCGCGACGACGATGCCGTGCCGGCTCAGGTTGTCGTACGCGGCGCGCAGCACGATCGCGAGTTCCATGTCCGGCGTCGCGCCGAGACCGTTGACGAACAGTGCGACGCGCTCGCCGCCGTCGAGCACGAGATCGGCGACGATGCTCGACAGCAGCGTGTCGACCAGCGCGTCCGCGGGCATTGGCGCGCGGCGTTCGACGCCTTTCTCGCCGTGGATGCCGAGGCCGAGCTCGATCTCGTGATCGGCGAGGCTGAAGCCCGATTTGTCGGCGCCCGGGATCGTGCAGCCGTCGAGCGCGACGCCCATCGTGCCGAGCTCGGCCGCCGCTTCGCGCGCGATTCCCGCGACGCGGGCGAGCGGCAGCCCGCGCGCGGCGGCCGCGCCGGCGAGCTTGTGGATCAGCACGGTGCCGGCGATCCCGCGCCGCTGGCCGCGCTCGACACGGCTGCGCAGCGATACGTCGTCGGCGACGATGACGATCTCGACCGGAATGCCTTCCGCCCGCGCGAGCTCGGCGGCGAGCCCGAAATTGAGCCGGTCGCCCGTGTAGTTCTTCACGATCAGCAGCGCGCCGTTCGGGCCGGCGCTCGCGCGGATCGCGGCAAGCACGGCGTCGGTGGACGGCGACGTGAACACTTCGCCGCACACGGCCGCGCTCAGCATCCCTTCGCCGACGTAGCCGCCATGCGCGGGCTCGTGGCCGCTGCCGCCGCCGGAGAGGATCGCGACGGGCCGTTGCGCCGGCTCGGGCAGCGGCTGGCGGACGAGCACGAGCTCGTCGCCGAGGATCGCGAGATGCGGCGACTGCCGCGCGATGCCTTCCAGCATTTCTCGCACGACATCGGACGGGCGGTTCACAAGCTTCTTCATGGCGACGGTTCCTGACGGGTGAACGGGGCTCGGTCGGGCACGCGTGGGCGCCGGACGGCTTTCGTGCAGCGGATGATCGTGCGGGTGCCCTGTCGCAGGCAGGGTCGGCATCGCCGACCGGATGCGGCGACGGGCGCGCGCTTCGCGCCACGATACATCAGGTCGGGACGTCGCTGCACGGATCGCGGGCGCGATCGTGCCGTGCCGGGGCGAGCGATGGTCCGCCCGGGGGATGCTGCTACTTCGCCGCCGCGATCTCCTTCGCGCGAATCAGCCGCGCGCGCAGCACGTTGCGGCTGATGCCGAGCAGCCGCGCCGCCTGGATCTGGTTGCGGTGGCTGAACTCGAACGCGACGCGCATCACGGTGTCCTCGATGCGTTCGAACAGGTTGCCGTGCCCGTCGTCGAACAGGTCGAGGAGCGCGCGTTCGAGCGCGTCCTGCGCGGCGGCGGACGCATCCGGCGCGCGCGCGGCGGCCGCCGGCATGCACGGCGATGCAATGTGCAGGTCGGTGTCCTGCAGCGAATCGTGGCGGCTTACGAGCAGCGCATGATGGATCACGTTCTCCAGTTCGCGGATATTGCCGGGCCAGCCGTGTGCCTCGAGCCTGCGCTCGGCGCGCGGATCGATGCTGCGCGGCCCGTAGCCGAGGCGGCTGCGGTAGTCGTCGAAGAAGTGGCGCGCGAGCGGCAGGATGTCGCCCGGTCGCTCGCGCAGCGTCGGCACCGCGAGCTGCACGACGTTGAGCCGGTAGAACAGGTCGCCGCGAAAGTGCCCGGTCGCGACCGCCTGCTGCAGGTCGACGTTGGTCGCGGCGACCACGCGCACGTCGATCGGCATGCTCGTGCGCGAACCGAGCCGCACGACCTCGCGCTCCTGCAGCACGCGCAGCAGCTTGACCTGCATCGACAGCGGCAGGTCGCCGATCTCGTCGAGAAACAGCGTGCCGCCGTTCGCGGCTTCGAACCAGCCCGGTTTCGCGCTGAACGCGCCCGTAAACGCCCCTTTCTCGTGGCCGAACAGTTCGCTCTCGACCAGCGTTTCGGAGAATGCGCCGCAGTTCACGGCGACGAACGGCCCGTTGTTGCGGCGGCTGAGGCTGTGCACGTGGCGCGCGATCAGTTCCTTGCCGGTGCCCGTCTCGCCGACGATCAGCACGTTCGCATCGCTCGGTGCGACGAGGCGAATCCGCTCGAGCAGCGCGACCGAACGCGGATCGACGAACACCTGCGCGCGGGCGCGGATCGACGTCGCGAGCGCAGGCCGGTCGGGCAGCGTGAGGACGGGCGCGAGGCGTTCGGCTGTTTGCCTGGCGTCGGACGGGCCCGGCTCGTCGCGGGACGGCGTGACGACGCGCAGGTCGGCTGCGCGAGGCGATACGGAATGGGATGTCATGGCTGTGTAGGCATCGGGTCGCTGCGCGGATCGGTCAGGTTCGCGATGAACGTTGCTGACCGGGTGCTGCGTGATCAGCAGAGTGTTCAACGTTTTGCGCAACGCGGGAAACATCGATTTCTGATAACCAATGCCGGATTGCTGCGCTGGACGCAGTTGCGTAACGCGATGTCGCCCGGTTAAGCGAAATGCGGCGTGCGGACGTTGATAAAGCATCGGTTTCGACACTGCCGCAGCGATGTGCCGCGTTGCGGCGACACGCGATCGCTGCGAACGGGTGCCGCGTGCGTTCCGGATTCCAAGCGGAAACGGAAAGATGCCCAAGACATACATCGTGCTGCTGATCAGGAAGCAGCGAATCAGCACAGCTGTTTCCCGTGATTCATCTCGCTGCGGAATATGGTTGTGATGCGCCGGCTGGCACGCTTATCGACATGCGGTGATCGGCGAATACGCCGCGACAGGCTGTCGATTGCGACGCATTTCGTCATGCAGACGATCGTTTTTCATGGCGATCGCAGCATTGGCACGCTCCTTGCGGAACCATCACGTGACGGGTGCGTTGGCGCCCGACTCGACAATGGGAATGCAACCAATGAGCAATGCGATCAATGTGGTCGCGATATCGGGCGGCCTGCAACGGCCGTCGCGCACGCTGGCGCTGACCGACGCGATCGTCGCGGCGCTCAGCGCCGCGCTGCCGATCGATACGCGGCTGATCGAACTCGGCGAGATCGGCGGCCGGCTGGCCGGTGCACTGACGCGCGCGCAGGTGCCGGCCGACCTCGAAGCGCTGATCCGCGCGATC
This sequence comes from Burkholderia sp. GbtcB21, assembly GCF_019091065.1. Taxonomy (NCBI): domain Bacteria; kingdom Pseudomonadati; phylum Pseudomonadota; class Betaproteobacteria; order Burkholderiales; family Burkholderiaceae; genus Burkholderia; species Burkholderia sp. GbtcB21. The sequence goes on from NZ_JAGXKA010000013.1 coordinate 46,630, forward strand.
GAGACGGCCGACGCGCTCGTCGTCGCGAGCCCCGTGTATCGCGCGTCGTACACGGGCCTCTTCAAGCACCTGTTCGACCTCGTGCGTCACGACGCGCTCGTCGATGTGCCCGTGCTGCTCGCCGCCACCGGCGGCAGCGAGCGCCATGCGCTCGTGATCGATCATCAATTGCGGCCGCTGTTCAGTTTCTTCCAGGCGTGCACGCTGCCGATCGGCGTGTACGCATCCGAAAGCGATTTCGACCGATACGAAATCGCGAACCCGGCGCTGCGCGCGCGCATCGCGCTCGCCGTTGATCGCGCGGTGCCGCAACTGCGCCCGCATGCGCTTTCCGCCGCGGCCGCGTAAGCCGCTTCCGTTTTCCCTTCGACCAGGACACCTTCATGAGCCTTACCGACCCTTCCGCCGACGGCGTCAAATTCGCGTACTGGGTGCCGAACGTCAGCGGCGGCCTCGTCGTCAGCACGATCGAGCAGCGCACCGACTGGAGCCTCGAATACAACCAGCAGCTCGCGCGCACGGCCGAAGCGGCCGGCTTCGACTACGCGCTGAGCCAGATCCGCTTCACGGCCGGCTACGGCGCCGAATACCAGCACGAGTCGGTGTCGTTCAGCCAGGCGCTGCTGCATGCGACGACGAAGCTCAAGGTGCTCGCCGCGATCCTGCCGGGGCCGTGGCATCCGGCGGTGGTTGCGAAGCAGCTCGCGACGATCGATCACATCTCGAACGGACGCATCGCGATCAACGTCGTGAGCGGCTGGTTCAAGGGCGAATTCACCGCGATCGGCGAGCCGTGGCTCGAGCACGACGAACGCTATCGGCGCTCGAAGGAATTCATCCAGGCGCTGAAGGGCATCTGGACGCAGGACAACTTCACGTTCAAGGGCGATTTCTACCGCTTCAACGACTACACGCTGAGCCCGAAACCCGTGCAGAAACCGCATCCGGAGATCTTCCAGGGCGGCAGCTCGCGCGCGGCGCGCGACAACGCGGCGAGCGTGTCCGACTGGTATTTCACGAACGGCAATACGCCGGAGAACCTGAAGGCGCAGATCGACGACATCCGCGCGAAGGCAGCCGCGAACAACCATCGCGTTCGCATCGGCGTCAACGCGTTCGTGATCGCGCGCGATACCGAGGAAGAGGCGCGGGCCGTGCTCGACGACATCGTCCGGCACGCGCACGTCGAGGCCGTGCATGCGTTCGGCGATGCGGTGAAAGAGGCCGGCAAGGCGTCGCCGGAAGGCGAAGGCAACTGGGCGAAATCCACGTTCGAGGATCTCGTGCAGTACAACGACGGTTTCCGCACGAACCTGATCGGCACGCCGCAGCAGATTGCCGAACGGATCGTCGCGCTGAAGGCGATCGGCGTCGATCTCGTGCTGGCCGGATTCCTGCATTTCATCGAGGAAGTCGAGTACTTCGGCCAGCGCGTGCTGCCGCTCGTGCGCGAACTCGAGGCGCAGCGGCAGGCAGTCGCCGCGTGACGGATGCCGGCCGGCGCGCGGCTCGCGATTGCGTGAGCCCGCGCCGCGCCGGCGCGGCACTCACGCCACGCCCGCCATCTTCGATGCATCGACAACCATCTGCACGCCGAGGCTGCCGAGGATGAGGCCCATTGCCCAGCGCTGCGCGAGCAGCAGCGTCGGGCGCCCGTGCAGGAATTTCGCGATGCTGCTCGAACAGATCGCCACCAGCCCGTTTGCCGACGCGAACGCGGCGATCAGCAGTGAACCGAGAAACAGCGACTGGCCGAACACGCTGCCTTGCCGGTAGTCGATGAACTGCGGCAGCAGCGACACGAACAGCATCGCGAGCTTCGGATTCAGCACGCTGGTCGTCGCGCCCATCGCCAGCAGCCGCAGCGGCTGCTCGTTCGGCAGCGCCCGCACCTCGAACGGCGAACGCCCGCCGGGCCTGACCGCCTGCCATGCGAGGTACAGCAGGTAGGCCGCACCGACCGCACCCAGCACGCTGCCCGCATAAGGCACGCTCATGAACAGCGTCGTGATGCCGAACGCCGCGCCGAACATGTAGAACAGGTAGCCGATCATCACGCCGGCCAGCGAAATGAGCCCGGCCGCGCGCCCTTGCGCGATCGAGCGCGACATCACGTAGACCATGTTCGGCCCCGGCGTGACCGCGAGCATGCCGCCGATGACGAGAAATCCGTAAAGCGATCCGGACGTATGCATGTTTTCCGCTTCCTGCAACGAGTGCTGACGGGATTCATTGTCCGACCGTGGAGGCGAACAGTAAAACGGGATAAACTGAATCGATTGATCAGATTCTCTGAATAAAATGAAAAAGCTCGACCTCGATGTGCTGGCGATGGTGGTGGCTGTCGCGGAATCCGGATCGTTCGCGCACGGCGCGCAGGCCGTGCATCGTTCGCCGTCGGCGGTGAGCATGCAGATCAAGGCGCTGGAAGACGCGCTCGGCAAGCCGCTTTTCATCCGCGACACGCGCAACGTGACGGCTACCGACGACGGCAGGACGCTCGCCGAATACGGCCGCCGGATGCTGGCGATGCGCGACGAGGCGTGGGCATCTGTCGTGCGCCCGGAGATCCGCGGCCGCGTGACGATCGGCGTGCCCGACGACTACATTTCGTCGCTGCTGCCGCAGGTGCTCGGCAAATTCGCGGCGATGCACCCGCGCGTGGAAGTGCGCGTGATCGGCCAGCCGAGCAGCGCGCTCGTGCCGATGCTGAAGGACAACACGGTGGACCTCGCTTGCCTCACGCGGATCAAGGGCGTGACCGGCGAGCTGATCCGGCTCGAGCCGCTCGTGTGGGTCGGGTCGCCGAAACGCAACGTATGGGAGGAGCGGCCGCTGCCGGTGGCCTTCTTCACGCACGGCGGCAGCATGGCGCGCGATCACGCGGTCAAGGCGCTGAACCGGCGGAAGATCCCGTACCGGATGTCGTACGAAAGCCCGAGCCACCTGGGCCTTCTCAGCATGGTGGAGGCCGGGCTCGCGGTCGCGCCGCTGGCGCGCTGCTGCATTCCCGATCATCTCGTGCAGCTGTCGGAAAGCCACGGGCTGCCGCCGCTGGGCGAACTCGAGGTCGTGCTCGCGCGCAGCGCGCAGTCCGCGCGCCCGCCGTGCGACTACCTGGCCGAGCAGATTCTCGGCGAATGGCGTACCTGAGCCCGGGCGGCCCGCCGGCGGCCGTGTTTCAGCACGACGCCAGCAGCCATTCGCGGAACGCGACGAGCGAAGGCAGCGTCTCGGTCCCCGGCGGATAGACGAGGTAGTAGCTGCGCTGGCTGGTGATCGCGTCGCCGATCGACACGAGTTCGTTGCGGCTCAGTTCGTCTTCCACCAGCACCTTCGGCACCAGCCCGATCCCCATCCCGGCCCGCACGGCCTGGATCAGGTGCGACGTCAGTTCGAAGCTCGGGCCGATGCGCATCTGGCGATGATCGAGCCGATAGTGCGAGAACCACTCGGCCCACGCCTGCTGGTTGCTCGTCACGCCCAGCAGCATCTGTTTCGCGGCCCAGGCCGGCGAGCGCGCGCCGGCCTTGCGGCTGCCCGCATCGGGGCTCGCGATCGCAATCAGGAACTCGTTGTACAGCCGATGCGCGTGCAGGCCGGGCCAGTCGTCCGCGCCGACGGTGATGGCCGCGTCGAGGTCGTCGTTGAGGAAATCGATCGCGCCGATCCGCGAATGAAGATGCACGGTCACGCCCGGATGCGCGGCGTAGAAGTCGTGCAGGTGCGGCAGCAGCCATTTCGAGCCGAACGTCGGCAAGGTCGCGAGCCGCAGCGTGCCGGCGCCTGCCTGGTGGGACATGGCCTGCAGCGTCGCGCCGCGGATGCGCCCCAGTGCGCCGCTCAGCTCGACGAAGTAGCGGCGCCCGACTTCGGTCAGCTTCACGGAGCGGCCTTCGCGCCGGAACAGCGGCACGCCGAGCTGATCCTCGAGCGTCTGGACCTGCCGGCTGATCGCGCTCTGGCTCAGCGACAGTTCCTCGGCTGCGCGCGTGTAGCTTTCGTGCCGCGCGGCTGCCTCGAACACGAGCAGCAGCGACATCGACGGGGTGAGGCGACGGTAATTCATGAGTTTTATGCAATATTCGCCGGGCGAGAATTCGTTTGTTTCTCGCGGAATTTACAAAGATACTGGAATTCCCGGTTGCATGGAAACTTGCTCAAAACTCATGTTTCGAAGCACGCGAGCACACCGGTTCACCCACCTTGCGCCTTTACCCCATGTCGATCGCCCCGTTGCCCCGTCCCGCCAGCCCGCCCGCGAACGCGTACCGTGACTTTCTCGCCGCGCTGCAGGCCGCCGGGTTCGCCGGGGAAATCCGCGCGGACCATGCGAACCGGACGGTCCAGGCCACCGACAACTCGATCTACCAGCGCCTGCCGCAAGCGGTGATCTGTCCAGCGCATGCGGACGACGTCCGGCTGGTGGCCCGGCTGCTCGCGGAACCCGCGCACCGCGACGTCGCGGTGGCCGCGCGCGGCGGCGGCACGGGCACCAACGGGCAGTCGCTGACCGACGGCGTGGTCGTCGACCTGTCGCGCAACATGAACCGGATCCTCGAAATCGACGTCGAGCAGCGCTGGGTGCGCGTGCAGGCGGGCGTCGTCAAGGATCAGCTCAATGCGGCGCTGAAGCCGCACGGGCTGTTTTTCGCGCCGGAGCTGTCGACGTCGAACCGCGCGACCGTCGGCGGGATGATCAACACCGACGCGAGCGGGCAGGGCAGCTGCACGTACGGCAAGACGCGCGACCACGTGCTCGAGCTGGACTTCGTGCTGATGGGCGGCGAGCAATTGCACAGCGCCGCACTCGCTGACGACGAGCTGGAGCGCCGCTGTGCGCGGCAGGACCGCGTCGGCAAGGTCTACCGCACCGCGCGGCGCATCAGCGACGACAAGGCGGCGCTGATCGAAGCGAAGTTTCCAAAGCTCAATCGCTGCCTGACCGGCTATGACCTCGCGCACCTGCGCGAACCCGATGGCCGCTTCAACCTGAACAGCGTGCTGTGCGGCGCCGAAGGCTCGCTCGGCTTCGTCGTCGAGGCGAAGCTCAACGTGTTGCCGATCCCGAAGTATGCGGTGCTGGTCAACGTGCGCTACGCGGGCTTCATGGACGCGTTGCGCGATGCGCGCGCGCTGATCGAGCACCAGCCGCTGTCGATCGAGACGGTCGACTCGAAGGTGCTGATGCTCGCGATGAAGGACTTCGTGTGGAGCAGCGTGGCCGAATATTTTCCTCAGGACGACCAGCGGCCGACGCTCGGCATCAACCTGATCGAATTCAGCGGCGACGACGCGGACGACGTCGATGCGCGCGTGCGCGCGTTCGTCGACCACCTGCGCACCGATACGAGCGTGGAGCGCCTCGGCCATACGCTCGCGGCAGGCGACGATGCGGTTAAGCGCGTATATGCGATGCGCAAGCGCGCGGTCGGCCTGCTCGGCAACGTGCAGGGCGAGGCGCGTCCGCAGCCGTTCGTCGAGGACACCGCAGTGCCGCCCGAAAACCTCGCCGCGTATATCTCCGAATTCCGCGCGCTGCTCGACGGCCACGGGCTGCAGTACGGGATGTTCGGCCATGTCGACGCGGGCGTGCTGCACGTGCGTCCGGCGCTCGATATGAAGGATCCGCGGCAGGCCGCGCTGGTGCGGCCCGTGTCGGATGCGGTGGCCGAGCTCACGCAGCGTCACGGTGGCCTGCTGTGGGGCGAGCACGGCAAGGGCGTGCGCTCCGAATATGCGCCGGCGTTTTTCGGCGAGCTGTACCCGTCGCTGCAGCAACTGAAGGCCGCGTTCGATCCGCACAACCAGTTCAACCCGGGCAAGATCGCGACGCCGCCGGAGAACACGATGCGGCTGCTGAAGATCGACGAAGTGCCGACGCGCGGCGACCACGACCGGCAGATCGACGAGCGCGTATGGCAGAGCTACGGCACCGCGATGCACTGCAACGGCAACGGCGCGTGCTACAACTTCGATCCGGACGACGCGATGTGCCCGTCGTGGAAGGCGACGCGCGAACGCGTGCATTCGCCGAAGGGGCGCGCGTCGCTGATGCGCGAATGGTTGCGCCTGCAAGGGCAGGCCGGTGTCGACGTCGTCGCGGCGGCGCGCGCGCGGCAGCCGTTCCTGAGCGGCGTTGCCGCCCGCTGGCGCAACAGCCGCGCCGCGCGCAGCGGCGCGGCCGACTTCTCGCACGAGGTGTACGACGCGATGGCCGGGTGCCTCGCCTGCAAGTCGTGTGCGGGACAGTGCCCGGTCAAGGTCAACGTGCCCGAATTCCGTTCGCGCTTTCTCGAGCTGTATCACCGTCGTTATCAGCGGCCGCTGCGCGACTACCTGATCGGCTCGCTCGAATTCACGATGCCGTGGATGGCGCGGGTGCCCGCGCTGTACAACGGGCTGATGCGTGCGGGGTGGGTGCGCACGCTGCTGGAGCGGCAGGTCGGCATGGTCGACAGCCCGCTGCTGAGCCGCTTCGATCTCGCGGCCGTGATTCGGCAATGGCGCGTGAAGCCGGCCGACCCGCACGCGCTCGCGGCGCTGAGCGACGCGCAGCGCGCGCGCAGCGTCGTCATCGTGCAGGACACGTTCACGCGTTATTTCGATACCGAGCAACTGGCGACGCTGATCGAGCTGGCGGCGCGCGTGGGTTTTCAGGTGTGGCTCGCGCCGCTCGCGCCGAACGGCAAGGCGCTGCATGTGCAGGGCTTTCTGCGGGCGTTCGAGAAGGCGGCGATCCGCAATGCCGCGCAGCTTGCGGCGCTCGCGCAGTCGGGCGTCGCGCTGGTCGGCCTCGATCCGGCGATGACGCTCACGTATCGGCAGGAATACCTGAAGGTGACGGGGCTCACCGATGTGCCGAAGGTCGCGCTGCCGCAGGAATGGCTGCTGCACGCGCTGCCGGAAGCCGGCGCGGGCGGCGTGTCCGGTGCATACCGGCTGCTGCCGCACTGTACCGAGAAGACCAATGCGCCCGACAGCGGCAAGCAATGGGCGCAGGTATTCGCGCGGCGCGGGCTGCGTTTGCAGGTTCAGGCGACCGGGTGCTGCGGGATGTCCGGCACGTATGGGCACGAGGCGCGCAACCTGCAGACGTCGAAGACGATCTATTCGCAGTCGTGGGCCGCGCACGTCGATGCGCCGGAGGACCAAGGCGAAGCGCTGGCGACCGGGTATTCGTGCCGCAGCCAGGTGAAACGCATGTCGTCGACGCGGTTGCGTCATCCGTTGCAGGCGCTGCTCGATCACGTTCGTGCGCCGGGGTGACGATCGGGCGGCGCGCGCTGCGCTGCCCGTGTGACGGCATCGCGCATCGCGCGGCAATCTCAGTGCCGCCATCGACGCATGCGAAAGGGTCAGTCAGGAATCGGCTTTCGCGGTTTTCCGCGCACGCGGCTTGTCGGCCGCGGGAAACGCGCCGACGCCGCGCGGCCGTTTCGGTTCGATCCGCATTTGCCGGATCACGCGCCGGAAGTCGATCTCGTGCGCGGCCAGCGCGCCGATCAGCTTCGCGATGACCGCGAGGTGGGAGGGCACCGTGCCCTTGCTCGAATAGTTCGTGATCGAGCTTTCGTTCATCCGGATCAGACGCGCGAACTCGCGCGACGTCAGCTGCGCTTTTCTCAACTCCTGCTGAAATTCGGTATACGCCATTGCACACATGTTGCTTCGTCTCCGTGATTCAGAAATCGGCCCGCACGGCGCCGGCGCCGACGGGTGGCGTTCCCGTCGTGCCGGCGCCAACGCGGGTTACATCTTGACCTGGTCGAGGAAGGTCTTCTTGCCGGTCTTGTAGCCGTAGATCGAGATGATCCCGTGCGTCAGGTCGCCCTTCGCGTCGAACGTCGTCGTGCCGATCACGCCGTCGTATTTCGTCGCCGGCATCGCCGCGAGGATCTTCGCCGGGTCCGTCGAGTTCGCGCGCTTCATCGCGTCGACGGCGATGTAGACCGCGTCGTACGCGAACGGCGCATCGAACTTGATGCCCTGGTTGAAGCGCTTCTCGTACTTGGCGACGAACGCAGCACCGCCCGGCATCTTCTCGAGCGCCGCGCCGGCTTGCGAGCACAGCACGTTGTCGGCTGCCGGGCCGGCCAGCTCGGCCAGCGAGTCGGTGCACACGCCGTCGCCGGACAGGATCTTCGCGCGCAGGCCGAGCTGCTTCGCCTGCTTCGCGAGCGGGCCGCCGGTGGCGTCCATGCCGCCGTACATGATCGCGTCGGGGTTCTCGCCCTTGATCTTCGTGAGAATCGCGCGGAAGTCGACCGCCTTGTCGTTGGTCGCATCGTGCGACAGCACCTTCAGGCCGAGTGCCTTCGCCTTCTTCTCGAACTCGTTCGCGAGGCCCTGGCCGTAAGCGGTCGAATCGTCGATCACCGCCACGCTCTTCACGCCCTTCGACTGGGCGTAGCTCGCGAGCGCCGGGCCCTGCTGCGCGTCGGTCGCCACCACGCGGTACGTGGTCTTGAAGCCTTGCTGCGTGTAGGTCGGGTTGGTGGCCGACGGCGAGATCTGCACGATGCCCGCATCGCTGTAGATCTTCGAGGCCGGGATCGACGTGCCCGAGTTCAGGTGGCCGATGACGGCGACGACCTTGTCGTCGACGAGCTTCTGTGCGACCTGCGTCGCCTGCCGCGGGTCGGCCGCGTCATCCTGCGCGTCGAGCTGCAGCGTGATCTTCTTGCCGCCGATCGTCAGCCCCTTCGCATTGATTTCCTCGACCGCGAGGCGCGCGCCGTTCTCGTTGTCCTTGCCGAGGTGCGAAATGCCGCCCGTCGTCGGTTCGACGCTGCCGATCTTCACGACCTGGTCGGCCATCGCGGTCGACGCTGCCGCGAACGCAGCGGCGGCCAGTGCAACGGTGATCAGGGGTTTGCAGCGCATGCCGACAATGCTTCGTTCCATCTGCCATCTCCGAATTGAATGTCTTTCTTGGACGTCTCGACCGGCCGGCTGCGGGCCGGGGTGATCGGACGAGTCTCCATACCCATCATGGGCTTCAGTTGCATCGCGCCCGGCCGTGTGACGGGCCGCCCGGGCGAGCGGGCGGGCTATCGCCCGGCGCCATGCAATTCGTATGAATATATCCGAAGCCGATTTTGCGCGCTGCAGCGAACCGTGTGACGGGGCGGGCACGGCACGGTTCGGCGCCCGGATTTCGCGGATTCCGGATGCCGGAAATCGTGCGCCGTGGCGGGCCAGGCTGCGATTCGCTGTCGATGGCCTTACGGCCGCATCCATTATTCGGCCGGTTGCAGGGGCGAAGCCATGGACACTGATGGGCGGTCAGTCGGGAACTGTTCGGTCGATTTGTCTGCACAGTTTGGGCACTCGCAAGCGCGCAGCCGGGTTCTTGGAAATGCTTCATCGAGCGCGATATCTCTCACATGCAACTAACGGTCAAGTCCGGCGGCATCAACGAATTGGCGCAAGTCGACAGCCCGTACAATGCAATCGGCTTTGCACATGCCGGGGCTTGCCTGGACCGGCCGCTTCCAGACTGTCGGGCAGGTAATGCCATCCGATGCAACCGCGATCCTACGAACGTCCGCGCAATGCGACGAAGACCACGCCTGCAATCGCCAGCAGGCCGCCGCATAGCGTTTCGATGCCCGGCCGCTCGCCCGTCAGCATCATCGACAGGGCTGTCGCCACCGCTGGCGTAAGATAGAGAAAGTTGGCGGCGCGCGCCGCACCGAAGTAGCCGAGTGCGAAGGTCCAGGTCGCGTAACCGAGTGCCGCGGGAAATACGCCGAGGATCAATACCGCCAGCGTCGTGTCGTGCGACGCACCGCCGAGCGAGGCGAGCGCGCCGGGCAACCAGGGCGTGAGCAGCAGCGCGCCGGCCAGCAGCGTGTACGCGGCACAGGGCAGCGCGCCGTACACGGGAATCAGCCGCCGTTGCAACACGAAGTAGCTGGCCGAACACAGCGCTGCGCCGAGAATCAGCGTGCTCCCCGAGCCGAGGACAAGCCCGCCCGGTTGACCATGCGCAATCACGCCAATACCGGCAAGACTGACCAGCGAACCGAGCCACCCCCGGAGATGGAATCGTTCGCCGAGAAACACGGCGGCAAGCAGCGCCGTGAAGATCGGCAGCGTGTTCACGATGAAACTCGCCGCGCCGGCCGACACGGTTTGCTCGCCGGTATTGAGCAGTGCGTTATAGAGCGCGATGCCGAGGAAACCGCAGGCCAGGAAACGCAACGCATCGCGTTTCGCGGGCCTCGGAGGCCGCCGCCACGCAAGCCACGCGATCACGAGCAACGCGGCGGTGGCAAAGCGCGCCGCCGCGAGTTGCAGTGGCGCCAGGCCGTGCAGGCCGATTCGGATGAACGGGAATGCGGAGGCCCACGACACGATCGTGAAAGCGACCGCGCCTGCCGCGACCAGCGGTTGTCGCGCGCCGCGCGACGACGGTGAGGAAAGGGTATTCATGCGGCAATGGTGCGATGTTGCGAGATGTTAAGCTAGCGCACAGATCAACATCCGGATATGACCATGGCTCACAGCTCGGTGCGGCGGCGAGCCGACAGTCCGGCGCGTGCGCGTCAGGTTGCGGATGCGCTGCCGGTTGCAGCGCCGGCGCCTGGCCCGCGGCCGCCGCTTGCCAGCCTGGAGACCGTGTGCACGGTGGCGCGTCAGGGTTCGTTCCTGGCGGCCGCCGACGTTTCCGGCGTGACGCACGGCGCGATCAGCCGGCGGGTGGCCGCCGTGGAAAACTGGCTGGGCATGGCGCTGTTCGAACGTCATGCACGCGGTGTGCGCCTGACGCCGGACGGGCAGCGCTTCGTCGGCCGGATCGAACAGGCGTTCGCGATCATCGACAGCGCGGCCGACCAGTGGCGCTCGCCGCGTACGCCGCGACTGGTCCGGATGAGCGTGGTGCCGGCATTTGCGCAGCTCTGGCTGTTCGAGCGGCAGCATGCGCTCGAGAGCGAGGCTCCCGCGCTGCGCATCGAACTCGGCATCGAGCTTCGCAACGTGGATATCGCCGGCGGCGAAGCGGATCTGTCGATCCGGTATGGGCGCGGCAACTGGCGTCAGCTCGAAACCCGCGCGTTCATGCCGGAGCGGCTTTATCCGGTCGCGCATCCGCGGCTCGCCGCGCAACTGGCGAAGGCGCGCCGCCGGCACGGCGACGCCGCGCTGCTCGAGATGCCGCTGCTGCACGATTCCGACGTGACCGGATGGCGCACCTGGTTCGACTCGCTCGGCATTCCGTTCAAGCCGCGTGCGCAGGATCGCCGCTTCGAGGATTACAACCTGGTGCTGGCGGCAGCCGAAGCCGGGCTCGGCGTGGCGCTGGCGCGGACGCCGCTCGCGGACGCGTATCTGAAGCGCAGCGAGCTCGTCCGGGTGAGCCGCCACGAGGTCGATTCGCTGCTCACGTACCACTTCGTGCATGCGAAGGGGGAGAATCGGCCGGAGGTGCTCGCGTTGATGGAGCGGATGCGGGCGGCGTTGGCGCAGCAGGGTTAGGTGGTGGAGGCGTGGGGGCCTGCTTCGGCGGCGCGCTCGGGGCCTGTGCCTGTATACATGAAGATGGGCCGCGGGATCGTCGACATGCGACCGCGGAAAACGAAGAGGTTGGAGAGATGAACGCAAATCGAGAAATTTTGCAGCCGTTCGGATGCACCGGAGGTACACGATGAACAGACCAGACAAGTCGTCGAAAGCGCGTGCGGCGCTCGATCAGTTGTTCTCGGGCATTGCGCCCGCGGACGCGAAGAGTGCGTCACGCCCGGGCAATCCGTTCGAAGCGGCGGGAGACGATGTGTCCGTCGACGCCGACGGCCGCGTTGAAGTGACGCTGTCGACCAGAATCCAGTTGCGCGGCTATCCGGGTGCGGACGCGTTCATGAAGCGCATGGCCGAAGCGTGGGGCCTCGAGTGGGGAACGTACGACAGCGTTCAGGCCATCGCGAAGCTGCCTGCCGGATGGCGATCGCGCCGGCTTCCGGAAGTCACGCAGATCGTCGACGGACACGATGTGCTGCGCGCGGAGAGCAGCCTGCAGGGCGGCGAGATGTCGTATCTGAAAGTGAACCCGCGGTACTACATCGACGCACGCAAGGGGTTCGGCTGGGGAAAGTCGTCGAAGGCGTCCGACGATCCGGATCTCGACGGCCCCGACTGGAACTGCTTCGTGATCGATCGGGAAAAGTCCATCGAAGTGCACGAATTGACGACCTCGTCGTTGAAAGCCGACATGGACAATGCCCGCGCGACATTGCTGAAATGGCTTGACGAACACTATCCCAAACATCGCGATCCGTTTGCGTACTGGACGGACTGCGAAGGGGCATCCTGATTTTTGCGTGGCCGCCCGGTTCGGTATCGCGGGCACACGCTGCCCGACCGGAATCGGAGCGGACGGGGCGCACGCCGCTTCGATGCATCGGCCGGTCGCGATGGGGACGCCAATTGAAACAAACCAGTCCAGTGCCGATTCTCTGCGCAGCGTTTGGTGCGGCTGTCGGGTCGACCGTCATCGAGCTGCTGCTCTGGTCGATCGCCGGCGATGACGCCATGCGGAACCTGTTTCGCGACGCGCGCCTGACGGCAGCAATCGTGATGGGGCGCGGCGTGCTCGACACGTCCGCCGGCTTCGATCCGATGGTCATGGGTGTCGCGACACTCGTGCACGCCGCTCTGTCGCTTGCCTATGCGGCCGTGCTGGCGAAGGTGGTCCGGAACATGTCGCTCGGGTCCGCGCTTCTCGCAGGCGGCGCGTTCGGGCTCATCCTGTATGGCGTCAACCTGCACGCCTTCACGGCGATCTTCCCGTGGTTCATCCCGGTTCGCGGCGCGATCACGCTGGTGGCCCATCTGGTATTCGGGGTCACGGCAGCGGCCACCTATCACGTCGTCAAACGCCCGGTTTGACGCTGGCCGCGGCAACGATTGCCGACGGCGCCCGCTTCCGTCATTCGCATCCCGACCCCTGGAATAACCGGGCGTGCTGCTTCGTTTAGCCGTCAGGAGACCCGATAGAAGCGGTGGCCCGTTACCGCCGCGCGATGAATCTTGCGCAAGCAATCCAGCGTGCCGGGCGCCGCCCGTGACGCCGGCGGTCAAATGGTCGGGGGCAACAATGCAGGAGCCGATCGTGGGCAACATGTTTCGATTCGGGATAGGCATCGTCTGTCTTGGCCTTTCCGCGCCCGTCCTTGCGCAAATGGATGACGAATTACCGGACTACGGCACAAACTGCCGCGCGGTCGTCGCGCAAGCGGACATCGACGGTACGGAGCAGCAAATCGTGGGGCGTGCGTGTCTGCAAAGCGATGGCACATGGCAGATCGTGCAAAGTGCCGACGGCAGCGTGCTGTGGTACCCGGCGGCGGCCTATCCGTATGCCGACCCGTGGTATTGGGGGCCGCCGCTTTTCATCGGCGCGGGCGTGAGCTTTGTCTTCGTCGATCGTTTCCACCATTTCCACCACTTCGATCACTTCAATCGGATGGATCATCGCCACTTCGGCGTGCCGATGGGTGCAGGCTTTCACCGCGGCCCGTTCCTCGGTGGCGGCGGGCATGGGTTCGGCGGCATGCATCGGTTCGGTGGCATGAGCGGGGCTGGCGGAATGCGACGCCATTAGGCCAGCATTTCGACGCAAGGCAACCGCGTTGCCCGGTTCTGACGATAAGTTAAGCTGAACGTTTTTACGGGAACGCGGACAGTGTAAAAAACGGCGCAGGCGCGCACCATGCGTGCGCGCCTGCCTGGCTGTCGCGATGCGACGTCGCGATCAGAACTTGTGGCGAATCCCGACGATTGCGAGTTCCTGCGTATCGGTGCCGGAGTTCACGCCGTACGAGCCGACCGACGCGGCGGCTTTCACAGTCGCGCCGCTCGCGTTGAGCGTGTTGCCGCTTGCCTTCTGATAGCCGAACAGCGCGTACAGGTCGGTGCGTTTCGACAGCGCGTAATCCGCGCCGAGGTTCACCTGGTTGTAGTGCGCGGAAGCCGGGCCCGTCAGCGACGTGTAGTTGTAGCCGACGCCCGCGCGCAGCGCCGGCGAGAACTGCCAGTTGAAGAACGCCGAGCCGTTGTTGAACTTCGCGTTCTGGCTGAACGCCGACAGCGTGTCCGCGCCGTACTGCGTGTTCGAATACGCGAGGCCGAAGGTCGCCGGCCCGGCCACGTACTGGCCGGCCACGCGCACGATCTGGATCGACTTCGCGCTCGAGAAGCCTTGGTTGATCACGGTATTGAACAGCGTGTCCGAGCTGCTCGACCACGTGCGCACGCCATTGGCGACCGTCGAGCCGCCGTTCGCATAGAAATAGCCTGCGCCGAGCGACAGCGGGCCGTTCGCATAGCTCGCGCCGAAGCTGTACGTGCGGCCGTTACCGGTGGCGCCCGCAACGCCGCCGAAGCCGTACAGCGCCGCGAACTGGAAGCCCGAGATCAGCGGGCTCGTGTATTTCACCGAGTTGCTGACGCGCAGGCTGTTGTCGTAGTTGTCGAGGTCGCCCGGCGTCGAGAATACGCCGCCGAAGTAGTTGTCCTGCGTGAGGCCCTGCACGAGATCGACGACCGGATCGTACTGGCGGCCGAGCGTCACGGTGCCGTATGTGCTGCTCGCGAGGCCGACGACGGCCTTGCGGCCGAATTCGCGCTGGCCCTGGCCGAGCGCGCCGGTGCCGATGTTGAAGCCGTTCTCGAGCTGGAACAGCGCGGACAGCCCGCTGCCGAGATCCTCGATGCCGCGCAGCCCCCAGCGGCTGCCCGACAGGTTGCCGCTGCTGAACTTGACGAGGCTCGACGCGTTGCCGCCGCTCGCGTTCTGCGCGTTGTGCACGTAGGCGATGCCCGCGTCGGCGATGCCGTACAGCGTGACGCTGCTTTGCGCATGCGCGCCGGCGGCGCAGAGCGCGGCCGGCAGCGCGAGCAGTGCGAATGAGCGGATTCGTTTCATGGTTGGATTCCCCCGTTGGTCGATGTGTCTGACGAGTCGGTGAACGATACGGACAGCGCATCGTCAAGGGAACCAACAAATTTTCGAATCGTTATGAGGCGGCGCGACGGCGTCGCGATCGGTCGGCGCGCCGCTCGGTGTATCGCCGTATCGTTGTGTTGGCACCCGAGCCGCAGGGGCACGCCGTTTCAGGCGTCCGCGCCGTTGGGCACGACGCCTGGAGTTTCGACACGGCGCCTACTGCTCCGCCCCCTCCGCCTCCGCCGTCTCCCCGAGAAACCCGCCGCTCTGGTGCGCCCACAGCGCCGCATAGATGCCGCCCGCCTGCAGCAGTTGCTGGTGCGTGCCTTCCTCGACGATGCGCCCTTCGTCGAGCACGATCAGCCGGTCCATCGCCGCGATCGTCGACAGCCGGTGCGCGATCGCGATCACCGTCTTGCCGCTCATCAGGGTATCGAGGCTGCGCTGGATCGCGACTTCGACTTCGGAATCGAGCGCGCTGGTCGCTTCGTCGAGCACCAGGATCGGTGCGTCCTTGAGCATCACGCGCGCGATCGCGACGCGCTGCCGCTGGCCGCCCGACAGCTTCACGCCGCGCTCGCCGACCTCGACGTCGTAGCCGCTGCGCCCGTGGCGGTCGCGCAGCCGGTCGATGAACTCGGACGCTTCCGCGCGCACGGCCGCGTCCTGCATTTCGCGCTCGGTTGCATCGGGGCGACCGTACAGCAGGTTCTCGCGCATCGTCCGGTGCAGCAGCGACGTATCCTGCGTGACCATCCCGATCGCGCTGCGCAGGCTGTCCTGCGTCACGTGCGCGATGTCCTGCCCGTCGATCCGGATCGTGCCGCCGCCCACGTCGTAGAAACGCAGCAGCAGGTTCACGAGCGTCGACTTGCCGGCGCCCGAGCGGCCGATCAGGCCGATCCGCTCGCCCGGCCGGATCGTCAGGTTCAGCCCGTCGAACACCGCGCGGTCGTTGTCCTCGTGCGCGAACTGCACGTTGTCGAACACGATCCCGCCACGCAGCACCACGAGCGGCTTCGCATCGGGCGCGTCGACCACGCTGCGCACCTTCGTCAGCGTGTTGATGCCGTCCTGGATCGTGCCGACGTTCTCGAACAGCTCGGTCATCTCCCACATGATCCAGTGCGAATAGCTCGACAGGCGTAGCGCCATCGCGATCACGGCCGCGACGACGCCCGCGCTCGCTTCGCCATGCATCCACAGATACAACGCGAGGCCGGTCGAGCCGACCAGCAGCAGCGTCGACAGCAGGTGGTTGACGATCTCGAACGCGCTGACGAGCCGCATCTGCGCGTCACCGGTCGCCTTGAACGCCTCCATCGCACGGCGTGCGTGGTCGGCTTCCCGCCGCGTATGCGAGAACAGCTTCACGGTCGTGATGTTCGAATACGCGTCGGTGATGCGGCCCGTCATCAGCGCGCGCGCGTCGGCCTGCCGGCTGCCGACGGCGCCGAGGCGCGGCACGAAAAACGCGCACGCCAAGCCGTAGCCGAGCGCCCACAGTGCGAGCGGAATCATCAGCCGCCAGTCGAAGCTCGCCGCGAGCGCGAGGATGCCGATCAGGTACGCGGCAACGCCGATCACGACGTCGACCGACATGAACAGCGCATCGCGCACGGCGAGCGCAGTCTGCATGATCTTGGTCGTCACGCGGCCGGCGAATTCGTTCGCATAGAACGACAGGCTCTGGTCGAGCATCAGCCGGTGGAACAGCCAGCGCAGCCGCATCGGGAAGTTGATCGCAAGCACCTGGTGCTTGACCATCGTATGCAGCGCGATCAGCAGCGCGCTGCCGACGAGGATCGCCGCGAAACCGGCAAGCGTGCCGAAGTGACGGCCGCCGAATTCCGCCGGCGTCGCCGCCGACGACAGCCAGTCGACCACGCGCCCCATCATCGCGAACAGCGCGGCTTCGTACGCGGCCAGCGCGGCCGACGTCAGCGCGATCAGCAAAATCCAGCTGCGTGCGCCTTTCGTGCACGCCCAGACGAACGAGAAGAATCCCTTCGGCGGCGTGACGGGATCTTCGAGCGGGAAAGTCGGCAGGCGCCGTTCAAACCACGAGTACATCGACTGTTCTCCTTATACGGTCCGACGAAGCGGGCGGGCCGGTGATGCATGTGCCGGGCGCGACGCGATGTCGGGGCGCTGGCGCGCACATCCGAGCGACGATTGCGTCGTGGTCGCTTCGCCTGGCTGCGAGTGTCGCATCGATTCGATTGGGCTGCAGGCCGGTTGTAAGCAGCAGTGACCATGCGGGGCGGCGTTTGCCCGCGCTTCCGGTTTTCGAGGCTTTTCATTCAGCCCTAAAAAAAGTCCTTGACTGTCTATCTATGAGTAGATAAAGTTCGATCCATGGAAACGAAACCGACCGTCCGCGAACAGATTCTCGACCACGCGATCACGCTGATGATGCTGCGCGGTTACAACGGCTTCAGCTATCGAGACCTGTCCGACCTGGTGGGCGTGAAGACGTCGAGCATCCACTACTACTTCCCGTCGAAGGACGACCTCGTGCTGGAAGCGGTAGCGGCGTATAGCGACGAAGTCCTCGCGGCCATGCGGGCGATCGATCCGGCGTTGCCGGCCGACGTGAAGCTGAGCCTGTATACGAAGCTGTTCGGCCGGACGCTCGGCGACGGCAACCAGATCTGCCTGTGCGGGATGCTCGCGGCCGACATCGAATCGTTGCCGGAGAACGTGCGGCAGGCCGTGCAGGCATTCTTCAAGGCCAACGAGAACTGGCTCGCGGAATTGCTGGCGCAGGGCGCGAAGGAACGCACGCTGCAGTTCAGCGGCAAGCCCGAAACGGCGGCGCGCGCATTGTACGCGGCGTTCCAGGGCAGCGTGCTGGCCAGCCGGCTGTTTCACACACGGGCGCGTCTCGAGGATGTCGAGGCCGCCTGGAAAACCCGGTCCTGACGGACGGGGCAAGCGGTCAGGCGGTTCGCCGCCTTTTGTTGGGGTTTGTTGTCTATCTGTTGGTAGATAGATAATCGGGGCAGGTGGATCGACCGCCTGCATTTTTTGGGGATGTTTATCTATCTATGAGTAGATAAACAAACGTGACGTCGGCGGCAAGGCTTTCGGCGTGCGGTCCCGGGTTGGAAGGCTGTTTCACTCACTGATTGAAAAGGAGTCTGTCATGTCGATCGAAAAAGTGCTGTACCGCGCCCATGCAAAAGCCACCGGCGGCCGCGACGGCCGTGCCACGGTGCCCGAAAGCGGCCTGGACCTGAAGCTGACCACGCCGCGCGAACTCGGCGGCGCGGGCGGCGCAGGCGCGAACCCCGAGCAACTGTTCGCGGCCGGCTATAGCGCGTGCTTCATCGGCGCGATGAAGTTCGTCGCGGCCCGCGACAAGATCGCGATTCCCGCGGATGCCGCCATCGAAGGCAGCGTCGGCATCGGCGCGATCCCGAACGGCTTCGGCATCGAAGTCGAACTGAAGATCTCGCTGCCCGGCCTCGATCGCGACACCGCGCAAACATTGATCGACCGTGCACACATCGTCTGCCCGTACTCGAACGCGACGCGCGGCAACATCGACGTCACGTTGACGCTCGTCTGATCGCACGTACTACGAACCATTGATCGCCATTCACCGGTTAAGCCAAGGAGTTTCATCATGAAGATCGTCAAGCCGCTGCTGATCGCCGCCGCCGTTGCAGCCGCGTTGTCCACCGCGTCCGGCGCATTCGCTGCCGGCGCCGAAGCCGTCCGGCCTGATGCGGCGACGAGCGGGTTCCTCGCCGCGCTGAACGGCCAGAAGGGCCCCGGCCTCGAAACGTTGAGCCCCGCGAAGGCGCGCCAGGTGCTGGTCGATGCGCAGAACGGCGCGAAGGTCGACCTGTCGGGCATCGACGTGTCGAACCGCACGATCCAGCAGGACGGCTTGTCGGTGCCGATCACGATCGTTCGCCCGCAAGGCGCGACGGGCACGCTGCCGGTGTTCATGTTCTTCCACGGCGGCGGCTGGATTCTCGGCGACTTCCCGACGCATGAACGCCTCGTGCGCGATCTCGTCGTGCAATCGGGGGCGGTCGCGGTGTTCGTGAATTACACGCCGTCGCCGGAAGCGCATTACCCGGTCGCGGTCAACCAGGCGTATGCGGCGACGAAGTGGGTAGCCGCGCATGGTGCGGAGATCGGCGTCGACGGCAGCCGCCTCGCGGTGGTCGGCAACAGCGTCGGCGGGAACATGGCGGCCGTGGTGTCGCTGATGGCGAAGGACAAGGGCGGCCCCGCGATCCGCTTCCAGGGCCTGATGTGGCCCGTCACGGACCACAACTTCAACACGGGCTCGTACAACGCGTATCAGCAGGGCCACTTCCTGACGCGGCCGATGATGAAGTGGTTCTGGGATGCCTATACGAAGAACGAAGCGCAACGCAACGAGATCTACGCGTCGCCGCTGCGCGCGAGCACCGCGCAGTTGAAGGGCCTGCCGCCCGCGCTGATCCAGGTCGCGCAGTTCGACGTGCTGCGCGACGAAGGCGAAGCGTACGGCCGCAAGCTCGACGCGGCCGGTGTCGACGCGACGACCACGCGCTACGACGGCACGATTCATGATTTCGGTCTGCTGAACGCGCTGGCCACGGATGCACCGACGAAGGCCGCGACGAAGGCGCTGGCGAATGAAATCGCGACGCGGCTGAAGTAACGTGGCGGGTGGCATTCGAATTCGAAAGAATGCATTCGAATGCGAACGACGAAGCGGCGGGCTCATGCCCGCCGTTTTTGCATACGGACGACGGGCGCGGTGAATGGCGCCACCACTCGCGTCCGGACCGTCGCGCTATCGCTCCTTCGTCTCGCCCGGTTCCGCCTGATCTCTTGATCCGACCGGATTGAAACGACCGAAGCGCGATCGTGCGATTGCGCCGTCGCGACCGCTCGCAGGCATTGTTGGTACGATCGCGCATATCGTTCACGCCGGCGCCGCAAGCCGCCGGCCCGGCGGCCGCGCGGACTCGCGGCCACCTTCTGGAGAAGCGGTTCATGCTGCAGGCGTTCGCGGTCTTGCTGGTCTTCCAGTGTCTAGGGGAAGGCGTGTCCTATCTGTTCGCCCTGCCGGTGCCGGGTCCGGTGATCGGCATGCTGCTGCTGTTCGGCTTCGTGATGCTGCGTCCGCAGGTGGCCGACGCGATCGAGCCGACCGCGCTCGAGCTGCTGCGCCACCTGTCGCTGCTGTTCGTGCCGGCCGGCGTCGGCATCATGGTGTCGGCCGACCGCGTGCGCGGCGATGCGGTGGCGGTCGTCGTCGCGCTGGCGGTGAGCACCACGCTCGCGATCGCCGTGACGGCGCTCGTCACGCGAGCGCTGCTGCGGCGCCAGCGCCGCGCGGACGGCACCGCGGAGCGCACGCAATGACGGCGTTCCCGAAACTCGGCGCGATCTGGGTCTATCTCGCCGCGACCCCGCTGCTGGGCCTGACCATCACGTTGATCGCCTATCTGTTCGCGCAGGCCGTTTATGCACGGGCGCGCTTCAACCCGCTCGCGAACCCCGTGCTGATCGCGGTCGCGCTGATCGTCGTGCTGCTGACGATCACGCATACGCCGTATCCGACCTATTTCGAAGGCGCGCAGTTCGTCCATTTCCTGCTCGGCCCCGCGACCGTCGCGCTCGCGCTGCCGCTGTACCGGCAGTGGTCCAAGCTGCGGCGCAGCGCGCTGCCGCTGCTCGCCGGCCTGCTCGCGGGCTCGCTGACCGCGATCGTGTCGGCGGTCGGCATCGCCGCGCTGTTCGGCGCATCGCACCAGACGATCGCGTCGCTCGCGCCGAAATCGGCGACGACGCCGATCGCGATGGCCGTCGCCGCGGAGATCGGCGGCATTCCGTCGCTGACCGCCGTGCTCGTGATCTCGACCGGGATCTTCGGTGCCGTGTGCGCACGCGGAATCCTCAACGCGCTGCGGATCGACGAGCCGGCCGTGCGCGGCTTCGCGCTCGGCGTCGCGTCGCACGGGATCGGCACCGCGCGCGCGTTCCAGGTCAGCGAGGAGGCCGGCGCGTTCGCCGGGCTCGGGATGGGGCTGAACGGTGTGCTGACTGCCTTCGTCGTGCCGATCCTGCTGCCGGTGCTGTCGCGCTGGGTCTGAGCGCGGGCTGCTGCGGGGTTATCGGTTTCCCTGACGGGCGCGGACGGCATGCCGACCCGACGGCGTGCCCGGCGCCCATGTATCGCTGTCGTTATCAGGAGAATTCAGGAACGCACGCGGACATTTGCGCAGCGATCGGCTAACGTTGCATCGGCGCCGTTGTCGCAAGCCGTCGCGTGCGCGCTGATATTCGACCCACACCCAACAATCGACAAGGAGATCCGGCCATGAAGAAGTCTCGCGTGGTTTCAGTGGCAGCAGCAGTAACGGCGTCGTTCGGTCTGCTGTTGACCGCCGCGCCGGCGGCATACGCGCAGGATCCGGCGTCCGCGCCGACGCAGAAGCAGCTCGACAAGGCGCAGAAGAAGGCGGCGCGCAAGGCGGCACGGGCACGCCACGCGTCGGACCTGAAGGCGATCGGCACCGGCAGCGGCTACCGGCTGACCAACGACCAGAGCAATTATCCGCAGAACGCCGTGCAGAAGGCGCCCGCGATGAAGGCGGCGCCCGCCGCGCCGGCTTCCGGGCAGTAACGGCCGGCAAACACGCACGAACGGACGGCGCCGGGTTGCCCCGGCGCCGTCCGTTCGTGTGCGGTTTTCCGGGATTGTCGGACCGTGTGCGGCCGGCGGATTCCCGGATGGCGCGACGCGTTACGACGCGAGCTTGCTCGCGAGTTCCGCGACGTGCTTGCCCTGGTAGCGCGCGATTTCGAGTTCGTTCGCGCTCGGCTGGCGGCTGCCGTCCGCACCTGCGAGCGTCGTCGCGCCGTACGGCGTGCCGCCGGTGATTTCGTTCATGTTGACGAGCCCGCTGCACGCATACGGCACGCCTACGATCACCATCCCCTGGTGCAGCAGCGTCGTGTGGAACGACGTGATCGTCGTTTCCTGGCCGCCGTGCTGCGTGCCGGTCGACGCGAACACGCTGCCGATCTTGCCGACGAGCGCGCCCTTCATCCACAGGCCGCCGGTCTGGTCGAGGAACGTGCGCATCTGGCCGGCCATGTTGCCGAAGCGGGTCGGCGTGCCGAAGATGATCGCGTCGTAATCGGCGAGTTCGTCCACCGTGGCGACCGGTGCGGCCTGGTCGACCTTCACGCCGATCGCCCTGGCCTGGTCCACGGGGATCGTTTCCGGCACGCGCTTGAGCGCGACTTCGACGCCGGGCACCGATTTCGCGCCTTCCGCGACGTGTTGCGCCATCGTTTCGACGTGCCCGTAGGACGAGTAGTAAAGAACGAGTACCTTGGCCATGATGCGAATCTCCGATTAAAAGGGCCCCGCGTTCGGCGGGGCCCGGTTTCCCGAACGGGCGTTATGCCCACTCGGCCGTCACTTCGACCGGGCGCAGGTCGAACACCAGCACTTCGGCATCATTGCCGTCGGCGAGCGTCAGCGCCTGTTCGCCGCGGATGCGTGCGCCGTCGCCTTCGCCGAGCGTCACGCCGTTGACCGTCACGCTGCCGCGTGCAACGTGCACGTACGCGAAGCGGTCCGGTGCCAGTTCCAGCGTCGCGCTCTCATCGCCGTCGAACAGGCCCGCGTAGATCCGCGTGTCCTGCCGGATCTTCAGCGAACCGGCGTCGCCGTTCGGCGACACGACCAGCGTGAGCTTGCCGCGCTTGTCGTCGGCCGCGACGTTCGTCTGCTGATAACGCGGCTCGGCACCCTTTTCGGCCGGCCCGACCCAGATCTGCAGGAAGTGGACCCCGGTGTCCGGCGAGTGGTTGAACTCGCTGTGGCGTACGCCCGTGCCCGCGCTCATCAACTGCACGTCGCCCGGCACGATCACCGACCCGGTGCCCATCGAGTCCTTGTGTTCCAGCGCGCCGTCGAGCACGTACGACAGGATCTCCATGTCGCGGTGCGGGTGCGTGCCGAAGCCGCGGCCCGGTGCGACGCGGTCGTCGTTGATCACGAGCAGGTCGGAGAAGCCGACTTGCTTCGGATCGTAGTAATTCGCGAACGAAAACGTATGACGGGAGCTGAGCCAGCCATGCTCCGCACGGCCACGTTGGTTTGCTGCACGGATTTCGATCATGATTTCTGTCCTTGAAGTCGCCGGGCCTCGAAAGTGGGTCCGGCCGTTCGTTGAGATGAATCTTAGGTCAATCGATTTGACAAATAAATGGCTGAAGAGATAATGACTGTCGCTATGGAGTGGACAATATGGAACTCAACGACTTGCGGATCTTCGTCGCGACGGTCGACGCGGGCAGCTTCACGGCGGCGGCCGACCAGCTGATGCTGTCCAAGCAGTTCGTCAGTCGGCGCACGATGGCGCTCGAGGCGTCGCTCGGCGTGCGGCTTCTGCACCGCAACACGCGCAATCTCGCAGTGACCGAATCGGGGCAGGAGTTTTATGTACGGGCGCAGCGGATCCTTGCCGAGATCGCCGACGCCGAGCAGGCAATGTCGGTGCGCAGCACCGAGCTGCACGGTTCGCTGAAGATCAGCGCGCCGCTGTCGTTCGGGATCACGCATGTGTCGCCGCTGATCGCCGAATTCCTGTCCGCGCACCCGGCCGTGCGGTTGAATCTCGACCTGACCGACCGGCGCGTCGACCTGATCGGCGAGGGCTTCGATCTCGTGCTGCGGATCGGCTCGCTCGAGGATTCGACGTTGATCGCGCGCCCGCTCGGCGCGTGGCGGATGATCGCGTGCGCGAGCCCTGCCTATCTGAAGCGGCAGGGCACGCCCGAAACACCGGCCGATCTCGCCGGCCATACGTGCCTGCTGTACGGGCGCGAGCGGCGCGTCGGCTGGGAATTCCGCGTCGACGGCGCGGCGCGCACGTTCGACGTGCAGGGGCCGCTCGTCGCGAACAATGGCGAAGTGGTGCGCGACGCGGCAATCGCGGGGCTCGGCATCGTGCTGCTGCCGCACTTCATCGTCGGCGCGGCGCTCGACAGCGGCGCGCTCGTGCCGGTGCTCGATGCGTATGCGCCGTCGCCGATCACGCTCAATGCGGTGTTTCCGCAGCACCGCGAAGGATTCGTCACGCTGCGCACGTTCATCGGGTTTCTCGCGGAACGGCTTGGCGAGGCTGCGCCGGCGGCGAAGGGCGGGGCGGGCAGGCGGCGGTAGCGGGCAGCGTGCGGTGAATGGGGGCAATATTCTCCGCATAAATTGCGGAGAATATTGAGCCATGCGGTGGATCGGTGGGATAATCTCCGCATCATGAGCGGAGATTACACCTTCATCTGGGAGGCGGCCGACTGGCCCGCGTGGCGCTTCGACCTCCCGGCACTCGCCACGTTACTCGCCGACGTCAGCCGTGCGCAAGGCATGCTGGCCGGGCGGCTGGCGGATATCGGCCTGGCGCTGCGCGATGAGGCCAGCCTGGTCGCGCTGACGGAGGACGTCGTCAAGACCAGCGCCATCGAGGGCGAAAACCTGAGCGTCGCATCGGTCCGATCGTCGATTGCACGCCGGCTCGGGGTCGATATCGGCGCGCTGGCACCGGTCGATCGCCACGTCGAGGGCGTGGTCGACATGGTGCTGGATGCGACGACCCATGCGGCGGCACCGGTGACCGAAAACCGTCTGTTCGGATGGCACGCCGCCCTTTTCCCTACCGGCTATTCCGGGATGTCGCGGATCGCGGTCGGCGCATGGCGTACGGATGCAAGCGGGCCGATGCAGGTGGTGTCCGGGCCGATCGGCCGACAGCGCGTGCATTTCGAAGCACCGCCCGCCGCGCGTCTGGCGAACGAGGTCGGGCGCTTTCTCGCGTGGCTCAATGCCGCGCCGGTCGAGCCCTTGCTGATCCGCGCCGGCCTGGCCCATCTGTGGTTCGTCACGCTTCACCCGTTCGACGACGGCAACGGCCGTATCGCGCGAGCGCTCGGGGATCTGGTCCTGGCGCGCGCCGATCGGAGTCCGCAGCGCTTCTATAGCCTGTCGGCGCAAATCCAGCGCGAGCGTAACGCGTACTACGACGTGCTGGAGCGTACGCAGCGCGGTTCGCTCGACGTCACCGAATGGCTCGCGTGGTTCTTGAATGCACTCGGCAGGGCCGTCGATCACGCACACACGACGCTCGACGCGGTCCTGGTCAAGGCGCGCTTCTGGCAGCGATGTGCGGGCTTCGCGATGAACGAGCGTCAGGTCAAGGTCATGAATCGCCTGCTCGACGGCTTCGAAGGGAAGTTGACGACCACCAAGTGGGCGGCTCTCGCAAAGTGTTCGCAAGATACGGCGCTGCGCGACATCACGGAACTCGTCGAGCACGGTGTGCTGCGTCGCTCGTCGTCCGGCGGGCGGAGCACGAGTTACGAGGTTGTGCCGTTCGACGGCTGACGCCTGCTCGCACCGTAACCGGCTTCGACGTTGGATGCCGCGCAGGTGCCGCCTACCGCACCCGCGCACGAACGCGATGGCGTAATGGTGTTCATCGGGATCATCGATGCTGCCGTGGAAGCCGCATTGCGCGAAGGCATCGTGCAACGCAGCGTGGCCGCCGGAATGGTTGCGCTGGCATCGAACGTCGATTGATCGGCGTCGCGCATTCGGGTTACGCTTCGGCGGGCGACGGCATGCGTCGCATGTCGGGCCGGGCGTTTTTACCTTGAATGTCGCGTGCAGGTAGCTTCTACAGGCGCGCGACCCAGCGACGATCCAAGCCGATGACCATCCAGAACCGATCGAACGCGCGCGGGCAAACCGCGACTCCCGCAGGTGATGCGCGGTACATGCGCCTGCGATCCATCGCGGCGGCCGCGCTGCTGACGCTGTTGCCGATCGCCGCGCATGCGGCCGGCTTCGACTGTGCGAAGGCCGCTTCGCCGACCGAGAAGACGATCTGCGCCGACACTGCGCTGTCGAAGCTCGACGGCGACCTGGCGGCTGCGTGGAAGAAGGCACTCGCGAAAGGCGGCGATACGGCCGCGCTGAAGGCCGCGCAGTTGAAGTGGCTCAAGCAGCGCGACCAGTGCGGCAACGATGCACCGTGCCTCGGCGACCGCTATCGCGAACGGCTCGCGAGCCTGAACGGTACGCCGCTTGCCGCCGACCGCTGGCAGCAGACGTGGTACCTGACGAGCGACAACCCGTCGTTCGGCGGCGTGCTGACGTTGACCGGCACCGCACCTCGGCTGCATTTCGAATTGAGCGCCAACAACGGCGCGAATACCGGCGGGCTCGACGGCGACATCGTGCTGCACGGCGACAGCGGCACCTACCGCAAGGACAAATGCCGGCTCGATTTCGACCGGAAGGGCGGACGCATCCGCGTCACGCAACAGGGTGCGGATTTCGATTGCGGCGCCGGCGCGGGCGTCGTCTACGCGGGCGACTACGTGACTGCGTCGCAGTTCCAGGCCAAGCCGCAGGCCGACCTGCTGTCCCTCAAGGTCGTGACCGACGCGACGCAGAACGCGATCGCGCACAAGCTGCTTGGCGCCGACTACCCGACGCTCGTCGACATGGTCAATTACAGCGCCGACGAAAAGGATCTCGACGGACTCAACGCGCGCGTGAAGTCGTACTGGGTGCGCGGCATCGCGACGACGAACGCGGCGATCGTGATGAGCCGCGGCACCGATCTGTGGATCGGGCTGCTCGTGTTCGATGCGCAGAACAAGGTCCGGATGCGTTATTACTCGAACGCGCAGGCGTGGAAGAAAACCGTGCCGAAGACCATCCAGGCGTGGCACGACAATCTCGACAAGACGCTGCCGATCGACGTGATGCAGTGAGCGCGCGGGGCGGCCGGAGCCGCTCGACGCGTCTTCATTCTTTGCGCGATGCGCTCGCCTGCGCCTGCTTCGGCGGCGCGGCCGATTCCCGTATCCGCAACTCCGGCATGACGGCTCGACCGGGCCCCGTTGCACCGTTCTCGAGCGCGTCGAGCAACGCATGTGCGGCCTGCCGCCCGATCGCATCGGTGTCGACCCACATCGTCGTCAGCGGCGGCCGGATCTCGCGCGCGAGCGCGATGTCGTCGAACCCGGTGATCGACAATTGCGCGGGCACGTCGATGCCGAGCGCCTGCGCCTCGAGCAACGCGCCGAGCGCGAGCGCGTCGTTGCCGCAAATCACGGCCGTCGGCCGCGTCGCCGCGTCGCTGTCGGCGATCGCGCGCAGGCTCGCCCGCCCGAACGCGATCGTGGCCGCGCCTTCGTGCTGATGCACGGGGCGCACCGCGAGCCCGTGCGCGGCAAGCGTGTCGTGAATGCCGCGCAGGCGAGCCTGCACACGGTCGTTGTCGGCCGACGGCTGCATGATGATCGCGAAATCGCGGTGGCCGAGGTCGAGCAGGTGCGTGGTGAGCCGCGCGAACGCCGCGCGGTTGTCGAAGCCGATGCAGCAGTGCGGGCTGTCGTCGCGATACGCGTACGTGACGACGTACGGCACGCCGTGCATCGCAAGCAGTTCGAACAATTCCGGCGGATACGCTTCACCGACCAGCGATACGGCTTCGACGCCGCGCGACAGCATCGCACGCACCTGCGCCAGCGCCTGCGCGGGATCGTAGTTCGAGCAGCCGAGAAACAGCGTGATGCCGTGCTCGGCCATGACGGTCTGCATGCCCGCGACCTGCGACGCGAACACCTGGTCGTCGAGCGTCGGAATGATCGCGCCGGTGATGTGGGTGCGCGTGGACGCGAGCGCGCGGCCGGCCGCATTCGGAATCCAGTTCAGTGCGCGCGCCGCGTCGCGCACGCGCTGCTGCACGTCGGCCGACACCTTGCCGGGATCGTTGTAGACGCGCGAGACGGTCGCGGTCGACACGCCGGCCAGCTTCGCGACGTCACCGAGCACCGAGCGGCCGCTGCCGCGTCGCGCCCGCGTCGCGCCGCCGCGGGGCGGGGGCGTGCTCATCGGCCGTCTCCCGGCGTGGCGGTGGTGCCGACGCCGCGCGCTGTCAAAAGCGTCATTGTTTACCCTCGATTCATGGTGGTCCCGCTTGCATCCCGATTCGATCCTGTGAGAATGTAAGCGCTATCTTGATGCTGTTCCATATTATGTCAGACCCATACTTCATCCGTATTGCGGAATTTTCATCGACGACGGCCTTCCCGGCCGTTTTGTCCACCTCAAATGTAAGCGGTTACATCGAGAAATGAACAGCGCCCGTTCACCGCATATCGCTGTCGTCGGCAGCGTGAACATCGACCTCGTCACGCGTGCGCCGCGCCTGCCGGTGCCGGGCGAGACGCTGCTCGGCACTGAATTCCAGACCATTCACGGCGGCAAGGGGGCGAACCAGGCGGTTGCGGCCGCGCGCCTGGGTGCGTCGGTTGCGATGATCGGCTGCGTCGGCGACGACGCGTTCGGTGCGCGCCTGCACGGCGCGCTCGCGGCTGAACGGATCGACGTGACGCACCTGCATCGCATCGGCGGCACGTCGACCGGCGTTGCCGCGATCACGGTCGACGACGGCGGCGCGAACAGCATCGTCGTCGTGCCCGGCGCGAATGCGTGCCTCGATGCCGGCCGGATCGACGCGGCGCGCGAAACGATCGCCGGGGCGGCGCTGCTCGTATGCCAGCTCGAAGTGCCGATCGCGACGGTGGCGCACGCGATTGCCTGTGCAAGCGCGCACCACACGCCCGTGCTGCTCAATCCCGCGCCTGCGCAGCCGCTGTTCGACGCGTTGCTGGCGCGAGTCGACTACCTCGTCGTCAACGAAACCGAAGCCGAGTCGCTGACCGGCATCGCCGTCGGCGACGATGCGTCGGCCGTGCGCGCCGCCGATGCGCTGTGCGCGAAGGGCGTCGGCAACGTGCTGGTCACGCTCGGCGCGCGCGGCGTGTGCTGGCGCGGCAGCGCAGGGAACGGCCGCCATCGTGCGATGTCGGTGACGGCCGTCGATACGACCGCGGCCGGCGACACGTTCGTCGGCGGGTTCGCGGCCGCCCGCGCAGACGGCGCTTCGATGGACGACGCGATCGGCTTCGGTCAGCGTGCGGCCGCGATCAGCGTCACGCGCTACGGCGCGCAAACCTCGATCCCGACGCGCGAAGAAGTGACACGTATGGATACCTGAATTCCGCAAGCGACGGAATGGCCGGAACCGGCCGATACCCGAGACATGGAGACAAACGTAATGAGCGAAAACCAGACTGTTCCGCACGCGCCGCCGCGTATCCGGCGCGGGCAACGCATCGCGCTCGCGCTGTTGATGGCGAGCGGGATCGTCAATTATCTCGACCGCGGCACGCTGGCCGTCGCGAGTTCGGCGATCCGGGGCGATCTCGGCTTGTCGCTCGCGCAGATGGGGCTGCTGCTGTCGGCGTTCTCGTGGAGCTATGCGCTGTGCCAGTTTCCGGTCGGCGGGCTCGTCGACCGCATCGGTCCGCGCCGGCTGCTCGGCATCGGGCTGATCGTCTGGTCGATCGCACAGGCGGCCGGCGGCATCGTGTCCACCTTCGGCTGGTTCATCGTCGCGCGCATCGTGCTCGGCATCGGCGAGGCGCCGCAGTTCCCGTCGGCCGCGCGGGTGGTGAGCAACTGGTTCCCGCTGCGTGCGCGCGGCACGCCGACCGGGATCTTCAACGCCGCGTCGCCGCTCGGCACCGCGCTCGCGCCGTTGCTGCTGTCGATCCTCGTCGCATCGTTCGACTGGCGCTGGGCGTTCATTGCGACGGGCGCAGCGGGTCTCGTCGTCGCCGTCGTCTGGTTTGCGCTGTACCGCGATCCGGTGCGCGCGCAACTGACTGCGGAGGAGCGCGGTTATCTCGATGCCGATGCGCAAAGCGTCGTCGCGGCGCCGAAGCTGACCTTCGCCGAATGGCGCAGCCTGTTCTCGCACGGCACGACCTGGGGGATGCTGATCGGCTTTTTCGGTTCCGTGTACCTGAACTGGGTGTACCTGACCTGGCTGCCCGGGTACTTGACGATGGAGCGGCACATGAGCCTGATCCGCACCGGGTTTGCCGCGTCGGTGCCGTTCCTGTGCGGGTTCGTCGGCTCGCTGGTCGCCGGCTGGCTGTCGGACGTGGTTACGCGCCGCAGCCGTTCGCCGGTCGTGAGCCGGCGCAATGCGGTGGTGGTCGCGATGCTCGGGATGGTCGCGTTCACGATTCCGGCCGCGCTCGTGCAGAGCAATGCGGTTGCGCTCGCATGCATTTCGGTCGTGATATTTCTTGCCAACGCGGCGTCGGCCTCTTCGTGGGCGCTCGCGACGGCGGCCGCGCCGCCGAGCCGTGTCGCGTCACTCGGCGCGATCCAGAATTTCGGCGGTTTCATCGGCGGCGCGCTCGCGCCGATCCTGACGGGCATCATTGCGCAGAAGTGGTCGTTCGTGCCCGCGCTGCTGACCGCCGCAGCGATCGCGTTCGCCGGTGCGATGGCTTACCTGCTGCTGGTGCGCAAGCCGATTCCCGAGCAGGCGGCGAATGCCGCGCACGGACCGTTGCCGGCCTGAGCACGCAGCTTGTACACGCATTCACTGAAGGAAGGAGAAACAGATGCAACACCAGCAGCAAGCGAACGTGACCATCGAGGGGATCGTACCGGTGATGCTGACGCCGTTCGACGATGCCGGCGCGATCGACTACGCGGGGCTCGAGCGGCTCATCGAATGGTATCTGGCGCACGGCGCGGATGCGTTGTTCGCGGTCGCGCAATCGAGCGAGATGCAGTTCCTGAGTCTTGCCGAACGTGCGGAACTGGCGCGCTTCGTGGTCGAGCGGGTGGCCGGGCGCGTGCCCGTCGTCGCATCGGGGCACATCAGCGACGATCTCGACGCGCAGGTCGCCGAGCTGTGCGCGGCGGCCGAATCGGGTGCGCAGGGTGTCGTGCTCGTGACCAACCGGCTCGATCCGCAGCGCAAGGGCAGCGCCGCGCTGCTCGACCATCTGCACAGGCTGCTCGCACGACTGCCGTCGGATCTGCCGCTCGGCCTGTATGAGTGTCCGGCGCCTTACCGGCGGCTTCTTTCGGATGACGAACTGCGCGCATGCATCGACACGGGCCGGTTCGTGATGCTCAAGGACGTGAGCTGCGACCTCGAGACGGTGAAGCGGCGGGTCGCGCTCGCCGCGGGATCGCCGCTGAAGATCCTGAACGCGAACGCCGCGATTGCGTGGGACGCGATGAAGGCGGGGTCCGCGGGCTTCAACGGCGTGTTCACCAACTTCCATCCGGATCTCTACCGATGGTTGCGCACGCAAGGAGACGCGAACCCGGCGCTGGCCGACGAACTGTCGACGTTCCTGGTCGTGTCGGCGGTGTCGGAAGCGCTGGGCTATCCGGCGCTGGCGAAGATCTACCATCAGCGGATCGGCACCTTCGGGTCGATCAAATGCCGCGCGATCGATTACGATGTGCGCGAACGATTCTGGGCGCTCGATGCGGTACTCGACAAGATCGTGGCCGGTACCGAGCATTTCCGCCGGCGGATCGCCGCGCAATAGCGGATGCGGCGCGCCGTGTGGAGCATGCGGCGCGCGACGGGATGGCGTGCCGCGCAGTCGGCCGCTTTTGCACGCGTGCATCGAGACACGCGCGGCAGCGCCGCATGCTTGCCGCAAGAAAAATCGGCGTCTCGCGATGCATTGCGAATGCGTCGCGCCGTGCAATGCTGACGGCGTACCTGCAACGTCCCGGATGGTATGTACCCGGCGCGCGTCCGTGTCGGGCGCGCAACGTAACCAAACCATCTGGATTCCCGAATACATCGGTGGCGGCAATGCCGCCTGCCGCGACCACACCCCCACGGTAGCCGGCCGGGACGGGCACGATGCCCGTTGTCACGAACGGCGGCCCACCGCAGACACGCCGTCCGGCCTTCATCCACCGCATCACAAAATCGACCCGCCCGCGCTCCACGAGCGCGGTGCCGACGCGCGTCCGACTACCGCGCTGCGTACTGCTTCGGTGGGCGTCCGGTGACCTGTCCGGCACGCTCCGTCACCGCACGACAAAAGCATACAAATCTGCTCAATCCGTCTATCGGTTCTTGTAATGGTTCGTAATATTATGCCCCGGAGCGTTTTTTACCGATGAACCGTTGAATCCGTATTCGTTTCCGATGCAACCAGTGACGACGACTAGCCAGCCACCGATCCTGGCGGCGCCGGTAGATGCCATGCTGCATGCCGTGATCGACGAGGTCGTTCATCGGAGCGTATCGGAAGCGACGACGCGCAGCGGCTACATGCGGTGCGCCGACTACGCGATCGTCGGCGCGCAGGTGCTGACGCTGTTGACCGGCAAGGCTTACCGGCCGTTCGCGGGCGGCGAAGTGATGGATTTCGGCGGCGGCAACCTGTACGCGCTGTGCACGACGCGCGAGCGGCGCCGCACCGCGCGGCATCTGTCGCACCTCGCGCGGTATCACTGCTGGATCGAAGCGCGCCACGACGATGTCGGCGGCCGCGTGCGCAAGGAGATCGTCGACTTCACGCTGCGCCACGACGAGACCGTCGCGAACACTCTGGGGATGCCGTTCGCCCGCGCGTACCAGGCGTATTTCTGGGGCTGGGAGGACGAGCACGCGGTGCCGGCGGAGTTGCACGATCATCCCGTATTCGCGAAGCAGGGCCCGGTCTGGCGCTGGGCCGAGCGCGAATGCACGACGCTGCTGCGCGCATACGAGCGCGAACGGCCAGGCTATTTCGGGCGTCAGGTGTC
The DNA here is from genome assembly GCF_019091065.1 of Burkholderia sp. GbtcB21. Classification (NCBI taxonomy): domain Bacteria; kingdom Pseudomonadati; phylum Pseudomonadota; class Betaproteobacteria; order Burkholderiales; family Burkholderiaceae; genus Burkholderia; species Burkholderia sp. GbtcB21. Next base: position 79,272 of record NZ_JAGXKA010000013.1, read on the forward strand.
GCGTGCAATCGATTTGTTCGCCGACCGCGTCGAGGGGCTCGGCTGACGGCTCGAACCATTGCGCGGAAACCGCCGAAGCGGTCACCGCGAGGCCCGGCCGTTCATCTTTTCGCCAGCGTGCCGTTGCTGTTTGCGCCGCCGAACAAACGCGTCAGGTACTGCGAGTTCGAGTTCATCCTGGCCATCAGCGTGTTGAGTGCCGTGAACTGCGCCTGGTACTGCCTGGTCAATTGCGCGGCGTAGTCGGACAGATCGGACTGCTGCTGCGTGATGCGCTTCAGATCGGCATTCAGTGCGGTCGTGCGCACGTCGATCATTCCGTTCTTCTTCGTAAATTGCGTGATCTGCTCGGTCAGGCGCGTGCCGATCCCGTGCGTCGGGTTGAACAGGCGCGCGACCGCCGTCGGGTTGGCGGACAGCGTGTCGCCGAGCTTCGCGCTGTCGACGCTCAGCGTGCCGTCCCGCTCGAGCTTGATGCCGATCGACAGCAGGTTCGCGTGCCCGCTGCCCTTCCCGGTGCCGCCGCTGTCGACGCCGCGCGCGACGCTCGATGCGAGCGAATTGCGGATCGTGTTCAACGTCGAATCGCCGATCAGCGCGCCTTGTGCGCTCGCGCCTTCCGTGTAGCTCGTCAGCGCGGCCATCGTCTTGACGACCGTGTTGTACAGGCTCACGAAATTCGTGATCGTCGCCGCTTGCGATTTCGTGTCGGTGCTGACCGTCAGCGTCTGCGTATCGCTCGCGCTGACCGCGGCTGCCGACAGGTTCAGCGTGATGCCCGTCAGCACACCCGACACCGCGTTGCTCGCGCTGGTCGACGCGATCCCGTTGATCGTGAACTTCGCATCCTGTGCGACCGCGCTTTGCCGCCACGCGGCCGCGCCGTTCGCCGATTCGATCTTCGACGCGCCGCCGGCCGTGTCGGCCGTCGACGTGACGCCGAGGCTCGACAGCCCGTTGTCGTTGGCCACGTTGCCGACCGCGACGCTGATCGCGTTCGCCGCGCCCGTCTTCGACGATGCGAGCACGAGGTGCGCGCCGTCGGTGCCGTTGATGACCGTCGCGCTGATCCCCGGGTTGTTCGACGCCGCGTTGATCGCGGCCGCGATGCCCGACAGCGTGTTGTTCGTGCTGCCGACCTCGACCTTGAACGACTGGCTGCCGAGCGACAGCGTCAGCGTGCCGGTGCCGAGTGCCTTGGTCCCGTTGAAACCCGCCGACGACAGCGCCTGCGCAGTCGCGATCTGCGTGACGCCGATCGTGTAGGTGCCGGCGACCGCACCCGCACCCGCCGTCGCGGTCAGGCCCTTGCCGCTCGCGACGGCGTTGAACGTCGACTGCAGCCCGCCGTTCGTCAGCGATGTCAGGCCCGCCTGGAGCGCGCCCAGCGCCGACGACAGTGCGCCGAATGCGGAAATCCGCGTGCTGCCGGTCGCTTGCGACGCGGCAAGCGTCGCGGCACGGCCGGCCGTCTTCGCGTTCACCAGCGTCTTGACCAGCGTGCCGACGTCCATCGACGGATTGCCGGTCGAGCCGTTGATGATCGATTGCGCCGCCTGTTGCATCAGGCTGTTCGCGTTCGCGCTGTTATTCACGGGCGTGTTCGTTGGCATGGGTGGGCTCCGGTTGAAAGGCGATCCTGCGACGAACGGCTGTCGAGTCCGCTCGCTATGATCCGGGCGGCCTCGTCGCGATTCGCCTGCATGCTGCCTCCCGCGCGACGCACTCCGGGGTTCACGGGAGGCGTCGGGGAAACGTAAGAACGAATCGGTGGGCCATCGTATATTTAAATCGGCGTTAATTCGTAATTTTTTGTAATGTTTGTTGGGGAAATTGTGGATGGGCAGATGGATGTGAGATGGTGAATTGCGATTTTTTATCGCAAGCGCACGATTTCAATCGTATTTGTTGGGGGATTTTTGATGGAATTAAAAACTTTCTGAAAGCGTGAATGTTTGATGAGGAGTTTTTCGTCCATGCCGCTAAACGTCAGGCGGAGCGGCTGCGTGGAGCAGGCGCCATGCTTGGTCGGTATCGAGCCGCAAACTTGTCAGGTAGGCGATATCACGCTACATGGGATATCGGGCCACGCGTACGTGAAACGTTTCCGGTTACCAATTTTCATTCCCGATCCGTGTGTCTTTGATCGAAAAAAAGATCACTGGCTGACTGTAAAGACGATCGAATTACTACACCGAATCAATGGCGAATGAACCGCGCGTAGAACATGTCGAAAAATAACTGTTGAGACGAATTGTTGTGACCGGCATGTGTCAATTGGCGCCAACAATATCAATTGAATAAGGTGGCCAGGAAGAAGAGGAACAGTTCTCCTGATCTGGAAACACGAGAACGGAGCGATCTGCACGGGGCCGAAAGTCGTTTGCGCTGCCCGTCATCCGCTGTGTAACGGCCTTGTTGCGTTCGATTGTCTACTTAATTGAGACAGCGAATCGCTTTATGGAGGATTGATGATTCCTGATGAGACAGTAGACTGCACCCGTGCTTCGCCAGAACCGATCCGGAGCGCGCCAGGAACGGCGCAATCGGACGGATTCTTCGGCGGCGGGCCGTCCGGTCCGCTGTCCGATCGTGCGAGGAGTGGTCCGTTGCCGACCTGGCGTGCCGATTCGGCGCGCATCGGCACCGGATGCATCAAACCGTCAATTCAAGGGTGATTGCTATGCGTTACGTTTCGCTGGAGTCGAAGAAGGACGAGCTGCTGCTGGCGGCTCGCGTGCTGTTGATGATCCTGTTCGTGCTGTTCGGCTGGCAGAAGCTGAACGGCTTCTCGGGCACGGTCGCGTACATGGCGTCGACGGGGAACCCGGCGCCGGAACTGGCGGCCGTGATCGCGGTGGCGGTCGAACTGGCCGGCGGCCTGCTGATCGCGATCGGCTTCTATACGCGTCCGCTCGCGCTGGTGTTCGCCGCCTATACGCTCGCGACCGCGCTGATCGGCCATCGCTACTGGGCGCTGCAGGGCATGGACCAGTACATGGCGATGATCAACTTCTACAAGAACGTCAGCATCATCGGCGGGTTGCTGTTGCTCGCGCTGACCGGGCCGGGGCGGTATTCGCTCGACCGGAAGTAAAGCGGCGCGAAGTTTCAGTGCAGTGTGGCAGGCCCGGCGCGCGGAAGTGTGCCGGGCTTTGTCTTTCGGGTGGCGGGCGAATCGCCGATGGCTCCGGAGTAGCGTGCGCCGGGTGGCGATTCCGCATAGTACGGTTCGAGGGTCGTTTGTCGTTGATCGGTTGCGCGCCTTTTCCGCTATCCTCCGGACGACCGCAGCGCGAACGCCGAACGCGACCTCGCGCCTCCCCACGTCACCGGAATCGCCGCCCATGCCAAGCCCAACTTCGTCGACCGAACTCCCGACCATCGTCGTCATCGGCGCCTCCGGCCTGCTCGGCCGCGCGGTTGCCGCGTCGCTGGCCCGCGAATCGTCGCTGACGCTGCTCGCGACCATCCGGAACCCGCAAAGCACAGGCGCAAAACTTCTCGCGCTGCCCCCGGAAAACATCGCCCGACTCGACGCGCTCGACCAGCCGGCCCTCGAACACCTCTTCGAAACCCGCAAACCGGCCGCCGTCATCCTCTGCGCAGCCGAACGCCGCCCCGACGTCTGCGAACGCGACCCGGCCGCCGCGCGCGCCATCAACGTCACCGCGCCGGCCCGCATCGGCGCGCTCGCCGCGCGATATGGCGCATGGACGCTGGGCATCTCCACCGACTACGTATTCGACGGCAAGGCGGCCCCGTACCGTGAAGACGCCACGCCGAACCCGCTGAACATCTACGGCCGCACGAAGCTGGAAGGCGAAGCTGCGCTCCTCGCCGCATCGCCGCTGTCGTGCGTGCTGCGCCTGCCGTTGCTTTACGGCCCGGTCGCCGACTGGAGCGAATCGGCCGTCACGAGCCTCGTCCCCGCGATCGTCGCTTCCGCGCGCCCGGGTGCCGACGCGGTCGGCATGGATGCATGGGCGATCCGCTATCCGACCTACACGCCGGACGTCGCGCAAGTCGTCCGCGACCTGACGCTGCGTCATCTCGCGGGCGCGTCCATCACGGGTATCCGTCATTGGTCGGGCGAGGAGCCGATGACGAAGTACGACATCGCGCAGCGGATCGCGGCCGCGCTCGGCATCGACGCATCGCTCGCGCCGATCGAGCAGCCGACCGATGCGACGCCGCGCCCGTACGACTGCCATCTGGACGCGTCGCGCGTGCGCGAACTCGGGATCGATTACGCGACGCCGTTCGATACCGCGTTGCGCACGGTGCTGCGCGATGCGCCGCAGGTGCCGTAGGATCGGGCGCCATCCGCGGCCTGCGGCGCACGCCCGACGCTGGCCTGCCGATTCGCCGCAAGTGCGAATCGCAAACACCGCGCGGCATCTCCCCGCGCACCCAGGCGCCAAGCCATGCAACTGAAATGGCTCGAAGATTTCGTCGAAGTCGCGCGCGCGGCTGCGGCGCGGGCCTGCCCGCCGGGTTTGACATCCCGTCGTCCCGGCCTTTAAAGTCCCGACGCGGGGCGGTGGGTCAAGCACACGCCCGGAACAGGCAGCCGATGTTCCAGGACTACGGGGCTACCCCGTGGATGAGATCGACACCCCGATGCGTCGCAAGGGGATCCGTTGCGCGTCGCGCAACGCAGCCCCTCGCAGTACCGGTCACGTTGACTCATCGTCCCGCCCATCTCTGGCTATGCACTCATTCCTGCGCGAAACCGTCCGCGTGATTGCCGAAGCGATGCTGGCCGGTTCGCCCGAACGCGGCGGCATCGTTGCGCGGATGGCGGTCGTACTCGGCGATGCGCCGCCGTGGGCGCACGAAACCGCGGATGCCGCGCTCGCGCGCTTCGGCTCGAACTGGGCCGACGCCGACATCGATGCGCTTGCGGCGGACCTGGCCGATGCGCCCGGGTTCGTGCGCGCGTGGTACGGCGACGACCGGCCGGCGGTGATCCGCGTCGTGCGTCGGCCGCCGGTCCAGCAGCCGTTGCCGGCACCGCTTGCCGGCTGCGACGTGCCGCAATGGGCGACGCCCGGCGATCTTGCCGGCTGGCTCGGCGTGAGCGTGCCGGAACTCGACTGGCTGTCCGACCACTGGCGCGTCGACGCACGCGGCGGCACGACGCCGCTGCATCACTACACGTACGTTGCGATCGACAAGCGCAGCGGCGGGTGCCGCGTGGTCGAGATCCCGAAGGGACGGCTGCGCGAAGCGCAGCGCCGCATCCTGCACGGGCTGCTCGATCGCATTGCGCCGCACGGCGCGGTACACGGCTTTCGCAAGGGGCGCGGGATCGTGTCGTTTGCGGCGCCGCATGCGGATCGCGACGTCGTCGTCCGCTTCGATCTCGCGGATTTCTTCGTGTCGGTGCGCGCCGCGCGGGTCCATGCGCTGTTCGTCGCGCTCGGGTATCCGGCCGAAGTCGCGCGCACGCTCACCGGGCTGTGCACCAACCGTGTGCCGTCGGCGCGGCTGCTCGCGCCGGACCTGCGCGACCGGCTCGACTGGATCGGCCGTCAGCGCTACCGCAACCGGCATCTGCCGCAGGGCGCGCCGACGTCGCCGGCGCTGGCGAACCTGGGCGCATTCCGGTTCGACCTGCGGCTCGCCGCGCTCGCGCGTTCGCTCGATGCGACCTACACGCGCTATGCCGACGATCTCGCGTTTTCGGGCGGCGGCGCGCTCGCGCGCGAAGTCGAGCGGCTGCAGGTCAGGGTTGCCGCGATCGCGCTCGAGGAGGGCTTCGCGCTGCAACTGCGCAAGACCCGCGTAATGCGGCGCGGCACGCGGCAGCAGCTGGCCGGCGTGGTCGTCAATCGTCATCCGAATCTGGCGCGCGATGAGTTCGATCTCCTGAAGGCCATCCTGACCAACTGCATCCGGCGCGGACCGGCGTCGCAGAATCGCGACGCACACCCGGATTTTCGCGCGCATGTCGCCGGACGCGTCGCGCATGCGGCCGCGCTGAATGCGGCGCGCGGCGCGAAGCTGCGCGCGCTGTTCGACCGGATCGCGTGGGATGCTGACGGCGTCGGCCGGTAAGGCGTCCTGGCAGGCATCGGCTTCGGCCGGCAAACGGCACTTCGGGCACGTCGTTCAGGCTCCGGCCCGCAACTCGTGCAACACGACGACGCGCACTGCTATCATTCGCGCCATGCCGCGCCGGTGTCAGGTGCGGCGCATGACCTGCCGCAGCCGTTCGCCGTGCATTCGTACGCGGCGTGCCGCGCGCTGCCGGCCCGACCCGATCTGTTTTTGACGTGCGACGTCGTTTCGTGCGCGTCGCGCAAACCATGCCGGCTCGGCCAAACGATTCGCATATGTGACAGCACCGATCGGCGGAACTTCGTGGTAGGTTCGGCCATCGGAGTTTTTTGCAAAAACATGCCCAAAGAGGATGAATACATGACCCAGGCTCTGCAGGAACTCGAAGCACAACTTCGGGACCTGAACATCAAGCTGTCGGACGCAAAGCAGAAGGAGAAGCAGGCCGCGCTCGCGGCCTTCAAGGAACAGGTCGAGCTTCTGGGAATCACGCAGCAGGAAGTGCTGAGCGCGCTCGGCTACATCGTCCAGCGAAAACGCAAGGCGCCTGCCAAGTACTACGATCCGACGACCGGCCGCTCGTGGTCGGGCCGCGGCCCGCGGCCGAAATGGCTCGAAGGCAAGGATCTCGACACGCTCGTCGTCGATCGCGAGGCCAAGACCTGGTGGCCCGGGGACGATCAGGGCTGAAGCCCGCCGCGGCGCCGTCCGGTTCGCGCGCGCGGGCCGGCCGGCACCACCCGGCCAGCACAATGTCTTTCGTTCGGTGTCCGGCCTGATCGCGACATCGCCGGCCTTGCCGCCGACACCGGATCGCCGTTTTCCCGTTCATTGCCCGCCGATTCCCGCTCTCCGTCCCGGAAAGCGGGCGCGCGGCGCATCCTGACTCGTCGCCGACCATGCGGGCATGACGGACGGGAGCGGAGGGCGACGCGCGCCCGCATCGCCGCGCATCGGCACGTTCGCCGGCCCGTCATGCGCGGGCACAGGCCTTAGAATGTCGCCGGACTTTCGTGGCAGGACACCATGGCAGCAAACATCAAATCCCCGGCGCTCGACGGCTCGTCGGCCCCGCGCCCGGAGCAGGTCGGCCCCTACGCGTGGAAGGCGCTGGCCGGATCGGCGATCGGCTATGCGATGGACGGCTTCGACCTGCTGATCCTCGGCTTCATGCTGCCCGCGATCACGGCGGCGCTGCACCTGACGCCCGGGCAGGGCGGCGCGCTGGTCACGTGGACGCTGATCGGCGCGGTCGCGGGCGGCATCGTGTTCGGCGCGCTGAGCGACCGCTACGGGCGCGTGCGCGTGCTGACCTGGACGATCCTGCTGTTCGCGGTCTTTACCGGCCTGTGCGCGTTCGCGCGCGGCTTCTCGGATCTGCTCGTCTACCGCACCATCGCGGGCATCGGGCTGGGCGGCGAGTTCGGGATCGGCATGGCGCTCGCGGCCGAAGCATGGCCGGCGAGCAAGCGTGCACGCGTGTCGTGCTACGTCGCGCTCGGCTGGCAGGCCGGCGTGCTGCTGGCCGCGCTGCTGACGCCGTTCCTGCTGCTCCACATCGGCTGGCGCGGCATGTTCGTGGTCGGCGTGCTGCCCGCGCTGCTCGCGTGGGTCATGCGCAACAAGCTGCACGAGCCGGAAGCGTTCGTGCAGCGCGCGGCGCAGCCGAAGGCCAACGCGTTCCGCATGCTCGTCGCCGACGGCCGCACAACGCGCACGAGCCTCGGCATCGTGATCCTGTGTTCGGTCCAGAACTTCGGCTACTACGGGATCATGATCTGGCTGCCGACCTTCCTGTCGAAGCAGATGGGCTTCTCGCTGACGAAGTCGGGGCTGTGGACGGCGGCAACCGTCGTCGGGATGATGATCGGCGTCTGGGTGTTCGGGCAACTGGCCGACCGGATCGGGCGCAAGCCGACGTTCCTGCTGTACCAGCTCGGCGCGGTCGCGACGGTCATCGCGTATGCGCGGCTGTCGGACCCGACGGCGATGCTGTGGGCCGGCGCGCTGATGGGGATGTTCGTCAACGGGATGGTCGGCGGCTACGGGGCGCTGATGTCCGAAGGCTATCCGACGGTCGCGCGCGCGACCGCGCAGAACGTGCTGTGGAATATTGGCCGCGCGGTCGGCGGCTTCGGGCCGGTCGCGGTCGGCGCACTGGCCGCGCACTACTCGTTCCAGACGGCCATCGCGTTGCTCGCCGGCCTCTATGTGCTCGACATGGTCGCGACGCTGTTCCTGATCCCCGAGCTCAAGGGCGTCGAGCTCGAATGAGCGCGGCGGGTGTGGGCCCGCTTGCGGTCGGAACCCGATGCGATCGCACCCATCGCAACGACATCACCGGAAACCACGATGCAACCAAAGAATAAAACGATCGGCGTGATGGGCTCGGGCAAGGACCCGTGGCTCGCGTTTTCGGAACCGCTCGGCGCGTGGCTCGCGCAGGCCGGCTTCAACCTGCTGACGGGCGGCGGGCAGGGCGTGATGCTGGCGGTCGCGCGCGCGTTCGCCGGCGTGCCGGGGCGGGCCGGGCGATCGATCGGCATCCTGCCGACGCAGGCCGATCCGCTCGCGGGCTTCGTGCCGCTCGACGGTTATCCGCATCCGTTCGTCGACATCCCGATCCTCACGCCGCTGCCGCGCCGCGAGCCGGGCGCCGATCCGCGGACGATCAACCGCAACTACGTGAACGTGCTGAGCAGCGACCTGATCGTCGCGCTGCCGGGTGGCCACGGCACGACCGAGGAGATTTCGCTCGCGCGGCGCTGGGGCAAGCCGCTCGTCTGCTTCGGGCCGGATGGCGCGTTTCGGGAGCTGGCTGCCGGCGCCGCATGCACGTCGTCGCTCGACGACGTGATCCGCTTCGTGGAAGACGCGTTTGCGCCGGAGCAGGCGCAGGTGGCGCACGCGCTGCGATAGTTCACGCGTTCGGCTTCGACGGCTTGCGACCTGCCCGCCGCGCGGCGACGAACCGGGCGCGAACGTGTCTGCGTGACCCTGCGTGGCCTCTACGCGACCCGAATCCCGAGATTCTCGATCAGCATCGCCGCCTGGTCATAGGAGACGGTCGCGCCGCGAAGGACGCCGGACGCGAGCAGTTTGGGCGTACCGCTGAGATCCACGTCGCGCAGGTCGGCACCATCAAACTTCACATCGTTCAGATGCGCGTTGCGCAGGCTGCCGCCTTCGAAAACGGCGTCGCGAAAGTCCGCACCGGCGAGATCGGCGTCCGAGAAGTCGAGTGCCACGAGGCGGGTCTTCCGGAATGAAAAGCGCCGCAGGTTTGCGCCGACCAGCAACGTATTCTCGAATTCGAGGCCGAGCGACTTGCATTCCTCGAAATCGGCCCCGGTCAGCCGGCATTCCTTGAAGCGGGCCGAGCTGAGCTTGCTGCGTCGCCAGCTCGTATTGTTGAGATCGCATGACTGGAACACGGCGTCCTCGAGATCCGACGATGCAAAGCTGGCCTGGCGGGCCCGGCACCGGATCCACACTGTCTGCGCCAGCGTGGCACCGACGAACGACGTTTCCGCGAGCGCGCATCGCTCGAATCGCGCGCCTCGCAAATCCAGGCGCGACAGGTCCGCGCCCTCGAGGTCGCAGTCCTCCAGATGGAGGGGGGCCGGCGAGCCTTCGACGAGATGCAGCAATTCGGCGCGATCCAGTGTGCGGCCGGTGATGGAGACTCCGCGGTTTGTCAGGTGATCCATGGTCATGTGAAGTGTTCGGGGCAAACAGTATCCGGATTTTGCGCTATCGCACGTTCGGTATCGCGCACCGCGAAATGTTGGTGCGCCGGGCGACGCCGTCGATCGACAGGCTGTCGATCCCGGTTGAAGTTCAGCAACCGGCCGGCCCCGGCCGGCTGAAACGCTGCTCGACCACCTCGGTTCCCCATTGCGTGCCCGCGGACTCGCCGGTCAGCGTAAAGCCGAACGACTCGTACAGATGGCGCGCCGAATCGAGGCCCTTGAACGTCCACAGGCAGGTTTCGCGAAACCGCTGCTCGTCGACGAAGCGCATGGCTTGCGTCATCAGCTGGCGCCCGATGCCCGATCCGCGCAACGTATCGTTCACGATGAACCATCGCAGATGCGCGACGCCGGTCGCCGGGTTGCCGTCGATCGCGAGCGACGCGAGTGTCCGCCCGTCCTCCTGGCAGAGCCAGAGCGCCTTGCCGTCGGCCGGCAGCGCGCCCGCGAACTCGGCAAGTTCGGTCGCCACGCGCTTTTCGAAAAAGGCGCCGAATCCCCAGTGCTCCGAATAGAAGCGCGCGTGCAGGCTCGCGATGTCGCCGATGCAGCCCGGCTGGTAGCCTTCGCGGATCTGCGGCGTGTCGGGTGCCGCGGCGGGCGACTTGGCGGCGTTGTCTTGCGCGAGCGCATCGGCGTACAGCGCGAGCGAGCGCAGCAGCGTCTGCTGGTCGGCCGGAACCATGCGGCGCAGCGCATTCGACACCTGGTCCGTCGCGAACTGGTCGATTCTTTTCCGGAGCTTTTTTCCTTCGGCGGTGAGGGTCAACTCGGTCGCACGCGCATCCTCGCTCGACACGCGGCGCTCCACGATACCGGCGGCTTCGAGCCGCGCGAGTTGCCGGCTCGTGTTCGATTTGTCCAGGCGCAGGATGTTGCCGAGATCCCGCGCGTTGATGCCGGGCGCCATCCCGATCTCGAGGATCGCGTGAACGGCCGAAGGCGCCCAGTCGCTGTCGGCCAGCGTCGCGCGCATGAAGCCGAGCTCGCGAACCAGTTTGCGGGAGAAGTCGCGAAGCTCGAGGATGGTCGCTTCGCGAGGCTTGGCGGGAGCGTCGATGAGATCCATGGTCTGCCTGAAAAGGTTGCGGGTCGCAATTGATAATAGTTGCGGGTCGCAACTTGATCAAGGTGGATTTTCGGTGAAGCGGTGGCCCGTTCGCTCGCCGTCGGGGGAGCGGCGTTGAAGTCGATCAAGGGGCCCGAACAAGCTGGCCGTTTGGGGCCGTGAATGGTATCGGCGCAGATGGCGGAGTGTCGTGACGTGGATGCATACTCGATGCATTTGGTCGACCTGCGGGCAGGGGGCGACCGATCGTCGATCCGGTTGCGCAGCCGCGGGCCATCAACCGGGCGGGATGCATCGTTGTCGATCCAGGTCCACGGACCACGGAGATCACCATGAACAAGCTGCTGCCGATGACGCTTGCGTTGCTTGCCGGATGCGCCATCAGCGCGGGAACGCTCCACGCTGCCGGCAGCATGGATGCGCCGCCCTGCAGCGCGGCGCATGCGGCGGACCAGGGCGGGAACGCCGCGATGCCGGGCACGTCGGTTCGCAGCTTTTCGACCGCCGGCTGTTCGGGCGCGGTGCTGCAGGGCGAACGGGCCACCGCGACGGTCGACGGCGATCGGGTCGAACTGCGGGACGGCATCGTCTATGTGAACGGCCGGTCGTACGGCGCCGTCACTCCCGCGCAGACGGTCGAATACGAGGCCGCGCACGACAGGCGCATATTGAAGGTCGACGGGAAAGTCCGCACGCCGCAGCGCTGAGCGCCGATTCCGGCTGTCGCCAACCGCGACGCGTCACGTCGTCTTCGGATCGCTGACTTCCATTCCCGCGCGCACGTCCTGCTGGATGCCGTACTGCGCGAACGGATCGCGCAGCCCGTTCCGCGACAGAGCGTCCATCCCCGCAATCGCCTGTTCCAGCGCATCCGGCGCCGGCCCCTTCAACACGCCGGCGGGCGGCATACCGCGCTTATTCGACCAGCGTCAGCCGGCCGTCGCTGAGCCGCACTTCGCGCCCGACCCACGCCGCGTCGACGCGCGGCAGCACGGCCGACGGCTTGCGCAGCTCGCGCAGCAGCGTCGCGCCGTGCGACAGCCGGCCGCCCATGCGCGCGATCACGGCGCGCGCGGCCTGGTACTGCGCGTGCCGGCCCGGGTCGAGCGTGTCTTCCAGCAGGATGTCGTGGCCGAGCACACCCTGCGTGTGGCCGGGATAGATCATGAAGCCGGTCGCCTCGTCGGTGCCTTCGCTGCCGTCCTGCCAGAAGCTGCCGTTGCGTTCGCGGCGCTCGGGATGAGGCGCGAACCACGCGTCGCGATCGGCGGCCGGCATCGCATGATGCAGGCGGAAGAACACGCGCATCAGGTTGTCGCGATACCACTCGCGCACCTGCAGATACCAGCCGCGCATGCCCGGCGTGCCGAGCGTATGGAGCACGCGAACCGGCAGCGGCCAGTCGGGAAACGCCTGCAGCGGCAGGTCGGTGGCCGCCGGCCGCGCGGTGCCCGGATCGGTTTCCCACGGCAGCCGGTGCGGGCTGTTGTCGAGCTGGCCGTACACGGTCGGCGGGCGCCCCCACAGTGCGCCGCCGCTGCTGGCGAGCGATGCCGCGATGCACAGGTTGCCCTGCACGACGAACACGTAGAAGCGCGTGAACCAGTCGGCCAGTTGCCGGCCGTCGGCGCGCTGCTCGACGAGCGTCGCGAGTTCCCGGTCGAAGCGCCGCAAGCCGTGCTCGAGCGTCGGCAGGTGCGTGCGCGCGACGCGCAGCATGCGCCAGAACACCGGCAGCGATCGCAGCAGGCGCAGCGGTCGCCAGCGCAGCGGCGGCGTCGCGCCGCCGATCTCGCCGCTGTAGTTGCCGGCCGATACGCCCCAGTCGGCGAGGCGCGCCAGGAACAGGTCGTTGTTGATGTACGACGCGCCGCCATAGAGCGCGGTGAACGGTTCGTTGTCCTGCAGCACGCGTGCGTCCCAGCGCGCCATGACGGCCGGGATGCTGCCGGCCGCGCGGCGTTGCGCATACTCGACCAGCCGGCTCGGCTGCGGCGGCAGGATCTCGGCGATGTTGGCCGAGGTCAGGTGCCGGTGCCAGCCGTAGCTGCTGATCGGGCGGTACTGCAGCAGCCACAGTTGCGTGCCGTCCCACGCCCATTCGACGTCGCCCGGCACGTAATGGAACGCGCGCAGCACGCGTTGCAGGAAGGTCCACAGTTGCGTCGCGGTCAACCCGTGCGCGGTCGGGAACGTGCCGCTCTGCCAAGGCTCGCCGAGCCGCGACAGGATCGCGCGTTGCGGGCTCGCCTGCCCGTCGGCGAGCGTTTCGAGGTGGCCCTGCACCCATTCGACTTCGACCGCGAGATGACGCACGAACGCGATACCGGACAGCACGGGCGTGACGAAGCGCTGCACGACCGCTTCCTCGAGTCCGCCGTCGAGCAGCTCGGCCACGCGTGCGGCCGCCTGCGACGCCGGCACGCGCAGGAACGTCGTGTGCAGGCCGGCGTTGGCCGCATCGGCCTGGTCTTCGCCGTGACTCGACGAGCGGATCGCCCACTCGGCATCGGGCTGGCTCGCGAGAAAGCCGGGCAGGCGCGGGTCGTCGGCGCGGGTGAGCGACAGCGCGGGCGGCACCGGCAGCCCGGCCATCGCGGCCAGCGCCAGGCGTCCGCCTTTCGTGTGCGCGACGAAACCCGCGTCGCCTGCTTCGAGCCACTGCGCGAAGGTTGCCGGCGCATCGATCCACGGATAGTGTCCCCAGCCGGCTTGCAGCGTGACGGTGAGGTCGGCGCGCGCGAGGATGGCCGACCACGCGGCGGCCTGGCGCACGCCGAGCACGTTGTCCTGGTCGCCCCACACGAGTTCGATGCGATCGGTGATCCACTCGAGCAGCGGCAGCGCGGTATCGGCGCGCACGAGATCCCAATGCGGCAGGAACGCGCGGCAGCGCGCATAACCGGCGCCCATGCGGCGGTACTGCGCAGGTGTCCAGGTCTGGTTCGAGAACTTGCGTGCGAACAGCGTCGGGTAGTGCGAGAGCAGCCAGTGGATCGCTTTGCGCAGCGGCTTCGGCGCCATCAGTTTCGGCAAACGCCGTTCCCACAGGAACGCACCGACGGGCGCGAGCAGCACGCTGCGGCTGAAGTGGCCGGGGTGCCGCTGCAACGCGTGCAGCACCAGCAGTGCATTCACGCCGACCGCCATGATCACGTGGCCCGGTTCGGTCGCGTCCAGCAGCGCTTGCGCGTAGGCGGCGAGGTCTTCGCACGGCGGCGCGGGATTGTCGCCGAAGCCCGGCAGTTCCAGCGGCACGGGTTGGTAGCGGCGGAAGTGGGGCAGCGCATCGTCCCACCAGTCGGCCGCGCTGCCGTTGCCGGCGAGGAGGTACAGGATCGGTTTGCTCATGGTGGCTTCGTCGGTCGACGATCGTCGCGGTTGCGCTCGCCCGATTACGCGGCGGCGTCAGCGGATGCCAAGGGCCTCTTTCGCATTGCGTCGACGCGAGCGGAATCGGAGCGTGGCCGCGTTCGGATTGATTGTTGCGGGCATTCTACGCGAGTCGATTCATTGCGATTTTCATTCCGGGGTTCGGATTTTTCGATGCGCGATCGATACGCGTTACCCGGTTGTCGATTGACCGACATGTCGAGCACGATTCCATTCAGGCGCGGGTCATGGATTTACGTGCGCAAAGAATCCCGATGCCGGCAATGAAGCCGTAACCGGTGCTGCTCACGCGTCGACGTCCGACTCGGCGCGCGGCGTCTTGCCCGTCCAGCGCCGGTACGCATGACGGAAGCTGCGCGGCTCGCTGTAGCCGAGACGTTCCGCGATCGCCGCGACCGTCAGCGTGTGGTCGTCGAGCATTCGCACCGCTTCGTCGTGACGCACTTCGTCGAGCAGCGACTGAAACGTGATGCCGTCCTTGTCGAGCCGCCTGCGCAGCGTGCGCTCCGTCAGATGCAGCGCATCCGCGAGCGACGTCATCGACTTGAAGCGCGACAGGTCGCGCGCCATCAGCTCCTTCGCGCGATCGGCGAAGCGCGTGCCGACCGACGCGGCCCACTGACGTTCGAGCGCTTCGCACTGGTAGTGCAGCGCGTTGAAGCTGACTTCGTTCGCGAGGCGCGGCGTTTCCGTGCCGTTCACGGACGTGAACACGAGACGGTTGTCGCCCGCATTGAACGCGACCTTGCAGCCGAAGTGGCGCGCATAGTCGGCCGCGTTGCGCGGCGTGCGGCGCGCGAGCTGCAACTGTTCGGGCCAGACCGGCTTGCCGACGAGATCGGACACGATCAGGCGCAGGCTGGACAGGCACATGTCGACCTGAAACACCTCGAGATCGGGCTCGCCGTTGTAGCGGCCGATCGTCACGCTCATGCCGTCCGCGTGCGCATCGATACGCACATCGAAATACAGCCCCATGAACAGCGGAAACTGGCTCATGCAGCGGAACGCCTGCATCACGGAGCCGCTGATCAGCATCGCGTAGCCGGCGAGGCCGAGCGTCGACACGTGCAGCCGCGCGCCGATCGACAGCCCGATCGACGGCACGCCGCTGCAGCGCAGCAGGTTGCGGAAACAGCGCTGCTCCTGGCCGCGATTCACGTGCAGGTTCGGCGACGCGACTTCGTCCGCGCCGAGCCCGGTGCCTTCGAGCAGCGCGGCGCCGTCGATGCGCCGCACGCGGCACTCGTCCAGCGCGACCGCGATCGCATGGACGGTGGCGGGAATGTCTTCCTGGCGTCCGGCCGGACGCGCGAGGCCGAGCGACGAACGCAGGCTGCGCTCGGCCCTGCTCTGGTTTCGATGGGAGCGGCTGTCCATGGTGCGGATGCGGCGACGGGTTCGCGTAGAACATAGCCGGAATGTCCGCAAAATGCCAGTGCGGCACAGCACCATTCATGACTGGCCGGCGCGACGCGCGGCGATGTGTCCGCAAATATCCCTCGATTACGTCCGCTTTTCTCATTCGTCGTCGATTTTTTGGCGCACCACACTCGTTTCCGAATCGTGCAATGCACGCGTTGCCGACGAAACGGGTGTTGACGTCATGAACGAAATCCACGTGAGGACAGCATGAACAACGACAGGCCAGGTCGATCCGCATCGGTCGCTTCGGCGAACGACTCGGAGCCGCACGCGCATCGATGCGACGCAACCGGACGACGCAACGCGCATCCGCTCGGACTGTTCACGCTGGTGATCTTCGGCCTCGCGTACATGCTGCCGATGACGGTGTTCACGACCTACGGGATCGTCACGAGCGAGACGAACGGGCATCTGACGGCCGCGTATGCGGTCACGCTGGTCGCGATGCTGTTCACCGCGCGCAGCTACGGCCACATGGCGCGGCTGATGCCGAGCGCCGGGTCGGCCTATACGTTCGCGAGCCGCAACTTCGGCACGTCGGCCGGTTTCATGGTCGGCTGGGCGCTGCTGATGGACTACCTGTTCATCCCGATGATCAGCTACCTCGCGATCGGCATCTACATGAAGCAGCTATTCCCGGCCGTGCCGGCCAGCGTGTGGATCGTCGCGAGCATCGCGCTGGTCACCGGGCTGAACATCGTCGGCATCCGGCTCGTCAACCGCGTGAACCTGATCCTGATCGCGAGCCAGCTCGTGTTCATCGCGATCTTCGTCGCCGCATCGGCGCGGGTTGCGAGCGGCGAAGGGCTGTCGATGGCCGTCGCGTTGCCGTCGTCGGGCGATGCGCGTGCGATCTTTGCCGGGTCCGCGATCCTGTGCCTGTCGTTCCTCGGCTTCGATGCGGTCACCACGCTGTCCGAGGAAACGCGCGAGCCGCGCCGCACGGTCCCGCGCGCGATCCTGCTCTGCACGCTCGCGAGCGGCCTGCTGTTCATGCTGATCGCGTACATCGGGCAAGTGGTGTTTCCCGACTGGCACGCGTTCAAGGATCTCGATTCGGCCAGCCTCGAACTGATGCGGCGCATCGGCGGCGGCACGCTGTCGGCGCTGTTCGTCGCGGTGTATGTGGCCGGCTGCTTCGCAAGCGCGATGGCCGGGCAGGCGAGCGTGACGCGCGTGCTGTTCGCGATGGGCCGCGACCGGGTGCTGCCCGAGCGCGTGTTCGGCCACCTGCATGCCCGGCTGCACACGCCGGTGCGCGCGACGCTCGCGGTCGGCGTCGTGTCGCTGTCCGCGCTGTTCGTCACGCTCGATCTCGCGTCGACGATGATCAGCTTCGGCGCGCTCGTCGCATTCGCGATCGTGAACCTGTGCGTGATGCGCAGCTATCTGTGCCGGCCCGAGCACCGCCATGCCGCGGGCTGGATCGCGTTCGGCGCGATGCCGGCGATCGGCTTCGCGATGAACGTGTGGCTCTGGGCGGGGCTGTCGCGCCAGACGTTCTACGTCGGCATCGGCTGGCTCGTGCTCGGGCTCTGCCAGCTCGTGTGGCTGACGCGCGGCTTCACGCGCCCGGCGCCGACGCTGTCGATGAATTAACGACCGGTCGCTCAATGCCGGTTTTGAAACCCTGAAGGAGGAACGACCCATGAACGCCGTTGACGTCAATCTCGATGCGGACCTGCAGGCGCTCGGCAAGCGCCACCTGCTGATGCACTTCACGCATGCCGATGCGTATCGCGACAACGCGCTGACCGTGTTCGACCGCGGCGAAGGCTGCTGGCTCGTCGACCGCAACGGCAAGCGCTACTTCGATGCGCTGGCCGGGCTGTACTGCGTGCAGGTCGGCTACAGCCACGGCGCGGAGATCGGCGACGCGATCCGCGAGCAGATGGTGCGGCTGCCGTTCGCCACCAACTGGGGTTATGGCCACGAACCGGCGATCCGTCTCGCGCACAAGCTCGCGGCGCTCGCGCCGGACGGCCTGAACCGCGTGTTCTTCACGTCGAGCGGGTCGGAGTCGAACGAATCGGCGATCAAGCTGGTGCGCCAGTATCACCAGTCGCGCGGCGAGCCGCAGCGGCGCAAGTTCATCGCGCGGCGCGTCGCGTATCACGGCACGTCGTTCGGTGCGCTGGCACTGAACGGGATGACGAACTTCCGCAAGCATTTCGAGCCGCTGATGTCGGGCGTGCGGCATGTGGGCAACACCAAGCGCTACGGCCGTCCGGCGGGCGAGACGGAAGCGCAGTTCACGCGCCACCTGCTCGACGAGATCGAATCGCTGATCGTGCAGGAGGGACCCGACACGGTCGCCGCGATCGTCGTCGAGCCGCTGCAGAACGCGGGCGGCAGCCTGACGCCGCCGGCCGGCTACGCGGCCGGGCTGCGCGACATCTGCGACCGGCACGGCGTGCTGCTCGTCGCGGATGAAGTGATCTGCGGGTTCGGGCGGCTCGGCGAATATTTCGGGTCGGCGCGCTACGGGCTGAAGCCGGACATCATCACGTTCGCGAAAGGCATCGCGTCGGGCTACGTGCCGCTCGGCGGCGTGATCGCGAGCGACGCGGTCGTCGACACCGTGCTCGACGGGCCGCAGCAGATGTTCCTGCACGGCGCGACGTACGGCGGCCATCCGGTCGCATGCACGGCCGCGCTCGCGAACCTCGCGATCATGGAGCGCGAAGGCGTGCTCGCGAATGTCCGCGACAACGAAGCGGTGTTCCGCCAGACGCTCGACGGCCTGCTCGAACTGCCGTGCGTCGGCGACGTGCGCGGCGACGGCTATCACTACTCGCTCGAACTCGTGACCGACAAGGCCGCGCGCCGCTGGTCGGCCGGCATCAGTGCGCAGGCGTTCGTGTCGACGCTGCTCGCGCCCGCGATCTTCGACGCGGGGCTGCTGTGCCGCGCGGGCGTCGATCACGAAGGCACGCCGATCGTGCAGTTCTCGCCGCCGCTCGTGATGTCGCGCGACGAGATCGTGTGGTTCGTCGCGCAGATCCGCGACATCCTCGTCGACACCTGTGCGCGTGCGATGCGCTGAGCCGACATCCTCATAACAGGAGCATTCGATGCGAACGTCACAACAGTCCTATATCGGCGGCCAGTGGCTCGATCCGGCCGATGCACGGTCGATCGACGTGATCGACCCGGCCACCGCGCGGCCGTATGCGCAGCTCAGGATCGGCGGCGCGGCCGACGTCGACCGCGCGGTCGGTGCGGCGAAGCAGGCCTTCGACGCGTACTCGCGCTGGTCCGTGGACGAGCGCGTCGCGCTGCTGCAGCGCATGCTCGAGATCTATCGGCGCCGCTACGAAGAGGTCGCGCAAACGATCAGCCAGGAGATGGGCGCGCCGATCGCGTTCGCGCGCGCGATGCAGGCCGCGGTCGGCACCGCGCACCTCGAACAGACGATCCGCGCGCTGCAGTCGTTCCGCTTCAGCACGCAGACCGATTCGCTGCTGGTGTCGCACGAGCCGATCGGCGTGTGCGCGCTGATCACGCCGTGGAACTGGCCGATCAACCAGATCGTGTGCAAGGTCGCGCCGGCGCTCGCGGCCGGCTGCACGATGGTGCTCAAGCCGAGCGAGATCGCACCGTTCAGCGCGATCCTGTTTGCCGAAATCTTGCACGAAGCCGGTGTGCCGCCCGGCGTGTTCAACCTCGTGCACGGCTACGGGCATGAAGTGGGCGATGCGCTGTCGCGGCACCCGGACGTCGACATGGTGTCGTTCACGGGTTCGACGCGCGCGGGCGTCGAGGTCGCGAAGGCGGCCGCCGATACCGTGAAGCGCGTGCACCAGGAGCTCGGCAGCAAGAGCCCGAACCTGATCCTGCCCGACGCCGATATCGACGATGCGGTCACACGCGGCGTGCGCAGCTGCTTCAGCAACAGCGGCCAGTCGTGCAACGCGCCGACGCGCATGCTCGTGCATGCGGATCACCTGGCGCTGGCCGAGCAGGCCGCGCGCCGCGAGGCGGAACGCACCGTCGTCGGCGATCCGCGTGCGCCGGAGACGGGCATCGGGCCGGTGGTCAGCCGCACGCAGTTCGACCGCATCCAGCACTTCATCCGGCTCGGGATCGAAGAGGGCGCGACGCTCGTCGCCGGCGGCCCGGGGCGGCCGGACGGGCTCGGCGACGGCTTCTACGTGCGGCCGACGGTGTTCTCGAACGTCACGCCGGGCATGACGATTGCGAACGAGGAAATCTTCGGGCCGGTGCTGTCGATCATGACCTACCGGACCGAGGACGAGGCCGTCGCGCTCGCGAACGATTCGGTGTACGGGCTCGCGGCCTACGTGCAGTCGAAGGATCTCGAACGCGCGCGCCGGATCGCGGCACGGCTGCGGGTCGGCAACGTCCACATCAACTATCCGGCGTGGAACCCGGCCGCGCCGTTCGGCGGCTACAAGCGCTCGGGCAACGGGCGCGAGTATGCGGAGTTCGGCCTCGTCGAGTATCTGGAGACGAAGGGCACGACGGGGTACACGGAAGGCGGCGCGCGATAAAGACGGCGTTTGCCGACGCTCAGCCCTCTTCGGGATCCGTTGCGGCCGCATCGGATCCCGCACCGTGAGCGGCGGCCCGCCTGCGGATCTCGGAGTCGAGGATCAGACGCCCGCGCAGCTTGCCTTTCATCCGCTTCACATGCTTGGGCGCCTCGGTCATGTGCTCGACCATCAGCGCACGGACGCGCTCGGCATCGCGCTCGCGTGCGGCCTGCAAGATCGCCTTGTGGATCGATACGTTCGCTTCGCCGAAGCGCTTGTGTTCGACGAGTGGCGTATCGTTCCGGAACTCGATCAACTGCCGGATCATCTCGTTGATCAGCTCGCAGCTGAATCGCAGGAACGGGTTCGGGTTCGCGGCCGCGAGGATGTCGTGGAACGTCGTGTCCTCCTGTCGCTGGCGCAGCATGTGGCCGCGGTCGTGCACGCCCGACGCGCCGTCGCAACACGCGATGTTCGACTCCAGCGCCGCGAAGTCGCGCTCGCTCAGGTGCGGCACGGCGCCCGCCGCCAGCTCGGGTTCGAGCAGCTTTCGCACCGTATAGATGTCGTCGATCGTCACGTCCTTGAAGAACAGGTAGTTCTGCAGGAGCTGCAGCGTGCGGTCGAGCGGCACCTCGACGACCATCCCGCCGCCCGACGGCCCGGTCGTGACCTTGATGAGCCCCTGCACCTCGAGCGACTTCAGCGCCTCGCGGATCGTGCTCTTGCTCACTGCATAGAGCTGCTGCAGCTCGGCTTCGCGCGGCAGGCGGTCGCCCGGCTTCAGGTCCTTCTCGGTGATCAGCCGCTTGATCTCCTCGGCGACCAGGTCGGCCCGCTTCGGCTGCTTGATTTCGACCGCGAGGCCCGCCCTGGCTCGGTCCATGACCATCTTCACGACTCCTTTGTCTGACTGCGCGCCGCGTCATCGTCGACGATCCGTTCCGGCGCAGGGTACGGAATTTTGCCTGATTGACACCAATTTTGATCAACTCTAGCATCAGGTTCATTCTATTTATCATGATAAATAGGATCAACCGGCGGCGCGCATCCTGCAGGGCGTGGGCACGGTTTGGCAGTCGGTCGCATCGCGTGTGTCCCCCTTTATCAGGAGCGTCAACTTGAATCGCCGAGAACTGTTGAAACTGGCCGCACTGTCGGCCGTGCCGGGTGCGCTCGGCAGCATGTCGTCCCGTGCCGCGTTCGCGCAGGGTTCGACCATCCAGCTTGCGTGCCCGGTGCCGATGTCGGGGCCGTTCGCCGCCAACGGCAAGTACGCCGATCTCGGCATGCAGCTCGCCGTCAAGCAATACGGCAAGGTGCTCGGCGCGCCGCTTGCCTATACGGCGCTCGACACCGAGGGCAAGCCCGCGACCGCCGTGCGGCGCGTGCAGGAGATCGCGCAGCAGAAGGGCGTGCGCTTCTTCGCGGGCGGCATCCTGTCGTCCGAATCGCTGGCGATGGGCAAGGAAGTCCAGAAGGCGGACGGCGTGTTCATCACGACGGCCGGCGCGGACGAAATCACCGGCAAGGATTGCAACGCCGCGACGTTCCGCTGGTCGGTGCCGACCTTCGGCGCGATCGAGCAGACGGTGCGCCCGTTGATCCAGATGCTGCCGAAGGCGAAGCGCTGGTACACGATCACGCCGCAATACGTGTTCGGCGACGGCCTGCTGTCGGCCGCGAAAGCGATCTTCAAGGAAAAGGGCATCGAGCATGTCGGCAACAGCTACCACTCGCTCGCCGAGAAGGAGTTCAGCGGCTACCTGACGAACGCAGCGGCCGCGCAGCCGGACGTGCTGCTGATCCTGAACTTCGGCTCGCAGTCGTCGGACACGCTGCGCCAGGCCGTCAGCTTCGGGATGAAGCGCAACTGCACGATCCTGCTCGCGTGGGCATCGGGCCTCGAGCAGTTCGAGGCGCTCGGGCCCGACATCTGCGACGGCGTGTATTTCGGCGCGCAGTACTGGCACGGCATCGATTCGCCGCTGAACCGCGACCTGGTGAAGCGCACGAACGCCGTGTTCAAGGCGAACCCGAACTACAGCCTCGCGGGTTCGTACATCTGCTCGAAGATCCTGCTCGACGCGATGGTGAAGGCCGGCAGCGCCGATCCGAAGAAGGTCGTTGCGGCGATGGAAGGCATGAAGTACGACGGCCTCACGGGCCCGGAGGAAATCCGCAAGGCCGACCACCAGGTGCTGAAGAACTACTACCTGCTGAAGGGCAAGCCGAAGGGCCGGATGAAGAGCGCGGACGACTATGCCGACATCGTCAGCTCGGGCCAGTCGTTCCTGCCGGTCGACAAGACGGGCTGCAAGCTCGCGTGACGCCGTGCATGCGTCCGCGGCCATCGTGCGCCGCGGACGTCCGTTACCTTCCTTTCCGACACGGAAGCCATGAACGTCTATCTGCTGCAGATCGTCAACGGCATCGGCGTGGGCATGCTGTATTTCCTGCTCGCCGTCGGCCTGTCGATCGTATTCGGCCTGCTGCGCTTCGTGAATTTCGCTCACGGCGCGTTCTACCTGCTCGGTGCGTATCTCTGCTACCAGGCGCTGCAATGGTCGGCGAATTTCTGGGTCGCGCTCGCGGTCGTGCCGCTCGTCGTCGGTGCGTTCGCATGGGGCGTCGAAAAACTCGTGCTGCGTCATGTGTACGCGCAGCAGCATGAATTCCACATCCTGGCGACGGTCGGGCTCGCGCTCGTGCTGCAGGAGTGCGCGATCCTCGCATGGGGCCCGCTCGGCGACAACGTCCCGCCGCCCGACGCGCTGAACGGCGTCGTGATCTGGGGCGGCTTCGTCTACCCGAAATACCGGCTGTTCGTGATCGGCTTCACGGCCGTGCTCGCCGCCTTGCTGTGGTGGGTGCTCGAAGGCACGCGGCTCGGCAGCACGGTGCGCGCGGGCAGCGAATCGACGGAGATGGTCTCGCTGCTCGGCATCAACGTGACGCGCGTGTTCAGCCTCGTGTTCGCGCTCGGCGCGGCGACGGCGGCGCTCGCGGGCGTGCTCGCCGCGCCGATCCGCGGCGTCGATCCGTTCATGGGCATCGAGGCGCTCGGCGTCGCGTTCGTCGTGGTCGTCGTCGGCGGGATGGGGAATTTTCTCGGCGCGCTCGTCGGCGGGCTGCTGGTCGGCATCGTGCAGAGCCTGATGAGCACGCTGTGGCCGGAAGGCGCGCGATTGATGATCTACGTCGCGATGGCGGCCGTGCTGCTGCTGCGTCCGAACGGATTGCTGGGGAGGGCTGCATGATCGAATCGTCGAAACCGCTGCCGCCGGGGGCGGCGGCCTCGCAACGCGCGCAGCCGTGGCGCGGCGTGCTGCAGCGGCCGGAAGGCTGGCTTGCGGTGGCCGTCGTGTGCGTGCTGCCGGTCGTGCTGAGTTCGGGCTCGCTCGCCACCGAAGTGCTGGTGTTCGCGCTCGCCGCGCTCGGCTGCAACCTGCTGCTCGGCTATACGGGGCTGTTGTCGTTCGGGCAGGGCATCTTCTTCGGGCTCGGCAGCTATGCGGCGGGGCTCGTGCTGACGCGCGGCGTTGCGTCGGTGAGCGTCGCGCTGCTGTCGGCCGCCGTGCTTGGCGCCGTCGCGGCGGCGCTCGTCGGCTGGTTCTCGATCCGGCAGCGCGGCACTTATTTCGTGATGCTGACGCTCGCGTTCGGGCAACTGTTCTACTTTCTCGCCTATACGACGCCGGACGTCACGGGCGGCGACAACGGGCTGCTCGACATCCCGCGCCCCGCGCTCGCCGCGTTCGGGCATCCGTTCGTTTCGCTCGATTCGCCGTGGCGCTACTACGGCTTCGTCGCGGTGCTGTTCGTCGCGGTGTTCTGGCTGCTGCTGCGCGTGTCGCGCTCGGTGTTCGGCCGTACGCTGCTCGCGATCCGCGACAACGAGGCGCGTGCGGCGGCGGCCGGCTACGACGTGAAGCGCTTCAAGCTCGCGGCGTTCGTGATCTCGGGCGCGGTCACGGGCCTCGCGGGTGCGCTGCACGCGTTGATGACGGGCATCGCGCCGCTGTCGAACATCGACTATCACACGAGCGAGATGATCCTCGTGATGACGGTGATCGGCGGCACGGGCAACCTGTTCGCGTCGGTGCTCGGCGCGGCGTTCTACGTGCTGTTCGCGGACTGGCTGTCGACGCTGTGGCCGCGCTGGCTGCTGCTGCTCGGCCTCGTGCTGATCGCGGTCAGCCTGTTCATGCAGCGCGGCTTGTGGGGGCTGGGCGAACGCGTCGCGGCGAAGCTGCGGCGCACCGAAGGCACGGCGGCTGATGCCAGGGAGCAGCAATGAGCGAAGCGATTCTCGAGGCGCGCGGCGTCGTCAAGCGCTACGGCAAGTTCACGGCGCTGGGCGGCGTCGACCTGCGGATCATGCCGCGCACCGTGCATTCGGTGATCGGCCCGAACGGTGCGGGCAAGACGACGCTGTTCCATACGCTGACGGGCACGCTGCCGATCACGTCGGGCTCGATCCTGTTCGACGGTCACGACGTGTCGCGCGAACCCGATCACAAGCGCGTGCGGCGCGGCATCGCACGCTCGTTCCAGGTGACGAGCCTGTTTCCGAACCTGAGCGTGCGCGAGAACCTGCGGGTTGCCGCACAGGGCGTCGAATCGCGGCGCGCGCTGAATCCGTGGACGCCGCCGCGCGGTGCGCTCGCGCACGGCGGCATCGTCGACGACGTGCTCGAGCGGCTCGGCCTGCAGCGCTTCGCCGACACGGCGGCCGGCGTGCTGTCGCACGGCCAGCAGCGCCGGCTCGAGGTCGGGATGGCGCTGGCGGCACGGCCGCGCGCGATCTTTCTCGACGAGCCGACGTCGGGCATGGGGATCGACGATCTCGACGACATGAAGGCGCTGATCCGCGGCCTGCGCGACGACTACACGGTCGTGCTGATCGAACACAACATGGGAATCGTGATGGACATCTCGGACACGATCACGGTGATGCAGCAGGGCCGCGTGCTGGTCGAAGGCAAACCCGACGCGATTCGCGGCGACGAGCGCGTGCGCAGTGCGTATCTCGGCAACATGATCACGGGAGGCCGCGCATGATGCTCGACGTGAAGGAGGTCCATGCGTGCTACGGCAAGAGCCACGTGCTGCAGGGCATTACGCTGAACGTGAACGAAGGCGAGACGGTGACGCTGCTCGGCCGCAACGGCGCGGGCAAGTCGACGACGCTCAAGACGATCGCGGGCGTCGTCGCGCCGACCGGCGGCACGCTGACGTTCGCGGGCCAACCGATCGCCGGGCAGCCCGCGCACCGGATCGCCGCGCGCGGCCTGTGCTTCGTGCCCGAGCATCGCGGGATTTTCCGGCTGCTGTCGGTCGAGGAAAACCTGCGGCTCGGCGCGCGCCGCGATTCGCCGTGGCAGCTCGACGACATCTACCGGATCTTTCCGCGCCTGAAGGAGCGCCGCGGCAACGGCGGCGCGCAGCTGTCGGGCGGCGAGCAGCAGATGCTCGCGATCGGCCGCGCGCTGATGAACCACCCGCGGCTGCTGATGCTCGACGAGCCGGTCGAGGGGCTCGCACCGGTGATCGTCGAGGAGATCGTCGAGCAGTTGAAGCGGATCAAGGCGGCCGGCGTCGCGATCCTGCTCGTCGAACAGAACCTCGAAGTGTGCACGCAGCTTGCGGACCGCCACTTCGTGATCGAACAGGGCGTGATCGTCTACGAAGGCAGCAACGCGGCGTTCGCCGCCGATCACGAGGTGAAGGACCGTTATCTGGGCGTCGGCGTCGCGTAAGCGCCGTGCCTTTTCATTGCGAGGAATTCCATCGATGCAAGTTCAGGATTCGACACCGGGCGTCGCGGCGTCCGGCTTGCGCGTCGACGGCGCGCGGCTGTGGGACAGCCTGATGCGTCTCGCGCGGATCGGCGCGACCGACAAAGGGGGCGTGTGCCGACTCGCGCTCACCGAACTCGATCGCGACGCGCGCAACCTGTTCGTCGCATGGGCGAAGGAAACCGGCTGCACGGTGCGGGTCGACGCGATCGGCAACATCTTCGCGCGGCGTGCGGGCGAACGCGACGACCTGCCGCCCGTGACGACGGGCAGCCATATCGACACGCAGCCGACCGGCGGCAAGTTCGACGGCAACTACGGCGTGCTCGCGGGCCTCGAAGTGCTGCGCACGCTCGACGATGCGGGCGTGCGCACGCGTGCGCCGCTCGAGGTCGCCGTCTGGACCAACGAGGAAGGCTCGCGCTTCGTGCCCGTGATGATGGGCTCCGGCGTATTCGCGGGCGCGTTCACGCTCGACCATGCGCTCGCGCAGTGCGATCGCGACGGCGTGTCGGTGCGCGACGCGCTCGTCGCGATCGGTTATGCGGGCGATGTGGACGACGCGGACGATGGGTGCGACGCGCATCCGGTCGGCGCGTATTTCGAAGCGCATATCGAGCAGGGGCCGGTGCTGGAGGCGCACGACACGACGATCGGCGTGGTCGAGGGCGCGCTCGGGCAGCGCTGGTATGACGTGACCGTGCACGGGATGGAGGCGCACGCGGGCCCGACGCCGATGGAGCTGCGGCGCGACGCACTGCTGGTCGCGGCCGATCTCGTGCGCGCGGTGAATGGCATCGCGCGCGCGCATCCGCCGCACGGACGCGGCACGGTCGGCTGGGTCGACGTGTACCCGAATTCGCGCAACGTGATTCCTGGCCGCGTGACGCTGACCGTCGACCTGCGCGCGGCCGACGATGCGACGCTCGCGGCGATGGATGCGGAACTGCGCGCGACGTGCGCCGACCTGGGCGCATCGGCCGGCATGCGAATCGACGTCGAGCAGGTCGTGTACTTTCCGCCGCAGCCGTTCGATGCGACGCTGGTCGAGCAGGTTCGGGCCGGCGCGAGCGCGCTCGGGCTGTCGTCGATGAACGTGATCAGCGGCGCGGGCCACGACGCCGTGTATCTCGCGCGCGTCGCGCCGACCGCGATGATCTTCGTGCCGTGCAAGGACGGGATCAGCCACAACGAGATCGAGGACGCCGATCCCGCGCATCTGGAAGCCGGCTGCAACGTGCTGCTGCAGGCGATGCTGGGCGCTGCCGGGATCGTGGAAGGTGACGCGCGATGAAGATCCTGATCGCCCGGATGAACCACGAGACCAACACGTTCTCGCCGGTGCCGACGCCGCTCGCCGCGTTCGGCCGCAACGGCCCCGACTGGGGCGACGACGCGTATCGCGCGAACCACGGGATGCGCACCGCGATGGCTGCGTTCATCGATGCGGCCGCGCGTGAAGGCGCTGAAATCGTGACGCCGGTGTCGGCGGCCGCGAACCCGAGCGGGCCGGTTGCGGCCGATGCGTATGCGGCGATCTGCGACGCGATCGTCGCGGCCGCGTCCGGCTGCGATGCGGTGATGCTCGACCTGCACGGCGCGATGGTCGCCGAGCAGAGCGCGGACGGCGAGGGCGACCTGCTCGCGCGCGTGCGCGCGGCGCTGCCCGACGCGCCGATCGCGGTCGCGCTCGACCTGCACGCGAACGTCACGCAGAAGATGATCGACCACGCGGACGTGATCGTCAGTTTCAAGACCTATCCGCACGTCGACATGTATGAGACGGGCGAGCACGCGGCGCGCGTGCTGCTCGACCGGCTTCATGGTCGCGCACGGCCGGTGCTTGCGTGGCGGCAACCGCCGCTGATGACGTCGACGCTGCGCAGCGCGAGCGCCGAAGGCGCGATGCGGCGCGCGGTGGAGGCCGCGCGCGCGGCCGAGGCCGAGGTCGGCGGCGTGCTCGCCGTGTCGGTGCTTTCGGGTTTCTCGCTCGCGGATATTCCCGCGCCTTGCATCAGCGTCGTCGTGGTCGGCGACGGTGACCGCGCGGCGGCCGATGCCGTCGCCGAACGTATCGCGCGGCAGATCTGGGACGCACGCGACGAATTCGTCTACCGCAGCGCGCCGCTCGCGGAATCGGTCGCGCAGGCCGCGGCGCTCGCGCGCGGCGCGGACCGCCCGGTGCTGATGCTCGATCACGGTGACAACTGCATGTCGGGCGGCCCGTGCGACACGATGGACCTGCTCGAAGAAGCGCTCGCGCAGGGGCTCGACGGCATCGTCAGCGGGCCGCTGTGCGACCCGCAAACCGTCGCGGCACTGATCGATGCGGGTGTCGGCGCGGCCGTCACGGTGCCGGTCGGCAACCGGCTGCCGTCGCACGGCGGCGTGCGGCGCGAACCGTTTCGCGCGACCGGCGTCGTGCGCGCGATTACCGACGGCGAATACGTGATCACGGGGCCGACCTACACGGGCCAGCGCGCATACATGGGCCGCACGGCCGTGCTCGACATCGGCGCGGCGACGCTCGTCGTCACCGAGCGCACGCAGGAGCCGTGGGATCTCGGCGTGTTCGAGAGCGTCGGCGTCGACCCGCGCCGTGCGCGCTTCCTGCTGCTGAAATCGCGGATGTATTGCCGGCCGGTGTTCGTGCCGATCGCGGCTGCGCTGGTCGAATGCGACAGCCGCGGCGTGACGGGCTCGGACTACGGGCTGTTTCGCTACGAGCGGCTTGCGCGGCCCGTGTATCCGCTCGACAACGTCGATCGGTGGGGGCCGGGCGCGTCACCGGCGGCCTGACGGAGCGGGGCGCGAGACGCCGGATTTGCATGCTTTCGGGCATCATGCGATGGCAGCGGCCCGTCGAGCAGCAGGGTCGTGCAATCCATTGCGTCCGCAACCGATCCGGAGAATCGACCGCCATGCATTCGAATCCTTTCCGCCTGCGCAGCGCGCGCCTGCTCGCCGCGCTGACCCTCGCCACGACGGCCGTCGCCGTGCACGCCGCCGACTGGATCGTGTCCGGCAACGACGGCAAGTACCAGCGCGTCGAGGGCCGCGACACTTTCCTTGCGTCGCCGCCCGCCGACACGCTGACGCTGCTCGATGCCAGCACGTTCCCGCCGAAAGTCGCATTGCAGGTCGACGTCGAGAACGGCATCCAGGGGCCGCCGCAGGCCGTCGCGATCACGCCCGACGCGAAGCTCGCGCTCGTCGGTGCGCCGACGCGCTACGACGCGGCCGCGAAGCAGCTCGTGTTCGACACGTTCCTGCAGGTCGTGAATCTCGACGCGGCACCGCCCGCAATCACGCGCATCGAGCTCGGCACGCATCCGCAAGGGATCGCGATCGACCGGTCGGGCCGGCTCGCACTTGTCGCCAATGTCGACGGCAGCGTATCGATCCTGCGCATCGACGGCACGCACGTGATGCTCGACGGCAACCTGAAGATCGGCAAGAAGCGACTCGCGGGGATCAGCTTCACGCACGACGGCAAGCATGCGCTCGTGTCGCTGCGCGACGAGCAGGGCGTCGCGGTGCTGAACGTCGACGACGGCAAGGTGACCGACAGCGGCGCGCGTCTGAGCACGGGCGTCGCGCCTTACACGATCGACGTGTCGAGCGACAACCGCTGGGCGGTCGTCAGCAACGTCGGGCTCGCGGGGCTGCCGGGCTATACGGGCACGCTCGCGGGCGACGCCGATACGGTCGCGCTGATCGACGTGTCGCGCGTGCCGTTCCGGACGGTCCAGTACCTAACGGTGCCGTCGCTGCCGGAAGGCGTCGCGATTTCGCCGAACGGGAAATGGATCGCCGTGCAGGCGATGGACGGCTCGAACCTGACGCCCGACAATCCGGGCCGCCGCAAGCTCGGCAAGGTGCTGCTGTTCGAGATCCGCGACGGGCAGGCCGTGCAGACCAGCGAGTTGCCCGGCGGCGAAGCCGCGCAGGGCATCGTGTTTACCGCCGACAGCCGGCACGTGATCGTGCAGTTCAATGTCGAGCGGCAACTGGCGCTTTACGCGGTGGAAGGCGGCAAGCTGCGCGATACGGGCAAGCGTATCGCGTTGACCGGCGGGCCGTCTTCGTTGAGGACGTTGCCACGCTGACGCGCGGGGCGCCTGTCGATGCGCGACCTGCTTCGACGCCGCTGCAACGCAGCAAGCGGCGGGTTGCACGATCGAAGACGACGTGCAGCTCCGGGGTGAACGAGCCGAATTCAAGCCCGTGATGTTGCGCGAGCAGCGTGCGCGCCGTCGTCGCGATGCGCGTTACGGCCGCAGCAGATCGAACCCGCCGAATACGACGACACCGCTGAGCGCAATCATTGCAACGGAATGCTGGCCGAAGTAGAGAATCGCGGCGGCAAGCCACGTCGTGATGCAGAAGGCGCCGATGCGGGCCATCGTGTGTTCCTCGAATGCGTAATGAAGTGAGTGCCGCACGGCGTTCGCCGCTCGACCGGCGAGCGGTGCACGAAGGCGGACGGAGAGGGCGACCCGCGAAGCCGCGACGGCAGCGCGGCACGCGCACGTGCCGCGCCCGGAAGGGCGGGAGTCGAACCCGGCGGCGTTGCGCGACCGTGCCCGCAGGCCGTCGACGCGCGGATCCGCCCGGCAAAGCGGCAATTTTACCAGCGTCGTTTTGCTGCCAATCTGGCCCTTTCGCGACTTGAGTGCTGCGATCTATCGAAGAATCCGTCCGACCCCGATGCTCAAGTTTCGTATGACGAATGCCGTAAACGAGTCGGAAGGCATTTCATGCCACCCCGTCACGATTTGTTTACCGACATACGGACCGACACGATGCAGATCGATTTTTCCACGACCGCGCGATCCCCGCTGGCGGACGGCAGCGTTACAGCAAACAGCCCGGGCGCATCGGCCGCGACGTCATCCGCCGACGGCTCAACGGATACCGCTGGCACCACCGGCACCACGAGCACCACCGGCGCGAGCGGCACGAAGGGTTCGACCGGCGGCACCGGCGAAACGCTCGGCGCATCGGGCGCGTCGTCGGAAAGCCCGGCAGTCAGCCAGTTGAAGGCGCTGATCGAGCGGTTGCAGAAGCAGCTCGCGACGCTCGAGCGGCAGATGGCGAGCGCGGCCCAGCGCGCGAAGGACGACCCGGCCGCGGCGGTCGAACAGCAGTCGCTGAGCGCGGAAGCCAGCGCGATCTCGGCGGCATTGGCGACGGCGATCTCGCAGCTCGCGGCGGCGATCGAGAACTCGGGCGGCTCGTCGGCGGGCGGGCTGGTGTCGACGCAGGCCTGACGGTTTCCGGCTGCGCGCGGCCGTCGATGCCGCGTCGGCCGCGCGCATTACAATCGCAAGCTCGTCTCCCTCGAAAGGACGGCAGAACGATGCATGCGGAACTCGACGACGACGAACTCGTCCGCTTCGACGCGCACGGCGGCGCGCCGCTGCCTGCGGCCGATGCCGAAGGATGGCTCGAACACGACGGCGCGCGCATCTGGCACGCGTCGTTCGGCCACGGCCCGCCGGTCGTGCTGCTGCACGGCGGCCTCGGCCACGGCGGCAACTGGGGCAACCAGGTGCCGGCGCTGCTCGCGGCCGGCTACCGCGCGATCCTGATCGACAGCCGCGGCCACGGCCGCAGTACGCGCGACGACCAACCGTATTCCTATGAACGCATGGCGTCGGACGTGCTCGCGGTCCTGGACGCGCTGCACGTCGACCGCGCGCGCTTCGTCGGCTGGAGCGACGGCGCATGCACCGCGCTCGTGCTGGCGGCCCGCGCGCCGGAGCGCGCGGCCGGCGTGTTCTTCTTCGCGTGCAACATGGACCCGGGCGGCACGAAGGAAATGGTGCCGAGCCTGCTGATCGACCGCTGCTTCGCGCGGCACCGGAAGGACTACGCGCAACTGTCCGCAACGCCGGACCAGTTCGACGCATTCGTCGCGGCCGTCAGCGAAATGATGCGCACGCAACCGAATTACAGCGCACAGGATCTCGCGGCGATCGCGGTGCCGGTGACGATCGTGCAGGGCGAGCACGACGAATTCATCCGGCCCGAGCATGCGGCGTATCTGGCGCGCACGATTCCGGGCGCGACGCTGACGATCCTGCCCGGCGTGAGCCACTTCGCGCCGCTGCAGCGGCCCGCACGATTCAACGCGGCGATGCTGGCCTTCCTCGACCGGCTGCCGGGCTGACCGCTCGTACGGCCCGCGCGCGCCGTCGATGGGCGCGCGCGTTGGTCGCCCGTGCTCAGACCATCGCGTTGTCGTTGCCGGGGATCTCGTGTGCCTTGATCTGCTTGCGGTGCAGCTTGTACAGCAGCTTGCCGAGCATCCCGTCCTCGTGACGCAGGCGCGTGATGTTGCGCACGTATTCGTCGTCCGGCGCGATCGCCTGGGCGCCCATGATCCAGCGCACGCTTTCTCGATAGTTGTAGAGCGACTTGTCGCGGCTGTCGGCCAGGATCGACGACAGCGCAGCCATTGCCGCCGGATGGCCGCCTTCCGCATGGCGGCGCAGTTCGTCGACGTAACGATGGCGCGACGGGAGATCGTCGACGTCGGCGATGAACATCAGCATCGTCTCGAGGCCCTCGGTATGCCCCATCTCGTGCGCCATGCGCGCGGCTTCGACGGCTTCGACCTGCATGCGCGATCGTTCGGCTTCGTCCTTGCTGGCGCCCGCGATGTGATAGTACGCAAACGCGAGCTGGTACGCGGCCATGTTGCCGCCGTCGTCGACCGACTCGCGGAAGTAATGGGCGGCGCGATACAGATCCTGCGCGACGTGCATGCCGTCTTCGTAGAAGCAGCCGAGCAGGTAGCCGCACGAATCGCCGCCCGCTTCATAGCCGAGTTCGCACAGCGCGACCGCATCGGCGGGCCGACGGCCTTCGTCGCGCATCGCCGACGCGAGCTGGTTCCATGCGAGCGAGCCCGGCTCGTTCACGCGCGCGGCTTCGAGCCACGCATCGCCGCGTGCGTCGTCCTGCGCGAAGCCGAACGTGCCGGTGCGATGGGCATAGCCGCGCAGGATCATCGCCGACGTGCATGCGCGCGCATCCGATGCGCGCTCGATCGCGCCGGTCAGCCAGGTGCCCTGCGGATCGAGGTCGAGCGCGAGCCGTACGCCCATTGCCATCGCGTGGTTGTCGTTGATCGGTTGATCGCGCTCGGCTTCCTGCAGGCGCGCGTAAGCCTGCTCGTATTCGCTGCGCATGAAATGACTGTGCGCGAGCCAGTGCAGCGTTTCCCAGCGGTGATACGGATGCAGCGCGGCCTTGGCGCGCGCGAGCGTCGCGGCCATTGCGCGGCGTGCATCGTCGTCGTCGTCATTCGAATCGAGCGTATTGCCGATATGGTCGTCGCGCCAGATCTCGTGGCGCAGCCGGTCCTTCTCGACCGCGTCGAGGTGCGCGCACGCGTCGGAATCGACGAACGCGCGGACGTGGTCGTGCGAGCCGCCCCAGCGCGGCTGCATGTACCAGATGAAGGTGCGCATCGAGAAAAACTGGTGCGGGTGAATGTGCAGCGTCGCTTCCATCCAGTACCACTTGCCCTTGCGCAGCTTCCTGCCCTGGACGGGGCCGGGCAGCGCTTCCGGAAATTCCGCCGGGCAGGCGACGGGTACGTCGGGGTTCAGCCCCGAACGCGCGAGCATGCCCTGCAGTTCGGCGCGCGTGGCCTCGTCGTGGGCGCCGACGTTCAGGTGCAGCTCGGTCACGGGCCAGCGGCGCTGTTGCACGAGCTGCGTGAGCCACTCGGGTTCGTCGAACGACGACACGCTCGTGAAGATCACCTTCGGCGCGCTCCACATCGTCGGCGCGAGCACGAGCGCGCGCAGCGCGGCGACGATCGTCAACGTTGCGCACGCATGCGCGCAGATCCAGCCGGTTTCGGTCACCGTCCCGGCCCAGCCGGAGCCGCGATACTCGTACGCCCAGTGGTGCCAGTAATGCGCTTCGCACAGCCACGCGTGCGCGGATTGCGGGTTCGCGGCCTGCCAGGCGCGCAGGCGCGCGAGGCCTTCGGCGCCGGCTTCGATGCACGGCTGCACATCGGCCGGCAGCGCGTCGACGTACAGCGCCTCGGCCGTGCGGTCGGCGAAGCTGGCGGCGAGCGCGGCGTCGAGCTGCGTGTCGAGCGCGGCAAAATCGCCCGCGCGCAGCAGCGCGTCGACGTCGCAGATGAACCATCGGGACTTCGCGGGCGGAATCAGGGCGGCGGGAGCGGAGGACATGTCGGTGTCGGCGGTCATGACGAAACGGGTTGGGGATCGAAGATGCGGTAGCGCTTCCACGGCAGCGAAAGCCAGTTTCCGGACGGATTGCGCAGGTGCTCGCGCACTTCCTGCGTGGCGCGCGACGACGCGGGGCCGTCCTGGCCGCTGCCGCGCAACCAGTGCTGGCGCGCCCGCGCATACGCGAGGCCGAAGTCTTCCCAGCTGTCGAAGCTGTCCTGCGCGCGCTGCGCATTGAGCAGCAGCACCACCCACGCCTGCGGTTCGGACGCCCAGCCGAGCAGCGCGATGCAGCGCACGAGAAACGCGGTGCGCGCGCAATCGAACGCCAGCGCGTCGCGCACGCGCCCGACGGCCGCAAGCTGTTCGTAGAAGCCTTCGTGCGAGCGGCCGACGCCGCGTATCCAGCCCGCGAGGATCGGTGGAACGCGCTGCACGATCTGCCACTCGGGCAGGTCGGCCGGCAGGTCGAGTTCGCGCCGCAACTGGCGGGCGAGCTGTTCGCGCTGTGTGTCGGGCAGCGTGTACACGAGGTCGTCGCAATCGCAGCGCAGCCCGTTGCGGATCAGCAGGATGTCGGCGAGCGCGAGCGACCAGCGGCGGCGATTCGGCGGCGCCTGGTCGGCGAGCGTGCGGGCGAGCGAAACCGCGGCGGTCTGCCGGACCGGCACCGCGCGGTCGGTGCCCGCGGCCTGGTCGGCGTCGACTTCGCGCACCATCCGCGCGGCGATCCGCAACGAACGCCACACGTACCACACGAGCCACAGCGCGGCCGCGCCGATCAGCAGTTTCAGCATGACGGGCTCCCGGCAGCCGTCGCTGGCAGCGCGAACGCCGCGCACAGCGCGGGATCGATCGGAATGCCCTCGATCGAGAAGGCGGCCGCGGCCCGAGGTGTATCCGGTTCGCGCGCGGCCGGCAGCGCATCGTCCGGCAACGCGTGGCGCGCGGCCGCCGCGACGGCCGGATCGATTTGCCGGAGCTGGCCGAGCGCGTACGGCGCGTTGCGCAGCAGCAGCCATTGCAGCACGGCCGGCGGCTGCGCGAAATGCTCGATCAGGTGGAAGTTCTCGCTCATCACGCTCAGCAGATGATCGGGCGAGCGCACGTCGGTGACGAAGGTCCATTCGCCGGTGGCCGCGCCCGGCGTGTCCGGCTCGAACACGAGGCCCATGCCCTCGCAATCCGGATGACGCTCGCCGCGCGGCGCGAGCGTGCGCAGGAACTGGCGCACGTCGTCCGCGTAGCGGCGCACCGGATGGCGGTTCTGCTTGCCCTTGATCTGGTCGACGCGCAGGCCGTCGCCGGTCACCGACAGGCTGATCGTCACGTGCGGCTGGTTGCCCGCGCCGCGCAGCGTGAACAGGCGCAGCCGGCCGTCCTGCGCGGCTTGCGCATACTGCTCGCCGTATCCGCCGCGCAGCCGGCGGCGATCCGCGAACTGGCCGAGACAGTGCTGCATGTAGTACGACTCGTAAGCCAGCTCCTCGCGCAGCGCCGCATGATCGCCGGCGAATTCGAAGACGATCCCGTTCGGCGCGCGCAGCACCTCGCGCAGCGCGAGGCCGCTGCTCGGCACCCAGCCCTTGTCGCGGCGCGCCTGCATCCGCTGGTGTTCGCGCTCCCACATGTCGAGCGCCATCGCGCACGTGATGCGCTGCAGTTTCTGCGCGAGCCGCGTGCCGGCGCGCGAGCGCAGGAATTCGACCAGCACGCGCTCGCGGTCGATCAGCAGCATGTGCTCGGGATCGATGAAGTAGAGCGGCTTCGGCTCGACCGCCGCGCCGATGGCGCCGCCGGATGCCGGTTGCGTGCGGAATCGGCGCACGAGCCAGTCGGGCGCCGGCCGGTCGGCGCCGACGAGCGCGCGGTAATCGGCGAGCGAATCGAGCGGCTGCGCCTGCTCGAACGCGCCGACGACCCAGCGGAAGAAATGGTTGCCGAGCCACGCGCGGATGTCGGCCGGATCGCCGCGCTCGGCGCTGCGGCGCGCGATGGCCGCCTTGATGTCGGGCGCGTTGACGACATCGCGCGGCCGATAGGCGGACGCGGCGACGGTTTCGGTCACGGGGTCACTCTCCGGTCAGGCAGGGCGTCCGCGGGCGGCACCCTGGAGGTTTTTGGCTTGTATGCTGGAGGGCATGCGGGCGCGATACGCGGCGGTATCGCGGGTGCCCGATGCAGGTCGGTCGACGCGTGAAGATCACGCGGCCGCGCAGCGGCCAACGACGCGGGAGCGGGCGATCGAGGAATGGCGATTCATGGTTTCTCTCAGGATGGATTTTATTTTTTGCTGCCGCGAGTTTACTGCGATCCGCGCGGGCGAATCAATCGCGCGGCGCGCCGGCGGTTGCCGATCTGACAAGACTTATCTCTTTTTCATCGATTTTCGGTGCAGCGCCATTCGGCCGTCGGATTGAATGCTGTTAAAACCGACAGGTTTTTACGGCAAGCAGGCGAACGGCTCGCGATTGCCGCGTTGCAATCCGGCGCTTCGCGTATCTCATAAGTTTTTCTTTAGGCTCGCGCAACATATCGTCGATTGTTCGCGGCCGGCCGGTAATGGATAGTCCTGCTTCGACAGGCCGGCCGCCGTGATTTCCGCGCGGCGCGGCCGAATCTGTTGTCCATGCAACCATCCGATATCGAAGGAACCGCAACCATGCGATCCAACGCGACACGCTTCGCCGCGACCCTGTTGGTCGCCGCGTGCGCCACCGCCATGGCCGGCCGCGCGGCCGCATTCACGCAGAACGACATCCACGCAACCGTGACCCGCCACGTCGCGCCGCTGATGAAGCAGTACGCCATTCCCGGCATGGCGATCGGCATCGTCGCCGACGGCAAGCCCTACGTGTTCGACTACGGCGTGATGTCGACGCAAACCGGCAAGCCCGTCACCGGCGACACGCTGTTCGAGATCGGCTCCGTCAGCAAGACACTGACCGCGACGCTCGCGTCCGACGCGCAGGAGGGCGGCGAGCTGTCGCTGTCGGACCCTGCGGCCAAGTACCTGCCCGCGCTGCAGGGCAAGCCGTTCGGCGGCGTGACGTTGCTCGAGCTCGGTACGCACACGCCCGGCGGCATGCCGCTGCAGGTGCCCGACAGCGTCCGCGACGATGCCGGCCTGATCCGTTATCTCGACGCGTGGCGGCTTGCGTATGCGCCGGGCACGCGCCGCACGTATTCGAACGTCGCGATCGGGATGCTCGGGTGGCTCACCGCGAAGGCGATGAACCGCGATTTCTCGGTGCTGATGGAGCAGCGGCTCTTTCCCGCGCTCGGGATGACGCACACGTATATCAACGTGCCCGATGCGCGCACGGCCGACTATGCGCAGGGCTATACGCAGGACGGCAAGCCGATCCGGATGACGGGCGGCATGCTGTGGCAGGAAGCATACGGCGTCCGGACCACGGCGGCCGACCTGCTGCGTTTCGTGCAGGCGAACATGGGGCTGGTCGAAACGGCGCCGCGGCTGCAGCGCGCGATCGAGCGCACGCACACCGGCTATTTCCGCGCGGGGCCGCTGACGCAGGATCTGATCTGGGAGCAGTATCCGTATCCGGTCGCGCTGCCGACGCTGCTCGAAGGCAACGCGCCGAAGATGCTGTTCGATGCGACGCCGGCCAGCGCGATCAAGCCGCCGCTCGCGCCGAACCCTGACACATGGATCAACAAGACGGGCTCGACCAACGGCTTCAGCACGTATGTCGCGTTCGTCCCCGCGAAGCGGATCGCGATCGTGATGCTCGCGAACCGCAGCTTCCCGATCGAGGATCGCGTGAAGACGGCATACCGGATTCTCGAGTCGCTCGGCGACGGCCGGTAACGCTTCCAGCGACGGACGAAGCGCCGCCGCTTACTCGGGCGGTTGCTCGTCGTACGCGACGAAGATCTTGCGCGTGCGCTCGACGACTTCCCACGTGCCGCGAAAGCCCGGCGGAATCACGAAACGATGGCCGGCACGCAGGGTCTTCCTGTTGCCCTCCAGGTCGGTGATCACGGACGTGCCTGCCAGGATCTCGCAGTATTCCGCTTCGGTGTAGGCGACATGCCAGCAACCCGGCGTGCTTTCCCAGATGCCGGTCGAGAAACGGCCGCACGGGCTCGCGAAGCCGGGCGTGAGCGTTTGCAGCGGATCGCCCGAAATCAGCTTCTCGGGCGACACGCGGTACTGCGTCGGCTCGCCGCTCGGGGTGAGTGCGTCGGTAATGGATGAAACGTCGATCATGATCGGCATGCTTCGTCGAGTTGGGTGGAGTGGAGCGCGCCGGCGCGGCAGTCGCTCAGGCGACTGCCGTGTCGGTTGTTTCCACTGCCATCGTACCGCGCACGGTCGAGCCCGGCGATGACGCAGCGCCCGCAAGCCGCCGATAACGCGCAAGCGCCCACAGCGGGAAGTACGCGGTATAGCCGTGATACTTCAGATAGAAGATGCGCGGAAAGCCCGGCGCATTGTGCGAGCGGTGCCACCAGAAACCGTCGTCCTGCTGCACCGACTGCAGATACGCGATGCCGCGCTTCACCGAATCGGATTCGCAGTCGCCGAACGCCATCTGCGCGAGTAGCGCCCACGCGGTGCAGTTCGACGTGCTCTCGCCGGAATTGGTGCCGGCGAGCTTCGGGTCGATGTAGCTGTCGTTCGTCTCGCCCCAGCCGCCGTCCGCGTGCTGCCGTGCGCGCAGCCAGTCGAGCGCGCGGGCGATGTACGGCTGCGACTTGTCCTCGCCGGCGAGCGCGAGGCCGGCCAGCACGCTCCACGTGCCGTACAGGTAGTTCGTGCCCCAGCGGCCCCACCAGCTGCCGTCGGGCTGCTGCGTGCGCTTCACGTAGTCGATGCAGCGCGCGAGCGCCGCACGGTCGTCCGCGCGTTTCGTCACGCCGAAGCACAGCAGCACGCGGCCCGACACGTCTTCGGTCGGCGGATCGAGCAGCGCGCCGTGATCGGCGAACGGGATCGCGTTCAGGTACATGCGGTCGCAGTCGGCGTCGAAGGCCGCGAAGCCGCCGTTGCGCGATTGCAGCCCGCGCATCCAGTCGAGCGCGCGCACGACGCGCGGCGCATACGGGTTCGTGCCGTCGGCGTCGCAATGCGTGCGGCCGCGGCGATCGAGCATCGCGGTGACGAGTGCGCTGTCGTCAATGTCGGGGTAGTACGGGTTCGCGTACTGGAAGGCCCATCCGCCCGGCGCCGTATCGGCCGGCGCGTTCTCGATCCAGTCGCCGCGCAGGTCGTTCACCTGGCGCCCGGCCAGCCAGTCGTACGCGCGCGCGATCCGTTCGTCGAGTTCGCGCAGCGCGCCGGCCGGCTCGCCGCCTTCCGGCACTGCCACGCCGCGCGCCTGCTCGAGCGCCATCGTGCTCCATGCGGTGTCCCATACCGGCGACAGGCACGGCTGGCAATACACGCTGCCGTCGGGCCGCGTGACCAGCAGCTTTTCCAGCGCGTTTTCGCAATCGCGCCGCAGCGGATGATCGTCCGGGTAGCCGAGTACTTCCATCATCTGGTAGCTGTATACGATCGGCGGGAAGATGCCGCCGAGCCCGTCCTCGCCGTTCATGCGTTCCGCGCACCACGCCTCCGCGCGGCGGATCGCGCGCCGGCGCAGGCGCATCGGCATCAGCGGCTCGAGATGGCGGACCGTGCGGTCGAGCGCGAGGAACAGCTTGCGCATGCCGCGCGCGGGCGGGAAGTAGTGACGCTCCTGGTCCGGCGGCGTGACGAACAGCTCGCGGATCGAAACGTTGCGCGGATTGCGGGCGCGCGCCTTCAGCGAGCACAGCACGAGCAGCGGCACCATCGTCGTACGCGCCCAGTACGCGACCTTGTACATCGAGATCGGTACCCACTTCGGGAACAGCACGAATTCGATCGGCATGAACGGCGCCGCGCGCCACGGCACCTGGCCGAACGTCGCGAGCAGGATGCGCGTGAACACGTTCGAGCGCGCCGCGCCGCCGAGCTTCAGGATCGCGTCGCGCGCGCGGACCATGTGCGGCGCGTGTTCGCTGTCGCCGGCCGCCTTCAGCGCGAAATATGCCTTCACGCTGCACGACACGTCCGGTGCACCGTCGACGTACAGATCCCATCCGCCATGCGTGTCGAGCCGCTGGTTCGCGCGCAGGTAGCGCGCCATCTTCTGCTGGCGGACGTCGTCGATCCTGTCCATGAAATGCATCATCAGGATGTATTCCGCGGTGATCGTCGCGTCGGATTCGAGTTCGAAGCACCAGCTGCCGTCGGGCTGCTGAAGACGCACGAGCGCGTCGCGTCCACGGGCGATGGCGGTGTCGAGCGCGGACCAGGGGGATGGGGCGGGTTTGTTCATGCAGCGGATCATACCATCCAGCCGGAATGTTTATATCGAGACCCCCGGGTGCTAACATCCGCACCATGAAAAAACGCCTTGAACCCGCGCCACACGACGTGTCCGCGCCTGTCGAACCGGCTGGAACGGCCGCTGCACGGGCATCCGAAGGATCATCTACTCCGGTGGCTGTCGCCGCTGCCGGCGTGCGGCGGAAAAAAGCGCCGGATCAGGTGCGCGCGCAATTGCTGGCGGCCGCATCCGAGATTGCGACGCATCACGGCGTGGCTGCATTGACGCTCGATGCGGTGGCCGAGCGTGCCGGCGTGACGAAAGGCGCGCTGCAATATCACTTCGCGAACAAGCAGGGGCTGCTGGATGCGCTGTTCGGGCAGGCGACCGAGCGGTTCGCCGCGCAAATGGCCGCGCGGACGGCGGCGGATCCCGGCGGCGACGGCGCGGCGGCGCGGGCTTATCTGCATGCGGTGCTCGACGCGGCCAATCCGGCGGCGAGTACCGACGTGCTGCGCGTGCTGGTCGCGTCGATGATTACCGAGCAGGAGACGCGCGCGCGATGGTCGGTGCCGATGCGGGAATGGACGCGGCCCGATCCCGTGCCGCTGGAGCGGGCGGCGACGCTGATGATCTGCCGGCTTGCGGCCGACGGGCTGTGGATTTCGGAATTGCTCGACAGCGTCGAGGTATCGGCCGAGTTGCGTTCGGAGATCGTCCGGCAGCTGGATGCGATGAGCAAGGGGGTGTTTCCGAAGGAGAGTGGTGGGGCGGCGTGACGTGGACGCGTTGGAAGAATGGTGTGGTCGCGTTGTCGCGCGGCCTTGGCCTCAAACCCGCTTGCTCGCCTTTATCCGGGCGAGATTCTGTCGATCGACGACTATGTTCGATGTGCAACGCGCATCAAGAATGTGATCGCCGATCACGTCCGCGCCGTGTTGCAGGCCGGCGTCTCGGTGGTTCTCGATCTCCCGTTCAATACCGTCGCTGCGCGCGCATGGGGGCGCGCCGTTTCGCAGGCCGCCGGCGCTTCGCTCCGGCCGCCGCCGCGCAACTTCAAGCGTGCGCGAGAGACCAGACAAAATATGCGCCAAGTTGCAGGCGGCCTTCGTTAGAATCGGCTTTCATCGAGAAAAAAACGAATTTGCATCGGTGCAGCGGTACCCCGTCACGGATACGGCTCGCCCCGACGCCATTGTTCATCTTGTATCGGAGACGACCATGCCAGGCTTACTTCCCGATGTCGACCGCGACGGGCTCCTCGAATATTCCGTGGTCTATACCGACCGATCGATCAATCATATGTCGCAGCTCTTCCAGGGCGTCATGCACGACATTTCCGCTTCGCTGAAAAAGGTCTACAACGCGAAGTCGGTCGTCGTCGTCCCGGGTAGCGGCACGTTCGGCATGGAATCCGTCGCCCGGCAGTTCGCGACGAACAAGAAGTGTGTGGTCATCCGCAACGGCTGGTTCAGTTTCCGCTGGTCGCAGATCTTCGACATGGGCAGCATTCCGTCCGAAACGACGGTGCTGAAGGCGCGCCCGGTCGAACAGGGAAGGCAGGCTGCCTATGCACCGGCCCCGATCGACGAAGTGGTCGCCGCGATCAGGGAGCACAAGCCGGATCTGGTCTTTGCGCCGCATGTCGAAACCGCATCCGGGATGATGTTGCCCGATGCGTATTTGCGCGCGGTGTCCGACGCCGTGCATGCCGTCGGCGGCATGTTCGTCCTGGATTGCATCGCCTCGGGTACGGTCTGGGTCGACATGCAGGCCAGCGGCGTCGATGTCCTGATCAGCGCGCCGCAAAAGGGCTGGAGTGCGCCACCCTGCTGCGCACTGGTCATGCTCAGCCCGCTCGCCCGCGAAAGAATCGATGCGACCACCAGCACCAGCTTCGCGTGCGATCTGCGCAAATGGCTGCAGATCATGGAAGCGTACGAGAACGGCGGGTTCGCGTACCAC
The DNA here is from genome assembly GCF_019091065.1 of Burkholderia sp. GbtcB21. Taxonomy (NCBI): domain Bacteria; kingdom Pseudomonadati; phylum Pseudomonadota; class Betaproteobacteria; order Burkholderiales; family Burkholderiaceae; genus Burkholderia; species Burkholderia sp. GbtcB21. The sequence goes on from NZ_JAGXKA010000013.1 coordinate 121,781, forward strand.
GCGACGATGCCCACGGACAGTCTCGCGACGCTGCGAGACGTGATCAAGGAAACCGACGCATACGGTTTCGACAACGTGAGAGCGGAACAGCTCGAGCTCGGCAAGCGCATTCGTGCGCTGCTGGCCGACAAGGGTTTCAGTAGCGTGGCGGCTGAAGGTTTTCAGGCGCCGGGTGTCGTGGTCTGCTACACGGACGACGACGGCATTCGATCAGGCAAGAAATTTGCCGATGTCGGCTTGCAGATCGCGGCCGGCGTTCCGCTGCAATGCGACGAGCCTGAAGATTTCAAGACCTTCCGCATCGGATTGTTCGGCCTGGAAAAACTGCATGACGTCGAAGGTGCGGTTGCAAGGTTCGCCGACGCGCTGGAGCGCGTTCTTTAGGTCGACTTCCGATCGGCTCGAGTGATGTTTGGGCGCGCTTTGTCGAGCGCGCCCCGGTGCGTCAGATGCGTTGGGCGTCCGGCACTGGGGCGCTGCCTTCAACCGCGCGTGTCGACCCAGTTGCGTGCCCAGCGTGTCGAGTGCTGCAGCGCCTGCGCTTCGCTCGTGAAGTAATCGAGCGAATAGAACTGGTAGCGGCCTTCGGCGCGCGAGCTATCGGTGCGTTCGAGCAGCAGGTTGGATGAAAAACTACCGTCGGGCAAACGATGCGCCGAGGGTTGGACGGCATAGCCGTTGTATTGTTGAATTCGTTTGTTTTGCATTTTAATTTTAATAATGATGTGCGAATGCGCGCATGCCGTGCGAAATATGCACGGGTGCGCCGATTCAAAGCCATTGCGAGCTGAATCTGAAGCAGTCGGAAAGCGAAAAAAGGGCCTTGCAGCCAGAGGGGAGAATGAAGTGCAACGAGGCGTGTGGCGCTTGGCAAGCTGCTGAATAAACAGATGCAGCTAAGAGCGATCGCGCCAACTTTGGGAGAAAAAGGCTCCGCGAGGGTGTCGCTGCAACCCGGCGTCCGTTTCGGGAGGCCGGGTTCTTCAAACTTTACAGCGGCTGGATGTTGGCCGCTTGCAGACCCTTCGGGCCTTGCTTCGTTTCGAAGCTCACCTTCTGATTTTCAGCCAGCGTCTTGAAGCCGTCGGTCCGAATTTCGGAGAAGTGTGCGAACAGGTCGTCGCCGCCCTTGTCCGGAGTGATGAAGCCAAAGCCTTTGCTGTCGTTGAACCACTTGACGATACCGGTATCCATGAAGAATCCTTGAGAAAAAAATACGGAGATTTGCTCTGTTGAAGAGCGCATGAAGCGTCAAGGAGGGAGAGGACAACGAATACCGCTGAGGAGCGAGCAATTGATGAACAGCAATCGAACTTCTTGAACTTCGATGCACACACTAACCGCCGGATAGTGCCAGCGTCAATAATTATCTTGTAACTGTGTTGCCGGGCGGTCCGTCTTGCGGGTGAAGCGATGTGGCCCTGCGTGGCTGCGCGCCATGCCTGGCATGGCGCGCAGGTTAGGAAGAGCCTAAGCCGGTCGGTGATTCCGAACGACCCGAAGCGGTAGTTCGCGATGCCGATCAAATGACGGCTTCCGTGTGAGAAGCGGCCACATTCGCCGGAGACGGCCTCGATCGGGCGCTCGCTGCGCACGATTTCAACGTCCGTTCGGCCGCGAAGTTGTTGCGAATCCTGGATACAGTGTGCCGTTATCCGTCGACCCGATGCGCGCCGAAGCCGCGCCGCGGCCTGCCAGCGGGGGCCGCAAACCGCCGGCCTGTTGCGAGGCTGGCGTGACTCATCCCAACGAATCAGGGTTGACGCTTGCCGCGGCCGCCAGCGGGTTTGCCAGCCGGCTTGCGTGAACCCGCAGCCGGTTTGCCGGCGGGTTTGCTGCGTGGCTTCTGCGCGCTGAATGGGTTGCCGCTGGACGAACTTGTACCTTTCCCCGCGGCTACAGCACGCTGCGCCGCCGGCTTGCGCTTGTTTTCGCCACCTTGCGGGCGCGGTTTTTTGCCGGGCGCCTGCATGGCGCCCGGCGCAGCTTGCGGCACTTTGGGCTTCTTGGGCTTTTTGGGTTTCTTGATGATCTGCCCCGTTGCGCTGGTTTCCGGCACGCGGTGTTCGGCTTCGAAACCCGGCTCTTCTTCACGGGGCAGCGTTTGCCGGATCAGCGCTTCGATTGCGGCCAGTTGCGGCGCTTCATCGGCACACACCAGGGACACCGCCACGCCGCTGGCGCCCGCGCGGCCGGTACGGCCGATACGGTGCACATAGTCTTGCGCCACGATCGGCAGATCAACGTTGATCACCAGCGGCAGGTCGTCGATATCCAGCCCGCGCGCAGCCACATCGGTGGCGACCAGCATATTGACTTCGCCCGTCTTGAAGCGCTCCAGTGCACGCAGGCGCGCGGGTTGCGGTTTGTCGCCATGGATGGTGTCGATCGCATAGCCCGCTTCATCCAGCATGGCCGCCAGGTAATCCACGCCTTTGCGGGTCTTGACGAACACCAGCGCGTGCTCCCAGTTGTTCTCGGCCACGAGGTGCATGAAGAGGTCGGGCTTGTTCCTTTTATCCACCGGCACCACCCATTGCTTGATCTTGCTGGCCGTGGCATTGGGCGGGCTGACGCTGATATTGACCGGGCTGCGCAGAATGCCCGCCGCCATCGTGCGGATTTCGTCTGAAAACGTGGCTGAGAACAGCAGGGTCTGGCGCCGGGCGGGCAACGCGGCAAAGACGGCGTCGAGTTCGCGCGCGAAGCCCAGATCCAGCATGCGGTCGGCTTCATCCAGCACCAGCGTCTGTACCTGATCGAACTGCACGGCGTTCTGGCGATTGAGATCCAGCAAACGGCCCGGCGTGGCAACGAGCACATCCACGCCTTTGCGCAACTTCATCATCTGCGGGTTGATACTCACACCGCCGTAGGCGGCCAGAAATCGCAGGTCGAGGCCCTTGCCGTAATCGATAAAGCTTTGCAGCACTTGATCGGCCAGTTCGCGCGTGGGCACCAGCACCAGAACACGTGCGCGGTTGCTGGACACCGCCGGGCCGTGTTGCACCAGCCGTTGCAACAGCGGAAGCGCAAACCCCGCCGTCTTGCCGGTGCCGGTCTGTGCCGCGGCCATGACGTCCTTGCCACCGAGCACAGCAGGAATCGCCTTGGCCTGCACCGGCGTAGGTGTCTGGTAATTGAGGTCCTGCACATTACGCAGCAAGGGATCGATCAGGCCAAGCGAGGCAAAAGACATGGGCGTATTCCGGGCTAAAACCGCAATTCTAGCGGTTAGCGCGCCGATTGAACCGCGCACATCGATGGTCAACGAGATCGGTGTCGATTGCTACTGAAAAACGTAGCGGTGCCGGGCGCCGCGTGCCGCGCACCCGCATCGCCACCAACTGCCCGAAACGAGGCCGGAGGCTCGCCGGGCCATCCGTGATCGAATCTGTCGCGGTAACGAGAATCAGGAGAAGTCGAGGCGGTACGAATAGGAATGCTTATTTCGCAAGATCGTGGAACCGACAGGCGACTGAACCATGCCGGTTGCCGACGAACGCAATCGGCCGTTGCCTCTCCCTTTGCAGACCTTCGGCGCCCGGAGGACAATACCCCGGGAAATCTCGTCGGAGGCAGCGCGACATGACCAAATTTCAGCCCGATGGATGGCATACCATCACGCCTCGAATCGTCGTCCGGGATCCGGAGAACCTGATCGAGTTCATCCGGACGGTGTTTCGCGCACAGGGCGAATTCCGCGCCGGGCTGCCTGCCGAAATCCGGATCGGCGATTCCGTCGTGATGATCAGCGGCGGAGACGGCCTGCGCGATCCGATGCCGGCGTTTCTGTACGTCTATGTCGAGGATGCCGATTCGACCTATCGGCGAGCGATGGCAGCGAATGCGATCTCGCTCGAAGTTCCCGCCGACATGCCGTACGGCGACAGGCGCGCGATGGTGAAGGATCCGTGGGGAAACACATGGCAGATTGCCACGCACCAGCGCGACTTCCCGGTTGACGGGATTCGTTCAAGGCTGGCCAACGACGGATAGCCGATGGTAGCGGTGCAGCGCGCGCTCCGAGGGTTCCGCTTTCCGTCCGCAGTTGCCCGAATTCTGCCCGCGGCGCTCCGCCATCACCGCTTCGCTCGACAGCGAACGCACCGGCTGCACGCAGCTTCCGCGCCCAATTTGTCGCAATCGTCAAGATTCGCGTCGCGTGCAGATAAAACCTTCCCGCAGACCCCGCCGTTAACCCGTTCGTAGCCCACGCGCCGCGTGTTGCGATGCAGCGCTCGTCTTTCGTGATCCGGAATCCACATCCGCCGCTGGCCGCGCGTGGTCGGCGCAAGGGAACGTCATGCGAAAACAATTCACCATCCGTGGCGGACTCGTCGCGACCATCGCCGGCTATACCGTGCTGCTCGTGCTGGTGGTCGGCGCATGCATCGCCGGCCTCTACGTGAGCAATGGCTCGCTCGAGGCGATGTACCGCGACGATACCGCGTCGCTGCTGCACCTGAAGACCAGCTCCGAGCGGATGCTCGTGCTGCGCGAACGCATGAGCGACGTCGCGCAGATCATCAGCGCGGGCCAGCCGGCCAAGGCGGAAATCGCGCAACTGCATACGCTCCTCAAGCAGAGCAACGACGAACTGGACGCCTACACGCGCCTGCACGTGCGTGACGCCAATGAGCAGGCGCTGTTCGACACGCTGCAGAACCGCCGCCGCGCGCTGCTCGAGCGCGTGTTCCTGAAGGCGCTGTCGCAGCTCGACGGCGACGACGCGTTCAATTTCCTCGATACGCAGCGCACGGCGCCACCGGCGCTGTTCGCTGCGTACCAGGATGCGATCGACGCGCTCGAATCGTTCCAGGTCGCACGCGAAAAAGCCCGCTACGATGCGGCCGGCGTCAATTTCCACCGGATCGTGTGGGGGATGGCGGCGGTAGCGGTGCTTGCGCTCGTCGTCGGCTTCTTTGCGCAGCGCGTGCTCGCGAAGGCGATCATCGAGCCGATCAATCTCGCGGTCGATCAATTCGAAAAGATCTCGAAAGGCGACCTGACCGGAACGGTCGTCATTCCCGGCGCAAACGAAATGGCCTATCTGCTGAATGCACTGAAGCGGATGCAGGACGGCCTCGTCGACACCGTGAACCAGGTGCGCGCGAGCACCGAGACGATCGTCGGCGACGTCCGCACGATCGCAAGCGGCAACGTCGACCTGTCCGCGCGCACCGAGCAACAGGCGGTGTCGCTGCAGCAGGCGGCGGCGAGCGTCGAGCAACTGACGGCGGCCGTGCGCCAGAATGCGGACAACGCGCGCGATGCCCGCAGTTACGTCGAGGGCGCGGCCGGCATCGCGTCGCGCGGCGGCGACGCGATGCGGCGCGTCGTCGAGACGATGTCCGAGATTTCGCACAGCTCCGCGCGGATCTCCGGCATCGTCGGCGTGATCGAGAGCATCGCGTTCCAGACGAACATCCTCGCGTTGAACGCTGCCGTCGAGGCCGCACGTGCCGGCGAGCAGGGGCGCGGTTTCGCGGTCGTCGCGACGGAAGTTCGCGGGCTCGCGCAGCGTTGCGCGTCGGCGGCGAAGGAAATCAAGGATCTGATCGGCAATTCCGCGCGACGGGTCGAAGACGGCAGCGGCCTCGTCACGCTGGCCGGCTCGGCGATGACCGAACTCGTCGCCGCGGTCGAACGCGTGAACGCGATCATGAGCGAAACGAGCAATGCCTTCGAGGAACAGTCGTCGGGCATCGAGCAGGTGAACGCCGCGGTCATCCAGATGGAGCAGACGATGCAGCGCAACGCCGCGCTGGTCGAGGAAGCGGCGGCCGCGGCGCTGTCGCTCGACGAACAGGGTTCACGGCTGAGCGCGGCGGTCGCGCAGTTTCGGCTGCGTGACGAGGCGGTCGCGTGACGTACTGATGTCCGCGACCGCAGCCGGGTTGTCGATGTCGATTGCTTTCGTGACGCGCTGATGAATGAGGCCGCTGCTTTCCGTACGGCGCGCGAGAGGCTGGAGCGCGTCATCGTCTAGCGGCACTCTTGATGTCGATTCACTGCGGTGATTCGGGCAACGCGTAGTCGAAGATGTACGAATGCCGGCCGTTGTCGATGTTGATGATCATCGAGCCGGAGAGCCCCAGCAATTCTCCCGCTCCGGAATCGGGCACGACGGTGATCGATTGCTTCGGCTGCCCACGGGTCATGGTGGAGCTGTGCTGCAGGACAAAGCTGCCTTGGCGGCCACCCAGCGTGCCTTGCACGGTTTCCATCGCGACGTAGCCCGCGGAGCCCTGAACACTGCTTCGAAACGCGAGCATCTCGCCGTGGCTGACGGCTTCGAGGTCGCCGTGAAATTGCTTGTCGAGCGACATGCGGCCGAGCCCGGTGTTTTCCGCGACGCTACTCAGCGATTCCGGATTCAGCTTCACTTCAAACGGACCGTTGGCCTGCAGTTTCATTGCAAATCTCCTCGTCGAATGGGCACTCCGCACTATAAGCCAATCGGGTTCCGTCGGACGGAACGGTTTGCTTTATGCACTCGCATCGACCGCGGATCGTGTGCCGCGTCGCGCTTGCGGCGATAATCGGCATTCAGTCTTTCATCATCCGCACCCGTGACGACATCTGCGTTTGCCCCCTTTCAGGATTTGGCCGAGACCTTGCTGGCTCACTGGAACGACGCCAACGGCGACGGTTCCCATGACACTTCGCATCTGCAACGCGTGTGGAAGAACGCGGCGGCGATCCATGCCGTCGAGGGCGGAGACGCCGAAGTGCTGTTTGCGGCAACGCTGCTGCACGATTGCGTCGCGGTAGAGAAAAACTCCCCGCTTCGGCCGCAGGCGTCGCGGCTGTCGGCGGAAAAGGCCAGGTTGGTGCTGAAGTCGCTGGATTGGCCGGACGCGAAGATCGATGCGGTCGCGCATGCGGTCGAAGCGCATAGTTTTTCGGCCGGTGTTACGCCGATGACGCTGGAAGCAAAAACGCTGCAGGATGCCGACCGGCTCGATGCGATCGGCGTGCTGGGTGTCGCACGTTGTTTTTATGTCGCCGGCCGGATGGGCAGTGCGCTGTATGACCCGGCCGATCCGCACGCCTCGGCACGCGAACTCGACGACACGCGATTCGCGATCGATCACTTTCGCACGAAACTGCTGAAGCTGGCGTCGGGTTTTCAGACTGCGACCGGTGCCCGTTTGGCGAACATCCGCCATGATCGCTTGCGCCGGTTTCTTGATGAGTTTGCCGACGAGATTTGATTGTGCCGACGGTGGCCTCAGATCCTGAACCTGCCGACGCCCTTGAAGGCCTTCGATGAACCCGGAAAGCAACGCTAATGGCACGAACGCTCGCGACACGCCCACGCCGAAGGAACCGTCCATGACCCAGCCGACGCTCGATCTCGTCGTATTTGGCGCCACCAGTTTCGTCGGGCAGATCCTGACCCGCTACCTGTCCGAATACCTGTCGGGCGCCGGCGAGACGCTGCGCTGGGCCATTGCCGGCCGTTCCGAAACGAAGCTCAGGCAGGTCAGGGATTCGCTCGGCGCGGCGGGACGGTCCGTGCCGATCATCGTCGCCGACGCGGCCGACGAAGCGCAATTGCGGGCGCTCTGTGCGCAAACGCGGGTGGTCGTATCGACTGTCGGACCCTACGCGCTTTACGGGGAGCCGCTGGTCAGGGTCTGCGCGGAAACCGGCACCGACTACTGCGACCTTACCGGCGAGACGCAGTGGATCAAGCGGATGATCGAAAAATACGAGCCCGCGGCCCGGCAATCGGGCGCGCGCATCGTTCATTGCTGCGGGTTCGATTCGGTTCCGTCGGACATGGGCGTGTTCTTCCTGCAGCAACAGGCAATGCAACGGTGGGGCGTGCCGGCCGGGCAGGTGAAGATGCGCGTCCGAACGCTGAAGGGCGGCGCGTCGGGCGGTACCGTGGCGAGCGTGATCAACGTCGTCCGGGAAGCTGCGGCCGATCCCGCGTTGCGCAGAGAACTGCTCGATCCTTATTCACTGTGCCCGAAAGGGCATGGCTTCACGGTGCGGCAGCATGCGGTTCGATCGGCTGAATTCGATCGCGACTGCGACGCGTGGATCGCGCCCTTCGTGATGGCGGCGATCAACGAGCGTGTCGTGCATCGCTCCAATGCGCTCGCGGGCAATGCGTACGGCAGCCGGTTCACCTATGACGAAGCCGTGATGACCGGTACGGGCCTCAAGGGCCGCCTGGCCGCGCTGACGATGGTGGCGGGCCTCGGCGCGTTCATGGTGGGCGTCGTCATCAAGCCGGTGCGCAGCCTGATGGAGCGCTTCCTGCTGCCGAAACCCGGTGAGGGCCCGAGCGCCGCGGCTCAAATGGCCGGCCGCTACGACTTGCGTTTCTTCGGCCGCACCGACGACGGGCGAACCTTGCGCGTAAAAGTCACCGGCGACCGCGATCCGGGTTACGGCTCCACCGGCAAGATGCTGGGCCAGGCCGCGATCAGTCTTGCGCTGGATTGCGGCAGGGACGGCATCAAGACCGGGCGCGGCGGCGGTTTCTGGACGCCCGCGACGATGTTCGACGAGCGCTTTGTCGAGCGTCTGGTTCGCCACGCGGGGTTGCGTTTCGAGGCGATTTGAGCGCGATTCCTGTTGCCACCCGGCGTTATAGGGCACCTTCTTCGCGGCGCCGGCCTGCGCATCAGGCGCGAAGGAAGCTCGCTACGGCCGGTTGCGCTTGCCTGCCCCCGTGCGAACCGCGGCTTCATCGGAAATCGTCGCGGCGAATTCGACGGCGGCCGGCATCCGGGCGTCATGCATCATCACGAATTCCGTGTCCGGCAGTTCCGGCAACCCTTCGGGCCCGGCCAGTTCGCGAAGCGTGTCGTCGATCGCACTGCGTGGCACCGGTGCGATCGCGATGCCGGCGCGCGCGAACGTCAGGATGCCGGTGACGCTCGGGCTTTCGCATGCGATCCGGTAGCGCATGCCGGCCAGCGCGAGCGCCTTGATGGCGGCACCTCGGTACGGACACGGATCGGGAAAGCATGCGAGCGGGACATCGCCTTCCGGCAGCGGCTCGTGGCGCGCAAATGCCCAGACGAGCGGTTCCTGCCACAACGTCGCGCCCTGGCCCGAGTGCGAACACCGGCTGCCGATCACGAGATCGAATTCGCCGTTGGCGTGCCGTCGAAACAAACTGTCGCCGATGTCGACCGTCAGATCGAGCCGCAAGCCGCGTCGCGCGGCGCTGTAGCGGCGCATCGCGTCGGGTAGCCAGCCTCCCGCGAAATCCTCCGATGCGCCGATACGCAGCTTGATCTCGACTGCGCCGTCGGGCCCCAGCCTGGACCGGGCTTCCTCGCTCAGGTTGAGCATCGCGCGAGCGTATCCGAGCAGCGTCTCCCCATGCGCGGTGAGCGTGACGCTGCGCGTATTGCGCACGAGCAGCGCACGGCCGACCTGTTCTTCAAGACGAATGACCTGGGCGCTGACCGCGGATTGGCTGAGATTCAGCCTGCGACCGGCGCCGGTAAAGCTCCGCATGTCGGCGACCGCCACAAACGTATGAAGCAGCGCCGTGTCGAGGGGATGGCTCATTGATCACCAGATCGGGTTAATTCAATCAATTAATAGCGTTTCAAAATTATAGGCCGATTCGATAATCTGCGAATCGTAGTGGGCGGCCGCGCATCCCGCGCGTCGCCGTCACTCTTGGCGAGGACAGGCTCCATGACACGCGTGCTCTATATCGAAGGTTCACCCAACAAGGCCTATTCGGCGTCCATCGAAGTGTGTCAGGCATTTCTCGATGCATACCGGCACGCACATCCCGATCACGAGATCCGGAAGCTCGACATCTGGGATCTGGCGATGCCCGAGTTCGACGCAGCCGCGCTGGCCGCGAAATACGCCGGATTGAGCGGAACTGCGTTGACGCCGGAACAGGCCGCGGCGTGGCAGCAGATCGAGCAGCTCGCGGCGCCGTTCCATGAAGCGGACAAGTTCCTGTTCGGTGTGCCGCTGTGGAATTTCAGTATTCCATACAAACTCAAGCACCTGATCGACGCGATCTCGCAGAAGGACGTGCTGTTCACGTTCGACGGTTCGGGTTTTGCCGGCAAGCTGGCCGGGAAAAAGGCGGCGGTCGTCTATGCGCGCGGGCTCAGCTACGAGTCGCCGGGTTCGTTTACGCCGGCCGCCGAGTTCGACCTTCAGCGCCCGTACATGGAAACCTGGCTGAAGTTCGTGGGCGTGAAAGACATCACCGGCATCGTGGTCGAGCGCACGTTGTTCGGTCCGGACGGAAAGGTCGATCGCAGCCGTGCGATCGACGAAGCCCGTGCGATTGCGCGCGCGTTCTGAATAAGGCAGCCGCGCTTCGCATCCGGCGCGTCAGCGGAACATGCCTGACGGCCGCCTGGAAGCGCGGACCGGACACGCGAATCAGCGGCCGCCACGCGCGATGGCGAGCGCGACGCCGAAGCCCACGAGCAAGCCTCCGAAGGTGCGGTCGATCCAGTGACGCAGCGACAGCAATCGCTCGCGGACTGCCGTGGCGGAGAAGCAGACGGCCACCAGGCTGAACCAGCCCGCATGCGCGAACGCGATGAAGGCGCCGTAGCCGATCTGCACGATCAACGGCGTGTCGGGCCGGACTGCCTGCATGAACAGGCTGACGATGAATACCGTGGTTTTGGGATTCAGCACATTGGTCAAAAAACCGGTGCGCAGCGCCGCCAGATCGGACAGCGGCGCCACATTTACGGTGGGTTGCCCGGTGTCGGCCTTCGCCATGAGCATCTTTGCGCCGAGGTAGATCAGGTAGATCGCGCCGACGAGCTTGACGGCATTGAAGAGCCACAGCGATTGGCGGATCAGCAGGCCCACGCCCAGCAGCGTGTAGCTCACGTGGACCGTCACGCCGAGCCCGATGCCCAGCGCAGTGAGCAGGCCCGATCGGCGCGACAGCATCAGGCTGTTGCGCGTGACCATCGCGAAGTCCGGCCCGGGGCTGATGACGGCCAGCAGCGTAATGGTGACTACAACTATCAGTTCCGTCATCGCGTCGTCCTTTCGATTGATGTCGTCATGGCACAATCTTAGAGACCGTATTCCATCCGGAAAAGCGATGATTTCTGACCAGAATGGTGAGATTGACTCACAACAAGTCCGTACAAACCTGCCGTCGCTGATGGCGTTGCGCTGTTTCGAGGCGGCGGCGCGTCACGAGAATTTCAGCCGTGCCGCCGACGAACTGTGCGTGACTCACGGCGCGGTCAGCCGTGCGGTGCGTCTGCTCGAAGACGACCTGGGTGTGGCGCTGTTCCAGCGGCGCAGCCGTCGTGTGTTCCTGACCGACGCGGGCCGCAAGCTGGCCCAGGCGGTGCATGACGGCCTGGGCCTGATGCGTCACGCCGCGCACGAATTGCGCACCGAGGCCGCCCGCGCGCGGCGTTGGGTTCTGTCGTGCGAGCCCACGCTGTTGATGCGTTGGCTGATCCCGCGCTGGCCGGATTTTCAGGCCCGATACGCGGGCGTCGATATCCACCTGGCCGCTGCGGGCGGGCCGTTTTCGTTCGACAGCGGCATCGACATGGCTATCCGCCGCAACGACTTTGCGTGGCCAGCCGGTTATCACGCCGAGCGTCTGTTTACCGAGAGGGTGGGGCCGGTTTGTCGGCCGGACAAAGTCGATGCGTGGTTTTCCAGTGGCCGCGGTGGTTACTTGTTGAAGCCGGATGCTCCGCAATTGCATACGCGGACCAGGCCGGACGCGTGGAAGGAATGGGCGGTGGCCGCGAATCGGCCGGCGGGGAGCGGGCGGCGGCAGATGTTCGACCATTTCTATTTCAGTCTGCAGGCGGCTGTCGCGGGGCTGGGGGTTGCCATCGGCCCCTGGCATCTCGTTTGCGACGATCTGGAAAGCGGTGTGCTGGTCGCGCCGATGGGTTTCGTGGAAGACGGCTCGCACTACTGCTTGTTGACGCCGGAACCCGTGACGGCCGGAAGCGCGCAGTCGGATCTGCTTGCGTGGTTGAAGGCAATGGTTTGACGGGTGCGGAAGGGTGCTCGGAGATGGTCGGCTAACGACGAACGCGATCGGCTGCTTCCGGCTGCAGATTCAATCGGTCGTGACCTCGGGCATCTGGCCGAAAGGCGAACTTCACGCTCGCACGTCCGGGCCGCTGGTAAACTCGGGCGGCCAAGACAACTTTTCCCGGTCACATGAGCACTCGACGCACCGACGCACCTGCCAACGTCACTTCAATGATGCGCAGGCCTTTGCGCCTTGTGTGACGAGGCTGGAATCAGAAAGCTGCGCTGGAACCTACGCCAGCGAATTTCTGAAAGCCGTTGCTGTGTGTTCAGGAGCAGAAATTCGCCCGGAACGCGCCAGTCACGGCCATCGAGCAATTCCCACTTCCCTATCCGCCAGACTCCATATTGTTGACGGAATTTCTATGCCATTAACGGTTGGCATGCTTGCCCGACGTTGCGGCATTACCGTCCGCGCGTTGCACTACTACGATCAGACAGGTCTGCTGAAGCCGATCGGCCGCTCTACGTCAGGCTATCGGTTGTACGACGAGGCCAGCGTATCGACGATCAGGACGATCCAGGCGCTGCGTGGTCTGGGCCTGACACTGGATGCGATCGCGCAGATGCTGCGCAACCGGCAGCTCGCGCTGGCGGAAGTGATTGCCGAGAGCCGGCGCGCAATCGACGCTGAACTGACAAGGTTGAATGCGCTGAGCGAGCGGCTCGGGGTGCTGCAAGCGGCCTCCGATTCGGGCATGACCTGGCGCGATGCGGACTGGCCGGACACGCTCGCGTTGCTCGATCGGTATCGGGAACACTTCAACACGTCGGAAATTGCGACGATCCTTGCGCGTTGGAAGGACATGGAAGCGGCCTTGTCGACATTGTTTTCGGACGTGCGCGACGCAATGGATCGGCATGTCCCGCCGGACTCCCGCGAAGCGCAAAAGCTCGCGTATCGCTGGCTTGCCGCCGCGATGAAATGGATGGACGGCGACATCGGTATCACGCGGCGCTGGCGGCAGTTGCATGTCGGCGCGGCGCCGGCTCCCGACCATGCAGGGCTCGATCACACGCTGATCGCCTATATCGAACAGGCGACCCGTCTGCATCTGGCGGCCTGGCGGCGCCACCTGACGGACGACGAACTCCAGCGCCTCGACAAGACGCTGTCGGCCGAATGGATCACGCTCGGTGCAGACATCAGACGGGCGATCGCCTGCGGCGCCGACAATGGAGATTCCGCTTCGCTCGCGAGCCGCTGGCACTCGCTGCTCGAACGAACGGCGCGCGGCGACGTCGCGCTACGCCGCAAGCTGCAACAGGCACTGCGTGACGAGCCCATTCTGCAAGCCGGCCATCCGATCGATTCCGACGTACTCGCATGGCTGCAACGTCAGGGAGCCGTCATTGCCGACGACGGCAACGATGAGTTTGGCGCTTGACCCTCACGTGGACGTCAGGGTTCATGCTGGCGTCTTTTCATCGGAGGAAGCGCATGGACCCCATACCGGACGAACTGAACGAGTTCCGGATCGGTGCTCGTCCCGTTCGAGCAATGCGGCTGGACGGCGGTATCCTGGCCGCGCAAGTGGGTAGCGGACCGCCAGCGGTCGTCGTACTGAATGGCGGACAAGCCTTCGTCTCGAAGGCGACCCCGCGTCGGCTGCGGCGCGACCTGCGCCGCGTTGCCGGCATCCTACCGCCCGACACGCCGTTCGTACTGCTTGGATATCCCGACAAGCCCGGCGCGCAATACCGGATCACCGACATCGTTGCGCATATCGCGCGCGCGATCGCCACGCATTGGCAGTGCACGACGCTCATCGGCATCTCGTTCGGAGGCGTCGTCGCGGCGCGCCTTGCGGCTGCCCATCCGGAACTCGTCTCACGACTCGTGCTGGTCTCGAGTGCGCATCGCCTGGCTCCGGACGGCTGTCGACTGGTCGAGCAGCAAATCATTCACGCTACCCGCTCCGAGTTCGTACGCCTGCTCGATACGATGTCCGGATGCTTCCGCGCGGGCTGGCGCAACCTGCTCCTGCGCGCTGCGTTGCTCGGCCGACGCCGCAGCGTCGCGTCGTCGGTCAACGCCAGACACGTCATAGTCCGCACCCTGCGCGCGTTGCGTGACGACGCACACGACGGTTCGCCGTGGCCCCGCCAGATCCGCGCAGATACGCTGATCGTCGGCGGCACCGCCGACCCGATCTTCGCCGACGCGGCGCGCGAAACGTCCGCGTGGGTGCCGTCGGTCACTCATCATGCGCTGCCAGGCGAAGGACATATGGTGATGATCGAGCGCCGGAGGCAGGTTGCCCGGCTCGTCCGGGACTGGCTCGATCCGCGATCCTGATCTTCGCGTTCACGGTACACGTCCGGGCTCGATCGTCTCGTTGATATCCACGAGGCCAGCCCACTGTCTTGGGGATCCGTGCGTCCCCGGATTGCCGTCGTCCCCTCATGGGATTTCTGAAACGGCTTTATAGACCATCTATTTCGTCAAAGAATCAAAATAATGTCCCAGATTTTCAGCCGCTATTGCATTCCGCTCGCCACGCTGACCTTTGCTGTCACCGCACATGCCGAGAACGAATATACGCTTTCGCTTGGCGGTGGCATCGCGCCGCGCTATCAAGGCAGCAATCAGTATCGAGGCGTCATCGGGCCGTCGTTTTCCGCCGTATTTTCCGACGGCTTTTTCATCAGCTCCACAGGCGGGGCAGGCTACCGCTATACATCGCCGCACGGCATGTTCGTGTCCGCATCGATCGGCTACGCGGGCGGGCGCAAGGATTCGAACCGTTTTAGCGGGGATGGTTCGGATTACCTGAAGGGCATGGGCAACGTGCCCGGTTCGGTGATCGCACAGTGGCGGGCAGGCGTGCGCGACAAAGAGGGCGTCGAACTGTCGGTGACGATCGATGCCCCGATCACGCACACATCGCGCGGGTTCGCCGGACACATCGATCTGGCGGTGCCGCTGCTGCATGCGGGCAAGAATCAAATCGTCTTGACGGGAGCCGCACACGCGGCGACAGGCCGTTATATGCAGACATTTTATGGCGTGACGGATGCGCAGGCGGCGTCAAGCGGATTCCGGCCGTATTCATTGACCGGCGGATTTCATGGCGCGTCGATGTCGTTCGCGTGGACGCACGCCGTGTCGCAACATTGGTCGGTTGTTGCAACGGCCGGGACATCGCGAATCCTTGGCCGCTACGGCGACAGCCCCATCGTGCAGACGCGGAGCAATTACTATGGGGGCGCAGGCATCAATTTCCGATTCTGAAAGAGGCCGGGAAATTTCCCGGTTTTTACACTGCTGTCGAATGTCTCAAAGTGGCCGGCGGCCATCTGAAGTGTTTCAGAACGGGACTTTGGCTTGGTGATCCCGAATGGGTGCCGTGAACTTTCGCGTCCGCACTTGATGTTGCGGATTCGATCGTGCAGCTGAATGTTGGCGGGTCGATATGATGATCGAACCTGGAACGCGCGAATGGTGGGCCTACAAGCGGGATCCGTCGATCAAGCGATCGCGTGCCGAAATGGTGATGCGAACCGCCGACGATATCCCGTATCTGAATCCGTCCGCGGTACTGCTGTTCAAGGCCAGGGATAGGCGCCCCAAAGACCAACAGGATTTCGATAGGGTATTGCCGAAACTGCCGGTTGGCGAACGCGCCTGGCTAAAAGGCTGTCTCGACGCTCTTCACCCCGGTAATGAATGGGCGCAGGCGCTGTAACGGCCATTCGTCATCTTTTTGCGTGCATTCATCGACGCGTTTTTAAATAATGATGTCCGTTGGACTGCAGTGAACATTCCCGGCACCATTGAACCTGCTTTCTTCAAACGAAGGTCAGCGACGAGGTCAAATCATGCAACTTCAAACCGGCAACCTGTTCAGCGTCGAAGGGCAGCGCGGCGGCGACGAGCGGATCGACATCCTCGTCACGGGGCAGCGCCTGAATGTCGAGCGGATCGTGTCGATGGGGCACGCGAGTCCCGACGGGTTCTGGTATGACGACTCGCGCGCCGAATGGGTCGTGCTGCTGTCGGGGGCGGCCGTGCTCGAGTTCGAAGAGGGTTCGACGCGGCACGACATGCGCCCCGGCGATTACGTGCTGATCGAGCCGCATTGCCGCCATCGCGTCGCGTGGACGCATGAAGAAGAGCAAACCGTCTGGCTTGCGATCTATTACGAACGCTGAAGAAAGTATCGGCGCGCGACGCAATCTGGCGATGAGCCGGCGCGCCACGCGCTGAATGAGACAAATCGCCATCAACCCGGAGCGGTCTTTGAATACCGCCGGTACCGATGCCCAATATGCCGGACAGCGCGCTGAACCGCGCGCCGGTGCGCGTCGAGAACCTTATTCCTGAATCAGGAATCGATTGCGATTCTTCGCATCCTTGATCCATGCGGGCGCACGGCCACGGCCGGACCAGGTTGCCCCGGTCTTCGGGTCGCGATACTTGGCCTGCACGGGGGCGGCTGCTTGCTTGGCCGACCGGCCTCGACGTACGCCGAAAATGTCCTTCTCGGTAATGCCGAATTCCGCGACCTTGGCGCGGATGTCGTCGACGATCGACTGGAATTCCGCGGCGCGCGCTGCTTCGGCTTTCTCGGCCAAAGCTTCCATTTGAGCTTTCAGTTCCTTGTAAGTTGCCATATATCGCTCTTGGGGTTGTGTGTTCACACATGATAGCGGTTTCAATCGGAAATGATGAGGAAATTCTCTCCGACTACGAATTCCACCGGCGATATGGCGCACAAGACTGCTTCGAACACCTGAAAAGTGCGTCGCATTTGGCGAACGCGTACATGATTGCCGAGAAGCACAAACGGTCTGGTCACGTCTCTTTGGCCGTTCGAGGCGGAGCCTATCCTTCGGGACACACCCCTGAGACTCAATTATTCTTTATCTTTTTTCGGAAGAATCGGGGAATTCACTGATGAACAGAGACGATAAGCTGCGGCAGGTGGCGGCCGAATTTGGATTCGATCCGGACGAGGAGATCAGGATCGGCGGAAAGTACACGCCCGTTCTGGTCGACGGGCGCACGGCCTATATTGCCGGCCAGATTCCCCGGGTGGGAGAAGTGGTGCATTTCGTCGGCGTGGTGGGTGAAACCGTTTCGCTGGACGACGGTCGCCGCGCGGCCGGAATATCGGCGCTGCGAGCGCTGTCGCTGATCGGAAAGTATTGCGGCACGCTCGATGCGATATCGGCTGTTCCGCGCATGACCGTGTACGTGCGAAGCGCGCCCGGCTTCGCAATGCAAAGCGAAGTGGCCGACGGCGCGTCCGACGTTTTGTACGCGGTGCTCGGCGACGCGGGAGTCCATACGCGCTCTTCCGTCGGCGTGCTGCAATTGCCCAAGGGCGCGTCGGTGGAAGCGGATTTCATTTTCGCGCTGCAGCGTAGCAATACGGGAAACTGATATATCCACGACCCGGCATGGCCGGGCCAAGGCGAGCGACTGCGCTACTGCACGGGCGTAAGGACCGGTGCACCTTTGTTCTTGATCAGGAACACGACGAACCTTGCCGGCTTTGTGCTGCTGGCATTTCGTCCGACCGTGTGCACGTCTTCCGGGCCTTCGTGGAACGTGTCGCCGGCGTGGAGGGTGATCTCCTTGCCGCCGTTCAGGCCCATCACGATACTGCCGTCGAGCACGTAGACAAAAGCGTGCGCATCGTGACGATGAACGGGATCGACGCTGCCGGGCGGATAATCCACGACGATCATCTGGACTTCCTTGCCCGGATACTCGGGCAACGACTGTGTGGTCAGCGGCGTGACCTTCGCTTGCGGTGCGGCGGCGACCGGCTGAACGGCCATCAGCAGCGACGATACCAGCGGCGCAAGAACAAGCATGATGCGTTTCATGTCGTCACTCCAGGTTGGCCTTGTCGAGCCCGAACATCTTGTCGAACGAGCCGGGCGCGATGCGGAACGCGACATTCAGCCGGTTCCAGCTGTTGATTGCGCCCACGAGGAAAGTGAGATCCGACAACTCCTTCTCGGAATAGTGCGCACGGACGCGCTCGTAGAGGTCGTCCGGCACGCCATGCGTGGGGAGGTGGGTCAGTGCGTCGGTCCATTCCAGCGCGGCACGCTCGCGCGGCGAAAACAGGGGCGACTCGCGCCAGATCGCGACGTGATGCAGGCGCAATTCGCGCTCGCCGTGGATTTTCGCCATCTTGATGTGCATGTCGACGCAGAATGCGCAGCCATTGAGCTGCGATGCACGAATCTCGACGAGCTCGCGGACCGGCGCCTCGATCGTCGTCTTTTGAAACAACCCTTCCAGCTCGACGAGCTTCTTGGTCAGTTCCGGCGATTGCTGAAAGTAGTTGATACGTTGCGTCATGATCTGTTCTCCTGATCTGTGGAAGTGCTACTGCCGAACCTGCGTATGACGATTCACCGCAGGAACTGCCTGGCAACCATCGTAGTCGCGTGCCTCAGGGGGCAGTAGTGCCGGGAACGTGTGCACTATGTTGTCGCTTCGGCACCAATCGCTCGTCGGGGCAGCTGTCGACTGCACATCGTTGGCGTGCAGTCATGCCGACACCGTGATGACACTGCAGATTCCCTGTCGCGTCATCTTCGTATAGGGGCACAGGCGTTCCGTGTCGCGGACAAGACTTTCCGCGACATGCTGGTCGACACCCGGCATGACCACCGCTGCGTGGCGGCGCGCCAACCTGATGGGGTGGAGTCGCGCGGTGCACGGATACTCGGGCACGTTTCGGACGCGACTGCCATCAAGGCGTGAAAAGCGTTCGCTCTGCTCCGCTGATTGCCGCGTCATTCATCGCCATGACCGGCTCGACGTCGAAACCTTCGACACGCCATGCATCGATCCCGCCAGTGAGCGGCAATGCAAGCTTGACGCCGGACAGTCGCAACTGCCTGGCCACCGATGCCGCAGACACTTCGTGCGGGCACGCACAATAGATGACGAGCGTCCGGTTCGCCCCATAGCGTTCCATGATCTGCCCGGGCTTGCGTTCATCGGCAATCACGGCGCCAGGAATGACGAACGGATCGCGCATGCGTCGTTCGGTGGAGCGGATATCGATCACGACCGGCCGCGGATTGTTCGCGAGCAACGCATGCAACTCACCCGCGCTGATCCGCGCCTTCCCGAGCGCATTTGCCAACGTAAATCGCCGGCAGTAGCGATACGCGACATACAGCAGCGGTGCAATGCCGACGACGATAAGCGCATGCCAGCCGAGACGGGCGACGAGGGAAAAGATCACGTCGACCTGCGAAGCGAATATGGCGCCGATGGCCAGGCCGACCGATGCCCAAAGCGCAACGCCGGCGCAATCGTGCAGGACGAAGGAGCGCAACCTGACGGCCATCGCGCCGCACAGGGGAACGGCAACGAGCGACAGGCCAGGTACGAACCGCGCAACGACCAGCACGCGGACGCCCCAGCGCCCAAAAAAGCGCTCCGTCGTCCGCACGCACGTTTCACGCGACTGCGACAATTTGCAAACTGTATGAAGCGTGCGCTTGCCGTACCGCTTGCCGCCCTGAAACCAGACCAGGTCGCCGAGCACGCCGCCAATCACGGCGGCGCCCAGTATCGCCGCGAAATGCAGCAACGTCGCCGATGCAACGTGTGTGACGAGCGCAATGCCCGCTCCCACCATGATCAATGTCGGTATGGCAGGCAAAGGCAGGCCCAGCGAAGATCCGAGCACGTTCAGGAATACGACCAACGTGCCATACCGTGCGATCAGTTCATGCGAAATCATGATGCTCTCCTTGTGGCATGCACGTACCGGTCTCGAAAGTCGTTCATTGTGCTGCCGCAAACTGCGGTGTCCGACGCTGCCTCCGGACTTGCCGTCATCGAAACAGTCCGACATATCGAGTCGGCAACGGAGACAGCCGGACCGCACATCGGAAGACGCCCGGCCCGGGAAAGTACCGTTCGCTCGCATGCTGGAAAACGCGGCGGCGCCGTGCGCCGAGGTTCTCCGCCTTCGCCGCGGCCATGCCCGACCAACTCGAATGGAATGACCGGGGGAAGAAGCCGATACGCGCTACCTGGCGGCGGACGGCTCTTTCTCCGGCAAGTGTTTTGATGGCGCAAGCGTGTCCTTGCCGGGCCCGGCAGTTTCATTGGCATCCTGTCGATAGCGGTGCACGTCGCGCGTGACGAAGCCGATCTCGCGGCTCGGAATCTCGAACCACTCGGGGTGTCCGAACGAACGGCGAATATCCTCGAGACCGCTCGCCCAATGCTCGCGCATTGTCTCCTTGCTGAATTCGTAGTCCTTGTAGTGCCCCTCGAACGACTTGTTCTTGTAGATCAGGTGCACGACATTCACCGCGCTGCCGTCCGCCGTTTTCTGCGCCTCCTGCAACAGAGGGTGCGCAAGCCGCACGTGTTCTGGTATGTGTTCGAGCAGCGCCTTGATCATCTGCGCGTGCTTCTGGTTCTGCGACATGAACGCGGTGATGGCTCGCGTGCGGCTCGAATATTGAATGTCCTTGGTGCGCTCGCTGACATCGAGGAAATCGCCCGGCAGCTTGCCTCGCGAGCTCCACAGGTCGATCTGGAAAACGAGCGTGTCCTTGTGCTGGCTTTCTCGGATGATCTCGGTGAGCGGCGTGTTGGAAACCAGCCCCCCGTCCCAATAGAATTCGCCGTCGATCTCGACGGCCGGAAAACCCGGCGGCAGCGCACCGGAGGCGATGAAATGCTCCGGTGCAAGACGCATTTTCGAATTGTCGAAATAGACGAGATTGCCCGTTCGCACGTTGACGGCGCCAACGGATACGCGAATGTTCCCGTCGTTGATGCGATCGAAGTTTGCGTACCGCAAAAGCGTTTCACGCAACGCCGACGTGTCGTAGTGGCTGACCTGGTCGGGGCGCTTCCGGCCGATCCCGGCGAAAGGCACATGCATGCGCGGGGAGAAGAACCCGCTCTGACCTTCCATCAGCGTGCGCGTTGCGGCCCATGCGCTCGACCACTTGCGACCGATGTGTTCGAGCCCGGGCCATGTCGGCATGAACGCGCCGATGTGCGAGAGCGCATCGGCCGGCTGACTGATGGTGTTCCAGAAGCCGCGTAACGCTTCCGCTCGATCCGCGGGCGCATTGCCGGCGATGATCGCCGTATTCAGCGCACCGATCGATACCCCGGATATTCTCGTCGGCTCCACGCCGACTTCGGCCATGCCTTCGTATACGCCGGCCTGGTATGAGCCAAGTGCGCCGCCGCCCTGCAGCACGAGCCCGATTTCGTCGTAGGCGGGGAGATCGATGCGATGGGGGTGCTTCAGCTTGTTACGCTGGCTCGAATACATGGTTTTCTCCTTACTGCATGAACCAGCCGTGGCTGACGACGATCGATTGTCCGGTGAGCGCGTTCGATTCGACGCCGGCGAGGAAGGCAACGGTGTTCGCGACATCGGCCAGCGACGTGAATTCACCGTCGACCGTCTCCTTCAGCATCACGTCCTTCACGACCTGCTGTTCGGAGATTCCCAGCGCCTTCGCCTGTTCGGGGATCTGCTTGTCGACCAGCGGGGTTCGGACGAAGCCCGGGCACACGACATTGGCGCGCACGTTACGCGGCCCGCCTTCTTTCGCGACAACCCGTGCGAGACCGAGCAACCCGTGTTTCGCGGTCACGTAAGCCGACTTGAGCTGCGAGGCTTCGTGCGAATGCACCGAGCCCATGTAGATCACCGAGCCGCCCTTGTTCGACGCGTACATGTGCCGGATCGCGGCCCTGGTCGTCAGGAATGCACCGTCGAGGTGAATGGCGAGCATCTTCTTCCAGTCGGAGAATGCGTAGTCCTCGATCCGGTTGACGATCTGGATGCCGGCATTCGACACGAGCACATCGATGCCGCCCAGCCGGTCCACCGTTTCGGCCACACCCGCATCGACCGCTTCCTCGCTGGTTACGTCCATCGCGACCGCAAGCGCTTTCCCGCCATCGGCAACGATATCGTCGGCGACCTTTTTAGCGTTCGCGAGATTCAGATCCGCAATTACCACCGCTGCGCCGTCTTTCGCGAGCTTGCGCGCGCACACTTCGCCGATACCGCTTGCCGCACCCGTCACGAGTGCAACCTTGTCGTTCATTGACATACGTCCTCCGGGAGGTTACTGGTTGACCGCGAGTTTCAACGACTCGGCAGGGGCGAGATAGTCATAAGCCACTTCGCCGATATCGAGCGTGAGATTCGCAATGACGTGACGTGCGCCGATCACCTTTCGAACCGGCAGATCGGCGACCGATGCGAGTGCATGGGGATGCAGTTCGAGCGCTACAGGCCCCTCCCAGGCACCGATCACGTCGACATCGCGCAGGAAGAAGCGCACGAGTTCGCAGATGCGCGCCGAACCATCGACGTGCGGAACGACCTTGAGCAGATAGTTGGGCGTATCGGCGAGCTTGCGGCGTTCAGCCGCCGTGTCGAGGGCGCGATACTTGTAACCCATCGTTCCGGTGGCGATGCGCTGCGTGCCGTAGTCGAGCGTGCCGAGCAGGGTGTCCTTGCCGTCGATGCAGAGCTTCGGCGAAGCCAGCTTCTTGGGAAAGCCCCAGATTTCGCGTCCGGCTGCGATCGGGCCTTCGTCGTCCAGATACATCGCGTGCGTGAAGTTGGCGCGATTGCCGTCCTCGTCGAGCACGGAGATCACCTGGCCGCTTTCCGTGTAGTCGCCGAATCCCGACGAATCGGGCATGCGGATGAACTCGTAATGGACGATTGCGTGGTCGACCGTCAGGGGCTCGGGGACGACGGCCCGAAGCGCGTCCATGTCCGTCTCGTACGAGATGATGAAGTACTCCCGGTTGATGAAGCGGAAGGGCGGACGCGGATACGCCGGGTTGTGCACGGGCATCGCAAAGGCGTTGTTGCGGATATCTTCTTCTGTCACGGATCGTTCCTCGCTTGGTGAGGTGCTGCGTAACACCCGTCGCCACGGCTTTTGCTGCCGCGGCGAATGACGAGCGATCGCGCAAGGCAATGAGGACTCGCCGCGCGCGTTCGCACGTTTCTCTCTTACGGTGTCGCGTCGTTTCCCGGATCGCATCGGGCAGCGCGAGCGGCCACCGTCAGGACCAAGCGTAGGTGATGTCGTGTTGCGGCAGTAGCCCTGAAAAGGACCTCACCGTGTTGTCTCGGCGACAACAATCAACGACAGGAGGGCAGATGCACAACGATGAAACATGCCGGCCTGAATACACCGGATTCCCTATAACGCGATGACCGTCTGGCTCGACGGATCGCCGGCATGTTCTCCGAGGATATTCTTCAGATCGCGCTCGATCGAGCTGCACATCGTCGAGATGGGAACGTCGTTTGCGCCGCCCTCGAACGGATTTTCCGTGCTTTCCCCAACCTGTTCGAGCGATGTGTACATCCACGATACCGCGACGCTGCACGGCACGACCAGCCACACCATGTTGCCGTGCATGAAGCCGCTCACGCCGTCGTTCAGTCTGTCGAATTCGTGAAGCAGTCCGAACGGGAAGGAGAAGCAGAAGAACCTCACGAACAGCGAGCTGACCGTCGCATACTGGCGTGGATAGGGAAAGTTCTTGAAACGTTCCGATTTCGACTGGAGATCGATGAAATCGCCGACAAGCTTTTGAAGCTCCATATAGAAGCTTGAATTCAGGTGTCCTGCCCGGTGAAGCATCCTGAGCGAGCTCCCTTGCAGGCTCAGCACGCATGTCGGGATCGAGGCGGAAGAAAGCGCTTGAGCCGTTTCGGACGGAGACAGATATTCCGGCAATAACTTGCCGAGATCCTTTTCCCACTCCGGAACACGATAGAACCGGCGATATTCGGCGTTGTAGCGTTTGCTCGTGCTTTCCCAGACAAGCGGTCGACGCAGGTCGTATCGCAGCGCGGTCAGCCAGGCCAGGTGCCGGTACACCAATTTCCGGGCAATCGCTTCATCTTCGACCAGGTCCCGTGTGAGCTGGCCCCAGCGGCGGCTTTTGCTCAGTATGTCGGTCCAGATGTCCAGGGCGTCCATTGCCCTGTTGTACGTTTGAACGTTCTTGAAGCCGACGATGAACGACGTTGCCGTTCCGAGCAGCACTACGATCGTAAGGGGTACGGATAACCATGTGAATGAGAAGAACTTGTAAAGCACAACCGGGACGGAGCCGCAAATAAGAAGTTCGTAAATTTTCCAGCGAGTCCAGATCAGGAACTCGGAGAATTTATACGATTTTCCAAGATGCATTTTTTGTGCCTCGGGATATTGAAGGTGACGGTGAAAACGGTTTGCCGACAACGTGCGCGGCCGCGCGAATCCCCGCTCCGTCCGACCACGGCAGGACCGCTTCCCGGACGCTGCGCATTCGGTCTTCGTGACGTATGGGCGGAAGATCTTCGGTTATGCATGATGCCCGACGCTTGATTCGGCGGAACAGAATTGATTGGTGCCGAAGAGGCAACACCATGAGCCCGATCGCAGGTCTACCGGGCCAAACCGTGCCGACCTACGATCACTTCGGGCGGCGCTCGTGAAGAATCGCCGAGTAACGAAGCAGGCACCCGTTGCATCGAGTTCGGTGCCTGTCGTCGATCTTGCAGTTTTCCAACCGAAGGCAAAAATCATGTCTCAGAAAATCTTGATCGTGGGTGCCGGCTTCGCCGGAGTGTGGGGTGCACTGGGTGCGGCTCGCGCACTTGACAAGGCCGGTGCGGGAAGCAGTGACGTGGAAATCACGTTGATCTCCCCGAAACCCGAATTGCAGATCCGGCCGCGGCTGTACGAAAGCGAGCCGCAACGGATGGCCGCACCGCTGCTGCCGCTGCTCGATGCTGTCGGCGTGAATTTTGTCGAGGGCAGTGTCGAGGAGATTTCCGTCCGCGAGAAGACGCTCAGCGTTGCCCTTGCCGATGGACAAAAGCGTTTGCTGGCGTATGACAGGTTGCTGCTGACCAGTGGCAGCTCGTTGAGCAGACCGCCGGTTCCGGGGCTGGCGGAACACGCGTTCTCGGTCGATCGTATTGAAGACGCGGTAGCGCTCGACGCGCATTTCGCAGCGCTGGCGAAGCTGCCGGATTCTCCGGCACGCAATACGGTCGCCGTTGTCGGCTGCGGCTTTACGGGTATCGAGGTCGCCACCGAATTGCCGAAGCGCTTGCGCGAGTGGTTTGGCGCCGACGTTGCGAGTCGCGTCGTCGTGATCGGAGCGCAGGACGATATTGGTCCCGATCTCGGCCCCAATCCTCGGCCGTACGTATCGGAAGCCTTCGACTCGCTGGGCATCGAAACCGTACTCGGATCGCGCGTCGTGTCGGTCGGGGCAGACGGCGTTCGCACCGAGTCGGGCACCCATGTCGAAGCGATGACCGTGATCTGGGCCGGCGGCATGCGTGCGAGCTCGCTGACGGCGCAAGTTTCGTCGCATCTTGACCCGCTCGGGCGCGTCGAGGTGACGCCCGATCTTCGCGTGGCGGAAGCCCCCCACGTGTTCGTGGCGGGAGATGTGGCGCGCGCCCGGAGCGACGATGACGGGCACTATGCATTGATGTCCTGTCAACACGCGATCGTGATGGGGCAATTCGGCGGGCACAACGTCGCCGCCGATCTGATCGGGTTGGCCACGCTGGAATACCGACAGCCGTTCTATGCGACCTGCCTCGACCTTGGCGAATGGGGCGCGGTTTACTCGGAAGGCTGGGATCGTCAGATCAAGCTGACGCACGCGGAAGGAAAGGTGCGCAAACAGGTGATCAACACGCAGTGGATCTACCCGCCGGCGCCGAATCGTGCCGAAGCGTTGGCAGCGGGTAACCCGCAAGCGTCGTTCGATTGACCCGTTCGCGCCGCCTGAGCGGCTGCGATATGCGCAGCCACTCAGGCGGGCGGCAGCGATGAGCGTCTTCGACAGACTATCGCGTCGCCCGCCGGGCGGCGAGTCAGTCGACGACGGTCACGATATTGACCGACCCTTGTCTGGCCATCTTCGCATACGGGCACAAGCGTTCCGCAGTTCGAACCATCTCTTCCGCCGTGCTTCGATCTACACCAGGCATCCGGACCCGCGCATCGATGACCAGTGCATAGCCGCCATCCATCGGATCGCGGCCGAACGACACTTGCACCTCCACGACCGTGTCGGCGATCTCCATTGCGGCGCGCTTCCCGATCAGGTTCAGCGCCCCATGGAAGCACGCGGCAAAGCCCGCCGCGAACAGCTGTTCGGGATTGGTGCCGTTGCCGGGGCCGCCGAATTCGGCGGGCAGCCGCAGATCCACGGCAAGGTTCCCGTCATCCGAGCGTGCCACGCCGGATGCGCGGCCGTGCCCCGTCTCGCCGCCGGAAACCGTGACGGTCGTCGTATAGAGGGGATGGAAATCCCGGCCCCGATACCGGTCGAGGAGGGAAAGCGGGGGGGCTTGCAGCTTCTTGTCGTGCATGATGCATTCTCGAGTTCAAGGACGCGCATTCCGATCCCGCTGATCGATTCGTCGAAGCGTCTTGCGCAGACGTGCCGCACTGCCCGGGCAGACATCGTCTTCGGGAAATGGCATGGAATGAACGGTCGTATTAGGAATGCGGCAATCGCGTGGTGCAGCCCGATTCCCGGTGAGTCCGCGGGACAAAGACGCCCCATGCTAAAGGAGTACGGGGGGCGGCGGTATGGTTGCCGACGGAGACATGATGTTTCCCGTTCGACACCAATCCGGACCGACAGCGCCTGGCTGTCGCCGGGGCGCTTCATGACGATTGCGCCGATCCCGTTCGCCAGCCCCGGCAAAACGCGGGTGCGGGCTCGTACCGCCGAGTGCGACGGCCGCGTGCCGGGCTTCAGCGATCCACGCACGCGCGCAGCGTGTGCGCGAGGCGACGCGCTTCGCCGGCATCGGCGATGTTCGCGAATCCGATGACGAGGCCGCGCGGCGTTTGCCGCGTGCGGCTGTTCGCATACCAGATGGACAGCGGCAAGATCGCGAGCCCCGCGTCCCGCGCGCGCGCGGCAACGGCGACGTCGTCGACCGGGCCGTCGGGCCCTTCGGGGAACTGCACCGCGAACTGGATGCCGCCGGCTGGCAATTCGACGATCAAGCGCTCGCCGAACGCCTGCTGCAACGCGTGCACGATCAGCGTGCGTCGCTCGCCATACAGCGTGCGCATCCGCTTCAGATGGCGGGCAAAGTGGCCCTGTTCGATGAAATCCGCCATGGCCGCCTGCAGGAGTGTCGGCGAGCCGGCGTTCATGCTGCTCGCGACCCGTTCGACGCGCTCCACGGCGCGCTCGGGCACGATCGCGTACGCAAGCCGCAAACCGGGATACATCGCCTTGCTGAACGTGCTGCAATAGATCACGTGATCCCGCCGGTCGAGACTCTTCAGCGCCGGCAGCGGGCGGCCCAGATAGCGAAACTCGCTGTCGTAGTCGTCCTCGACGATCCAGCCCGACGCTTTTTCGGCCCAATCCAGCAGGGCGATGCGCCGGGCAAGCGACAGCGTATGCCCGAGCGGGCTCTGATGCGACGGCGTCACCAGCGCGAAGCGCGCCCGTGCGTCCAGTTGCATGCCGCGCTCGACGTCGATCCCTTCGGCGTCCACCGGCACCGGCACCAGCTGGACACCGGTCTCGGACAGAAAACCGCGTGCGAGCAGATAGCCGGGATCCTCGAACCATACACGGTCGTCCGGGCGCGCGAGGCTGCGCAGCACGAGTTCCAGCGTCGCGCGGTAGCCGCCGGTGACGAACACCTGTTCCGGCGAGCAGGTGACGCCGCGCGACAGGGTCAGATAGGTGGCGATGTGCTCGCGCAGCGGCCGGTAACCGAGCGGATTCGGGTAGCCGAGCAGCGCGCGGTCGCTGCTGCGCGCGCGCAGCGACACGAGCCGGTGCCATACCTTGCGCGGAAATGCGTCGAGCGCCGGGAGCCCGGGCTGCAACGGACGCGGCTCGCCGCTCAGCGCGACGGCGATCGGCTGCGGGCGCGGCGGAGCTTGATTGCCGGGCGGCATGTCCGACGCCGGTTGCGAACCGGCGTCTGCGGCGCGCTGTGCCGGTTCGACGGCCCGCGCGGGCAGCGAACCCGTCAGCGATATCGGCAGGGACGGCGACACGAATGTGCCTGCCGCGCCGCGCATTTGCAGATAACCCTCGTCGACCAGGATCGCGTAAGCCTGTTCGACGGTGCCGCGCGCGGTGTTCAACTGCGTCGCCAGGCCGCGCAGCGCGGGCACGCGATCGCCGGGACGCAGATGGCCCGCGGCGATCGCGGTTCTGAACCGCTCGCAAATCTGCAGATAGACCGGCAACTGATGGTGCCGGTCGATTTCGATGGTCAGGGCGGGCGTTGACGCGGACATCATGGCCTTGTGGATCGCGGGAACGGACACGGCATGGACTAGTTTGATCGCCGATTCTTGGCTCTTATCGATAGGACATGATACTTCCACAATTGCGCCATGCGATGTGACGGGTATGACCTGCTTCGTCGGAGACGGCGCCCGTCACGCGCCCCACGCATTCAAACGAAATCCTTTCGTCAGGAGATTTGCGATGAAGATCGTTGTCATCGGCGGCTCGGGCCTGATCGGCTCGCGTGTCGTCACGCTGCTCGGCGAAGCGGGCCATCAAGCGCTCGCCGCATCGCCGCGCACCGGCGTCAATACCATCACGGGCGAAGGCCTGACCGACGCGTTGACCGATGCGGACGTCGTCGTGGACGTGGCGAATGCACCATCTTGGGAACCACAGGCGGTGCTGGACTTCTTCCGTACTTCGGCGCGCAATCTCGGCAAGGCCGAAGTGGCCGCAGGCGTGCGCCATCACGTCGCGCTGTCGATCGTCGGCTGCGACCGGATGCCGGAGAACGGCTATTTCGCGGCCAAGGTCGCGCAGGAGCAGGCGATCGAAGCAGCGGGCGTGCCGTACACGATCGTGCGCGCCACGCAATTCATGGAGTTCATCGGCGGTATTGCGGATTTCGGCACGGAAGGCGGTACGGTGCGCATCGGTGACGGGCTGTTTCAGCCGATCGCCGCGGAAGACGTCTCGGCGCTCGTCGCACAGATCGCGCTTGCCGGGCCGCTGAACGGCACGGTCGAGATCGCGGGCCCGGACCGCGCGCCGTTCGCGGAGATCGTCGCACGCTATCTGAAATCGGTCGGCGACACGCGCGCCGTGGTGACCGATCGCGACGCCCGCTACTACGGCGGCCGCGTCGAGGAAAAATCGCTGGTGCCGCTCGGGAATGCGCGACTCGGTCGCATCGGTCTCGACCAGTGGCTCGCAAGAGGCTGATTCGCGTTTCGCAAGGAGGGCGGTTCGCAGGCGTACGCGTGCGACGTGCAATCGGGATGAGCGGGATGAGCGGGATGAGCGGGATGTCTGGGGGCAGCGGAAATGAATCAATCGGATACATCGGAGCACGGCGTTCGTCGTGACTTGCCAGGCCGCGCCGACGCTTTGTCAGCGAGCTTCGGTGCAAGCTATGCAGGCATCCTTGCGTTCGTCGCGGTGGCGAGCGAGGGGAGTTTTACCAAGGCCGCCGAACGTCTCGGCGTCGGCCGGCCGGCCGTGAGCCGGAACGTCCAGAAGCTGGAGGCGCAGTTGAGTACGCGGCTGTTCCAGCGGACCACGCGCATGACCGAACTGACTTGCGAAGGCCAGCGATTCTTCGAGAACTGCCACCAGGGCGTCGCGCAGATCGTGGAAGCCATGAACGACATGCTGGAACTGCGGGAGGGACCGCCGCGCGGCCTCATTCGTATCAGTTCGGCGGTGGGATTCGGCAGGAAAGTCGTTGCGCCGCTGCTTGAATCGTTTGCGAAGGCCTACCCGGACATCGTTATCGATCTACTGCTCGACGACCGGCCGATCGACCTGGTCGCGGAACGGATCGACGTGTCGTTTCGCAACGGACGCATCGAGGACTCCAGCATCATTGCCCGGCAACTGATTCCGATGCAGATGGTGCTGTGCGCGGCGCCGTCGTACGTGGCGAGGCACGGGCTCCCGAAGAGTCTGGCGGATCTCGACCGGCACGAGTGCATCAACTTTCGATTTGCGAGCGGCCGCATCTTCGAATGGGAATTCAACGTCGACGGCCGAGTACAAAAGTACTTGCCGACGTCCCGCCTCACGTTCAACGACACGGATCTGGTGTTGCGTGCGGTTCTGAGCGGATCGGGCATTGCGCAGATGGCGGGCTATCAGATTCGCGACCATCTCGCGTCGAACGAGCTCGTCGTCGCGCTGGCGAAGCATGTGCCCGACGATCGCGGGCACTATATCTGCTATCTCAGCCGGCAACATCTTCCGACGCGCATTCGAATTTTCGTCGACTTCATGACCGAGCAGATACGTGCACTCGACCTGAACTGCATGACGCAGTTCAACCCGGACAGCCCCGATGCTTCGTCAGCCGAACTGGCAGCACGACGAAGCGGTGAAGGAGGGCCGTCCGGGCCCGTGCACGCGGCCCCGCATCCGATTGCGCTCCGCCGTTGATCCCGCACCGAGATCCGTTCGTACACGCTGAAAATCCCCGTTTCCGACTCGCCCGACAACAGCGCACCGGCGGCAGGCCGTTCGAGTCGGGCGCGATCGCGCCGCAGCGCCGGCGAGCAGCCGCGTGCTCGCCGGCCATTCCGCTTCCCGTCATTTCCCGAAACCGCCGCTTCCCCGATTTCGGCCGGCATCCCCACTTTTGGGGATGCCGGCGCCGGACAGTCCGCCTACGATTGGCAGCAGGGCATCGGGGGATGGATGTAACCGGAACGCACGGGCAGGGTTGCCATTCCGTGTCGAACGCCGGGAATGCCCACGCAGTTGACTGACGCAGGCCGGGCGTACGCTGACGGGCAACGTGTGCGGGGCATCGATGCCTCACTGCATCGCCGCACGATGGCGCGTTGATGACGGAAAGCCAGCTGTCGCATTTCGGGGAATTTCAATCAATATGCTGGCACGAGACTATGTAGAACGGGAGCTTTCTCACATCCAGAGAATGGTGGCTCTCCTGGACAGCGAGACGATCGCTGACGACGTGTCGATGTCGGGCGCCGGGCGCGTGAGGCACCCGAGTTACTGGCGAGGGCGGATCGAGGAACTGCTGTCGACGCCCGATGTGCCGCGTCACCTCAGAAAGCTCAGCGAAACGGTGCTCGCGAAGATCGACGAGATGGAATCGCGATACGTGGCGATGAAGTAAGCGCATCGTTGGTCATTGCGCCGACACGCACCGACACGCGCCGGCCGCCGCGATGGACGGCGCGGCCGGCACGGCGCACCCGAACGGGCGCGATCATCAAACGTCGCCCTCCATCGCGCCATCGACCGCATGGTCCGCTGCCGGTTCGTTCGCCGTCACCGCAAGCAACGCCGCACGAAACGCGGCCATCTCCGCCGCGGTGCCGATGGACACGCGCAGGTATTCCGGTGGGCCGGACTCGCGAATCAGGACGCCGTGGCGCAGGAGCCCGCTCCAGATCCGATGGCGATCGGCAAACTTGCCGAACATCACGAAGTTGGCGTCCGAATCGGCCACGGTGAAGCCCTGGCTGCGCAGCCAGCAAACGATTGCATCGCGCTCGGCCTTGATCGCGTCGACCTGCGACAGCATCTCGTCACGCGCGACCAGCGCCGCGCAGGCGGCCGCCTGCGTAAAGGCGGACAGGTGATAGGGCAGCCGAACCAGCTTCAGCGCTTCGACGATCGCAGGCACGCATGCGCAATACCCGACGCGGCCGCCCGCGAACTTGAACGCCTTGCTTAGCGTGCGGGTAACGACGAGCCGCGGATGGTCGGGCAGCAGCGTCACCGCGCTGCGCACGCCGTGGCGCCGGAACTCCGCATACGCTTCGTCGACGACCACCACGCCCGGCGCGATGTCGAGAATGGCGCGGATATCGTCGACGGGAAGCGCGGTCCCGGTCGGGTTGTTCGGCGACGTCAGCAGAATCACGCTCGGCCGATGCTCGCGGATGCTGTCGATCGCCTGATGCAGATCCAGCGCGAAATCCTCGGTACGCGGCAACGTATGCAGGCGCGTGAAGGTCGTGCGGCAGTATTCGCCGTACATCGGATACGCGGGCGTAAAGGCCAGCGCCGCTCGCCCCGGGCCGCCAAACGCCTGAAGAATCTGCTGGATCACTTCATTCGAACCGTTGGCCGCCCAGACGCTCGACGCGTCGATCGTCACGCCGGTGTCGTGCGTCAGATAGGCGGCCAGATGCGCTCGCAGCTCGGCAAAGTCGCGGTCGGGATAACGGTTCGCCTGCCGCGCCGCGTCGGCCACGGCAGTCGCGATGCGCTCGACCAGCGATGGCGACGGCGGATACGGATTCTCGTTGACGTTCAGGCAGACCGGCACGTCGAGCTGCGGCGCCCCGTACGCGTGCTGCAACCTGAGATCCTCCCTGAGCGGCAATTCCGACAAGGACACTTCTTTCCACGGTCGTTGCATTGAAAAACACTCCGTAAGTTATCGATTGATCGGCGCAGCAGGTTTTTAAGGCGGCAAAAAACAAAAAAGGCGCCGGAGGCGCCTTGGTCGTCGTCTTGATCGGGGCAGCGCCCGATGCAAGTGCTAGATGCGAAACGAACCACGGCGCAACAGAGGGCGTCCGTGGTGATGGTGCAGGTGGGTCGTCGCGTTTCGGATCTTCATGCGCTGCATCATGACATACGCCGATCCTGATGAATAGCCGGTGTCGTGATGAATTCCGCGGAATGCGCGCTGCAATCCCGATCGGCGTTGTCGAGCGCCAGGGTCCCGATCTTTGATGCGGAAAGGAACCGAAAGCTTGTTGAGAATGGCCATTACGTCTGACGATAAGCGGTAGCAAACGGGGTATTTCAAATTAAATGCGCACCGGTAATTTGAACAATGCCGCTGGTTGAGTAAGATTCGCGCAAGACGTTCGACAAAAACGCACGGCGCGGGGGTAGCCAGATGCAATGGAACGGATTGATTCCATCGGCATGGATCGATGACATCTACGCTGCGGCACTGGGCGATCAACGATGGGAAACGGCGCTGGACGGGCTGCGATCGACGGTCGGCGTGCGCATGGCCACGCTGCTGTCGTTCGACGACGCGGCGCGGGTGCCGGCGATCGAGCAGGCGGCCGGCGACGACGCGTCGTGGGTCGCCACCTGTTACCACACCTACAACACCGAGTTCTACCGGTACGACCCGGTCGTGCCGGTCGCCAGCAACTGGCCGGCGGGCCGCTGGTTCGAGGACGTCAAGCACCTGTCCCCGCGGCAGCGCACACACGGCGTGTTCTATCAGGAATTCCTGCGTCCTTACGGGCTCGGCAGCATCTCGGGCCTGTACATCCATCGCGAAGCGGGGGCCGGCGCATTCCTCAGCGTACAGGGCGGCCCGGAATCGCAAGGGCTATCCGGCGATCAGCGCCGCACGATCGAAATCATGGGTACGCATATCAGCCGCGCGCTGCGGATCCACGCGCGCATCGGGGAACTCGAGGCGCGCGTGGCCGCCGCGGAATCGGCGCTCGATGCGATTCCGGTACCGGTGTTCCTGCTCGGCGAACATCGCGAACTGCGTTATACGAATCGCGCGGCCGATCAACTGATCGCGGCGGAACCGGCAATGCGGATCGTGAACGGGCGCTTCGCGCCGGAAGGCTGCGTCGACGATGCGCAATGGCGGCACGCGTTCGCGTGCGGCGGGTTGCTGCTGCGCCGTGCGACGGGCGAACCGTTGTCGCTTGCGCTGATGCCGATTCCCGAACAGTCGCGCCTTCTGCGTGAACGACCCGGCGTCGCGGCACTGATGACGGCCGCCGACCTGCGTTCGCCGGCGGCCCGCGCGCAGCGGCTGCGCGTGTTCTACGGGCTGTCGTCGGCCGAAGCCGATCTCGCCGTGCTGCTGTGCTGCGACGGGCTGTCGCCGCAGGAATGCGCGGCGCTGCGCGGCGTGTCGATCGGCACGGTCCGCGCGCAGATCAAATCGATCTACGCGAAGACGGATGTGACGCGCGCGGCGCAACTGACGTCGCTGGTCATGCAGACGTGACGGCGCGGCGAGCGCCCGCGCCTGCACGGATTCCTCCCGAACCTTCGTCGTTCCGCCGCACACGATGCGTGTGCCGGCGTGTGCTCTTGGCCGCGTGCCGGCGTGCTTGTGTCGTGGTCAGTCATCCTATAACAAATCCAACCGAAGCGAAGGATTGCTTTCCGGCGCCGGGAAACCAGCTACGCGGGCACTCGATTCAAACGCGGACCCGTTTCCGGAAAACGTTTCTCTGAAAATCGCCGGGACAGAGAACGCGATTCCCGGACTGATGCCTAAAACCCTTGTCTGCAGTGCTTATAGGGGTATGCACCAAGTGAGTTAAACGATTAACCGACGTACATTCGCGTCAACACATCATACGACGTATGACTCTGCGGCTCAGGGGAGAGCGCATCGCCGACGAATGCGCATGCCGACGGATCGCCGCACAACAACGAACGACCATCAAGGAGACTCACCATGAAGCACCGATTCACCGGTTCCCGTACCGCACTGGCCGTCGCGCTGCTGGCCGGCTTCGCGATGTCCGCGCAGGCGCGCGTG
This sequence comes from Burkholderia sp. GbtcB21, assembly GCF_019091065.1. Lineage (NCBI taxonomy): Bacteria > Pseudomonadati > Pseudomonadota > Betaproteobacteria > Burkholderiales > Burkholderiaceae > Burkholderia > Burkholderia sp. GbtcB21. The sequence goes on from NZ_JAGXKA010000013.1 coordinate 156,349, forward strand.
TTCCGCTCGGCGGACGTGCACGGCGACAACTTCCCGACCAACATGGCGGTGAAGTTCATGGGCGACGAGCTGTCGAAGCAGACGGGCGGCAAGGATTCGATCAAGGTGTTCGGCAACAGCGCGCTCGGCTCCGAGAAGGATACGGTCGACCAGGTCCGGATCGGCGCGATCGACATGGCGCGCGTGAACGGCGCGTCGTTCAACGAGATCGTGCCGGAATCGCTGATCCCGTCGTTCCCGTTCCTGTTCCGCGACGTCGATCATTTCCGCAAGGCGATGTACGGCCCGGCCGGCCAGAAGATCCTCGATGCGTTCACCGCGAAGGGGATGATCGCGCTGACCTTCTACGAGAGCGGCGCGCGCTCGATCTACGCGAAGCGCCCGGTGCGCACGCCGGCCGACATGAAGGGGCTGAAGGTGCGCGTGCAACCGTCCGACCTGATGGTCGACGAGATCAGGGCGATGGGCGGCACGCCGACGCCGATGCCGTTCGCCGAGGTGTACACCGGTCTGAAGACGGGCCTCGTCGACGCGGCGGAAAACAACCTGCCGTCGTACGAGGAAACCAAGCACTACGAAGTGGCGCCCGATTACTCGGAGACGCAGCACGCGATGACGCCGGAAGTGCTGGTGTTCTCGAAGAAGATCTGGGACACGCTGTCGCCGCAGGAGCAGGCGGCGATCAGGAAGGCGGCGGCCGATTCGGTGCCGTACTACCAGAAGCTGTGGACCGCGCGCGAGGCGTCCGCACACCAGTCGGTGACGAAGGGCGGCGCGAAGATCCTGCCGGCCGCGCAGATCGACCGCGCGGCGTTCGTGAAGGCGATGCAGCCGCTGTGGACCAAGTATGAAAAGACGCCGCAGATGAAGCAGATCGTCGACGAGATCGAGGCGACCAAGTGACGCGTCGCACTTCCCTGAACAGCGCGGTCGCCGCGGATTCGCCGGCCGCCGCCCCGGACGGCGCGGAGCCGGCGCGGCCGCACGCCGCGCCGTTCCTGCGCTGCGTGAACGACGTGCTGTTCCGCGTGCTGGCCGTGATCGCGTCGGCCTGTCTCGCGGTGCTCACGGTGCTGGTGTTCTACGCGGTCGTGATGCGCTACGTGTTCGAGAACGCACCGGATTTCGTCGAGCCGATCGCGCTGCTGCTGGTGATCGTGATCGCGATGTTCGGCGCGGCGATGAAGGTGCGCGACGGCGGCCATATCGGCCTCGATTCGCTCGTGCGCCGGCTGCCGCCGAACGCGCGCACCGTGGTCGTCGCGATCCAGCACCTGAGCCTGATCGCGTTCGCGATCGCGATCATGGTCGGCTGCGGCAGCATGGCCGCCGAGACGATGGGCGATCGCATTCCGATCATCGGGCTGCCCGAAGGCGTGCGCTACCTGATCACGATGCCCGCGGCGGTCGCGATCATCCTTTTCTCGCTCGAGCACCTGCTCGCGCTTCGTCGTTCTTCGTCGGGACAATAACGCCATGGAACTCGCGATCCTGTCCGTCAGTTTTCTGATTTTCCTCGTGCTCGGCGTGCCCGTGTCGTTCGCGCTCGGGATAGCCTGCGTGCTGACCTATATGGTCGAAGGCCTGCCGATCGCGACCGCGATGCAGGCGATGATCTCGGGGATGAATGCGTTCTCGTTCCTCGCGGTGCCGTTCTTCATTTTCTCCGGCGAGCTGATGCTGCACGGCGGCATCGCGGACCGGATCCTGCGCTTCGCGCAGGCGACCGTCGGCCATTTCCGCGGCGGCCTTGGGATGGCGAACGTCGTCGCGTGCACGCTGTTCGGCGGCGTGTCGGGCTCGCCGACCGCCGATACGTCGGCAATGGGCGGCGTGGTGATCCCGCTGATGAAGCGCGAAGGCTACAGCGCCGCGTACGCGGTCAACGTGACGACGCATGCGTCGCTCGCCGGCGCGCTGATGCCGACGTCGACCAACATGATCATCTACGCGTTCGCCGCGCAGGGGATCACGGGGATGCTGCACGGCCAGCCGGTGAGCGGCGTGTCGATCGGCGACCTGCTGTTCTCGGGGCTGCTGCCCGTGTTGTGGGTGATGGGCTTCGTGCTCGCGGCCGCGTACTGGCAGGCCGTGCGTCACGGTTATCCGCGCCGTCCGGACGGCTCGTCCGCGCTGCCCGTGTTTCCCGGCTGGTATGCGGTGCTGCGCAGCTTCGTCGGCGCGGTGCCCGGGCTGATGGTGATCGCGATCATCCTCGTGTGCGTCGCGAAGGGGATTGCGACCGCGACCGAGGCGGCCGCGATCGCCGTCGTGTACTCGCTCGTGCTGACCGCGATCGTCTACCGCACGCTGACGGTCGCGAAGCTGCGCCGCGCGCTGTCGCATGCGGCGCGCACGACGGGTGTCGTGCTGCTGCTGATCGCGGTGTCCAACATGCTGCGCTTCCAGATGTCGTACCTGGAGATTCCGGATGCGATCGAAGGGCTGCTGAAGCAGTCGACCGCGGCGCCTTGGCTGATGCTGCTGTACATCAACATCATCCAGGTGTTTCTCGGCACGTTCGTCGACATGGCCGCGCACATCCTGATCACGACGCCGCTGTTCCTGCCGATCGCGATGGCGTGCGGCGTCGGGCCGGTGCAGTTCGGGATCATGCTGCTGCTGAACTGCTCGCTCGGCCTCGTGCACCCGCCGATCGGCTCGGTGCAGTTCGTCGGCTGCGCGATCGGCAACGTGTCGATCGGCGAGACCACGAAGATGGCGTGGCCGTATTACCTCGCGATCTTCAGTGCGATCAACATCGTCACGTACATGCCGTTCTTCTCGACCTGGCTGCCGAGTTTCATCAGCGGGCACGCGGTGTTCTGATCGCGCGCTTCGCCTGTCTTCGCCCGTCGCGGCGCCGGACGACCGAGGTTGTCCGGCGCCGCAGTTGCATGTGTCGTTCCCTTTCCTTCACCTGAAGACTCATGAATACGAAAACACTCCGGCGCGCCGTTGCGGCGGCCGTATTCGGGATGGCCGCGTCGCTCGTGCACGCTGCGACGTATGCGTACGTATCGAACGGCGACAGCCGCGACATCTCGGTGTTCGGCGTCGACACGTCGAACGGCGCACTGACCGCGATCGAAACCGTGCCGGTCGGCGGCGCCGCGATGCCGATGACGCTGTCGCCCGATCATCATCGCCTCTATGCGGCGCTGCGCTCGACGCCGTACCGCGTCGTCAGCTTCGCGATCAACCCGCTCGACGGACGGCTGATCGAGCTCGGGCGCGCGCCGCTCGCGGACAGCATGGCTTATGTGTCGACCGATGCGTCGGGCCGCTATCTGTTTTCGGCGTCGTATGGCGGCAACCTGCTCGCCGTGAACCGGATCGGCGAGAACGGCGTCGCGGGCGACGTGCAGCAGACGGTGAAGACCGGCCCGATGGCGCACGCGATCCGCCAGTCGCCGGACGGCCGCCACGCGTTCGCGTCGGTGCTCGGCGCCGATGCGTGGCTGCGGCTGCCGTTCGATGCGTCGACGGGGACGCTGACCGACGTCGCGACGCCGGCGTACCGGCTGCCTGAGAAATCCGGCCCGCGCCATTTCGTGTTTTCATCGAACGGGCGTTTTGCATACCTGATCGACGAACTCGACGGCAAGCTGCACGTGCTCGCGCTGTCGCACGGCGGAGCCGATGTACGGCCGATCCAGACCGTGTCGATCCTGCCGCCGGATTTTCATGGCGACAAGCCGTGGGGTGCCGACCTGCATCTGACGCCGGACGGACGATTCCTGTATGCGTCGGAGCGCACGTCGAGCACGCTCGCCGCGTATCGCGTCGACGCCGCGTCGGGCAAGCTCGCGCGGATCGGCACGTTCGCCACCGAGAAGCAGCCGCGCGGCTTCGGCATCGACCCGTCGGGCAACTATCTGCTCGCGGCCGGGCAACTGTCGCCGACGCTTGCCGTCTATCGGATCGACCGCGGCACGGGCCGCCTCGACGAGATCGGCAAATACCCGGTCGGCAAGGGCGCGAACTGGGTGGAGATCGTCACGTACGACGGGACGAACTGACTGGCGGCGTACGGTGCGGCGTTTTCGTCGCGGCGCGACATGCGGGTCGTCACACGCACGTCCGCTACCTGTGCGATGATGCGCCGCTTTGCGTTCGTCGCAGCACGCCGCGGATCGCGGCGCCCGCTTCCGGGCGGCTGCCGATCGTGTTGACATCCGGAGACGACATGCCCGCACACACCATTCATGGCAGTACGCTGCATTACCAGGACCACGGCACCGGATTTCCGGTGTTGCTCGGGCACAGCTATCTGTGGGACGCGGCGATGTGGGCGCCGCAGATCGACGCGCTGTCGCGCAAGTATCGCGTGATCGTGCCGGACCTGTGGGGGCATGGCGCATCGGGCGCAGTGCCGGAAGGCACGCAGACGCTCGACGATCTCGCCGCGCACGCGAGTGCGCTGCTCGACGCGCTGGAGATCGAACAGTGCGCGGTCGTCGGGCTCAGCGTCGGCGGCATGTGGGGCGCGCGGCTCGCGTTGCGCGAACCGCAGCGCGTGCGCTCGCTCGTGCTGATGGATGCGTCGCTGGAGGCCGAGCCCGACGCGACGCGCATGCGCTACTTCGGCATGCTCGATGCGATCGCCGCCGCGGGCCGCGTCGCGCCGCCGCTGCTCGATGCGATCGTGCCGCTGTTCTTCCGGCCGGACGCTAATCCGGCGGACCCGGTGCCGACCGCGTTTCGCGACGCGCTGGCGAACCTGCCCGCCGATCGGCTGCGGCAATCGATCGTCCCGCTCGGCCGCTTGATTTTCGGCCGGCCCGACACGCTGTCGGCGCTCGCCGGCCTGGACGCCGAGCGCACGCTGCTGATGTGCGGCGCGGGCGACATGGCGCGCCCGCCGTCGGAAACCGTGAAGATGGCGAGCGTGATCGGCTGCGCGCATGCGCTGGTGCCGGACGCCGGCCACATCTCGAATCTGGAAAATCCCGCGTTCGTCACGCGCGCGTTGCTCGACTGGCTCGAAGGGCAGCGGTTGTCGTCGAACTGAAGCACGCGTGGGCGACGCCGGCGGCACCTGCCGCGCGGCGTTGCATCACGCCGGACCGCGTCACGCGCGTTCGCTGACCGGCGTGAATTTCCTGCCTGGCACGCGGGCTTCTTCGGCACCGCCGCGAACGAGGCTCAGTGCTTCCGCGCGGCTCGACACGCACGGCCCGGAACCGGGCAGCGGCTGACGCGCGGTCTCGCGCAGCGCGAGCACCGACACGATGCCGATGAACGACGCGCCCATCAGGTAGTAAGCGGGCATCATCAGGTCGCCGGTGCGATCGACCAGCCACGCGGTGACGAGCGGCGTCGTGCCGCCGAACAGCGATACCGACACGTTGAAGCCGATCGCGAGCGCGCCGTAGCGGATCCGCGTCGGGAACAGCGCCGGCAGCGCCGACGGCATCACGCCGGTGAACGTCGACAGCAGCGTGCCGTAGATCAGCATCCCGCGGAACACGGGCAGCATGCCGCAATCAATTTCCGGCCGACGCCGTCGCGATCGGCGTCGCGTCGTGATGCTGGGTCGCGTAAATCTGGCGATTTCGCGCGATCTCCGCGTGCGACGGCGGATAGTCGTTCCGGTTCGACGGCAGCAGGCCGTCGGCTTCGGCATCGATCAGTTGCTGGCGCACTTCGGCGCGCGTGAGCGGCGCCTGCGTGGACTGGGCGAAGGCCTGCGTGCCGAACGGCAGGCTCAGCGTGGCAACGACGACAGCGGCGACGAGTTTCATGATGGCTCCTGGGCAGATGAATGAACGGGCGAGTGGGGATGGGCCCACGCTTCGAATTCTGGTCGCCGCGGCCGTCACCACCCTGACCCGCCGATTACAGTTTCGTAATCCGGCCGGGTCGAGCACGCGCGATGCGGTCCGCCCGCCCGGTTTCCCGGTAACATCGGCGCATGTCACCACCGAATGCGATGGAGCCGATCATGCGCATCCTGATAGTCGAAGACGAACCGAAGACCGGCGCGTACCTGAAGAAAGGGCTCGAGGAATCCGGCTTCAGCGTCGATCTCGCGAAGGACGGCGGCGAGGGCCTGACGCTCGCGCAGGAAGAAAGCTACGACGTGATCGTGCTCGACGTGATGCTGCCCGTGCTCGACGGCTGGAGCGTGCTGAAGCGGCTGCGCGACACGCACGCGACGCCCGTGCTGTTCCTGACCGCGCGCGACGACGTGCAGGACCGCGTGCACGGGCTCGAACTCGGCGCGGACGACTACCTCGTGAAGCCGTTCGCGTTCGTCGAGTTGCTCGCACGCATCCGCACGCTCGCGCGCCGCGGGCCGCCGCGCGAGACGGAGCGCATTTCGGTGGGCGACCTGGAGATCGACGTCGTGCGCCGCCGCGTGAAGCGCGGCACGGTGCGGATCGACCTGACGCCGCGCGAATTCTCGCTGCTGCAACTGCTCGCGCGCAGGCAGGGCGAAGTGCTGAGCCGCACGCAGATCGCGTCGTACGTGTGGGACATGAATTTCGACAGCGACACCAATGTCGTCGAGGTCGCGATTCGCCGGCTGCGCGCGAAGATCGACGACGATTTCGCGATCAAGCTGATCCATACGGTGCGCGGCGTCGGTTACGTGCTCGAACCGAAGGACGCCGCATGACGCTCGGCCGCTCGCTCGGCGCGACGCTCGCGCTCGCGTTCGGCGCGACCATGCTCGCCGTCTTTGCGCTCGTCGGCGCGTACGTGTATACCGGCCTCGAGCGGCAGGTGAGCACGCAGGACGACCTCGACATCGTGCTCGCCGCGCGGCATACGCGCCGGCTGGCGGGCGAACTCGATTCGCTCGACGCGGTGCGCGCGCATGCGGACCGGCTGACGAGCCAGGTGCTCGGCAACGAGGCGCTGTCGATGGCCGTCGTCGACGGGCAGGGCAACGTGCTCGCGCGCCACAACGTCGAGCGGACCGAATTCGAGGATCTGCCCGGAACGGCCGCCGGTGCATCGTCGCCCGCGCTGCCTGCGCTGCGTACGTTACCCGACGCCGAACTGTTTCCGCCGCACGCGACGCCGGTGCCCGCGAACGAACGGATTACCGCCGACCGGATCGCGACGTGGACCGCCGACGGCGGCACGCCCGTGCGCGGCGTCGTCGCCGAGGCCGCGTTGCGCGACCGCACGAAGATCCGGATCGCGATCGCGCGCAACATGAGCGATCGCGCCGAACTGCTCGACGGCTACCGCGACAAGCTGAAGATCGCCGGCGGCCTGGGCGCGCTGTTCGCGATGCTGCTCAGCTACTGGCTGATCCGCAAGGCGCTCGCGCCGCTGCGCGAGATCGTCGCGAACACGGGCCGGATCACCGTCGACAAGCTCGATACGCGGCTCGATGCATCGCGCGCGCCGCGCGAGCTGACGGCGCTGGTCGACGCGCAGAACGCGATGCTCGGCCGCCTGCAGCAGGCGTTCGGGCACCTGTCGCAATTCAGCGCGGATCTCGCGCACGACCTGCGCACGCCGCTGAACAACATGCGCGGCGCGACCGAGGTGGCGCTGGCGCGGCCGCGTTCCGCCGACGAATATCAGGCGCTGCTCGAATCGAATCTCGAGGAATACGACCGTCTCGCGCGGATGATCGAGAACGTGCTGTTTCTCGCGCGCGCCGAGCATCCCGGCTTCGTCACGCGGCAGCGCGCATTCGACGTGCACGACGAACTGGAGCGCATCGCCGGTTATTTCGAAGGGCTCGCCGACGAAGCCGGTTCGACGCTGCGCGTCGACGGGCACGGCCGGCTGACCGCCGATCTCGAACTGTTCCGCCGCGCGGTCAGCAACCTGCTCGCGAACGCGCTGCGCTATACGCCGGCGGGCGGCGTGATCGTGCTGCGCGTCGACGAAACGGCGGACGCGGTGTACGTGGTCGTGTCGAACCCGGGCGAACCGATCGATCCCGCGCTGCTGCCGCGCATCTTCGACCGCTTCGTGCGCGGCGACCCCGCGCGCAGCGGCGGCGTGCCGGGCGGCACGGCCGGGCTCGGCCTCGCGATCGTGCGTTCGGTGATGGAACTGCACGGCGGCACCGCACGCGTCGAGAGCGATGCGGCCGGCACGCGGTTCATCCTGACGTTCGCCAAGACGCCGACGGCGTAGCGGCCGGGTGCGCGGCGGCGGTTGCGTCCGCACCCGTATCTGCACCGGCATGCCAGCCGCCGCCCAGCGCGGTCAGCAACCCGACCGCGGCCTCCATCCGGCGCGCGGCGATCTGGTCCGACAGGCGCCGGTTCGTCAGCGCGATCGTCTGCGCGGTCACGACGTCGAGGTAGCTGACGGCACCCGCGTTGAAGCGGTTGGTCGTCAGCCGCAGCGACAGGTCGGCCGCATCGGTCGCGCGCTGCTGGCTGCCGGCCTCCGACGCGAGCGCATCGAGCGTGGACAACTGATCCTCGACCTGCTGGAACGCGACCAGCACGGTTTGCCGGTAATCGGCGACCGTACTGTCGTATTGCGCATGCGCGCCGCGCAGCGACGCGCTGCGGCGGCCGCCGTCGAACAGCGTGCCGGCGAGCTGCGAGCCGAGCGACCAGAACAGGCTCGGTGCGGTGAGCCAGGGCGCGAAGAACCCGCTTTCGAGCCCCGCGCTCGCCGACAGCACGAGATCGGGAAAGAACGCGGCGCGAGCCTCGCCGATCTGCGCGTTCGCGGCCGCGACGCGGCGCTCGGCCGCCGCGATGTCGGGCCGCCGTTCGAGCAGTTGCGACGGCACGCCGGCCGGGATCGCCGGCACGTCGAACGCTTGCACGCGCGGCGGCAGCGCGAACGTCGACGCGCTTTCGCCGACCAGCGTCGCGATCGCGTGCTGGAGCTGCGCACGCGACGCATCGATGTCGGTGTCCTGCGTGCGCGTCGCTTCCAGTTGCGTCTCGGCCTGCGCGACGGCCGACGCGTCGATCGCGCCGGCCGCGAGCTGCTGTTTCAGCAGCTTCAGCGCGTCCGCATACGCATGCACCGTATCGTCGAGCAGCTGCTTCTGCGTATCGAGCGAGCGCAGCGCGAAATAGTCGGTCGCGAGCGTGGCCGTGACCGACAGCTTCACGGCCTGCAGGTCGGCCGCGCTCGCGTCGGCGTTCGCCTGCGCACCCGTCACCGCGTCGCGCACGCGGCCGAACAGGTCGGGTTCCCAGCTCGCGGCCACGCCGGCCTGATAGTCGGGCGTCGTCTTGCCGGCGAGCGACGAGCCGAGCCTGTTCTGCGACAGGCGTGCTCGGCTCTGCGCAACGCCGGCCGTGACGGTCGGCAGGAACCCCGCATGCTGGTAGTCGACCATCGCGCGCGCCTGCTGGAGATCGGCGACGGCTTTTTTCACGGTCTGGTTCGAGATGTCGACCCGCGCTTCGAGCGCATTCAGGCCGGCATCGTCGAAGACGGTCCACCACGCGCCGCGTGGCGCGGCGTCGGCCGGCGCCGCGACGTTCCAGCCCGGTTGGGCGGTGGGGGCGTTCGAAGCCGGTACGCCCGAAGCCGGTATTCCCGCCGCCGGGACGCCCGCATAGTGCGCGGGCACCGCGACGGTAGGCGGCGAATAGGCGGGCAGTGTCGAGCACGCGGACAACGCGGCCAACGCGGCGGCGACGCCGAGCGCGACGACGCGGCGGGTGAACGGAAGCGGACGAACGAAGCGCATGACGGATATCTCGCGGGTTTTCATGGGCGGATCAACCTCGGGCGTGTGTAGAAGCTGCTGCTGGCATCGAAGCCGGTACCGCGACGGCGACGGGCGTCGACGCAGCCGCGCCGGGCGCTGCCGTCGCACCGGCTGCCGCGCCCATCTGCACCGCCGGTGCGGCCGACACGATCTTCACGGTCTCGCCCGCGGCAATCGAATCGCCCGGGTTGTCGATCACGCGATCGCTCGCGGCGAGCCCCGACACGATCTCGACGCGCGTGCCGAAATCGCGGCCGATCTGCACGGTCTTCAGCGCGGTGGTGCCGTTCGCGGCGACGGTCGCGACCGTCACGCCGTTCGGCCGGAACAGCAGTGCGCTGACCGGCAGCTCGAACGCCGGGGCCGCGCTCGGCACGAGCAGGTGCGCCTGCGCATACGCGCCGGGCAGCAGCGCGCCGTCGCCGTTGTCGACGTCGATCTCGACGCGCAGCGTGCGCGTGACCGGATCGATCGCGCCGGCACTGCGCGCGACGCGCGCGGCGAAGCGCCGCCCCGGATACTGCTGCGTGGTCAGGTAGACGGCGGTCCCGGTCGTCACGCCTGCCGCGCTGTCCTGCGGCACGTCGACGAACACGCGCAGCGTGCCGGTCTGTTCGAGATGGAACAGCTCGCCGGACAGGCCGGGGCTGCCCGGCGTGCCGCCCGCGGTGACGAGCGTGCCGACGTCGACGTTGCGCGCGGTGATCACGCCGTCGAACGGCGCCGCGACCGATTCGTACGACACCAGCTCGGTCAGGTGCGCGACGTTCGCCTGCGCGGAGGCCAGCATCGCGCGCTTCGCGTTCATGTCGGCGACCTTCGTGTCGGTGTCCTGCTGCGATACCGATTGCGTCTTCAGCATGTCCTGCCAGCGCTGCGCGGTCGATTTCGCGTAGTCGTAGTTCGCCTGTGCGGTCGCCGCGTCGGCGCGCGCCTGCCGCAACTGCGCGTCGAGGTCGGGCGCCGTGATCTGCGCGAGCGTCTGCCCGGCTTTCACGTGCGCGCCGATGTCGGCGCTCCAGTGCGCGATATAACCGCTCGTGCGCGCATAGATCGATGCCTCCGCGTACGGCATCACCGCGCCCGGCAGCGTCAGCGTCTGGTCGGTGGGTGCCGCGCCCGGCAGGATCACCGATACCGGCAGCGCCTGCTGCGCGGCGACCTGCACGCGCTGCGCGGCGCGCGCGTCGATGCGCGGCACGATACCGGCGGCCAGCAGCGCGGCGACCGCCGCGATCGCGACGAGCGGGACGGCCAGCTTGCGGCCGCGACGGGGCGGCGAGGTGTCGGGCGCCGCGTTGCGCGCGGTTGACGGTGCCGTGTCCGCTTCGGCGGCCGGCGGCGGGGCGAGAGGTTCGGTCGTGTCGTTCATGATGGTTCGAGGTCGGGCGAGTCGAAGGGAGTCGAGGTGAAGCCGCGATCAGCGCAATGCCGGCGTGTCCTGTGCGCGGCGCGCGGCAGCCGCGTCGCGGCGCCGGTCGAGCCATGCGTGGATGAAGCCGAATACGACGGGCACGAACAGCAGCGTCGACAGCGTGCCGAACGCCAGCCCGCCGATCACCGCGCGGCCGAGCGGCGCGTTCTGTTCGCCGCCGTCGCCGAGGCCCAGCGCCATCGGCAGCATGCCGATCAGCATCGCGAGCGCGGTCATCACGACCGGGCGGAAGCGGCTGAAGCCCGCGTCGAGCGCGGCCTGCCACGGCGGCGCGCCGCCCGCGATCAGCTCGCGCGCCGCGTTGACGACCAGGATGCTGTTCGCGGTCGCGATGCCGATGCACAGGATCGTGCCGGTCAGCGCGGGCACCGACAGCGTCGTGCGCGTGGCGAACAGCATCCATGCGATACCGGCGAGCGACGCGGGCAAGCCGCCGACGATCGCGAGCGGGTCGAGCCACGACTGGAAGTTGACGACCATCAGCAGGTAGACGAGCGCGATCGCGAGCGCGAGGCCGCCGAGCAGCCCGGCAAACGATTCGTGCATCGCCTGCACCTGGCCGCGCAGCACGATCGACGAACCGGGCGGCAACTGCGCACGTGCGGCGTCGACGAGCTGGGTCACGTCGGCCGTGACGCCGCCGAGATCGCGCCCCTGCACCGACGCGAAGATGTCGAGTACCGGCTGCACGTTGTAGTGCGATACGACCGCCTGCTGCGTCGCGCGCGAGAAGCTGCCGAGCGAGCCGAGCAGGTTCTGCGCGGGCGCGCCGGCCGCCGGGCCGCCGGCCGGCGTCTGCGGCGAACGCGCGGTGCCTGCCGGCAGCGGCACGTTCGCGAGCGCCTGCAGCGAATCGACAGAATACTGCGGCGACTGCACCAGCAGCGGATAGCTGACGCCGTTGCGCGGGTCGAGCCAGAAGTTCGGCGTCGTCTGCGAGCTGCCGGACAGCGCGATCAGCAGGTTCTGCGCGACGTCGCGCTGTTCGAGGCCGGCCTGGATCGCCTTGGTGCGGTCCACGTTCACGTTGATCGCGGGCTCGTCGCCGGGCTGCTGGATGCGCGCGTCGACGAGGCCGCGCACGCCGCGCAGCTTCGCGAGCAGCGCATTCGCGACCGCGCGGTTCTGGTCGAGCTTGTTGCCGACGATCTGGATGTCGATCGGCGCGGGCAGCCCGAAGTTGAGGATCTGGCTGACGATGTCGGCCGGCAGGAACGCGAACGTCACGCCGGGGAACGACTGCGCGAGCAGGTTGCGCAGCTTCGCGACGTATGCGGCGGTCGGCGCATGGTCCGGCTTCAGCGTGATCATCACGTCGGCATCCCCGGTGCCGATCGGGTCGGACGAGTCGTACGTGAGGTTGATCCCGCTGACCGGCACGCCGATGTTGTCGAGCACGCTCGCGATGTCGTTCGCGGGAATCACGTCGTGGATGCGCGCTTCCACTTCGTCGGTCAGGCGCGCGGTTTCCTCGATCCGCGTGCCGGTCGGCGCGCGCAGGTGCAGACGGATCTCGCCGGTGTCGATCGACGGGAAGAAATCCTGGCCGGCGAACGCGAACAGCGCGGTCGATGCGGCGCACGCGAGCAGGAAGGCCGCCGCGAAACGGCGGCGGCGCGCGATCGCTGCCGACAGCAGCGCGCGATAGCGCAGCCGCACGGCCTCGAAACGATGCTCGAACGCGGCCTGGAAGCGTGCGATCCGAGCAAACACGCCGCGCGGCGGCCGGCCGTGCCCCTTCGCGCGCATCAGCGCCATCGCGAGCGTCGGCACCAGCGTGCGCGAGAAGAAATACGACGCGACCATCGCGAAGATCACCGCCTCGGCCATCGGCACGAACAGGTAGCGCGCGACGCCCGTCAGCAGGAACATCGGCACGAACACGATGCAGATCGACAGCGTCGACACGAAGGTCGGCACCGCGATCTCGCCCGCGCCGGTCAGGATCGCGTCTTCGAGCGGCGCGCCGCGTTCGAGGTGGTGCGTGATGTTCTCGATCGCGACGGTGGCATCGTCGACGAGGATCCCGACCGCGAGCGCGAGCCCGCCGAGCGTCATGATGTTGATCGTCTGGCCGAGCGCGGCGAGCGCGAGCAGCGACGTCAACACTGCGAGCGGAATCGACACCGCGATGATCAGCGTCGCGCGCCAGCTGCCGAGGAACAGCAGGATCATCAGCGCGGTGAGGCACGCGGCGATCAGCGCCTCGCGCACGACGCCCTGGATCGCCGCCTTCACGAACACCGACTGATCGCCGAGCGCCGAGATGTGCAGCGCCTTCGGCAGGCCGGCCGCGATCTTCGGCAGCATCGCCTTGACCTGGTCGATGATCGTCAGCGTCGACGCGCTGCCGGTTTTCTCGACGGTCAGCAGCGCCGCGCGCTTGCCGTCGGCGCGCACGATGTTGGTCTGCGGCGCGTAGCCGTCGCGAACGTGCGCGACGTCGCGCACATACACGACGCTGCCGCCGATCGTCTTCACCGGCAGGTTGTTCAGCGCGGCGACCGTCTGCGTGCTGCCGTTCATCTGCACGTTGTACTCGCGCGTGCCGATTTTCGCGGTGCCGCCGGGCAGGATCAGGTTCTGCGCGTTGATCGCGTTCACGACGTCGATCGGCGCGAGCCCTTTCGCCTGCAGCGCGCGCGTGTCGAGATCGACGACGATCTGGCGGATCTTGCCGCCGAACGGCAGCGGCACGGCCGCGCCCTGCACGGTCGCGAGCTGCGTGCGGATGAAGCTGTTGCCGAGGTCGTACAGCTGCTGCTCGGCGAGCGTGTCGCTCGACAGCCCGAGCTGCAGGATCGGCACCGTCGATGCGTTGTACGTAATGATGTTCGGCGGCAGCGTGCCGGGCGGCAGGATCCGCAGGATCGACGCGGAATTGCTCGCGGCTTCCGCGATCGCGCGATTGATGTCCGCGCCGGGGTGGAAGAAGATCTTCACGACCGACACGCCGTTCAGCGACTGCGATTCGATGTGCTCGATGTCGTCGACGTCGGACGTGAGCGCGCGCTCGTAGTTCGACGTGATGCGCTTGGCCATGTCCTCGGCGGAGAAGCCGTTGTACGACCAGACGATGCTGACGACCGGGATGTCGATGTTCGGAAAGATGTCGGTCGGCGTGCGCAGGAGCGCGAGCGGTCCCGCGATGAAGATCAGCAGCGCGAGCACGACGAACGTATAGGGCCTGCGCAACGCCAGCCGGACGATCCACATGATGTTTTCCTCGAAGCAGGGCAGGGGCGCCGCATTCGATGCGACGAGCGTGCAGTCTGACGATGCCGCGTTGACCCGGCCCTGACTCGAAGATTACGAAGCTGTTATCTGCGTGCGGCGCGGCGGATTTCAGAATTGTCATCCGGCGGTCAGCGTCGCGCCGGCCGCGATCACCAGAATGAACGTGTCAGGCGGCGAATCGCATCCGCGGTTCCGCCGGCGGCGCATCGACGATGCGTCTTCATCGAACCGTTCTGGGGAGTTTCATCATGAATCGCAGACTGATCGCAGCCGCCGCGCTGCTCGCACTCGCAATCGGCACGCCGGTCGCCGCTTTCGCGCAGACTTCGTCGGGCCCGACCCGCGCCGACGTGATCGCCGATCTGGTGCAGGCGCAGCGCGACGGCACCGTGCCCACGTCGAACTGGGACTATCCGCCGAGCACGCGGACGATCGCGCGCAATCGCGAGCTGTATGCGATCGCACACGGCGAGCAAGGCACCGCGACCGCGTCGACGTCCGTGCCGGCCGTCAGCGTGCAGTGAAACGGGAGTCGGGTGATGAAGGATCTTTCCCGACTGGCGATCGCCGCGCTGCTCGCGGCGGCGGTCGCGCCGGCGTTTGCGCGCGGGACGCCGCAACTGCCCGATGACGACGGCGGGCGCGCCAGCGTGCTGCGCGAGTTGAACCCGACGCTGGCGAATGGTGATGCGCGGGCGCATGCCGCCGGCGTCGCGTCTAATTCGAACGGCGAGACTGACAGGAAGGCGGCCCGCCGGAACTGAGTTTTGTCGAGCGCCGAGGCGACGGCCGTCATGGTTCCCGATTTCGGGGCGACGCGTCGTCCGCCGCTGCCTGTGTCGTCAACCCTTACGCGGCCGACGCATTGCCCGAATGCGCGGGCCTTCACGCCTTCAAAACGACTCGGCCGGCCCGACGCCGGCACCACGCCAGGCGCACCCGCGCGTTTAGGTGTTTATACGTATGCCGATTCCGATATCGCTTCAATCCAAGATTTCATTGGAAGGTTATCGGACTTGTTCCTAGACTGATCCGGGGCATGCATACCGGGCCGACCCGGCCGGACACGCTGCCCGGCACAGCCCTGAACCGCGCGCGCCAAGCAGAAACAGAACAGCGCCGCGGCATACAACGACATCATCGGAGACGGACCATGACATTCATCAGGAAGCTGGCGGCCGGTGCGATCGTCGCCGCGGCGACGGTACTCGCGCCCGGCGCATTCGCGCAGCAAAAGCCGATCACGCTCGGGTTCTCGCAGGTCGGCGCGGAAAGCGCGTGGCGCACCGCGAACACCGTGTCGGTGAAGGGCGCGGCGAAGGACGCCGGCATCAACCTGAAATTCTCGGACGCGCAGCAGAAGCAGGAGAACCAGATCCGCGCGATCCGCTCGTTCATCGCGCAGAAGGTCGACGTGATCGCGTTCTCGCCGGTCGTCGAATCGGGCTGGGAGCCGGTGCTGACCGAGGCGAAGGCCGCGCACATCCCGGTGATCCTGACCGACCGCGCGGTCGACGTGAAGGATCCGTCGCTGTACGTGACGATGATCGGCTCGGACTTCCTCGAGGAAGGGCGGCGCGCGGGCCACTGGATGGAAGAGCGCTACAAGAACGACGCGGGCCCGATCAACATCGTCGAGCTGCAGGGCACGGTCGGCTCGGCGCCGGCCAACGATCGCCGCGCCGGCCTGCTCGAAGTGATCAAGAGCAATCCGAAGTTCAAGGTGATCGCATCGCAGAGCGGCGACTTCACGCTCGCCGGCGGCAAGCAGGTGATGGAAGCGTTCGCGAAGACCTACGGCAAGCAGATCAACGTCGTCTACGCGCACAACGACGACATGGCGCTCGGCGCGATCCAGGCGATGGAAGAGGCCGGGATCAAGCCCGGCAAGGACGTGAGCGTCGTGTCGTTCGATGCGACGAAGGGCGGCTTCCAGGCGATGATCGCCGGCAAGATCAACGTCGACGTCGAATGCAGCCCGCTGCTCGGCCCGCAGCTGATGAGCGCGGTGAAGGACGTCGTCGCCGGCAAGCCGCTGCCCAAGCGCATCGTGACGAACGAGACGGTGTTCCCGATGAGCGTCGCGGCGCAGGTGCTGCCGACCCGCAAATACTGACATGGTCCGCACGGGCGGCGGCGCGGCGGCCGCCGCCGGCGACCGCTTCGAGGGAGGGTTCATGACGAGTCCGCCGGTGGTCGAGATGATCGGCATCGACAAGTCGTTTCCGGGCGTGAGCGCGCTGCAGCGCGTGAACTTCCGGTTGTTTCCGGGCGAGATCCACGCGCTGATGGGCCAGAACGGCGCGGGCAAGTCGACGCTGATCAACGTGCTCACCGGCGTGCATGCGCACGATGCGGGCGAGATTCGCGTCGGCGGCGAGCCGGTGCGCTTCGCCGCGCCGCGCGAGGCCGAGGCGGCCGGGATCCAGACGCTCTATCAGGAAGTGAACCTGTGCGCGAACCTGTCGGTTGCCGAGAACATCTTCGCGGGCCGGCAGCCGATGCGGCGCGGCGCGATCGACTGGAACGCGATCCATGCACGGGCGCGCGCGGCGCTGGCCGAACTCGACCTGTCGCTCGACGTCACGCGCTCGCTCGACGCGTATCCGATCGCGGTGCAGCAGATGGTCGCGATCGCGCGCGCCGTTTCCGTCGATGCGCGCGTGCTGATACTCGACGAGCCGACGTCGAGCCTCGACGACGGCGAGGTCGCGCGGCTGTTCGACGTGCTGCGCCGGCTGAAGGCGTCGGGCATCGCGATCCTGTTCGTCACGCATTTCCTCGAGCAGACCTATGCGGTGTCCGACCGGATCACCGTGATGCGCAACGGCGAGCGCGAGGGCGAGTACCTGGCGCGCGACCTGCCGGTCGACGTGCTGGTCGCGAAGATGACCGGCCGCGAACGAATGTCCGACACGCTGCAGGCGGGCGCTGCCGCGGTCGAGCGCGCGGCCGGCGCGGCCGCGCCGTTCCTGTCGATGCGGCAGGTCGGCCGGCGCGGGATGATGAGCCCGCTCGATCTCGACGTGCGGCCCGGCGAAATCGTCGGGCTGGCCGGGCTGCTCGGCTCGGGGCGTACCGAAACCGCGCAGCTCGCGTTCGCCGCGGAGCGCACCGACACCGGCGCGATCGAGATCGACGGCGCGCGCAAGCGGCTGGCGTCGCCGCACGATGCGGTCCGGCACGGGATCGCGTATTGCCCCGAGGACCGCAAGAAGGAAGGCATCGTCGCCGCGCTGTCGATCCGCGAGAACATCATCCTCGCGCTGCAGGCGCGGCGCGGCTGGTGGCGGCTGATCGGGCGCGCGCGCCAGCGCGAGATCGCCGAGTCGTATATCGCGCGGCTCGGCATCAAGGCGCGCGACGCGGAGCAGCCGATCGGGCTGCTGTCGGGCGGCAACCAGCAGAAGGTGCTGCTCGCGCGCTGGCTCGCGACGGCCCCGAAGCTGCTGATCCTCGACGAGCCGACGCGCGGCATCGACGTCGCCGCGAAGTTCGACATCATGGAGCGCGTGCTCGCGCTGTGCGCGACCGGGCTCGCGATCCTGTTCATTTCGTCGGAGATCAGTGAAGTGGTGCGCGTGAGCCACCGGATCGCGGTGCTGCGCGACCGGCGCAAGGTCGCCGAACTGACCGGCGCCGATGCGTCCGAAGAGCAGGTTTACCGGCTGATCGCGGGAGGCCAGTCATGATGCGTGTACGCACGCTGTTTCGTCATCCGCTTGCGTGGCCGGTGCTGACGCTTGCGCTGCTGTTCGCGCTCGACGTCGCGCATCGTCCGGGCTTCCTGTCGATCGCGCTGCTCGACGGTCACCTGTTCGGCGCGCCGATCGACATCCTGAACCGTGCGGCGCCGCTCGTGATCGTGTCACTCGGCATGACGCTCGTGATCGCGACGCGCGGGATCGACATTTCCGTCGGCGCGATCGTTGCGATCGCCGGCGCGGCCGCGGCGATCGTGCTCGAAGCCGATCCGTCGCGGGTCGGCACGGCGCTGGCCGCCGCGCTCGGCGTCGGGCTGCTCGCGGGCGCGTGGAACGGCCTGCTCGTCGCGTTCGTCGGGATGCAGCCGATCATCGCGACGCTGATCCTGATGGTGGCCGGCCGCGGCATCGCGCAACTGCTGACGGGCGGCCAGATCATTCCGATCGGCGCGCCCGGCTACCTCGCGCTCGGCGGCGGTTATCTGGCGATCGTGCCGTGCTCGGTGTGGATCGCGCTCGCGACGATCGCCGCGACCGCGCTGCTGGTGAACCGCACGGCGCTCGGGCTGTTCATCCGCGCGATCGGCGTGAACCCGGTCGCCACGCGGCTCGTCGGGCTGCGCTCGGGCGCGGTCGTGTTCGGCGTGTACCTGTGCTCCGGCGTGATGTCGGCGGTCGCCGGCATCCTCGCGAGTTCCAACGTGCGCAGCGCCGACGGCAACAATGCGGGGCTGCTGCTCGAACTCGACGCGATCCTCGCGGTGACGCTCGGCGGCACGTCGCTGCTCGGCGGCCGCTTCAGCCTCGCCGGCTCCGTGCTCGGCGCGCTGATCATCCAGACGCTGACCTACACGACCTACTCGATCGGCGTGCCGCCGGAGGCGACGCTGGTCGTCAAGGCGGTCGTCGTGATCGTCGTGACGCTGATCCAGTCGGACGCGGCGCGCGCGCTCGTGGTCCGCCACGCGTCGCGGCTGCTGCCATCCGCGCGTTCGCGCGCCACCTCCGGAGCCACGCCCCGATGACCCGATTCCTTGGCCGGCTCGCCGACCCGCGCACGCTGCCGATCGTCGTGACGATCGTGCTGTTCGCCGCGCTGTTCGGCTTCGGATCCGTGATGTACACGGGATTTTTCTCGATGCAGGTATTGACCGGCCTGCTCGTCGACAACGCGTTCCTGTTGATCGTCGCGATCGGCATGACGTTCGTGATCGTGTCGGGCGGCATCGACCTGTCGGTCGGCTCGGTCGTTGCGCTGACAACGATCTTCTGCGCGGTCGGCGCCGAGCGGTTGCACTGGCCCGTGTGGGTGATCGTGCCGCTGGTGCTCGCGTTCGGCGCGCTGTACGGCGCGGCGATGGGTGCGCTGATCCATTATTTCCGGCTGCAGCCGTTCATCGTCACGCTGGCCGGGATGTTTCTCGCGCGCGGCGCGTGCTTCCTGATCACGACGCAGTCGATCACGATCAACGAACCGACGTTTCATGCGATCGCGGGCATCAGCGTGCCGGTCGGCGGCGGCACGCTGAGCGCGGGTGCGCTGATCGCGCTCGCGACGCTGGCCGTCGCGATCTACGTCGCGCATTTCACGCGCTTCGGCCGCAACGTGTATGCGATCGGCGGCAACGAGCGTTCGGCGCTGCTGATGGGGCTGCCGGTCGCGCGCACGAAGATCGGCGTCTATGCGCTGAGCGGGCTGTGCTCGTCACTCGGCGGCGTGGTGTTCACGTTGTACGTGCTGTCGGGCTACGGGCTGCAGGCGCAGGGGATGGAGCTCGACGCGATCGCCGCGACCGTGATCGGCGGCACGCTGCTCACGGGTGGCGTGGGCTACGTGATCGGCTCGGTGTTCGGCGTCGGCATCCTCGGCACGATCCAGGTGCTGATCACGTTCGACGGCACGTTGAGTTCGTGGTGGACGCGGATCGTGATCGGCGCGCTGCTGTGCGTGTTCTGCGTGCTGCAGCGGGTCATCGAGCGGCATGCAACGCGGCGGCGCACGGGCGGCACGGGGCTCGGCGCGCAGCAGCCGAAGCGTGACACCGCACACGCGCGGCCGGCCGAGCCCGGCGAGGACGCGGCGCTGGTGTCGACGATGCGGCGCGTGTAGTGCGTGTAGTGGTGCGCACGGCGCGCGCCGCGCAGTGACGGGCAGCGGGGCAACCGGGCAGCGGCACGCGCGACGTACGTGGCCGATGCCTGGCCGCCGGCGCCTGTTGTCGAAGGCGGCCGGTGCGCGCGTTACGCGCGAACGGCCACCCGGTACAGGGTCGTTTGACGATAGACGGCGCCCGGATGAAGGATGACGTCGTCGCGCAGGTCGGCCATGTTGACCTGGTCCGGAAAGCCGCCGGCTTCGACGCACAGCGCGGCGTGTTGCGCGCAACGCGTACCGCCCCTCACGCGCAAGCCGTCCAGATAGTTGCCGGTATAGAGCTGGAGGCCGCGCTGATCGGTCGACACGATCAATTCGCGGCCGCTTTCGGGATCGTAGATGCCGGCGACGGGCCTGACCGTGCGCGCGCCGTCGCGCAGCGCGAAGCAGTGATCGAAGCCGCGCGCCCTTGCAAGTTGCGCATGCGGCCAGTCGAGGCGCGCGCCGAGCGGCGCGCTGTGCCGGAAATCGAACGCGGTGCCGGTCACGTCGGCGGTGCCGGTCGGGATCAGCGCGTCGTCGACTTCGAGGAACGCGTCGGCGTCGATGCTCAGCACGTGGCCGCGCACGTCGCTGCCCGCGCGGCCGCTGAGGTTGAAATAGCTGTGATTCGTGAGGTTGAGCGGCGTGGGCGCGTCGGTGACACCGGTGTAGTCGATCGTCAGCGTGCCGTCGTCGTCGAGCGCGTAGCGAACCTGCACGCTCACGTTGCCCGGAAAACCCGCGTCGCCTTCCGGCGAATCGAGCCGCAGCGTCAGGCCGCCGCAGTCGTCGACGACTTCCCAGCGCTGCCGGTGAAAGCCGCTCGCGCCGCCGTGCAGCAGATTGCCGTTCTCGTTGCGATCGAGCAGGTAGTCGACCCCGTCGAGCGTGAAGCGCGCGCCGGCGATCCGGTTCGCCCAGCGGCCGACCGTCGCGCCGAGGTAGGCGCCCGATTCGACATACTCAGCGGGCGTATCGTGCGCGAGCACGATATCGGCGAAGCGTCCGGTGCGGTCGGGTGCGAGCCACGACACGACGGTCGCGCCGAGGTCGCTGACGACGACGCGCATGCCGTGCGTGTTGCGCAGCGTATAGCGCCGCACCGTGTCGCCGTCGGGCAGCGTGCCCCACGGCTCGGAAGGCACGCGTGCGACGCCGGGCGTCAGATGGGAGGAATCGGTATCGATGTGCATAGGATGATTCGATGTGAACGGCGGGCTTCAGTGCGCGGCGATCGCGCGTTCCTGGTATTCGCGCGGCGTGCAGCCCAGCTCGCGCCGGAACACCGCATACATGTACTGGAGCGACGTAAACCCGCAGCGGATCGCGACCTCGGCGCTCGACGCCTGCCTGCCGGCGAGCAGCGCCTGCGCCGCTTCGAGCTTGTGGCGCAGGATTTCCTGGTGCACGGTGCGCTGCAGTTCGCGCCGGAAGTGCTCTTCGAGCAGCGAGCGCGACACGCCGACGTAGTCGGCGACCTGCTCGGTCTTGATGCCCTGGCACGCATACTGGCGAATGAAGTGACGGGCGCGCATCACGTGCGGGCTCGCGAGCGGCTGGTGGCGGGTCGATTCGAGCACGTTGATCCCGACGGGCGGCACGAGAATCCGCCGGTCGGGAAAACGTGCGCCGCGCAGCATCTGGTGCAGCAGGTGCGCGGCCGTGCGGCCCATTTCCTCGGTGCCCTGGATGACCGACGACAGCGGAATGCGCGTAAGCGTGCGCGTGAGCGGATCGTTGTCGATGCCGATGATCGCGACCTGTTCCGGCACCGCGAGGCCCGCGATCAGGCACGCCTGCAGCAGGTGCCGCGCGCGCGCGTCGGTCACCGCGATCACGCCGACGGGTTTCGGCAGTGCGTGCAGCCAGCCGATCAGCTGCTCGATCGCGTGGTTCCAGCCCGACGCGCTCGTCGACAGCCCGCGGTAGATCGGCGCATCGACGCCGTCCGCGCGCGCGAGGCCGTCGAACGCGAGCTCGCGCTGCTGCGCCCAGCGGTTCTGCTGCGCGACGGGCAGGCTGTACATCGCGAAGTGCGGCAGCCCGGCGCCGATCAGGTGCGTGTACGCGAGCGATACGAGTTTCGCGTTGTCGGTCGCGATATACGGCACGCCGTCCGGATACTGCGCCGGATCTTCGTACGACGAACCGAGCGCGACGATCGGCAGCGGCGAGCCCGCGAGCGCGTCGGCGACGGCCGGATCGTCGAAATCCGCGATGATGCCGTCGCCGTCGAAGCGCTCGATGCCGGCGAGCCGGCAGCGGAAATCGTCCTCGAGGAACAGGTCCCATACCACGCGCGTCGAGCGCAGGTACTGGCCGATGCCGCTGATGATCTCGCGGTCGTAGACCTTGTTGGCGTTGAACAGCAGCGCGATGCGGTGCGGCGTTTGAGTGGAAGGGGCGCGGTTCATCTCGGTCTCGAAGCGCGCGCCGTCCGGGGCGTCGCGCCGTTGTCTCCGGGCGCGCGGGCAACGCCGCGCGGCTGTCTGATCTGTCTGGTGTCCGGCGATTGTAGGACGGAACGCGTGCCGTGCGCAGCGCGCTGGCAAGAAACGTTAAGCGTGCTGCGCAATTTCGCAATTGCGGGCGACGGGGCGCGCGGGCACGATCCAGCCAGATCGAATTCGGCCAGCATGCCAACGCGATGCACGCCGCACTGCAACAAGAAACCGGACGGAGACGCCATGTCGTATTTCGAACATATTCCCGCGATTCGCTACGAAGGTCCGCAGTCGGACAACCCGCTTGCATACCGCTATTACGACCGCACGAAGGTGGTGCTCGGCAAGACGCTCGAGGAGCACCTGCGGATCGCGGTGTGCTACTGGCACACGTTCGTGTGGCCGGGCCACGACATCTTCGGCCAGGGCGCGTTCCAGCGGCCCTGGCAGCAGCCGGGCGACCCGCTCGAGCGCGCGCGCCAGAAGGCGGATGCGGCATTCGAGTTCTTCACGAAGCTCGGCACGCCGTTTTATACGTTTCACGACACCGACGTATCGCCGGAAGGCGACAGCCTGCACGCGTACGTCGAGAACTTCGCGCGGATGACCGACTACCTGGCCGAGCGCCAGCAGGCGACGGGCGTCCGGCTGCTGTGGGGCACCGCGAACCTGTTCTCGCATCCGCGCTTTGCGGCGGGCGCGGCGACCAACCCGAACCCCGACGTGTTCGCGTGGGCGGCCACTCAGGTGCGCCATGCGCTCGACGCGACGCATCGGCTCGGCGGCGAGAACTACGTGCTGTGGGGCGGCCGCGAAGGGTACGAGACGCTGCTCAATACCGATCTCGTGCGCGAGCGCGAGCAGTTCGCCCGCTTCCTGTCGATGGTCGTCGAGCACAAGCACCGGATCGGCTTCAAAGGGGCGCTGCTGATCGAGCCCAAGCCGCAGGAGCCGACGAAGCACCAGTACGACTACGACGTAGCGACCGTACACGGTTTCCTCACGCAATACGGATTGCAGAACGAAATCCGCGTGAACATCGAGGCGAACCATGCGACGCTCGCCGGCCACTCGTTCCATCACGAGATCGCGAACGCGTTCGCGCTCGGCGTGTTCGGCAGCGTCGACGCGAATCGCGGCGATGCGCAGAACGGCTGGGACACCGACCAGTTCCCGAACAGCGTGGAAGAACTGACGCTCGCGTTCTACGAGATCCTGCGCCACGGCGGCTTTACCACCGGCGGCATGAACTTCGACGCGAAGGTGCGGCGCCAGAGCGTCGATCCGGAAGACCTGTTCTACGGCCATGTCGGCGCGATCGACGTGCTCGCGCTCGCGCTCGAGCGCGCGGCCGTGCTGGTCGGCAACGACCGGCTCGACTCGCTGCGCCGCCAGCGCTACGCGCAGTGGGACAGCGCATTCGGCCGCGAGATCCTGTCGGGCGGCTACACGCTGGAGTCGCTCGCCGCCGACGCGCTCGCGCGCGGCGTGAACCCGCGGCATGCGAGCGGCGCGCAGGAACGGCTCGAGAACATCGTGAACCAGGCGATCTACGGGCTGCGCTGACGCCATGTATATCGGACTCGATCTTGGCACGTCGGGCGTGAAGGCCGTGCTGCTCGACCGCGACGGTGCGGTGCGAGCCAGCGCGAGCCGGCCGCTGTCGGTGAGCCGGCCGCGGCCGTGCTGGTCCGAACAGGCGCCGCTCGACTGGTGGGACGCGGCATGCGGCGCGCTGGCGGCGCTCGTCGCCGACGCGCGTGCGGCCGGCATCGATCCGCACGACATCGGCGCGCTCGGCCTGACCGGGCAGATGCACGGCGCGACGCTGCTCGATGCGCACGGCGACGTGCTGCGCCCCGCGATCCTGTGGAACGACGGCCGCGCCGATGCCGAGTGCGCGGAGCTCGAGCGGCTCGCGCCCTCGCTGCGCGCCGTCGCCGGCAACCTCGCGATGCCCGGCTTCACCGCGCCGAAGCTGCTGTGGGTGCGCCGTCACGAGCCGGACGTGTTCGCACGGATCGCACACGTGCTGTTGCCGAAGGATTATCTGCGCTACCGGCTGACCGGTGCATTCGCAACCGATCCGTCGGATGCCGCCGGCACGCTGTGGCTCGATGTCGCGAAGCGCGATTACGACGACACGCTGCTCGCCGCGTGCGGGCTGTCGCGCGAACAGATGCCCGCGGTGTTCGAGGGCAACCGCATCACCGGCACGCTGCTGCCGGCCGTCGCGCGCACGCTGGGGCTGCGCGAGATCCCGGTCGTCGCGGGCGGCGGCGACAACGCGGCCGGCGCGGTGGGCGTCGGCATCGTGCGGCCCGGTGACGCGCTGCTGTCGCTCGGCACGTCGGGCGTTTATTTCGCGGTGTCGGACGGTTTCCGCGCGAATCCCGAATCGGCGGTCCACAGCTTCTGTCATGCATTGCCGCATACCTGGCACCTGATGTCGGTGATGCTGAATGCGGCCGGCTGCATCGATTTCACCGCGCAGCTGGCCGGCTACGACGGCGTGGCCGCGCTGCTCGCCGACGCCGAGGCGAACGCGCGCCGTGACCGCCCGTGGTTCCTGCCTTATCTGAGCGGCGAGCGCACGCCTCACAACGACGTAAATGCGAAGGGCGTGTTCTACGGGTTGACACCCGACACGCAGCGCGCGGATCTCGCGAACGCGACGCTCGAGGGTGTCGGCTTCGCGCTGCTCGACGGAATCGACGCGCTGCATGCGGCCGGGCTCGCGCCCGACGGCATCACGGTGATCGGCGGCGGCTCGCGCAGCGCGTACTGGACGCAGATGCTCGCCGACCTGAGCGGCCGCGCGCTGACGCTGCGCGCGGGCGGCGAAGTCGGCCCGGCGCTCGGCGCCGCGCGGCTCGCGCATCTTGCGCTCGAACCGGATGCGCCGCTCGACGCGGTGTGCCCGCAGCCGCCGGTGGTGGCCGTGCGCGAGCCCGACATGGCGCGCCACGCGTGGTATCGCGACGCGCGGCGGCCGACGTTTCGCGCGCTGTATCGCGCACTCGAACCGGTGTTTTCGGCAGGCGCGGGTCGTACCGCATAACGCCGTGCCGTGTGGTGGCCAGACAAAGGGCGGCGCGTTTCGGCGGCCGCCCGGCGTTCATGGGGTTGTCCAATAAAGAGGAGTGGAGACATGAAATCCGTAACGCGTCGTACCGTATTGAGTGCGCTGGCAGGCGCCGCCACGTTGGCGGCTCTCACGCTTGGCGCGCCGCTCGCGCATGCGAGCAAGGACAAGCCGGAAATCGGCTTCTGCATCGACGACCTGCGCGTCGAGCGCTGGTCGCGCGACCGCGACTATTTCGTGGCCGCCGCCACGCAGCTCGGCGCGAAAGTGTCCGTGCAGTCCGCGGACGCGAGCGAGGCGCGGCAGATCTCGCAGATCGAGAACCTGATCTCGCGCGGCGTGGACGTGATCGTGATCGTGCCGTTCAATTCGAAGACGCTCGGCAACGTCGTCGCCGAAGCGCGCAAGGCGGGCATCAAGGTGGTGTCGTACGACCGGCTGATTCTCGACGCCGACGTCGATGCCTACATCTCGTTCGACAACCAGAAGGTGGGCGAGCTGCAGGCGCAGGGCATCTACGACGCGAAGCCGAAGGGCAACTATTTCCTGCTCGGCGGCGCGCCGACCGACAACAACGCGAAGATGCTGCGCGAAGGACAGCTGAAGGTGCTGAAGCCGGCGATCGACCGCGGCGACATCAAGGTGGTCGGCCAGCAGTGGGTGCCGGAGTGGAGCGCGTCGACCGCGCTGCGGATCGTCGAGGATGCGCTGACCGCGAACAACAACAAGATCGATGCGATCGTCGCATCGAACGACGGCACCGCGGGCGGCGCGATCCAGGCGCTCGCCGCGCAGCATCTGGCCGGCAAGGTGCCGGTGTCCGGGCAGGATGCGGACCTCGCGGCGGTCAAGCGCGTGATCGCCGGCACGCAGACGATGACCGTCTACAAGCCGCTGAAGCTGATCGCGAGCGAAGCGGCGAAGCTCGCGGTGGATCTCGCGAAGGGCACGAAACCCGCGTTCAACGCGCAATACGACAACGGCAAGAAGAAGGTCGACACGGTGCTGCTGCAGCCGACGCTGTTGACCAAGCGCAACGTCGACATCGTCGTGAAGGACGGCTTCTATACCCAGGCGCAGCTGGCGAGCCAGTAACGGCGCGGCGCGCGGACGGCCCACCGGTGCGTCCGCGCGCATACTGCGAGGCATGAGCGAATGACCGAACCCTTGCTGACGATGCGCGGCATCGTCAAGGATTTCGACGGCGTGAAGGCGCTCGACGGCATCGACCTGACGGTGCGGCCGGGCGAGTGCGTGGGGCTGTGCGGCGAGAACGGCGCGGGCAAATCGACCTTGATGAAGGTGCTGTCGGGTGTTTATCCGCACGGCACGTGGGACGGCGAGATCCGCTGGGAAGGCGCGCCGCTCGTCGCGTCCGGCGTGCGCGACACCGAGCGCGCGGGCATCGTGATCATCCATCAGGAACTGATGCTCGTGCCCGAACTGTCGGTGGCCGAGAACATCTTCCTCGGCAACGAGATCACGCTGCCGGGCGGCCGCATGCACTACGCGGCGATGGTCCAGCGCGCCGAGGAGCTGCTGCACGAGCTGCGGATCGACTCGATCAACGTCGCGCAGCCGGTGATGAACTACGGCGGCGGCCACCAGCAGCTGATCGAGATCGCGAAGGCGCTGAACAAGCGCGCGAAGCTGCTGATTCTCGACGAGCCTTCGTCGTCGCTGAGCGCTTCCGAAACGCGCATCCTGCTCGACATCGTGCGCGACCTGAAGCGCCGCGGTGTCGCGTGCGTGTATATCTCGCACAAGCTCGTCGAGGTCGAGGCCGTGTGCGACACGGTGTCCGTGATCCGCGACGGCCGCCATGTCGCGACCGAGCCGATGCGCACGCTGACGACCGACCGGATCATTTCGATGATGGTCGGCCGCGAGATCCGCGACCTGTATCCGCGCGAGCCGCACGAGATCGGCGACGTCGTGCTGGAAGCGCGGCACGTGACCTGCCGCGACGTGACGAACACGCGCCGCAAGCGGGTCGACGACGTGTCGTTCTGCGTGCGGCGCGGCGAGATCCTCGGCGTCGCCGGGCTGGTCGGCGCGGGCCGCACCGAGCTGATGCAGGCCATCTTCGGCGCGTATCCGGGCGCGTGCACGGCGACCGTGCTGATGAACGGCCGGCCGCTCACGATCCGCTCGCCGGCCGACGCGATCCGCGCCGGCATCGCGATGGTGCCCGAGGATCGCAAGCGCCACGGCATCGTGCCGCAGCTCGGCGTCGGCCACAACATCACGCTGGCGGTGCTGCGGCGCTTCGCGGCGCGCGGGCGGATCGACGCGGCCGCGGAGCTGGACGCGATCCGCACCGAGATGCAGCGGCTGTCGGTGCGCGCCGCGCACCCGTTCCTGCCGATCTCGAGCCTGTCCGGCGGCAACCAGCAGAAGGCCGTGCTCGCCAAGATGCTGCTGGCCGAGCCGCAGGTGCTGATTCTCGACGAGCCGACGCGCGGCGTCGACGTGGGCGCGAAGGCCGAGATCTACCGGCTCGTGTTCGCGCTCGCGAAGCGCGGCGTCGCGTTGATCGTCGTGTCGTCGGAAATGCCCGAGGTGCTCGGGCTTGCCGACCGCGTGCTGGTGATCGGCGAAGGCGAGCTGCGCGGCGATTTCGTCAACGACGGCCTCACGCAGGAACAGATCCTCGGCGCCGCGCTGAAGCCCGCGCGGCGTCCGACCGAACCCACCGTATCGAGTGCGATATGAATTCCGAACTTTCTTCCTCTACTCCGGCGGCGCCGGACGCCGACGCGCGCGGCCGTCCAACCGGCCGTCCGCTTCGCCAGGTCTTCGTGCGCTACAAGATCCTCGCGCTGCTGTTCGCGGTCGTCGCGATCTGGGCGTTTTTCTCGGTGCTGACCGACGGCGCGTTCGTCACGCCGCGCAACGTGTCGAACCTGCTGCGGCAGATGTCGATCACCGGCATGCTCGCGTGCGGGATGGTGTTCGTGATCATCGCGGGCGAGATCGACCTGTCGGTCGGTTCGCTGCTCGGGCTGCTCGGCGGCGTCGCGGCGATCCTCGACGTGAACCGCCACTGGCCGGTCGCCGCGACGGTGCCGGCCGTGCTCGCGCTCGGCGTGCTGATCGGGCTCTTCAACGGCTGGTGGTCGACCTACCGGCGCGTGCCGTCGTTCATCGTCGGGCTGGGCGGGATGCTCGCGTTTCGCGGGATTCTGCTCGGCGTGACGGGCGGCTCGACGATCGCGCCGGTGTCGGACGGCTTCGTGTTCCTCGGGCAGGGCTATCTGCCGCGCGTGGCCGGCGACGGCCTCGCGCTGCTGCTGTTCGCGCTCGTCGTGCTGCTGGTCGTGCGGCAGCGCGGCACGCGGCGCCGCTACCGGCTCGCGGTCGCGCCGCTGTGGCAGGACGTCGTGAAGATCGCGGGCGCGGGCGCAGTGCTGCTCGCGTTCGTCGCGACGCTCGACCGCTACGGCGGCATTCCGGTGCCGGTGCTGCTGCTGCTCGCGCTGCTCGGCATCTTTTCGTGGATCGCGACGCAGACCGTGTTCGGCCGGCGCATCTACGCGGTCGGCTCGAATCTCGAGGCGACGCGGCTGTCGGGCGTCGATACGGATCGCGTGAAGCTCGCGATCTTCGCGCTGATGGGGCTGATGTGCGCGTTCGCCGGCATCGTGAACACCGCGCGGCTCGCGGCCGGCTCGCCGTCCGCGGGCTCGATGGGCGAACTCGACGCGATCGCCGCGTGCTTCATCGGCGGCACGTCGATGCGCGGCGGGTCGGGCACCGTCTACGGCGCGCTGATCGGCGCGCTCGTGATGGCGAGCCTCGACAACGGCATGTCGATGCTGGACGTCGACGCGTACTGGCAGATGATCGTCAAGGGCGCGGTGCTGGTGCTGGCGGTGTGGATCGACGTGGTGTCGCGCTCGAACCGGCGCTGACGCGGCGCCCGGCCGCCGGTCAACGAGAGGACGACATGAAACGGAACCCGGTTCCCATGCCCGGTGTCTCCGCGCTGGCGGCTGCGCCGCTCGCGAAGCCGGACGTCGAACAGCACTACGGGCCGGTGCTCGGTCTGGACGATCCGCGCGACCGCCGCGTCATCACGGATGCGCTGCGCGCGCTGCTGCGCGAGCGCTCCGAAGCGCTCGCGTTCGCGATGCGCATCGCGGACGAGCGCAACCAGCCGAGGCCCGATCCGAACGATTTCGCGCTGACCGACATCATTCGGCTGGCGCGTGTCGTCGAGCGCGCGGAGCGATGCGGCGACGCCATGCGCGAGGCCGCGCCGGTCGGCGCGCGCTGACACAGCCCGCAAACGGTGATCGACGCGATACTCATCGGCGTCGACCTGGGCCCGAACCTGTCCGTCACCGGATCGCTCGCGACGATTCTGTGGCTCGCGGCGATCCGGCGCGAAGGGCAGCGGGTCGGCTTCGGCGAGTTTCTCGCAGTCGGTGCGTGCGTGATGTTGCCGGCGTTGCTGCTCGCGCTGGCCGCGCGGCTTGCGCTCGGCGCCTGACGCGCGACCCTCGCCAGTCGACCGAATCGACTAGAACGAGTAGGAGAGCGACGCGAACAGGCTGCGCGGCGCGCCCGGTGTGACCCACAGGCTGTTGTACGAGCTGACGTAGGTCGTGCGGTTGAACAGGTTGTTCAGCACGACCGACGCGCGCAGGTGCTTGTCGACCTGCACATAGCCGTTCAGCTGCACGGTCGCATAGGCCGGCAGCTCGAAGCCGTCCTGCGTGTTCGCGGTGTTGCCGGCGCGGCGCCCGACATAGATCAAGCCCGTGCCGATGCCGGCCTTGTCCGCGAACGGCAGCGCGGTTTCGTACATGAGCAGCGCGCTGCCGCTCAGCTTCGGAATGTCGACGAGGCGCGCGCCGGGCGTCAGCACGGCATCGTGCGTGACCTCGGCATCGACGTACGCAAGGTTGACGATGCCGCGCAAGCCGTGGCCCAGGTCGCCGTTCCATTCGAATTCGACGCCGCGGCTGCGCACCTCGCCGGCCGCGCGCGAGAAGCCGGCGTTTGCCGGATCGGCGGTCAGCACGTTGCGCTTGTTGACGTAGAACGCCGCGACCGTCGCGAGCCAGCGCGTGCCGGCCCATTTCGCGCCGGCTTCGTAGCCGTGCCCCTTCTCCGGGTCGAACGCGCGGCCGTTGGCATCGGCGCCGTTGTTCGGCCGGAACGAATACGCGGTGTTCGCATACAGCGACAGCGCGGGGCTCATTTCGTACACGACGCCGAGGCGCGGACTCAACGCGGTCTGCAACTGGCTGCTCGTCACGCCCTTCAGGCGGTTCTCGATCGACTGGTGGAAGCGATCCCAGCGCAGCCCGGCGAGGATTTTCCAGTGCGGCCCGAACGCGAGCGTGTCCTGCGCGTAGGCGCCTTGCCCGTCGTCGCGCTCGAGCAGGTTGGTCGCGGTGCGCAGCGCGGGCGTCGGCTGGCCGTAGACCGGATCGAAGATGTCGATCGCATACGGCGCGGCGGCGCTCGGCGTCGAGCGCGCGACGAACTGGTCGTAGTTGAAGCGATACGCATCGACGCCCATCACGAGCGTGTGGCCGATGCCGCCGGTGCGGAACTTGCCGGTCGTTTCGAGGCGGCCTTGCAGGTCGTTCGAGTGAAACGCGACTTGCCGGTAGCGGCGCCACAGCGTGCGCCCGTCCGGCTGCAGCGCGAACGCTTCGGACGAGCGGCCGGACAGGTCGGTGTCGCGCTGCGCGAAGCCGGCATTGATCGACCAGTTCGCATCGACGCGATGCTCGAGCGTGAACTGGTGGCCCGTGTTGCGCACGTCGTAGTCGCCGTCGCGCGGCTCGCCGAGGAAGCGCGATGCCGGAATCGCGCCGAGCTGCCCGTTGACCGCGACCACGCCGCGATCGAGCGGCGCGCGCTGGCGCACGCTTTCGAACTCGTAGTGGAGCGTCGTGTCCGCGCCGATGTCCCACGTGAACGACGGTGCGAACAGGTAGCGTTTGCTCGACACCGTATCGCGGAAGCTGCCGTTGTTCTCGTTCATCGCGACGAAGCGGTACGCGAGCGATTTCGTGACGGGCCCGGTCGAATCGAGCGTCTGGCGCAACGCGCCGTAGCTGCCGGCCGATACGCCGATGGTGTTCGAGCGCGCGAACTGCGGCTGTTTGGTCGTGTAGCTGATGAGGCCGCCCGGATCGCCGCGGCCGTACAGCGCGGACGCAGGCCCCTTGAGCACTTCCATGCGCTCGAGGTTGGCGGTGTCGCGCGGCACGCTGATCCCGCGATTCCACGAGAAGCCGTTGACGAGGTAGTCGGTGCCGGACGTGTTGCCGTCGCCGGCAAACCCGCGCACCGCGTAGTTGTCCCACAGGCCGCCGAAGTTGTTCTGCCGCGCAACGCCCGCGACCCAGTCGTACAGGTCTTCGCCGCGCGTGGCGGCGACGGTCTGGGCCAGTTTCGCGTCGACGCTGCTGACCGCGAACGGGATTTCCATCACGTCCGTCTCGGTGCGCGTCGCGCTCGTCGATTCGGGCGCGCGAAACGGCGCGGTCGCGCGCTGCCCCGAGACCTCGATGGCGGGCAGCGACAACTCCTGCGCATCGGCGGCGCTCAGGCCGGCCGTGCCGACGACGATGGCCATCGGTGCGGCCGCCCAGTTCTTCCTGCTCATACCCCGTCCTTTGATGTGGTCTGCGTCCGGGCATGGCGGATGGCCTCGCGCCGACGTCGGTGTTCCAAACAGTACATTCGCGCCGAAATTTAATGCAAATGAGAGGCATTTGCAATCGTAAGTTGGTGGTGTTGCTGCGGGGGATGCGAAGCGGCCGGAAACGGGGCAGCGACCGTAGGCGCTTGTGCGGCCATTGGTGCTTGTAAATGCCGAATTGCGGGAATTTAGTTAGATCTGGGCGAGACGTGAAGCGCTGGGGCGGCGGCGTTTTGTGCCGGAAATGTGCGGCGAGAATCGGGTAAATGTGGATCGAATCGGCCGAATGGCGGCATTTTGGATGTTTGACAAATATCTCCCGGAAGCTGCCGTGCAGCCCGACCAGTCGTGCCGACGATCATATCCAGGAAAAAACGTCGGGTGACGTGTCGGCAAGACGCCGTTGCCCGGGGCGCGTCACCTGTAAACGTTGCGTCGCGGATAGCGACGGGTAAGCGCAAGGAAAATGATAAAAGCCCGAAATGCGTGACAGGCCGGAGAATGGATTGTGATGTTTCGCGGAATGACTTACTGAAATCCCTCTATAAAGGATTTGATTTAATGTCGGACCGGGGGTTTACACACGGTGCCGCGCGACGCGTTGCGCGAAGGGCGACAAGGGCGCGAAGGCGCCCGTATGCCGCTTAATCCGGGTCGGATTTCAGGCCACCGTCGATCCATCGCGCTTCGGACGCGCGAAGATGCGCGCGGATGGCCGTCTGGGCCGCAATCGGGTCGCCGGCCTGCAACGCGTGGAGTATGTCCTCGTGCTCCCGCACGGCGACGGTCCAGGTCTGAGGATTCTCCGCGTGGCCGCGCATGGCCGCGGCGATCGGGTCGTGGCGGCTGTCGAACAGCTCGCCGACGAAGCGGGTGAGCACCGAATTGCCGGCGGCTTCCGCGATCAGCATGTGGAACTGCCGGTCGGCTTCGACGGGCGATTTGCCGGCCTCCGCGAGCCGCTTCATGCGCTGCACCGTGCGGCGCAGGCGATCGAGCATCGCGGCCGTCATCCGCGCCGCGGCCAGCGCGGCGACGCTGCCTTCGATGGCCGCGCGCGCCTGCATCAGTTCCGACGGGCTGTCGCCGAGCGTGCCCATCGTGCCGACGTCGTCGGCCGCCGTGTCGCGCACATAAACGCCGGAGCCCATCCGGATCTCGATCTGGCCGCCGATTTCCAGCGCGATCAGCGCCTCGCGAAGCGACGGACGCGATACGCCGAGCGTCAGCGCCAGCTCGCGCTCGGGCGGCAGGCGTTCGCCGACCGCGAATTCGCCCTGACGAATCAACGCGACGATCTGGGCCGCGACCGATTGGTAAAGCCGCTTGGGTTCTGTCGATTTCATCCGATGGATCTTGGTCAATGCGCTTTCCGCGCAAGCGCGCGTCGCAAAGTCTATCACGCTCGCCGTGTCGCCCTGAACGGCAGCCCGTTCGTGCGGATGTGCGGGTTTTCACTATTGGTAAGAGCGGATTGAGATATATAAATTGGCTTGACCAAAAGTGGCTGGATTGATGTAATTCATCGAAATTGGACTGACCAGACGAAAGCCAGGTCGGCCCTTCCCAAGGAGACGCAATGGCAATGCCTCGCAATCTGCCCGGTCAGGCCGCACAGCACGAAGCGGACCGGGAGATCCTGCGCCTGGAGGGGATTCGCAAGCGCTTCCCGGGCGTCCTCGCGCTCGACGGGATTCGCCTCGACCTGCGCCGCGGCGAGGTGCATGCGGTGTGCGGCGAAAACGGCGCGGGCAAGTCCACGCTGATGAAGATCATCAGCGGTCAGTACCTGCCCGACGAGGGCGTCGTCCACTATCGCGGCGCGCCGGTGCGGTTTCGTTCGGCCTCCGAAGCGCAGGCGGCCGGCATCGCGATCATCCACCAGGAACTCAATCTCGTGCCGCACCTGAGCGTGGCGGAGAACCTGTACCTCGCGCGCGAGCCGCGGCGCGGGCCGTTCGTCGACACGAAACGGCTCAATGCGGATGCGGCACGCTGCATCGCGCGGATCGGCCTGAACGTCGCACCGACGACGAAGGTCGGCGTGCTGTCCATCGCGCAGCAACAGATGGTCGAAATCGCGAAGGCGCTGTCGCACGACGCGCGCGTGCTGATCATGGACGAGCCGACGTCGTCGCTGACGGAGTCGGAAACGGTGCAGCTGTTTCGCATCATCGAGGAACTGCGTGCCGACGGCGTGGCGATCCTGTACATCTCGCACCGGCTCGACGAAATGGCGCAGATCGTCGATCGCGTGACCGTGCTGCGCGACGGGCGCCACATCTCGACCGACGATTTCGCCGACGTGAGCATCGACGAAATCGTCGCGCGCATGGTCGGGCGGACGCTCGACGACGCGTATCCGGCGCGGCAGTCGACCCCGACCGGCGAAGTGCTGCTCGACGTGCGGGAACTGCGCCGCGACGGCGTGTTCGGGCCGGTGTCGTTCATGCTTCGCAAGGGCGAGATCCTGGGCTTTGCCGGACTGATGGGCGCCGGGCGCACCGAAGTCGCGCGCGCGATCTTCGGCGCAGACCGCCCGGACGGCGGCACGATCGCGCTGCACGGCCGGCCCGTGACGATCCGCTCGCCGCGCGAGGCGATCCACCACGGCATCGCGTATCTGTCGGAGGACCGCAAGAAGGAGGGGCTTGCGCTGCCGATGCCCGTCGCGGCGAACCTCACGCTCGCGAACGTGCGCGGCATCGCGTCGCGCCTGGGCTTCCTGCGCTTCGACGACGAGCTCGACGTGGCGCGGCGCTACGTGCAGGACCTCGCGATTCGCACGCCGTCGGTGCAGCAGGTCGTGCGCAACCTGTCCGGCGGCAACCAGCAGAAGGTCGTCATCGGCAAATGGCTGTACCGCGGCTCGAAGATCCTGTTCTTCGACGAGCCGACGCGCGGCATCGACGTGGGCGCGAAATTCGCGATCTACGGGCTGATGGACCGGCTCGCCGCCGACGGCGTCGGCGTGGTGCTGATCAGTTCGGAGCTGCCGGAGCTGCTCGGCATGACCGACCGGATCGCCGTTTTTCACGAAGGTCGATTGACCGCGTTTCTCGACACCCAACACACCAGTCAGGAGGAGATCATGCACTATGCGTCGGGGCGTCCCCATGCTTGAAATGACATCGGATCGAAGCCAGGCCGACGAACGGGCGGCGCGACAGCGGCGGCGCGACCTTATCCAGAAGTTCGCGGCGCTGGGCAGCCTGGTCGTGCTCGTGTTCGCGTTCTCCGTCTCGAGCGCGGCGTTCTTCTCGGTCGACAACCTGATGACCGTCGGCCTGCAGGTGACCTCCATTGCGTATCTCGGCGTGGCCGCCACCTGCGTGATCATCACCGGCGGCATCGACCTGTCGGTCGGCTCGGTACTCGCGCTGGCCGGCGTCTCGTCCGCGCTGCTGGTCAAGGCGGGCGTGCCGGTGCCGGCGGCCATGGCGGCCGGGATCCTGGTCGGCGCGCTGTGCGGGTTCGTCAACGGCATCTGCGTGACGCGCATGGGCCTGCCGCCGTTCATCGCGACGCTCGGCATGATGCTCGTCGCGCGCGGCATCGCGCTCCAGATCACGGGCGCGCGGCCGGTATCGGATCTCGGCGACGCGTTCGGCGCGCTGGGCAACGGTGCGCTGCTGCGCATCTCGCGCATCGGCGCGGACGGGTTCCCCGACACGACGTTCCCCGGCATTCCGTATCCGGTCGTGATCATGGTCGTGCTGTTCGTCGTGGTTTCCGTGCTGCTGTCGAGAACGTCGCTCGGCCGCCATATCTACGCGGTCGGGTCGAACGCGGAGGCGGCGCGGCTGTCGGGCGTGAACGTACAGGGCGTGAAGCTCTTCACCTACGTGCTGTCCGGCGCGCTCGCCGGCGTGACCGGCTGCGTGCTGATGTCGCGGCTCGTCACCGGGCAGCCGAACGAGGGCGTCATGTACGAGCTCGACGCCATCGCCAGCTCGGTCATCGGCGGCACGTCGCTGATGGGTGGCGTCGGCACGATTTCCGGCACGGCGATCGGCGCGTTCGTGATCGGCGTGCTGCGCAACGGCCTGAACATGAACGGCGTGTCGAGCTTCATCCAGCAAATCATCATCGGCGTCGTGATCCTGGGCACGGTCTGGATCGACCAGTTGCGCAATCGCCGGCACTGACCGGCAGCAGTTCCCACCAACGAGAAGCGGAGCGAGACATGAACAAATCCATCCTGCTGGCAGCATCGGCATGCCTGTTCGCGGCATGCAACAGCGGTGCGTACGCGGCGGGCGGCGAGATCGCCGTGATCGTCAAGACGGTCAACTCGAACTACTGGCAGAACGTGCAGAAAGGCGCGAAGGCAGCGCTCGACGGCGCCAAGGGCTATACGATGACGTTCCAGGGCCCCGCGGCCGAGTCCGACATCAGCGGGCAGGTCAACATGGTCGACAACGCGGTCACGCGTCATGTGGCGGGCATCGTGCTCGCACCGTCCGATCCCGATGCGCTCGTGCCCGCGATCAAGAAGGCGTGGGAAGCGCACATTCCGGTCGTGCTGATCGACTCGGCGATCTCGGACGCCGGCAAGCCGTATTACCAGGCGTTCCTGTCGACCGACAACGAGAAGGCGGGCGCGCTGTGCGCGAAGGCGCTGATCGACCGCGTCGGGCAGTCCGGCAAGATCGCGATCATGTCGTACGTGCCGGGCGCGGGTTCCGAAGTCAGCCGCGTCGGCGGGTTCCGCAAGTACATCGCGAGCCATTCGAAGCTGCAGATCGTCGGCCCGTACTACTCGCAGTCGCAAATGGCGAACGCGCTGAACCAGACGACCGACGTGCTGTCGGCGAACCCCGACCTGAAGGGCATCTTCGGCGCGAACGAGCCGACCGCGGTCGGGATGGGCCGCGCGCTGAAGCAGTCGGGCAAGGCGGGCAAGGTGGTGGCGATCGGGTTCGACGGCAACGAGGATCTGCAGGGCTTCGTGCGCGACGGCACGGTGCAGGCGATCGCCGTGCAGGGTTCGTGGCAGATGGGGAACCAGGGCGTGCGCACGGCGCTCGACGTCGTCGAACGCAAGCCGGCGCCGAAGCTGATCGATACCGGCGTCGTGATGGTCGACAAGCAGAACCTCGATTCGGAGGCGGCCAGGAACGTCCTGTACTGAGCGGCCGCGCAAGCCGCCCGCGCGCGGGCGGCGATTGCGCGCCGCGCCTCTTTCCCGCATCCAGTCACCACTCATGAACGCAAACGAAATGCGCGCATTGCCGCGCAGCGGGCTGACGGTGTCCGCGCTCGGCCTCGGCTGCTCGCAGCTCGGCGGCCTCTATCGCCCGATGTCGGCCGCCGATGCCGATTCGCTCGTCGAAGCCGCGTGGGCCGCCGGCCTGCGCTACTTCGACACCGCGCCGTATTACGGCTACACGCTGTCCGAGCGGCGCGTGGGCGCGGGGCTCGCCCCGCGCGAGCGCGGCGCGTTCACGCTCAGCACGAAGGTCGGGCGCCTGATGCGCGCCGACGCGAGCGTGCGCCCCGGCGACGACGGCTGGGCCGAGCCGTTGCCGTTCCGGCCCGTCTACGACTACAGCTACGACGGCATCATGCGGTCGCACGACGACAGCCGGCAGCGGCTCGGGCTCGCGCGGATCGACATCCTGTACGTGCACGACATCGGCGCTATGACGCACGGCGATCGTCACGCGCACTACTGGGAACAGCTGACCCGCGGCGGCGGGTTTCGCGCGCTGGACGCGCTGCGTGCGGGCGGCGAGATCGGCGGGTTCGGCCTCGGCGTGAACGAATGGGAAGTCGCCGCCGATGCGCTGAACGAAGCCGCGCTCGATGCCGTGCTGCTGGCCGGCCGCTACACGCTGCTCGAACAGACGGCGCTCGAACCGTTGCTCGACGCGTGCGGCCGCGCGGGGACGGGCATCGTGGTCGGCGGCGTGTTCAATTCCGGCGTGCTGGCCGGCAACGGCAAGTTCAACTATGCGGATGCAAGCGCCGACGTGATCGACAAGGCCGCGCGGCTCGGCGCGCTGTGCAAGCGCTTCGACGTCCCGCTGCCCGCTGCCGCGCTGCAGTTTCCGTTCGGCCATCCGGCGGTCGTGTCGTGCGTGGTCGGCGCGCGCAGCGTGGCCCAGCTGCAACAGAACCTCGAATGGTTCGAGCGCCCCGTGCCGGCCGAACTGTGGGCCGCGCTGCGCGACGAAGGGCTGATCGCGGCGCGCGCACCGGTGCCGGGAGCGCGCGCATGACGGCACGCATCGACGCCCATCAGCACTACTGGCGGATCGGCGCGCGGGCCGGCTGCTGGCCGCCGGCCGAACTCGACGCGATACACCGCGATTTCGGCCCCGCCGATCTGGCGCCGCTGCTCGACGCGGCGCGCATCGACCGCACCGTGCTCGTGCAATCGCTGCCGAGCGACGCCGACACGCGCTTCCTGCTCGATCTCGCGGACGACACCCCGACGGTCGGCGCGGTGGTCGGCTGGGTCGACCTGAAGGCCGCCGACGCGCCGGCGCGGATCGCGGCCTTTGCGGCGGCGCCGAAAGCGCGCGGGTTGCGCCCGATGCTGCAGGATCTGCCCGACGATGCGTGGATCGACGATCCGGTGCTGGATCGCGCGGTCGCCGCGATG
Organism: Burkholderia sp. GbtcB21; assembly: GCF_019091065.1. Taxonomy (NCBI): domain Bacteria; kingdom Pseudomonadati; phylum Pseudomonadota; class Betaproteobacteria; order Burkholderiales; family Burkholderiaceae; genus Burkholderia; species Burkholderia sp. GbtcB21. The sequence continues at coordinate 195,332 of NZ_JAGXKA010000013.1, forward strand.
CTCGAGCATGCGCTGCGTTTCGACGCGCTGGTGATGCCGCGCCATCTCGATGCGCTGCATGCGTTCGCGCGGCGCCACCCGGATCTGCAGATCGTGATCGACCACGGCGCGAAGCCGTTCATCGAGCGCGGCGAGCTGCAGCCGTGGCTGTCGGCGATGTGCCGCCTCGCGAGCCTGCCGAACCTGCACTGCAAGCTGTCCGGCCTGTGGACCGAGGCCGGGCCGCCGGCCGGCGCGGACGCCGTGCGAGCGCGCACGCGGCCTTATGTGCATGCACTGGCCGACCTGTTCGGGCCGGCGCGACTGATGTGGGGCAGCGACTGGCCGGTGCTGCGGGTCGCGTCGGCGTGCGGCGGCTACGGCGACTGGCTGGCCGCGTGCGAGGACGACTGCGCGCAGTTGCTCGGCTCTGCGGCGCTTGCCGACCTGTTCGGCGGCAACGCGCGCCGCTTCTACCGGATCGACGCCGCGCGCGGCGGCGCATGACCCCGATCGACAGGAATCCGACATGCTCAGCGTGATTTGCGAATCCCCCGGCGTGCTGCGCGTGCAGCATCGCGAACTGCCCGTGCGCGGCAGCGGCGAAGTGTTGTTGCGCGTGCAACGCGTCGGCATCTGCGGCACCGACCTGCACATCTTTACCGGCACCCAGCCGTATCTCGAGTATCCGCGCGTGATGGGCCATGAACTGTCCGCCGTCGTGGTCGAGGCGGAACCCGAGTCGGGGCTCGGCGCCGGCGATGCGGTGTACGTGATGCCGTATCTGTCGTGCGGGCACTGCGTGGCATGCCGTCACGGCAACACCAACTGCTGCGTGAACATCAAGGTGCTCGGCGTGCATCGCGACGGCGCGCTGGCCGAATACCTCAGCGTGCCCGCGCAGTTCGTTCACAAGGCCGACGGCATTTCGCTCGACCAGGCGGCGATGCTCGAATTCCTCGCGATCGGCGCGCATGCGGTGCGGCGCGCGGCGGTCCGCCCCGGGCAGCGGGCGCTGGTCGTCGGCGCCGGGCCGATCGGCATGGCCGCGATGATCTTCGCGAAGCTGCGCGGCGCCGACGTGACGTGCCTCGACACGCGGGCCGACCGCCTGGCGTTTTGCCGGCAGCACCTGGGTGTCGACGCGGCGGTGGAGGTCGGGCCGGACGACGCGGCGCGCCTCGCGGCGCTGACGGACGGCGAGTATTTCGATGCGGTGTTCGACGCGACCGGCAACCTCGATGCGATGAATCGCGGTTTCGAATTCGTCGCGCACGGCGGCAAATACACGCTGATCTCGATCGTGCGCGGGCACGTCGCGTTCTCGGATCCCGAATTCCACAAGCGGGAAACTACCTTGCTTGCGAGCCGCAATGCGACGGCCGAGGATTTCGCGACCGTGCTCGACGCGATGCGCGCGGGGCGCATTCCCGACCGCGCGCTGAACACGCACCGGATGCGGCTCGAGGACGTGCCGGATGCGCTGCCGCGTCTGCTGGACGCGGGGCAGACCGTCGTGAAGGCGCTCGTCGAATGCTGATCCGCCGCCCGTCGGGCGAAGCCGGCATGCGCGACGAACGGCCTGCCTCCGGCCGTTTCGCTTGACCGGCGCCGCCACGGGCGGCGCCGGTCCACGGATCGATGCCTGTTGGCGGTTATGACGCCGACAGCGTGATCGACACGCCCGTCGCCGTATAGACCGGCGTCGCCTTGAAGCCGTCGACCGTCACCGTCGAGAACTTCGCGGCGCCTGCTGCCGCGTCGATCAGCGCGATGGTGTCGCCGGCTTTCGGCGTATAGCCGTTCACGAACTTCACGTGCAGCGTGCCGCCCGCGACGGTGAACGCGCCGCCCACGCGCAGGCGGCCGCCGCCGTTGCCGTCGATGTCGAGTTCGAGCGTCGTGTTGTCGAGCTGTGTGTAGCGGGTCGCGATCGTCACGGGTGCGCCGGCCGCGATCCGGATGCCGCCGCCGGAACCGACATACACGTCGCCGTTGCCGAACGCCATCGTGGAAGCGGCGGCGAGCGTGCCGCCGCTGACCTGCGTGCCGCCCGTATAGCTGTTGTTGCCCGCCAGCGTCAGCGTGCCGCTGCCTTGCAGCGTCAGCTTGCCGGCGCCCGCGATGTCGTTGCGCCACAGGTCGGCGGCGTTGAGGCCGCCCTTCGACGCGTCCATCGCGACGGTCACGTTGCCGTTGAATGCACCGTAGCCGTCGGCGGCGGCGAACAGGTTCAGCCGGCCCCAGCCTTCCGCATCGTCCATCACCGGATAGCCGGACGGCAGTTCGGTGGTCTTCAGCACGACGCGCCGCTGGTCGGCGCCCAGGTACGGGAAGCGCGTCTGCAGCAGGATCTCCGCGCCCTTCGGCACGACCGGCGGCGCGCCGGTCGCGTCGATCGCGCCGAAGCCGTACGTCATGCGGCGCGTGAACGCCGCCTTGTTCGTCGCGTAGTCGGCGAACCGGTCGGTCGCCGTCGTGCCCGAGCGCGCGAATGCCGGGAAGGTCGCATCGGTGGTGCCGGTGAGCTGCTGCAGCGTCTGGTGCGCCTGGCCGTAAGCGGCCTGCGCGTCGCTCGCGTACGCGGCGAGATTGGCCGCGCTGACGGCCAGCGCGAGCATGCGGCCGCCGATCACGTCGAGCGGCGAGTGCATGCCGGCGAGGATCCGGTTCTCGCCGAGCTCGAGGCCGCGGCCGACCATTTCCTGGAAGCGCTCGGGCACGAGCCACGCCATCGTCACCGCATCGCGCATCGCTTCGGCCTGGTGGCCGCTGATGAAGCCGCCGTCGGTCGCCGGCGTCGTGCTTTCCGCGGGCACGAGCGTGGGCGCGACGACGACGCTCGAGCTCCAGCGATACGGCCGCGCATACTTGTAGAAGCGTTTCGCGGGTTCGGTCGACGCGTTGTTGCCCATTTCGTTGAGCAGGTCGACGACTTTCCCGAAACTCGCGTTGCCGCTGCTGCCGACGCCGACGTTGTTGCCGCTGTCGTTGTACAGCACGGTCGTGGCGTCGGCCGGCACGCTGGTGATGCTGGTCGTCTGCTGGGCCGCGGTGCGCCATGCCGCGGTGAGCGGCCCCATGCCGTCGGTCACGCTGTAGCCCTTGCCGCGCCGGTCGTCGTAATAGGCGGCGTCGGCTTGCTGCGGCGTGCGCGCGGTGGTCGCGTTGACCACGTATTGCACGTTCGCCGACAGCACCGCGTCGTTCAGGCTCGTGCCGCACGGCGTGCCGTTGCCGGGCAGCCCCGTGCAGGCGGAAGGCGAGATGGCCGGAAACGCGCCGTTGGCCGGCGCGGTCACGCCCGCATCGACGAGCATCGTCGACGGCTGCCACAGGTCGAGGAAGCGGCTCACCACGCGCACGGCGGCGTTGGTCGACAGCGTTGCATAACGAGCGTCGCCGCGCTGGTTGGTCGCGACGTTGTCGACGAACGCGGGCACGCTCGGAACGGGCGCGCTGTCGACGAAGCCGGGGTCGGCCGGCGGTGCCGGGACCGCGGCGTTCGTCGAGCTCGTTGCGACGACATCGTCGCCGCCGCCGCAGGCGGCCAGTAGGATCGCGGTCGACAGCGCTGCGACGTGCAGCGGGAGACGGCTCGGTGACGCAAACATGCAAACTCCATCATGAGGGTAGAAGACGGAGCATTGTGGTGGCCGATCGTGACGCGATGGTTACGAAACCGCTTCACGTCATTCGGCGCGATCGAGAGCGTCCCGCTTTCGGCGGATGATGTTCAGTTTGTGTTCCTAAACGGGACGGATATCGAAAGCAAGATGAATGCCGGTAGCGGTGCGACGCGGCTACGCGTGCGATGTGCTCGCCTCCAGCCGGAACAGGGATACCGACTCGGAAAGCTGATTTCCCTGTTCCTCGAGCGACTTCGATGCGGCGGCGGCCTCTTCGACGAGCGCCGCATTCTGTTGCGTGACTTCATCCATTTGCGTGATGGCCAGGTTGACCTGCTCGATGCCGCGGCTCTGCTCGCTCGATGCCGCCGCGATCTCGCCCATGATGTCGGTCACGCGCGCCACCGCCTGCGTCACCTGGTCCATGGTGTCGCCCGCATTGTGCGCGAGCCGCGAGCCGTCCTGGATCTTCTGGACCGATTGCGTGATCAGTTGCCGGATTTCCTTCGCGGCAGACGATGAACGTTGCGCGAGACTTCTCACCTCGCTGGCTACCACCGCGAAGCCGCGGCCTTGTTCGCCCGCGCGTGCCGCTTCCACGGCCGCGTTGAGCGCGAGGATGTTCGTCTGGAACGCGATCCCTTCGATCATCCCGGTGATCTCGGCGATTTTCGTCGAGCTGTTGCTGATGTCCGTCATCGTTTCGACCACCAGGCCGACCGCGGTGCTGCCGCGCTGCGCGACTTCCGATGCGTTATTGGCCAGCGAGCTTGCCTGCTGCGCGTTGTCGGCGTTCAGTCGCACGGTGGACGTCAATTCTTCCATGCTGGATGCGGTTTCCTGCAGCGATGCGGCCTGCTGTTCCGTGCGCGACGACAGGTCCTGGTTGCCGGACGCGATTTCGCTCGCGCCCGTCGCGACGTTGCCGGACGCGATGCGGACCTGCGAAATCAGCCGCACCAGATTGGCCTGCATTTCGCGCATGGAAGCCAGCACGCTGCCGCGCGGCGCGTCGACGGTGGCGGACCCGGCGGCGAGGTCGCCGCCGGCGATGCGCTGCGCGATGTCGCTGAGCGTGGCCGGCTCCGTGCCGAGCGAACGGGTCAGCCCTCGAACGATGATGACGCCCGCCGCCACCGCGCCCGCGACGGCGGCGAGGCAGATGACGATGAGCAGCAACCGCCTCGACGCATAGCGGTCTTCCGACTCTTTCACCATCTGCAGGGAGCTTTCGCGTGTGTACAGCGCATAGGCCTGTGTTGCGTCGACCAGTTGCGCCAGAAGCGGTCGACATTGTTCGTTCATCATCGTGATGGCCTGATCGCGCCGGTTGTTCAGCGCGGCGTCGACGATCGCCCGCGCCACCGGGCCATACGTGGTTTCGATCTGGTTGATTTTCCGTACCAGCTCGCGCGCCTTGTCCGTCGCGTCGGTGCCTTCACCAACGGCGTTCCTGAGTTCGGCGAGCCGCGCGCTGACATCGCGGTCGGCCTGCAGTGCGGCTTCCTTCTCGATCTCCGTATCGCGTGGCGTTGTCACGAGCACCAGGTTGCGCGCCGCGATGGCGCGCCGATCGACGGCGACGCGTACTTTGTCCGTCAGGTCGGCGCGAGCGTTGAGGCCATTGACGTAATTCGCGAATACCTCGTTCGCGTTGCTGAGCGATACGATGCCGAGGAACGAAACGAGCAGCACCACGCATGCCAGAAGGCCAAATGTAAGGGTGAGTTTCGTGCGAACCGTTAGCTGTTTGCTATGCATCATTCAGGATCCGTTGCGTTGATGTTGGGTAGCGTTCCTTATTATCGGACTGGTTAAAAAAGTATTTAGGGTGCTTGAAAGGCGCAATCGTTTGCGGGGCGAGAAACTTCGAAATGGTCAAGAACGCACTGTTCGGAGCGTTCTCGCGAGAGGTTTTTACGTCAGACGTTATCGAGTGCGTGATTTCGGAAGCGACATGGTCGTGAAACTGTCACTATCCGCCTGGATGACCATGAGATTGTCGATCGACGCGGGTTCGCCAGCCCGGAATGGAAGGCGTTTCACGTTCCGCGCGCGAAACCGCCGGATTACCGGAACCGTCGAACGGCGGCAGCGGCACGATCGCGCGGCCGGCGAGCCGATTACGCAAGCGATCCCGAGTCGCCGCGGCACACGCGGTTTCTACCGTGGCGCTTCGCCGTATACAACGCGAGGTCTGCCTGATGCATGAGCGCGTCGATGGACGCCGGGCGTGCGCGATGCCCGGTCGCGTATCCGATGCTGACCGTGAAAGCCGGAACCGTCTCGGCGAATCCGGCGAGCCGGTTGCGTTCCACTTCCGCGCGAATGGCCTCGGCGACCTTCGCGGCGCCGCTTTCGTCCGTATCCGGCAGCACCGCGACGAACTCTTCGCCGCCGTAGCGCGCGGCGATGTCGGCGCGCCGCCGCGTGTGAGTCCGGATGCATTGGGCCAGGAACCTCAGTGCCGTGTCGCCCTGCGCATGCCCATATCGGTCGTTGTACTGCTTGAAGTGGTCGGCATCGATGAACAGCACCGACAGGCTGCCTTCATTGCTGCGCTGGAGTCGCTTCCATTCGTCGGCCAGCGCGACGTCGAGCGCACGGCGGTTGTGCAGGCCCGTCAGCGGATCGGTGCGGGTGAGGTCGGTCAGCAGCGTCTGCTTGCGGAGATTGTCCCGCAATGCGAATGCGAGCAGCCAGACGACGGCGCAAAAGAGCGCGCAGATGAACGACGCCGACACGCCGACCGACCATGACATGCGCGTGAAGCCGGCCAGCACGTCGCGCTTGGCAGGGGCGACGACGGCAATCAGCGGTGTACCGGGCACCCGCTGGAACGTATAGAGCCGCAAGGTTCCGTCGATGCGCGAGTAGGCCTCATAGAACCCCGAATCCTGGTTCAGCATGCGATCGAAGGTCTTCGATCGGCTCAGGCGAACCATCTGGTGTTCGCTCAGCGGCGGATTTCTGGCCAGGATGGTGCCGTCCGTGCGCAGGATCGCGCCGATGCCGTTCGGGCCGACGTTCAGTCGGGCAAGCAACTGATCGAAGTAGGCGATGTCGATGGCAACGATCGCGATCCCGTTGAACGCGTGGTCCGGACCTTCGACGCGCCGGGACAGCGCGATGGACTCCTTGCCGTTGCGCGAGCGCGCGCGATAGGCCTCGGATACGTAAAGGCCGACGTTCGCCGAGTCGCGATGGACCTTGAAGTAGTCGCGATCGCTGAAGTCCCAGTGGTGTGACGGGCCGCAGCACCCGTCTATCAGGAGGCCGTTTCGGTCCGTCACGCCCATGCCGGTCATGTATTGCGCGGCCGCGCGCTGGAACAGCAGATCGTGCCGCAGCCCGGCGTCCATATTCCGGACCTCCGGCTTGCCGAGATCGGATGCGAGTGCGCTCAGCGCGTTGTTGGACGTTTCGACGGTCCGCGCGATCTCGCTGACCAGCACGGCGGCGACGTTGCGCGAAGTCTCGTGCGCGTGTTCGACGACGCCACTTCTCATGGCCCACAGCGTCATCGCGCTGATGCTCAGCGCGGCGAGCGACATCAGTGTGCCGAGCGCGCCGACGACAAGATGGTTTCGTCCCGCCCAGTCGGCGATTTTCTCGATGGAAGTGGATGCGGACATGCTCGCGCTCGTAGGGAATGCCCGGTGCGATGACCGTGGCGCGCTCAAATCCGGGTTAACGGCAGGTATGCGAGGAAATGGAGGCCTGCATGCGAAGCGAATCGGCGCGGCGTTGCCGCAAAAGTGTGCGGCAGCCGCGCCGGTTGCGCTGAAGCCGATCCGTCAGGCGGGCGCGCCGGATTCGTCGACGAGCCGCCCGAGCCGGACGACGGTGACGCCGGGCCGCAATTGCCGCAGCGACGGCATCACGAGCACGCAGTCGGGATAGGGCGTCACGACCGCGACCTCGTTCGACCAGCCGATCACGGTGCCGGCGTCCGGGAAATGTTCGAGCCCGGTGTAGTCGCCCGCGAAACGAAACACGCCGTTCGTCGCGACCACGGGCTCCGTCACCTGCACGACGCGCATCGTGTCCGGCAGCGGCAGGAACCAGTCGGCGGGCAGGTCGTCACGCTCGACCACGCCGGACGCGACCAGGAAGCGGGCCGTGGTGTCGCGGGCGACGTCCACCGCGCGTGCTTCCCAGTGCTGCCCGCATTCGACCAGCATCGCGCATTTCGGGCTGCCCGGTTCGCCGAATCCCGCGTAATCGCGCATCCGCGTGCCTTCCGGGTGGCCTTCGTCGCGGATCACGGTGGCCGGCGCGCCGACCCGGCGCGCGAGCGCGACACCCTTGTCGAGCGGCCCCGCGACGATCAGCGGCGCACTGCGCTCATGCATCGAATGCAGGTCGAGCAGCCAGTCGGCCGCGTCGACGAACGGGCGCAGCGCGCGGGCGCGATCGAGTTCGACCGAACGGGCCGACGGATCGTCGAGCACGGCGGGCGTCCACACGCGGTTGAAATCCTGGTCGACGAAGCGTGCCGCGTCCGGCTGCGCGGGATTGAAGCGTGCGTAGGCCGCGACGTTCGCGAACGACAGCGTGAGCGTGCCGCGGCGCGGCCGCACGCCGAGCGCCAGCAGCGCGTCGACGACGATCGCGCCGCAGACTTCGTTGCCGTGCGTGAGCGCGTTGACCATCACGTTCGGGCCGGCCTCGCCGGATGCGAAGCGATAGACGTGCTCGACGCCGGTATTGCCCGCGCGGTGCGGCGCGAGGTCGGGAAACGAAACTTCGATCGGGTACGGAGTGAAAGCGGTCATGGCGGCGTACCGGGTAACGAAAACGTAAGGAAGGCGCGTGCGATCAGTCGAGCCCACCCTGGCACAGGTACTTGATCGACAGGTAGTCGTCGAGGCCGTAGCGCGAACCTTCGCGGCCGTAGCCCGATTCCTTCACGCCGCCGAACGGCGCGGCCTCGCTCGCGAGCGCGCCCTCGTTGATGCCGACGATGCCCGTTTCGAGCCGCGCCGCGACGCGCGCGATCCGCCGGACGTCTTGCGTGTAGAAATACGCGGCGAGCCCGAACGGCGTGTCGTTCGCGGCGCCGACGGCTTCGTCCTCGGTATCGAACGGAAACAGCGCGGCGACCGGCCCGAACGTCTCCTCGCAACCGAGCTGCATGCCGGCGGCCGCATCGGCGAGCACGGTCGGCGCGTAATAGTTCGGCCCCAGTTCGGGCAGGCGCCTGCCGCCCGTCAGCACGCGGGCGCCGCGCTCGAGCGCATCGTCGACATGGCGCGCGATCTTGTCGACCGCGCGGGCGTTGATCATCGGGCCGATCTGCGCGGCGGGGTCGGTCGCGGGCGCGACTTTCAGCGCACTGACCCGCGCGGCGAGCTTCGCGGCGAAGGCGTCGTAGATGCGGGCCTGCACGTACACGCGGTTCGGCGACACGCAGGTCTGGCCGCCGTTGCGGAACTTCGCGGCCATCAGCCCGTCGACCGCGGCGTCGAGTTCCGCATCGTCGAACACGATGAACGGCGCATTGCCGCCGAGCTCGAGCGACAGCTTCTTGAGCGTCGCGGCCGATTCGCGTGCGAGCAGCTTGCCGACGGGCGTCGATCCCGTAAACGTGATCTTGCGCACGCGGCCGTCGGCGAGCCAGTCGGCCACCGCGTCGATGCCGTGCTCGCGCGATGCGGCGATCACGTTCAGCACGCCGGGCGGCACGCCGGCTTCCTGCGCGAGGAACGCCAGCGCGAGCGCCGTGAGCGGCGTGTCCTCGGCCGGCTTCGCGACGACCGTGCAGCCGGCCGCGAGCGCGGGCGCGATCTTGCGCGCGATCATCGCGAGCGGGAAATTCCACGGCGTGATCGCGGCGACGACGCCGATCGGCTCCTTGACCGCAGTCAGCCGCTTGCCGCGCTGCTGTTGCGGAATCAGGTCGCCGTAGGTGCGGGTCGCTTCCTCGGCGAACCACAGCACGTACGACGCGCCATACGCGACTTCGCCGCGCGCTTCGGCGAGCGGCTTGCCCTGTTCGCGCGACATCAGTTTCGCGAGATCGTCGGTGTGCGCGACGATCGCCGCATGCCACGCGCGCAGGATCGCCGCGCGTTCGCGGGCCGGCGTCGCGCGCCACGCGGGCAGCGCGCGCACGGCTGCGTCGGTCGCGGCACGTGCGTCGGCGGCGCTGCTGTCGGGCACGTCGGCCACGCGGTCGAGCGTCGCCGGATCGGTGACCGTGAAGCGACTGCCGTCGAGTGCGTCGCGCCACGCGCCATCGATCAGGTTTGCACTGCGAACGAGTTCGGTGCGGGAGAGGGTAAGCGGCATGGTTGGTCCTTGAATGATGTCGGCTCGACGGCGGCAGGCGGGCGCGTCGCGACGACGCACGTACGGCGCGGCGGCCGCCTGCCGCTCGTCAGTGCCGTTCGCCGAACAGCGATTCGAGCGGATAGTGCCGCTTGACGAACGGCGACTTGATGATCACGTAGCTGAAATACTTCTCGATGCCGATGTTCTGCTCGAGCAGCCCTTCGACGATCGTCTGGTAGTGGCTCACGCTGCGCGTGACGAACTTGAGCAGATAGTCGTAGCCGCCGCTCGCGAGATGGCACTCGACGATCTCGTCGACATCGCGGATCGCCGCGACGAACCGGTCGAAATCCTCGCGCCGGTGGTCGGCGAGCGTGACCTCGGTAAACACCACCTGCACGTCGCCGAGCTTCTCGAGCTGGATGTGCGCGCCGTACCCGGCGATGTAGCCGGCTTTCTCGAGCCGCTTCACGCGGATCAGGCACGGGCTCGGCGACAGTCCGACCGCATCGGCCAGTTCGACGTTGGTCATGCGCCCGCGCTTTTGCAACTGGGAAAGAATGCGCAGGTCGATCCGGTCTAGCTTGCTGTCCGTCATGTTCGCGTGAGAAGGCAGAAATGGAATGTCCGGTTACTTTAGAGTCGAACGGTAGCCGCCACAAGTCCGGCTTTCCCTCGCCCGCTTCATGGCTGACTCATGCCCGACTCACGCCGGCTGCGCATGGGCGGCGTCGAGCGCGCGCTGCACGCCCGCGTCGGCCAGCACGTCGTCGAGCGTCTTGCGCACGCGCTCGAACATCAGGTCGAACTCGCCGGCCGTGAAGCTCAGCGCCGGCGCGAAACCGAGCACGCCGTCGCCGAACGCGCGGAACACGATGCCGTTCGCGTACGCGGCCGCCGTGATCCGGTCGGGCAGGTTCAGCGCCGGGTCGAAGCGCGTCTTGCGCGCCTTGTCGGCCACCAGCTCGAGCGCGCCGAGCAGGCCCGCCGAACGCGCCTCGCCGACCAGCGGGTGGTCGCGCAGCGCGGCAAGGCCCGCCGCGAAGCGCGGCGCCATCGCCTGGCCGTTCGCGAGCAGCCCGCCTTCGTGATAGAGCCTCAGCACCTCGAGGCCGATCGCGGCGCTGACCGGATGCGCGGAATACGTGTGGCCGTGCCCGACCACCGCGGACTCGGTGCGGCTGCCCGCGATCCCTTCATAGATTTCGTCGGACATCAGGACCGCGCCCATCGGCGCATAACCGGCCGTCAGGCCCTTCGCGACGGTCATCAGGTCCGGCTCGACGCGTTCGGTCTCGCACGCGAACAGCGGGCCGGTGCGGCCGAAGCCGGTGATCACCTCGTCGGCCACGAACAGGATGCCGATGCGCCGGCATGCGTCGCGCATCGCCTTCAGCCAGCCTGCCGGCGGCACGATCACGCCGCCGGAGCCTTGCACCGGCTCGCAGAAGAACGCGGCGACGTTGTCCGCGCCGAGTTCCGCGACCTTCGCTTCGAGCGCGGCGACGGACGCGGCGATCAGCGCCTGCGGATCGTCGCCGAGCGGGTGGCGATACGGGTAGGGCGACGGAATGTGGTGCTGGTCGGCGCGCGGCAGGTCGAAATGGCGGTGGAACGCGGGCAACGCGGTGAGCCCGGCGCCGATCGACGACGAGCCGTGATAACCGCGCTCGAGCGCGATCATGTGCTTCTTCGTCGGGCGGCCGGTCGCGTTGAAATAATGCGTGATGAAGCGCACCGCGGAATCGACGGCGTCCGAGCCGCCGAGCGTGAAGTACACGCGGTTCAGCGACGCGGGCGCGAGCGCGGCGAGCCGCTCGGCGAGCTCGATCGCGGGCTGCGACCCGAAATGGAAATAGCCGGTGGCATAGGGCAGCTTCGCCATCTGCTCGGCCGCCGCCTTCACGATGCTGTCGCGGCCGTAGCCGACGTTCACGCACCACAGGCCGGAAAATGCGTCGAGCAGCGTGTGGCCTTGCGCATCGCGCAGGAACACGCCGTCGGCGGAGTCGAGCACGGTGACGCCGCGCGCCTCGTGCGTGCGGTAATTGACGACCGGGTGGATCAGGTGTTGGCGATCGGCTTCGATCAGCGCGGAGTAGGTCATGGCAGGGCGGGACTCTCGTCGGGTGTCAGCGATGGAGTCATCCTAACGAGCGAGAAATGCGCGCGTGCCTTCAATTTGCCGGCTGAAACGTACGGGCGCGGCGTTTGCACGGCGCGCTTCGGCATTTTCTGCTGCGCCCGCGCGCCGGTGCGGATGAGCGGTCAGTAGCCGCGCGCGCGATCGACGACGCCGATCATCGGCTGGCCCGCGCGATGGCGCGCGAGGTTCGCCAACACGGCGTCGACGGCGGTGTCGGGCCGCGTCGCGCTGGCGATGTGCGGCGTGATCCGGATGCGCGGATGGGTCCAGAACGGGTGTCCGGCCGGCAACGGTTCGGGGTCCGTCACGTCGAGGATCGCACTGTCGAGCCGGCCGCTGTCGAGCGCCGCGAGCAGCGCGGCCGCGTCGAGCTGCGGGCCGCGGCCGACCTGCACGAGCGACGCGCCGGCCGGCAGCGCGTCGAACACGCGCGCGCCGAGCAGCCCGCGCGTGCCGTCCGTCAGCGGCAGCAGGCAGATCAGGATGTCGGTGCGCGCGAGAAACGCGTCCAGCGCCGCCTCGCCCGCATGGCACTCGACGCCGTCGAGCGTGCGCGGCGTGCGGCTCCAGCCGGCGCACGGGAAGCCGAAGCGCCGCAGCATGTCGAGCACGGCCTGGCCGAGCGTGCCGAGCCCGAGCACGCCGATGCGGCGCGATGCGGCCGCGCGCACCGGCCGCTCGTGCCATACCTGCGCGCGTTGCTGCGCCGCGTAGTCGAACAGGTCGCGATGGATCGTCAGCACGGCCTGCGTCACATACTCGACCATGCCGTCGACGATGCCGGGCTCGATCATCCGCACGACCGGGATGTGCGCGGGCACGCGCGACAGGTCGAACTGGTCGATGCCGGCGCCGACGGAGAACACGATCTCGAGGTTCGGCAGCAGCGCGACCGGATCGTCGGGCGGCTGCCACGCGGCGAGGTAGCGCACCGCGTGCGGATCGCCGATGTTCGGCCAGATCCGGAACGCGAGATCGGGTGCTTGCTGGGCGAAACGGTGCGCCCATTGCGCGCCGCGCACCGGATCGGCCTTGTAGAGGAAGCTCATCGGATGCGTGGCTCAGCCGAGTGCTTGATTCACGATCGCGAACGCGCGCAGCGCCGGGTCGCGCGCGGGCGCGTCGCCGCGCGCCATCGCGACGACCGTGTCGACGCGCGGTAGCCCGAGCCCCTGCAGCCAGTCCGACAGGCCGCTGTCGCCCGGCACGTCGAGCCGCACGAACATGCCCTCGTGCAGCGCGAGCCAGTGGCTGATGAGCGCCTGCGCGCGCAGCGTGTCCGGCGCGATCACCGGCCCGATCGCATGGCCGCGGCCGAACCGGCGGAACAGCGCGAAGCCGAGCAGTTCGCCGTCGCGGTCGAGCGCGATGCCGTTGGCGACGTCGAGCAGCGCGTCGGTCACCGCGTCGCGCGGATAGCCGGCCGCGCGCGACGCGAGCGCCGCGAGGCGCGGTCCGTCGTTCGTGCCGAGCGGCCGCAGCCGTTCGCCGGGCGGTAGCGAGATCAGCGGCGGCTGGAATACGGTGCCCTGGTGCTGGTCGATCGTGCCGATCGCGTGGAAGCCGAACTTCGCGTACAGCGGCTCGCCGGCCGGCGTCGCATGCAGGAACACCGTGCGCGGGCCGAAGCCGTCGACCAGCCGCGCGAGGAGTTCGCGGCCGATGCCGCGGCCCTGGTGCTCGGGCGACACGATCACCATGCCGAGCGACGCGTGCGACTCGCCGAAGCGCCAGCCGAGCGCGGTGCCGACGACGCCGGTTTCGTCTTCGGCGACGAAGCCGCTGCCGAGCTGCAGCACGAAGCGCCAGTCGTCGACCCGATGCGGCCAGTTGAACGCTTGCGACAGCCGATGCGCGGCGGGCAGGTCGCTTTCGGCGAACGGACGATAGATAAGCGTGCGGGAAGGATTGAGGTCGGCCACGCCGGACTCCGGATTGGTAGGAATGACGCATCCACTCTGCCAGCGGCGGCACGGTGCGGATAGGACGATTCGCCTGTTTTTCGGCGATCGCGGCCCGTCGCGCGAAATCGACGCAAACCGGCTCGAACGGCACGGCGCAACGCGCGTTCCGTGCCGGCGCGGACGGTCAATCCGGCAACTTCTGCTGCATGAACGCCCGTACGATTGAAGCAGCGCAGCGTGCTCGCCGCCCGCCGGGATCGCGCCGCAGATCGTGCCGTGCAGGCCCGGCAACACGCGGCGATCGTGCGTTTCGAGCGGTATCGAACGATGCGCGAAGGATTTATTGCCCTGATTCAATTGCATTCAACCCAGCCCGTCCCCGGCCCTGCCGGGGCTTCACACCGACAGGACGTCACCATGATCCAATTTGAACCGAAATTCATCACGTTCGACTGCTATGGCACGCTGACCCGCTTCCGGATGGGCGACATGGCGCGCGAGGTTTACGCCGACCGCCTGTCGCCGGTCGATCTCGAGGAATTCGTGCGCGTGTTCGCCGGCTATCGCCTCGACGAAGTGCTCGGCGCGTGGAAGCCGTATCGCGACGTCGTCGTCAACGCGATCCGCCGCACCTGCAACAGGCTCGGCGTGAAGTTCGACGAAGCCGAAGCCGAGCGCTTCTACTTCGCGGTCCCGACCTGGGGCCCGCATCCGGACGTGCCGGCCGGCCTGTCGCGGCTCGCGACGAAGTACAAGCTGGTGATCCTGTCGAACGCGTCGGACGACCAGATCATGAGCAACGTCGACAAGCTCGGCGCGCCGTTCCACGCGGTGTTCACCGCGCAGCAGGCGCAGTCGTACAAGCCGCGCATGCAGGGCTTCGAATACATGTTCGACAAGCTCGGCTGCCAGCCGCAGGACGTGCTGCACGTATCGTCGAGCCTGCGCTACGACCTGATGACGGCCGAGGATCTCGGGATCAAGCACAAGGCGTTCGTCAATCGCGGCCACGAGCCGGGCACGCCGTTCTACAACTACTACGAAGTATCCGACATCGGCCATCTCGCGACGCAGCTCGGCCTGTAAGGGGCGCATCGGGGGCGCGCGCACGGGTCGTGCGTCGCGCCGCCGCCCGGGCACGCCCGGGCGAATCCACGGAGCGGCCGGCCCGGCCGCTTCGTCGTGCGCGTACGATCAGTGCACGGATCGAGGGTAAATACCGATGCGATGACGTTCAAGGTGGGGCCGCCAGCGCCGATATATGTACCGAATGGTTAATATCGCGAGGCTCCCGCATGAAGTTGTCCACGAAACTGCTGATGCTCGTCGCGGCCGCGCTGCTCGGCGTCGTATTGCTCGCCGCGATGTCGCTGCAGACGCTGCGCGGCGCGCTGATCGACAGCCGTCGCGAAGAGATCGTCATTCTTTTGACGAAGGCCGAACATCTGGTCAATTCGTACCGCGCGTTGCAGGCGAGCGGTACGCTCACCGCGGATCAGGCCCAGCAGCAGGCAAAAGCCGCGCTGTCGGCGCTCAACGCGGATACGAAAAGCTACTACTGGGTCACGACTGCCGACGGCGTCAACCTGGTTCACCCGAACGCGAAGTTCGTCGGCACGCGTGCCAAGGGCAACCGCACGACCGGCGGCCTGACCGATAGCGAGGCTTACCGCGCCGGGATGGCGCAGGCCCATTTCGCGCTCGTCGACGTGCTGGTCAAGCGCAGCCCCGACGCGGATGCGGTGCCGAAACTGCAGGGCGTGGTCGCCATTCCGGACTGGAACTGGTGGATCGGCACGGGATTCTTTTACGACGATATCGACGCGGCCTTCACCCGGCTCGCGATGGTGCTGGGCGCCATCGCGCTCGTCATCGCCGCGACGCTGGCGGCAATCGCATGGGGCGTCCTGCGCAGCGTCAGGCGCACGCTGGGCGGCGAGCCGGCGCACGCGACGCACATCGCGGCGCGCATCGCCGCCGGCGAACTGGACGTCGAGTTCGATGCGGCCAAGGCCGCGCCGGGCAGCCTGCTCGCGGCGCTCGGCGAAATGAAGGCGCGCCTGACCGAGACGATCGCCGAAATCCAGACCACGACCCATTCGATCGCCGTCGGCACCGGCGAGATCGCGCAAGGCAACCTGGACCTGTCGCAACGCACCGAGGAACAGGCCGCGTCGCTGCAGGAGACGGCCGCCAGCATGGAACAGATCACGTCGACGGTCCGGCAGAATGCCGAGAATGCGCGTCAGGCCAATGCGCTCGTCACCACGGCCAAGGAAGCGACCGAACTCGGCGGTGCCGCCGTGCAGGAGGTCGTCGAAACGATGCGGCAGATTTCCGAAGAGTCGGTGCGGATCGCCGACATTACCGTCGTGATCGAAAGCATCGCGTTCCAGACCAACATCCTTGCGCTCAACGCCGCGGTCGAAGCGGCGCGAGCCGGCGAGGAAGGGCGCGGGTTCGCGGTCGTGGCCTCGGAGGTCCGCTCGCTCGCCCAGCGCAGCGCCGCGGCGGCGAAGGACATCAAGGGGCTGATCGAGGTGTCGGTCGAGAAGGTCGGCAGCGGCAGCCGGCTCGTCGAGGCGGCGGGGACGCGCATGACGGAGATCGTCCGGTCGATCGACCGGGTGGCCGATATCATGGGCGAGATCTCCACGGCCTCCGCCGAGCAAAGCACCGGCATCGAACAGGTCGGCAAGGCGGTGTCGCAAATGGATGAAGTCACGCAGCAGAACGCCGCGCTCGTGGAGCAGGCTGCCGCTGCCGCTTCGTCGCTGGACGAACAGGCGGCACGGTTGAGGTCCGCGGTAGCGGTGTTCCGGCTGGCCGGCTGAGCAGCCGCCCGGGCGAGCAACCGGGCGCGGCGCGCATGCGCGGCCCGCCCGCGTCAGAAGATCACATACATCTTGCGCATCGTCTCGCGCACGTCCCGCAGCCCTTCGGTGTTCGCGGCGAAGAACAGCGTGTCGCCCGCGCCGAACTCGATCGCTTCCTCGCCATCCGGCGCAAACGTGCCGGCGCCGGCGAGGAAATGCATCGCCTTCGCCTCCTTCACGCCGCGCCGGTAAGTGCCCGGCGTGCATTCCAACACGGCGGTGTCGAACGCCTCGCTGCCCGGGATCACGACCTGCCGGCCCGACACGCGTGCGGGCTCGGTGCCGGGCAATCCGGCCGTGCCCCAGTCTTCGGGCAACGCGGTGTCGACTGAGCGGGAAATCTTCTGAACTTTCATGCGTGGGTGTCCTCGCGGTGACGGGAAATCGCCCCGGCGCAGCGGCTGCGAGGGCGGCGCACTGTCGCACGCGCGCGCGGCCGGCGACCAGGACATTTCGCTCGTTTCGATCTGCATCGGCCCACGCACGCGCAATCGACGCAAAACATGCGGTTTGGGGCCGCCGAACGCGTTTCGGATGCCGAACGGGCAATTTTGTCGGTGCAATCTGCGGCGGCCGCCGCTTTACGATTCTGTTTGTCACGCATCTGTCGCGAATGGATCAGGAAGGTGCGGCGGCACACGCGGGCGCGCAGCTGATCATGCTGCGCGGACGGCCCAAAACGGTCGAATCGTGTCGTGCAGGCGCCCCGAATCGCGACAACCGCCATTTTGGCGGTGCTTAAATGAACTCAATGCGTACGACGTTGCACTCGCTACCAGCACGCGGGCGCGGCGGGAATCACGAACCACGCTGGACCCCAGGACCCACTTTCCACAGTCAGGAGCAGTTCGGATGAGCGACGATATCGACAACGGCGGAGATCACCGCGGCTTCACGCGCCGCGACATGATGCGGACCATGGCGGCGGCCGGCATGATGGCCACCGGCGCCGGCGGACTGCTGATGGGCGCGCAGCCGGCGTTCGCCGCGCCCGCGCCGAAGCGCGGCGGCAAGATCCGCGTGGCGAACGAATCCGGTTCGACGGCCGATACGCTCGACCCGGCCAAGGGCTCGACGGGCGCCGACTACATCCGCTTCTTCATGTTCTACAGCGGCCTCACGCAGCTGGATGCCAGCCTGACGCCGCAGATGAACCTGGCCGAATCGCTGCGGACGACCGACGCGAAGACCTGGGTCATCAAGCTGCGCAAGGGCGTCACGTTCCACGACGGCAAGACGGTCGGCCCGGCCGACGTCGTGTTCTCGCTGCTGCGTCACAAGAACGCGGCCACGGCTTCGAAGGTCAAGACGATCGCCGACCAGTTCACCGACGCGAAGGCGACCGGGCCCGACGAAGTCACGCTCACGCTCGCCAGCGCGAACGCGGACCTGCCGGTGATCCTCGCGACGCCGCAGCTCGTGATCGTCAAGGACGGCACGACCGACTTCACGACCGGCATCGGCTGCGGCCCGTACAAGCTGAAGACGTTCAAGCCGGGCGTGTCGACGGTCGGCGTGCGCAACGACAGCTACTTCAAGCCGGGAATGCCGTATCTCGACGAGATCGAGCTGATCGGCATCAGCGACAGCGCCGCGCGCCTGAACGCGCTGCTGTCGGGCGACGTGCACCTCGTGAATGCGATCGATCCGCGCTCGACGCAGCGCGTCGCGTCGACGCCCGGCTATGCGCTCAGGGAAACCAAGTCGGGGCTCTATACCGACCTCATCATGCGCAGCGAAAGCCCGTTGACCGCGAACCCGGATTTCGTCGAGGGGATGAAGTACCTGTTCGACCGCGAGCAGATCCGCTCGGCGGTGTTCCGCGGCTACGCGGTGATCGGCAACGATCAGCCGATTCCGCCGGGCCATCGCTACTTCAACGCGTCGCTGCCGCAGCGGCCGCACGATCCGGACAAGGCGAAATTCCTGTTCCAGAAAGCGGGCGCGCTGGGCGTGACGCTGCCGCCGATCTACGCGACGTCGGACGCGAACGGCTCGATCGAGATGGCCGTGCTGCTGCAGCAGGCCGGCCAGAAGATCGGACTGAACCTGCAGGTGAACCGCGTGTCGGCCGACGGCTACTGGTCGAACCACTGGATGAAGCATCCGCTCGGCTTCGGCAACATCAACCCGCGCTCGAGCGCCGACGTGCTGTTCACGCAGTTCTTCAAGTCGGATGCGCCGTGGAACGAGTCGGGCTGGAAGAACGCGAAGTTCGATCAGCTGCTGCTGGCCGCGCGTTCCGAGACCGACGATGCGAAGCGCAAGCAGATGTACGGCGAGATGCAGGTAATCGTCGCGCAGCAGGGCAGGGTCGGCATCCCGGCGTTCATCAGTTTCCTCGACGGCTACGACAAGCGCCTCGGCGGCCTTGGTTCGATCCCGACCGGCGGGATGATGGGCTTCATGTTCGCCGAGAACGTGTGGTGGAACGCGTGACGCCGTTGCCCGTCGCAGCCGCGTTGCCGGTGCGGGTTGCCGCGCCGGCAACGCTCGAACTTTCCCTGAGGGCCGCGCCATGAACCGCATTCTGCTCGGACTGATCGGCCGCCGCATCGCGGTCACCGCGCTGACGCTGCTGATCGTGTCCGTGATCATCTTCGCGATCACGAACCTGCTGCCGGGCGATGCCGCGCAGGCCGCGCTCGGCCAGTCCGCGACGCCGGAAACGGTGGCCGCGCTGCGCCAGCAGTTCGGCCTCGACATGCCGGCCCACGTGCGCTATGTGCACTGGCTCGCGGGCCTGCTGCACGGCGACTTCGGCCGTTCGCTGTCGAGCGACATGCCGGTGTCCGACATGATCGGCGGGCGCCTGCCGAAGTCGCTGACGCTCGCGGCGATCACGACCTGCGTATCGGTGCCGATCGCACTGGTGCTCGGCATTCTCGCGGCGGTCAAGCGCGAGTCGGCGATCGACCGCGCGATCAGCCTCGGCACGCTGTCGCTCGTCGCGACGCCGGAATTCCTGATCGCGACGGTCGCCGTGCTCGTGCTGGCGGTGAAGCTGCACTGGCTCTCCGCGCTGTCGTACAGCGGCCCGATCGAAAGCGTCCACGATTTCCTGCGCGCGTATGCGATGCCGGTGCTGACGCTCTGCGCGGTCGTGATCGCGCAGATGGCACGGATGACGCGCGCCGCGGTCATCGAGCAACTGAGCGCGTCGTATGTCGAGATGGCCGTGCTCAAGGGCGCGAGCCCCGCGCGCGTGGTGCTGCGCCATGCGCTGCCGAACGCGATCGGGCCGATCGCCAATGCGATCGCACTGAGCCTGTCGTATCTGCTCGGCGGCGTGATCGTCGTCGAGACGATCTTCAACTATCCGGGCCTCGCCAGCCTGATGGTCGATGCGGTCGGCAACCGCGACTTCCCGCTGGTGCAGGCGTGCACGCTGATCTTCTGCGTGGCCTATCTGACGCTCGTGCTGTTCGCCGATCTCTGCTCGATCGTGTCGAACCCGAGACTGCGGACCTGACCGTCCCGTCCTTCTCCCGAGATGCCGAACATGCACCCGACCGAACCCGTACAACGCAGCAGCGCGCTGCCGCCGCCCGGCGATCCGCGCCCGTCGCGGGGCGACACGTCGCCTGCCGCACCTTCTCCCGAGCAGCCGCGCAAGCGCCGCGCGATGCGCCCGGCGCTGACCACCGGCGGCTGGATCGGCCTGTCGATGGCCGGCCTGATGCTGTTCGTCGCTGTGTTCGCGCCGTTCCTCGCGCCGCACGAAGTCGGCACGATCGTGACGCCCGACGTGTTCGCGCCGTTCAGCGCGAAGCTGCCGTTCGGCTCGGACTTCCTCGGCCGCGACATGCTGAGCCGGATCCTGTACGGCACGCGGCTGACCGTGCTGCTGGCGCTCGCGGCGGTGCTGCTCGCCGCGCTGACCGGCACGACGCTCGGGCTGCTCGCGACGGTGTCGGGCCGCGTGGTCGACGAAACCATGAGCCGCGTGCTCGATGCGCTCACGTCGATCCCGTCGAAGATGTTCGCGCTGATGATCGTCGCCGCGTTCGGCTCGTCGCTGCCGCTGCTGATCGTGACGGCCGCGATCAGCTACATGCCGGGCTCGTACCGGATCGCGCGCGCGCTGGCGGTCAACATCAGCACGCTCGAATTCGTGCAGGTCGCACGAGCGCGCGGCGAGAGCGCGCTGTACATCGCGTGCGTCGAGATGCTGCCGAACATGATTCACCCGATGCTCGCCGACACGGGGCTGCGCTTCACGTTCGTCGTGCTGCTGCTGAGCGGCCTGAGCTTCCTCGGGCTCGGCGTGCAGCCGCCGTACGCGGACCTCGGCTCGCTCGTGCGCGAGAACATCGCCAGCCTCGGCGACGGCTCGGCCGTCGCGATCATGCCCGCGGTCGCGATCGCGATCCTGACGGTGGGCGTCAACCTGTTGATCGACGGCTTGCCGCATCGCGGCCGCCGCAAGGGTGCGGCGGGCGCCGCGGGAGCACACTGATGCGACACGAATCGAACCCGCTCGTCGAAGTGCGCGGGCTGCGCGTGGTCGGCGGCCGGCCGGGCGGTGCGGAAACGACGATCGTCGACGGCGTCGACTTCGACGTCCGGCGCGGCGAGGTGCTCGCGCTGATCGGCGAATCCGGCTCGGGCAAGACGACCATCGCGCTGTCGCTGATGGGCCATGCGCGCGCCGGCTGCCGGATCGCCGGCGGCTCGGTCAAGCTCGACGGGGCGGACGTCTGCGCGCTGTCCGCGCAGGCGCTGACCGCGCTGCGCGGCCGCCGGGTCGCGTACATCGCGCAGAGCGCGGCCGCCGCGTTCAACCCGTCGCGCACGATCCTCGACCAGGTGATCGAGAGCGCGCTGATCCACCGGACGCTGACGAAGCGCGACGCGCAGGCGAAGGCGGTCGAGCTGTTCCGCGCGCTTGCGCTGCCGGAGCCGGAGACGATCGGCAAGCGCTATCCGCACCAGGTGTCGGGCGGCCAGCTGCAGCGTCTGATGGCGGCGATGGCGCTGATCACCGATCCGGAGCTGGTGATTCTCGATGAGCCGACGACGGCGCTCGACGTGACCACGCAGATCGACGTGCTGCAGGCGTTCAAGAGCGTGATCCGGCGCTACGGCATGAGCGCGGTGTACGTGTCGCACGATCTGGCCGTCGTCGCGCAGATGGCCGACCGGATCATCGTGCTGAGCGACGGCGTGATCCGCGAGTCGGGCGACACCGAACAGATCCTGCATGCGCCCGTGCATCCGTACACGCAGAGCCTGATCGCGGCGGTCGCGCCGAGCGATGCCGAACCGGCGGAGAAATCCGCGCCCGCCGCGCCGGAGCCGCTGCTCGACGTGCGCGGCGCGATCGCCGGCTACGGCGGCCGCACCGCGAAAGGCTGGCCGGCCAAGGTGATCCTGCACGAAGTGGACCTGCGCATCGGGCGCGGCCAGACGGTCGGCGTGATCGGCGAATCGGGCTCGGGCAAGACCACGCTCGCGAAGGTGATCGCGGGCCTGGTGCCGGCCACCGGCGGGCAGATCCTGCTCGACGGCGAGCCGCTCGCGCTCGACATCGGCAAGCGCACGAAGGAGCAGCACCGCCGCGTGCAGATCGTGTTCCAGAACGCGGATACCGCGCTCAATCCGGTGCATACCGTCGAGCGCACGCTCGCGCGACCGCTCGCGTTCTATCACGGGATCAAGGGCGCGCGCGCACGGCGGCGTGTCGCGGAACTGCTCGAGCTCGTGCGGCTGCCGCAGGCCGTCGCCGGGCGGCGCACGGGCGAATTGTCCGGCGGGCAGAAGCAGCGCGTGAACCTCGCGCGCGCGCTCGCGGCGGAGCCCGACCTGATCCTGTGCGACGAAGTGACGTCGGCGCTCGATACCGTGGTCGGCGCCGCGATCATGGATTTGCTGCGCGAACTGCAGGCGAAGCTCGGCGTGTCGTACGTGTTCATCACGCACGACATCGCCAAGGTGCGCGCGATCAGCGACGACATCGTCGTGCTGTACGCGGGCCGCCGCGTCGAGACGGGCAGCCGCGACGCGCTGTGCGCGCCGCCTTATCACCCGTATTCGCACCTGCTCGTGTCGTCGGCGCCGGAATTGCGCGCGGGCTGGCTCGACGATGCGGCCGAGCGTTGCCACCGGCCACTGGTGCCGATCGGTGCGAGCGCGGACGACGCCGGGTTGTGCCCGTTCCTGTCGCGCTGCCCGATGCGGGTGGACGGCGTATGCAATCAAACGGCACCCGTGCTGCGCACCCTCGACAACGGTGCGCTGGTGCTGTGCCACCGCAGCGAGGACGACCTGACGCGCTTCCAGGCGGAGCCGGCGGCGGTCGTCGCGCCGGTGCAACCGGTGCGCCTGTAGTGGGCCGCACCATTGGTTCACCGCGCTCGCGCAGGCCTGCGATCGGTTTTCCGCACAGGCTGCTGCGGCAGTCGCGTAAAACGGTGGATTGTGCGTGCGCCGTGCGCGAATATGCCGCAACTGCGCTTCTTGACGGTGATTAAACCGATCGACACCGGCGCGACCGGCACGCCGATCGAGTCGTTCGCGATCGCGCGCTTCGTCGCGCCGGTAACGGCCGCGCAGGCGGCCGCATGAGGATGGCGAACATGGTCGCTCTGTTCCACGATTCGGTCGAAAGTGCGGCGCTCCGCGCTGCTGGCGTCGGGCTGCCCGTATCGCCGGCCATCGGCGACGTGCTGCGCACGATCGATGCGTCGTTCGCGCAGCCGCTGAATCTCGATACGCTCGCGGCGGTGGCCGGGTTGAGCGTGTCGCGTTTCACCGCGCGTTTTCGCAGCGAAATCGGGCTGTCGCCGCATCGGTATCTGTGTCTGGTGCGTGTTCGGCGTGCGCAGGACTTGCTGCGCGGCGGCGTGGCGCCGTCGGTCGTGGCGACCGAAGTCGGTTTCTTCGACCAGAGCCATCTGTGCCGGCATTTCCGGCGGGTGCTCGGGATTACGCCGCGCGATTACGTGAGCGCGCGGTCGGGCGGGGCGCAGGGGCGAACGTCGTCGCTGCGCACGCGCGATGAACGCCGCGGCGCGTCCTGCCAGGCCGCGTAGGCGAAAGCGGAGCGGGCGCGCGGCTGCGACCGGCCCTGGCTGCTCGGTGAAGCCGCCTGCCGGCCCGTGGCTTGCGCATTAAACCGTATTTAACGATCGATTTTCTGGAAGTTAATCAGTCGGGAAGGTCCGAGAAGCATAATTGCAGGCACGAACCATCAGCCGCGCGATTGAATTATTTCGCAACGAATACGCTTTATCCAACAGATCAATACTCCTGACGGTTTCCGGAAACGAAGTCGCGAGAACGACGATTTCCGGTACCGCCCGAGGACATTTCAACAAGATCGTCGCGCAATGCGCAGGAGCAGAAATGACCGTAGCATTCGTGTTGCACCGTGCCGACGGCACGCCTTTGTCAACCGTCTTCCGCAGGGAGTCATTCGGCGAGAACGACCCTTTCGGGCGACATCGGGAGATCGCATGGGAAGGCCCCGACTCGATGGCCGCGGGCCGTATCGGCTTCGTGGGCGAGCTCGACGTGCCGAGCTTTCCGCACATTGAAACCATCGTCGTCGTGGAAGGAGAGCTTACGCTCGAAGTGCCCGGAGCGGCGCCGTTGGTGCTCGGCCCGCAAGCCGGGGCGGTCATCGGCAGCGGCACAACGGTCCGCGTCAGTGCAGCATCGCCGGTGCTTTTCATGTTCTGCGCGGCGGCTTGCAGGAATCCGACGAAACGCGGCCTCTTTGCGCTGCGCGCCGATGCCGACTTCAAGCCGTCCGCATCGCTGCCGGCCGACGTGCTGCTCGGTCCTGCTCCGCAATGCCGCAGTGACAACGTCTTCACCGACGACGGCGCAGGTTACTGCGCGGGTACGTGGGATTCGACGCCGTACCATCGGATCGTTCGCCCGCATCGCGTGAACGAGTTCATGCAGCTGCTGGCCGGCAGCGTACGGTTCGCCGCGCCTGATGGCAGCGTGCTGTCGGTCGGCGCCGGCGATGCGCTTTTCGTCCCGCAGGGCGCATCGATCGGATGGGAAAGCAGCGATCGCGTGGCGAAGTTCTACGTCGTGCAAGACGTCCGGTCTTCAACCGGGCAACATTGATCATGTCGCCTCCACTGCAGCACATACAAACTTCGCCCACGCTGCCGGCCGCGGCTGACGTCGTCGTGATCGGAGGCGGGATCATCGGCGTCTTTACCGCCTACTACCTGGCCCTGCGCGGGGTTTCGGTCGCGCTGGTCGAGAAGGGCAGGATCGGCGCCGAGCAGTCGAGCCGCAACTGGGGCTGGTGCCGGCAGCAAAACCGCGACGCGCGCGAGTTGCCGATGGCAAGCAAGAGCCTCGATCTCTGGGAACGATTTGCCGCCGAATCCGGCGAAGACACGGGTTTTCATCGTTGCGGGCTGTTGTATCTGAGCAATGACGAAGCCGAGTTGTCGCGTTGGTCCCATTGGGGCGAGTTCGCAAAGACCGCGGGCGTGACGACGTACATGCTCGACAGCCGGCAAGCGAGCCAGCGCGGGCAGTCAACCGGTCGGCCCTGGAAGGGCGGCGTCTTCTCGCCGAGCGACGGCACCGCCGACCCGGCGAAGGCCGCGCCGGCCGTGGCCGCTGCACTGATGAAGCTCGGCGGCAGCGTCAACCAGCACTGCGCGGCCCGCGGCATCGAACTCGAGGGCGGGCGGGTTTCCGGCGTCGTGACGGAAGCCGGGGTGATCAAGACCAGAACGGCCGTGCTCGCCGGTGGCGCGTGGGCGTCGTCGTTCTGCCGCCAGCTCGGCATCCGTTTTCCCCAGGCCTCGATTCGTCAGTCGATCCTGAGCGTGTCGCCTGTCGAACAGCGCTTGCCGGATGCGCTGTACACCTCCGGCGTGTCCGTTACGCGTCGGAGCGACGGACGCTACGCACTGGCCATCAGCGGCCGCGCGCGCGTGGATGTGACGCCGCAGTTCCTGCGATTCGCGCCGCAGTTCGTGCCGATGTTCGCGAAGCGCTGGCGCAGCCTTCTTCCGGGAGGCCTCGAAGGTATGCGCGGCGGTCACGAATCGCTGAAGCGGTGGCGACTCGATGCGCCGACACCGATGGAGGCGGTGCGCATTCTCGATCCGAAGCCCGATATGCCGACGGTCAACGAAACGTATCGTCGTGCCGTCGAACTGCTGCCCGAACTTCGTGAAGCGACGATCACTCACGCCTGGGCCGGGTTCGTCGACAGCACGCCGGACGGCGTCCCGGGTATCGGCGAAGTGCCGGGCGTGCCGGGCTTGATCCTGGCGGCAGGCTTTTCCGGGCACGGCTTCGGCATCGGCCCGGGCGCGGGTCACTTGATCGCGGATCTCGCCACCGGTGTGCGGCCGATCGTCGACCCGCTACCGTATCGGCCCGGCCGATTCGGCGAATCCGCGTGGGGCAAGGTCGCTGACTTTTAGTTTGCGGCCGTCACGCGGAAGGCGGTGGCGGCGTTTGAATGATGCGCTTCGGTTCGGATCGTGCGCGACCAACCGGATCGGTGCGGCGAATGCCCGCCGGCTTTCCAGCCTGGTGCGCCAGCTTTGGAGTGTGTGATGCGTTTCAGTTCCTACTGGCTCGATACGTCCGAGCCATTCGTGAGCAGCTCGCCGGATCTGCCTGACGGAAGTTGCGACGTGGTCGTGGTGGGCGGCGGAATCACGGGTTCGGCGGCTGCACTGGCGCTGTCGAAAAAAGGCGCACGCGTCGTCGTCTGTGAAGCCGGCACCGTGGGGCAGGCGGCGTCGGGACGCAACGGCGGCATGTGCAACAACGGCTTCGCGCAGGATTACGCTGCACTGTCGCAGCGCATCGGCACGGAACTGGCCAACCGCTTGTATCGTGCGTTCGACGCGGGTGTCGACACGGTCGAGCGGCTGGTCAGGGAGGAGTCGATCGACTGCGATTTCGTGCGCTGCGGAAAGCTCAAGCTCGCGGCGAAGCCGGAGCACTACGACAAGCTCGTGCGAAGTCAGGCGCTGCTCGCCGCGAGCGTGGATCCGGACACGCGCGTGGTGACGAAGGCGGAACTGCGCGACGAGATCGGCTCGAACCGTTATCACGGCGGGTTGATCTTCGAGAAGAGTGCCGGGATGCACGTCGGCCGCTATGTGCGCGGCCTTGCGAACGCCGCGCAAGCGCGCGGTGCGCACATCCTGGAGCGCGCGCCGGTACTCGGGTTAAAGAGGGAGGCGGGTGGCGCATACGCGTTGCGAACGCCGCTCGGCGAGATCCGTACGCGCCAGGTTCTTCTGGCGAGCGGCATTTCGCAGGTGGGGCCGTTCGGCTGGATCCGACGCAGGATCGTGCCGGTCGGCGCTTTCATCATCGTCACCGAGCCTTTGCCGCGCGAACTTCTGGACCGGCTGCTGCCGACTCGCCGGATGGTCACCGACACGAAGAACTTCGTGAACTTCTTTCGCGTCACGCCCGACAACCGGATGCTGTTTGGCGGGCGTGCGCGTTTTGCGACGTCCAACCCCCGTTCAGACGAAAAGAGCGGGTTGATCCTGCGACAGCAGATGGCCGCCGTGTTTCCCGAACTGGCCAGCGTGCGCATCGACCATTGCTGGGGCGGCATGGTCGACATGACGGCCAACCGCCTGCCGCGCGCGGGCCAGCGACGAGGTATTTATTACTCGATGGGCTATAGCGGCCACGGCACGCACATGGCCACGCTGATGGGCACGCTGATGGCAGAGATCATGGACGGGCGAGCCGATCTCAACCCGTGGAACAGTTTCGACTGGCCCGCTATTCCCGGCCACTTCGGCAAAGCATGGTTTTTGCCGTTCGTGGGCGCGTGGTACCGACTCAAGGACACCCTGCAATGAATTCACCTGTTCGTCACCTGATGCAAGCCGGAAGGCTGAATCGATTCTTCATCGACGGAGACTGGGTCATGCCCGACGGCGGCGATCGGTTCGCGGTCGTCTGCCCTTCCACTGAAGACACGCTGTGCGAAATTCCACTTGGGAACGCACGCGACGCCGACCGCGCAGTGCAGGCCGCGCGCGACGCTTTCGAACGCTGGGCCGCGACGTCGCCGCAGCAGCGCGCCGCGCTGCTCGACCGCGTTCATGCGCTGATACTCGAGCGTGCCGAACTGTTCGCCACGGCGCTCACGATGGAAATGGGCGCGCCCATCAGCTATGCGCGCGGTGCCCATGTGCCGCTTGCGGCCGAACATATCCGGGTCGCGCGCGACAATCTGGCCAGCTACCCGTTCCGGACCCGGCGGGGGACGACCGCGGTCGTGCGCGAGCCGATCGGCGTGTGCGCGCTGATCACGCCGTGGAACTGGCCGATCTATCAAATCACGGCGAAGGTCGGCCCGGCTCTCGCAGCGGGCTGTACCGTGGTCCTGAAACCTAGCGAGCTGTCGCCGCTCAGCGCGTTGCTGTTTGCGGAAGTGATTGCCGATGCGGGCGTGCCCGCGGGCGTATTCAACCTGGTGAGCGGCAGTGGAATGGAAGTGGGCGCGGCGCTCGCATCGCACCCGGAGGTCGACATGGTTTCGATCACGGGGTCGACGCGTGCGGGCGTACTGGTTGCGCAAGCGGCGGCTCCGACCGTCAAGCGCGTTGCGCAGGAGCTCGGAGGCAAGTCGCCGAACATCGTGTTGCCCGATGCGGACCTGTCGCGCGCCGTCGCGCCGGGCGTTGCCGCCGCGTTCCGGAACATGGGGCAGTCGTGCAGCGCGCCGACCCGTATGATCGTACCGCGCAGCCTTCTGGATAGCGTCGAAGCGTTGGTCGTCGCGGCAACGGAACGGATGGTCGTCGGCGATCCGTTCGCCGAAGCGACGACGCATGGCCCGCTGGCCAATCGCGCGCAGTTCGATCGTGTCGGGCAGATGATCGACGCGGGCATCGACGAACGGGCGAAGCTCATCGCCGGTGGGCCCGGACGGCCCGCGGGTTTCGATCGAGGCCTTTATGCGCGGCCGACCGTCTTTTCCGATGTCCGCACCGACATGACGATCGCGCAGCAGGAGATCTTTGGTCCGGTCCTCGCGATCCTTCCTTACGACACCGTCGAAGAAGCCATCGCTATCGCGAACGATACGGTTTACGGGCTTGGCGCACATGTGCAGGGCACCGACAAGGAACGCGTGCGCGAGGTGGCTGCGCGCATCCGGTCGGGTCAGGTGCATCTGAACTACCCGGCATGGGACCCGCAGGCTCCGTTTGGCGGGTACAAGCAGTCGGGGAACGGTCGCGAGTACGGGATCGAAGGGATGGAAGAGTACATGGAGATCAAGTCGATCCTGGGTTTCCATGATTGAAGCAGCTGCTGCGCGCGATGCGGCGGCAGTACACATTTGAATCCGTTTGCTTGGTAAAGGTGCCGAGATTGGAAATCCCCGTCATCCCCGAGGCGTCGCTGAAAACGCATCACGCGCACTGGGCGGCATTGCGCCGCGATCTGCATGCGCATCCCGAGTTGCGATTCGAAGAGCACAGGACGGCCGACGTCGTCGCCCGTGAGCTTGAAGACCTTGGCTACGCGGTTTCACGTGGGATCGGAGGCACGGGAGTCGTCGCGAGCCTGCCCGGTGCGAATCCGGGCCGCGGCATCGTGCTCCGCGCCGATCTGGATGCGTTGCCGATCCAGGAAGCCAATGACTTTGCGCACGCGTCGTGCGCCCACGGGGTCATGCACGCGTGCGGGCATGACGGGCATACCGTCATGTTGCTCGGGGCCGCGCGAATCCTGAAGGAACTACGGCAGTTGCCGGGCACGGTTCATTTCGTGTTCCAGCCCGGAGAAGAGGGGGGCGCGGGCGCGCGGAAGATGATCGACGACGGGCTGTTCGAGCGATGTCCGACGGAGGCGGTATTCGGCATGCACAACTGGCCCGGTTTGCCTGCCGGGCATTTCGGGTTGCGTACCGGCCCGATCATGGCCGCGGGCTCCCGGTTCAGGATTACGGTAACGGGCAAGGGCGCGCATGCGGCGCAGCCGCATCTGGGCGTCGACCCCGTCCCCCTCGCGTGTTCGATGGTGCTGCAGTGTCAGACCATCGCTGCGCGGCACAAGGATCCCGTGGATCCCGCCGTCATTTCCGTCTGCATGTTCCATGCGGGAACGACGGACAATGTCATTCCGGACAGCGCCGAGTTGCGTGGCACGATTCGCACGCTATCGTCGGCATTGCAGCAGAAGCTGCAGCGCGACGTCCAGCTCATGTGCGAGGGGCTGGCCCGTGCCTATGGCGCGCAAGTCGAGGTCGCGTTCTTTCAGTACTACCCCGCGACGGTCAACACGCCGGTCGAGACGGCGCTCTGCGAAACGGTCATTCGCGAGACGTTCGGCGACGCACGCCTTTACCGCGACGTGCCGCCGAACATGACGTCCGAAGACTTCGGCTTCATGCTGGAGGAGCGGCCCGGCGCTTATGTGCTGATCGGCAATGCGCCGGCCGGACCGGCCGCGCCGGCTCTGCATCACCCGAAATACGATTTCAACGACGACATCATTCCGGCCGGCGTCCGGTATTGGGTCGCCTTGGCGCAGCACTACTTCGGGACCGTTTGACGCGGCGGTTCGATCCATCGTGACCCGGATCGATTCGTCGAGCGCACCCGGTTGCGGAACGGCGCCATTTGGAAGGCGTTTTATGCGCCGACGATCCTGACCGGCGTGACGACCCAGTCGCCTGCCGTGCGCGATGAAATCTTCGGGCCGGTATCGACGGTGCGGACGTTCGACGACGAGGACGAAGCGCTCGCGCTCGCCGCGCACGACAAGTACGGGCTCGCGGCAGGCGTGCATACGGCCGACCTCGGCCGCTATGCGTACGAGGCGAACCTGCGCTTCAAGAGTGGGGGCGTGACGAATGACGCCGGCGCGTTCCATGACCGGATCGGACGGCATTCGGCCGGTGCGCGCGGGCTGCCGCATGGTGTGCTGCCGCGGCCGCGCAAAACAGCGGATGATGCGTGCGCCGTGCGCGAATACGCGGCAACTGCGCTTTTTGTCGATGCTTAAATGGTATTCACCGGGCGGCCATCGCCCGGTCGCGAACCTGCGGCGACAGGCGGGCCGGCGCTCCGCATGCGCGTCATGCGCGGCGCCCGATTGCTCACGAAGGATCCGATGAAATTCGAATCGTACTGGCTGGATACCCGCCCCGACTTTCGCGCCGGCAGCGAAGGGCCCGTCGAAGGGCGTGCCGACGTGGTCGTGATCGGCGGCGGTTTTACCGGGTTGTCGGCGGCGCTGGCGCTCGCGCAGCGCGGCGTGTCGGTCGTGGTGCTCGAAGCCGCACAGGTTGCGGCCGAGGCATCCGGCCGCAACGGCGGCCAATGCAATACCGGCGTCGCCCAGGACTACGCGTCGCTCGCCGAACGACTCGGCGCCGAGCAGGCGAAGCAGTTCTATCGCGCGTACGAGAGCGCGGTGCGAACCGTCGAAACGATCGTCGCCGAACACGCGATCGACTGCGATTTCCGGCGCGCCGGCAAGCTGAAGCTTGCCGCGAAGCCGCAGCATTTCGAGGGGCTCGCGAAGACCTTCGACGCATTGCGGCGCGACGTCGATCCGGACATCGAACTGATCGAGCCGTCGCGGATTCGCGACGAGGTCGGCTCCGACGGTTTCCACGGCGGCCTGCTGCAGCGCAACGGCGCGCAGATGCACATGGGCAAGTTCGGCGTCGGGCTCGCGCAAGCCGCGGCGCAGGCCGGCGCGCGCATCTACGAGCATGCGGCCGTCACGCAGCTCGAGCGGCTCGATGGCGAGCGCCACACGATCACCAGCACGCGCGGCACGATCGTGGCCGATCGCGTGCTGGTCGCGACCGGCGCATCGCAGCAGGGGCCGTTCGCGTGGTTCCGGCGGCGCATCGCGCCGGTCGGCAGTTTCATCGTCGTCACCGAGCCGCTTCCCGACGAGCAACTGAACCGGCTGCTGCCGCACCGCCGCGCGTACGTGACGTCGCGCCATATCGGCAACTACTTCCGCGTGACGCCCGACAACCGGCTGCTGTTCGGCGGCCGCGCGCGCTTCGCGATGTCGAGCCCGCGCTCCGACGCGAAAAGCGGCGACATCCTGCGCGCCGGGATGGCCGAGTATTTCCCGGCGCTCGCGAACGTGCGGCTCGACTATTGCTGGGGCGGGCTCGTCGACATCACTGCCGACCGCCTGCCGCGCGCCGGCCAGCACGACGGCGTCTATTACTCGATGGGCTACAGCGGCCACGGCGTGCAGATGTCGGTGCACATGGGCCGCGTGATGGCCGACGTGATGTACGGCGCGGCCGCGTCGAATCCGTGGCGTGAGCTCGACTGGCCGGCGATGCCGGGCCATTTCGGGCATGCGTGGTTCCTGCCGTTCGTCGGCGCGTACTACCGGCTGCAGGACATCCTGCACTGAACGATGCAATCGATGAAAAGACGCCCGACGGGCCGGCCGGTGGGCGGCGCGCTCGCGCGACAGGAGGGTTGGATATGACAGGGCGATTCGTTCGTCTCGCCGAAACCGGGCGCCGTCCGGTCGCGTTCCGCGTCGACGGCCGCACGGTGAACGGGCTCGAAGGCGATACGCTGCTCGTCGCGATGCTGACGCAGGCCGGCCACGTGCGGCAGTCCGAGTTCGGCCCCGAGGCGCGGGCCGGTTTCTGCCTGATGGGCGCGTGTCAGGACTGCTGGGTCTGGACCGCCGACGGCGAGCGCCTGCGCGCGTGCACGACCGTCGTGCAGCCGGGCCTGGACATCGTCACCCGCCAACCGGAGGCGCAATGGTCGAGCCTCGCGTAATCGTCGTCGGCGCCGGGCCGGCCGGCGTGCGCTGCGCGCAGACGCTGGTGGAAGCCGGCGTGCGGCCGCTCGTGATCGACGAAGGCCGGCGCGACGGCGGCCAGATCTACCGGCGTCAGCCCGACATGTTCTCGCGCCCGTACGACAAGCTGTACGGCACCGAGGCCGCGCGCGCGAAAGACCTGCACGACACGTTCGAACGCCTGCGTGCTTCGCTGGACTACGCGCCCGACACGCTGGCCTGGAACGTGTCCGGCGGCGCGCTGTACACCGCGCACGACGGCGTGTCGGTGCGCCGCCCGTACGACGCGCTGGTGCTGTGCCCGGGCGCGACCGACCGGCTGATGCCCGTCAAGGGCTGGCAGTACGCGGGCACGTACAGCCTCGGCGCATCGCAGATCGCGCTGAAGGCGCAGGCGTGCGCGATCGGCGCGAACGTCGTGTTCATGGGCTCGGGCCCGCTGCTGTATCTCGTCGCGCACCAGTACGTGCAGGCCGGCGCGAAGGTCGCGGCGGTGCTCGACACGTCGCCCGCGGCGAACCGGCTGCGCGCGCTGCCGAAACTGCTCGCGCGGCCCGACGTGCTCGCGAAGGGCATCGCGCTCACGCGTGCGCTGAAGCGTGCCGGCGTGCGCATCGAGCACGGGATCGAGCCGCTCGAGATTCACGGCGATCCCGAGCAGGGCGTGTCGGCCGTCAGGTTTCGCACCGCCGCCGGCACCGCCGCGCTCATCGATTGCGACGCGGTCGCGCTCGGCTACCACCTGCGCGCCGAGACGCAGCTCGCGGATCTGGCCGGCTGCGCGTTCCGCTTCGACGGCGACACGCGGCAATGGCTGCCGCAGCTCGACGACATGGGGCGCAGCTCGGTCGCGGGCGTCTATCTGGCCGGCGACGGTGCGCGCGTGCTCGGCGCGGACGGCGCGGAAGCGGCGGGCCGCCTCGCGGCGCTCGCGCTGCTGACGGATCTCGGGCGGCCGGTCGACGCGCGCGCGGTCGCCGCGCTGCAGCGCGAACGCACGAAGATGGACCGTTTCCGCGCGGGGCTTGCGCAGGCGTTTCCGTGGCCCGCGCAACAGGCCGCGACGCTGTCCGACGACACGATCCTGTGCCGCTGCGAGGGCGTGAGCGTCGGCGAGCTGCGCCGTGTGATCCGCGACGAGGGCGCGTGCGACGCGAATCGCGCGAAGGCGTTCAGCCGCGTCGGGATGGGGCGCTGCCAGGGCCGCTACTGCGGCCACGCGGGGGCCGAGGTGATCGCCGCCGCAGCCGGCGTGCCGCTCGAGGCGGTCGGTCGCCTGCGCGGGCAGGCGCCCGTGAAGCCGCTGCCGGTCGCGCTGCGTGCGGCGGCGGGCGAGCCTCCCGCGCCGCGTGACGAAGCCGTGACGATGAAGGGGGACGAGTGATGCGGGCCGATGCGGATGTCGTGATCGTGGGCGGCGGCTTCATGGGCGCCGCGGCCGCGTTTTTCCTGCGCCGGCGCGGCCGCTCGGTGATCCTGCTCGAACGCGGGCTGATCGGGCAGCAGGCAAGCGGCGTCAATTTCGGCAACGTGCGGCGCCAGGGCCGCTACCTGCCGCAACTGCCGCTCGCGAACCGTTCCCGCGAGATCTGGAGCCGAATGCCCGAGCTGATCGGGCACAGCGCCGAATTCCTGCAGGTCGGGCACGTTCGCGTGTGCTACCGGCAGGAGCAGGACGACATGTTCGAGGCCTATGCGCGCGATGCCGCGCAATACGGGCTGAAGCTCGACCTGTATCGCGGCGCGGCGATGCGCGCGAAGTTTCCGTTTCTCGGCCCCGAGGTGCTGAGCGCGTCCCATTCGGCGCTGGACGGCCATGCGAACCCGCGCCTCGCCGCGCCGGCGTTCGGCCGCGCGGCGGCGCGCGCGGGTGCGCGGATCGAGGAGAACACCGCGATCGCGACCGTCGAGAAGGACGGCGACACGTTCCGCGCGACGAGCGCCGACGGCCGCGTGTTCTGCGCGCCGAACCTGCTCGTGACGGCCGGCGCGTGGGGCAACCAGCTCAGCACGCAGTTCGGCGAGCCGGTGCCGATCGCGGTCAACGGGCCGCAGATGTGCGTGACGGAGCCCGTGCCGTATTCGATCCTGCCGTCCGTCGGCGTATCGTCGCCGCATATCGAGGAAGTCGTGTACTTCCGGCAGGTCGAGCGCGGCAACATCGTGATCGGCGGCTGCGCGCGCGCGCCGGCCTATCTCGACGAACGGCGCGCGAAGGTGCTGCCCGAGAGCACGCTGCTGCAGTTCACGCAGCTTGCGCGCGTCGCACCGGCGCTGACGCGGCTGAACATCATTCGCGTGTGGAGCGGTGTCGAGGGCTACATGCCGGACGACCGGCCGATCATGGGGCGCAGCGCGAAGGTCGACGGGCTGTATTACGCGTTCGGCTTCTGCGGGCACGGCTTCCAGCTCGGCCCGGGCGTCGGCGACACGATGGCGGAGCTGATCGACACGGGCGCGACGAGCACGCCGATCGAGCCGTTCGCGATCGGGCGCTTCGCGATGCCGGCCGACGCGACGCACGCGACGACCTGATGGAGCCTCGCATGGGAGACGTTTTTCGTCACGCGATCGATCATGACGCGATTCGCCCGTTCGGCGTTGCGCAGCCCGTATCGCACGCCGTCGGCGGCGCGCTGCGCATCATCGAGACGTCGTACGCGCAGCCGTTGAGCATCGAGGCGCTCGCGGCGGTGGCCGGGCTGAGCGTGTCGCGTTTTGCCGCGCGCTTTCGCAGCGAGCTGGGCGTGTCGCCGCATCGCTATCTGTGCCTCGTGCGGGTGCGGCGCGCGCAGGACCTGCTGCGCGCGGGGCTGCCGCCGTCGGTCGTCGCGCCCGAGGTCGGGTTCTTCGACCAGAGCCATCTGTGCCGCCATTTCAGGAGAGTGCTCGGGCGCACGCCGCGCGATTATGTCGACCGGCCGAACGCGGCGCGGCCGAGCGGCGCACCGGCGTCGGGGCGGCGCGCAGCACCGGCGCGCGAGCAGGGCGCAGGCAGCACGGCGGCTTCGGCCTGACGTATCGCGGGTATCGGGGTTTCGGCGCTGGTTCGGCAACGGCAGGTCGGCCTGGGAGGGCTCGCTCCACGCCGACAGATGAACTCAGCGCACCCCACCCAACTGCTCGTCGATCGTCCGTGTCAGCGGTGACTCGACGTCGCCGGTATGCTTCGTCTGAACGGGTTCGATCAGGACGATCCAGCATTCGTCATCGGCGACCGGATTGTGCAGCGTGCCTTTCGGCACCACGTGCATCGAACCGGCGGGCAGATCGACGACACGGCCGCCTTCATATTCGATCTCGAGGTGCCCGCGCACGACGAACAACAGTTCGTCTTCGTGCGCATGGTCGTGCCGGACGAGCTGTCCGCGTACTCTTGCAACCTTCAGGTATTGAGCGTTGATCTGTGCGACGACTTTGGGCGACCAGTATTCCGACACGTCGCTGAATGCGCCTCCCACGTCCGCATCGTTCCGCGGTCGGCTGGATCGTCCATGAATGGCCTCACGCATCGAGCAGGCCGCGTGCGGCCAGGTTGGCATACAGGGCACGCACGCCGAAAGTCCACGGCGAGATCTCCGTGGAAAGCCGCACGGTGTTGACGAGCGCGCCGAGCATGGGCGTGGAGATGGTGACGCGGTCGCCCAGGTGGTGAGTGAATCCGCCGCCGGGTGCGTCGCGATCCTGGATCGGCGAGAACATCGTGCCCAGGAACAGCATGAAACCGTCGGGATACTGGTGATGCGCGCCGCAGGTCTGCGCGACGAGGTCGGCCGGGTCGCGGCTGATCTCGCGCATGTGGCTGATGCCGTCGAGGACGAAGCCGTCATCCGCGCCTTCGACGCGCAGCGACACGCTGGCCTGCCGCACGCTGTCCAGCGTGAAGCGGTCGTCGAACAGCCGCACGAACGGGCCGATCGCGCACGAGCCGTTGTTGTCCTTGCATTTGCCGAGGAGCAGCGCCGAGCGGCCTTCGATGTCGCGCAAGTTCACGTCATTGCCGAGCGTGGCGCCTACCGGCCTGCCGTCGCAGCTGACCGCCAGCACGATCTCCGGTTCCGGGTTGTTCCACACCGACACCGGCAGCAGGCCCACGTCCGCGCCGAAGCCCACTGCCGACATCGGCTGCGACTTGGAGAACACCTCGGCATCCGGGCCGATTCCGACTTCCATGTATTGCGACCACGCGCCGCGGCGCTCGAGTTCCGCCTTCAGGCGCATGGCGGCTTCGGAACCGGGAACGATCTTCGACAGGTCGGTGCCGATGGTCGCGGCCATGGTTTCGCGCACGTCCCTCGCTTTGGCGGGATCGCCGCCGGCCTGTTCTTCGATGACGCGTTCAATCAGGCTGACGGCAAAGGTGACGCCGCAAGCCTTGATGGCCTGCACATCGCATGGGGCGAGCAGGTGAGTGGCGCCGGGCGCGCCGTCCAGCGCCGCCTGCAGCAGCGGTTCGACGCGGCCGAGCGATTCGCCGGGGGCGGTGCGCGCGATTGCGACTGCGTCGGGACGGTCGAACAGGTCCGCGGTGGTCGGCACGATATGCGTGATGTCGAACATCTCGCCGCCGCGCACGGCGACGACGCTCGGGCCCGCGTGGGCACCATCGTGCCGCCAGACGCGGCCGATCAGCAGGGCCTGCGCAAGGTCGTGCGGCAGGCAGTCGGAAACGGAAGGAGTACGCATGGTCAGCTCGGCAAGAGTCGTGGGCGGTTGGGTCAGTGCGAATGGCGCGGATTACCGCGCTGCTCGATTACCTTCAGGTACAGCGTGGCCGGTTCGAGGCAGCCGCCGGTGGACAACTGGCCCACGAACCGGCGATAGAGTTCCTGCCAGGGCGTTTGTGCCGGCGGCACGGCGAAGCTTGCAGTCTCGCGGCGGCGCGCGAGTTCGTCTTCATCGACGAGCACGTCGACGCTGCGGCGATTCAGGTCCACGCGGATGCGGTCGTTCGTGCGCAGCAGGGCCAGGCCGCCGCCGACCGCCGCTTCCGGCGACATGTTCAGGATCGACGGGCTGGCCGACGTGCCGCTCTGGCGTCCATCACCCATGCATGGCAGCGACGTCACGCCACGCTTCACCAGGTCCGCGGGCGGTGCCATGTTGACGACTTCCGAGCTGCCCGGGTAACCGACCGTACCGCAGCCGCGGATCACCAGGATGCAGCGTTCGTCGATTTGCAGCCGAGGGTCGTTGATACGGGCGTGGTAGTCCTCGGGGCCATCGAAGACGATCGCGCGTGCCTCGAAGGTATTTTCCGCGCCCGGCTCGACAAGGTAGGTCTGGCGGAAGGCTTCGCCCACCACCGACATCTTCATGATGGCGCTGTCGAAGAAGTTGCCTGACAGCACCATGAAGCCGGCACCGTGCTTGAGCGGGTCTTCGGGCGTGCGGATCACGTCGCGGTCGGCGTCTTGCGCCGTGTCGGCGATCTCGCCGATCGCGCGACCGGACACGGTCAGGCAGTCGCGCTGCAGCAGGCCGGCCGCATCGAGTTGACGCAGCACCGCGGGCACGCCGCCGGCGCGGTGGAAGCTCTCCCCGAGGTATTCGCCGGCCGGCATGCAGTTGACGAGCAGCGGCACGGATTCACCCAGGCGCTGCCAGTCGTCCAGGCTCAGTTCCACGCCCATGTGGCGCGCAATGGCGATCAGGTGCGGCGGGCAGTTGGTCGACGCGCCGAGCGCGGAGGCGACGACGATGGCATTCTCGAACGCCGCGCGCGTCATGATCTTCGACGGGCGCATGTCTTCGCGAACGAGCTCGACAGCGCGCTTGCCGGTGGCGTAAGCCATCTGGCCGCGCTCGCGGTAGGCGGCCGGAATGCTCGCGCAGCCCGGCAGCGACATGCCCAGCGCCTCGGCCAGACTGTTCATCGACAGCGCCGTGCCCATGGTGTTGCAGTGTCCGATCGACGGCGACGATGCCGTGGTCAGCTTCATGAAGCCTTCGTAGTCGATATCGCCGGCAGCCAGCAGGTTGCGGGCGTGCCAGATCACCGTGCCCGAACCGACGCGCTTGCCCTCGTGCCAGCCGTCGAGCATCGGTCCACCCGACAGCACGATGGCGGGCATGTCCACGGTGGCCGCGGCCATCAGGCAGGCGGGGGTGGTCTTGTCGCAGCCGGTGGTCAGGACCACACCGTCCAGCGGAAAGCCATGCAACACCTCGACCAGCCCCAGGTAGGCCAGGTTTCGGTCGAGCGCGGCCGTGGGCCGGCGGCTCTGCTCGGCCAGCGGATGCACGGGGAATTCCATCGGAATGCCGCCCATGTCGCGGATACCCGCCTTGGTGCGCTCGGCCAGTTCGATGTGGTGGCGGTTGCACGGTGCCAGGTCGCTGCCCGTCTGCGCGATGCCGATGATGGGACGGCCCGACTGCAGCTCCTCACGCGTCAGCCCGTAGTTCATGAATCGCTCGACATAGAGCGCGGTCATGTCCGCATGGGCAGGGTCGTCAAACCATTCCTGGCTGCGCAGGCGGCGAGGGGTGTGTGACATGGTGCGCTGTCTCCGCATGGTTCTTCGTTCAGTTTTTTTGCCGGATAGTTACCGGTAACATACGAGCGGATGTTAGCACGGGGATTTTGCGTTGCGAAAGGGGATTTTGCGTGCGAGTGGGGGGATGAGGGCGCGAGCCGCTACGCAGTCGCGCCTCGATGCGCGACCCTTCTCGTGAAAGGCGGCAAACCTGGCCTTCAGCCCGTCAGGCGCTTTCCCGCGCGACGATCGTGTAGTCGATGCGGACGCTTTGCGATTCGATCCGTTCGCCGTCGTCACGCGCTTGCAGCGCTGCCAGCAAGGCCTCGCCCGTGCGCAGGCCGATGCCGTAGGCGTCGACCGACACCGTGGTGATGGTCGGGTGGCAGCATGTCGCCACTTCGAAGTTCCCGAAGCCGGCCACGGCCATGTCTGCCGGCACGGACAGTCCGCGCCGGTGGCATTCCATGATCGCGCCGAACGCCGACATGTCGCTCACGCACATCACCGCGTCGGTGTCCGGCCACATCTCCAGCAGTGCTGCCATGGCGGGGCCGCCGTGGCTCATGGTGATCGGCGATTCACCGAGCCGCACGACGCGCGGCTCGCACAGCCCCAGCGCCTTGATCTCCGACTGATACCCCTTGAGCCGGTCCAGGCCGCGGCGGTCCAACTCGCTGGCACCGCCGAGAAAGCCGATGCGCCGGTAACCTTGCCCGGCAAGGTGCCGCACCATCGCACGCGCGGCGCGCACGTTGGAGAAGCCCACGGCGGTGTCGATAGGATGCGTGGGGAGGTCCCACATCTCGACCACGGGAATGGCCGAGCGCTGCAGCACCTTGCGCGTCGCATCGGTGTGCTGCGCACCCGTCAGCGCGATGCAGCGCGGCTGGTGACGCAGCATGGAGCGCACCAGCCGTTCTTCACGTTCGAGGTCGTAGTCGGTGTCGCCGAGCAGCAGTTGCAGGCCATGCGGTTCGAGCGCATCGGTCAGGCCGCGCACGGTGTCCGAGAAGTTGGAGCTCGACAGCGACGGCACCAGCACCGCGACAAATTCCGACCGCCCCGACGACAGCGCACCCGCGGCAGCATCGGCCACGTAGCCGAGCTGGTCGATGGCCTTGCAGACCCGTTCGCGCGTCTCGGCTGCCACGCTGTGGCCGGCAAGCACGCGCGACACGGTCATCTTCGATACGCCGGCCAGGCGGGCTACGTCGGACATGCGGGGCGGTCCGGCAGGCCGGACGGCGGTGGGACTGGGCATCGGAATCGCGATCGGGGAAACATGAAAGGCTACATCATACCGGCGCGGCGTACCGTGCAGGCCGTCCGCTGCGCGCCCATTGCATCGTAGGGAAACCACTTGTTCGTCGGGACTTGAACTCGCCTGTCGTCGCATGCTACCTTCAAATCTGTTACCGGTATCAGAGCGCCGGTTGCTCCCGTCGTCTTGTCGACGGTTTTTTTTATCACCGGATGGTATCGGTAACATCGGCGAGCCGGCGAGCTCGCCGGTACGAAGAAGACCTACACAATCAGGAGACAATCCGATGCCAACCATCACGCAGACCGCTGCCGCGCCGGCCGCGGCCGACTCGTCCGAAGACGCCCTCTACCGCAAGGTCATGCGGCGCATCCTGCCATTGCTGCTGCTCTGCTACGTCGTGGCCTACCTGGACCGCGTCAACGTGGGCTTCGCCAAGCTGCAGATGCTCGATGACCTGAGCCTGAGCGACAGCGTCTATGCGTTCGGCGCCAGCGTGTTCTTCTGGGGCTATTTCCTGTTCGAGATGCCCAGCAACCTGCTGCTGCACCGGTACGGCGCACGCTTCTGGATCGCGCGGATCATGATCACATGGGGCATCGTGTCGTCGTCGATGGCCTTCATCGTGCCGCTCGCGCAGTTCTTCCACGTGCAGACGCCCACCATGTTCTACACGCTGCGCTTCCTGTTGGGTCTGTGTGAAGCCGGCTTTTTCCCGGGCGTCATCCTGTACATGAACTACTGGTTTCCGGCGCGCCGCCAGAGCGTGGCCATGTCGGGCTTCCTGGTGGCGATCCCGCTGAGCCTGACGCTGGGCAGCGTGGTTTCCGGCTGGCTGATGGAGCAGACGCACGGCCTGTCAGGCATGAGCGGCTGGCAATGGATGCTGCTGCTCGAAGGGTTGCCGTCGATCGTGGTGGCGTTCATCGTGCTGGCTTGCCTCGGCGACGGCCCGCGGTCGGCGAAGTGGCTGTCCGACCAGGAAAAGGCGGTGCTGTCGCGCAATCTCGAATCCGAGGCCGCGCACAAGTCGCACAGCGTCGGTGCCGCGTTGCGCAGCCCGCGTGTCTGGCTGCTTACCTTCATCCTTCTCACGTTCAATACAGGCTTCTACGGGCTGGCCTTCTGGCTGCCGTCGATCATTCGCGCGTCCGGCGTGCGGAGTCCGCTGCATATCGGCCTGCTTACTGCCATTCCGTACCTGACGGCAATTTTCGCGATGGTGTGGAACGCATCGCACTCGCGCAAGACGGGCGAACGCCGCCTGCATGCAGCGATTCCCGCGCTGATCGGCGGCGTCGGCCTGATCATGAGCGCGGCATGCGCGCAGAACGTGGCGCTGTCGATCGTGTTCCTGACCATCGCCACCTGCGGCATCCTGGCGCTGATGCCGATCTACTGGACCTTCCCGGGCCAGATTCTGTCCGGCACGGCCGCGGCCGCCGGCATTGCGCTGATCAACTCGGTGGGCAACCTGTCCGGTTTCACGGGCTCGATGATCACCGGCATCGCAAAGGAAATGACCGGCAACATCAACAACGGTACTTATGCACTGGGCGCTTGCCTGCTGGTCAGCTGTGCGCTGATCGCGTTGATTCCGCGTAGCATCCTGGTGCCCGCGGCCGAGCAGTAGGTCCTTGACAGTCGCTCGCGTCGTCGAGCGGGTCGATGGGCAGCGGCCGCGAATAGCGGTCGAGCGATGGGCCTCCGCGTGATCAGGCCTGCCCGGCCGCGTCCGTTTCGGCGTCGAACGACGCATCCGCGCTGCGCGCGCGTTTCAGCGAACCGGCGAGCTTCTCGATCGCGTGCAGATCGAGCGC
The DNA here is from genome assembly GCF_019091065.1 of Burkholderia sp. GbtcB21. Taxonomy (NCBI): domain Bacteria; kingdom Pseudomonadati; phylum Pseudomonadota; class Betaproteobacteria; order Burkholderiales; family Burkholderiaceae; genus Burkholderia; species Burkholderia sp. GbtcB21. The sequence goes on from NZ_JAGXKA010000013.1 coordinate 237,479, forward strand.
GTCGAGGTGCTCGCGCATCGCCTGCACGAAGGCCGCATGGTCCGGCTCGTCCGCATGCTGGCCGAGCCACTCTTCGATATCGGTGAGCCGGCCGTCACCGGCGAGCCGGATCAGTTCGTCGAGCGCATCGTCGGACGGGCCGTGCAGCAACGGCGCGGCGATCTCCGGTTCGGCATCGTCCGCCGGCTGAAACCGCCGGACGAGTTCCGACGCCGGCACGAGCGCGTGCCCGACGGCCGGCGCGACGATCGGGAACGAGAACGACGTGCCGACGCCCGGCCGGCTGGCGACGGCCAGTTCGCCGCCCATCGCGTCGACGATGCGTTGCGCGATGAACAGGCCGAGCCCGGTTCCGCCGTTCACGGCCTGCACCTGCTGGTACGCGCGGAAGATGTCGCGGGTTCCGCTGACGTCGATCCCGATCCCCGTATCGGCGACCTCGAACAAGAGGCGCCACGCATCGCCTTCCCGCGCCGCATGAACCGACAGCGTGACCGTGCCGTCGCGCGTGAATTTCGACGCGTTGGACAGCAGGTTCAGCAGCACCTGCTGCAGCCGCATCCCGTCGATCGACACCATGCGCGGCAGCGGCGTGGCCGGCCGGTAGACGAACCGGTTGTCCTGCTGCGCGCACAGTGCGACCGCGTAGTGGCCGATGTCGTCGAGCAGGCCGGGCAGGTCGGTCGTATCCGGCGACACGCCGAGCGGCTGCAGTTCGGCCTTCGTGAACGCGAGCAGTTCGTCGATCAGCGCGAGCTGGTAGCGGATGCTGCGGTCGATCGACCGGATCAGCCGCGCCTGGCTGCGCGTCGCGCTTTGCAGCAGCAGCTTCGCGTAGCCGTTGATCGTCGACAGCGGCGCGCGCAGGTCGTGGCTGACATAGCCGAGCGTCTCGATCTTCTGCTGCATGTGCGTCGTCACCTGCTGCAGCGCGTCGTTGAGCGCGACCGTGCGCCGCGCGACTTCGTCGCGCAGGCGATCCTGTTCGGTGAGCTGGAAATGCTCGAGCCGTTCTCTGGCGTCGGTGCGCTGACGGCCCACGTGGTGGATCCACGCGGCCAGCACCAGCAGGTGCGTGGCGAGCCCGATGATCGCGATGACGGGGTTCGGATAGATATCGGACTTGAGCCAGAACAGGAACGGCGGCAGTGCGTCCATGCCGTCGAGCGTGCGCAGCAGGATGTTGAAGCAGGCGAGCGTAATCGCGATCAGCATCACGCGGCCGGTCGGCGTCCGGCGGATCGCGAGCGTCAGCGCGATGCCGACGTTCACGATCCCCAGCACGGTGTTCAACCGCAGGCAGAACCACGTGAAGGTCAGCAGGTCGCCGAAGGCGGCGCCGGCCATTCCCGCGCATTCGAGGCCGAGGATCGTCATGTAGACGGCGCGCACCGGGAGCCGCGCCTTCTCGCGATGCGCGACCAACAGAATGAACACGATGAAGAGCGAGACCGCCAGGTACGCGAAGATCACCTCGCCGCGCGCCGACCACTCGCGCGCGGCGGGCCACAGAGCCAACGCCGTGTAGCCGCGGTACGCCGCTTCGAACAGCGCCGTGCCCAGCGCCGTCGCGGCCAGTACGTAGAACATGCCGCTGCGCGAGAAGAACCCGATCAGCAGCGCGCACCACACGAGCGCGAGCAACCCGCCGAAGAAACCGAAGTCCCACATCGTGGCGCGCGACTCCTGCGCGTTCCATGCTTCGCGGGTGAACGCGGCCGGCGCGAGCCGCATTTCCTTGCGCGACGTGACGCGGATCAGCACCGGGATGCTTTCGCCGGCGCGCAGCGTGACGTCGAGTACCGGGTACCGCGATGGCTGCCGGTTTGCATCGCCGTCGGCATCGGCGGCGGGGAAGCGGCTGGCGAGTGTCCACTGGCCAGCCCGGTGCAGATAGAAGTCGGCATGGTCGACGCGCGCGTCGCGCAATACCAGTACCAGCGGGCGTACCGTGCTGCCCCGGTTGGCCAGCGTCGCGCGGACCCACCATGCCGACCGGGAAAACTCGACGTTGAACGATGGCGTGGTTGCCGCGGATTTACCGCGTGACGGATCGGCGAGCCGGGCGTCGACCTGATCGGCGGTCATCGTCCTTCCGGCATCCTCGAACACCGACACGGCTTCCAGTTGCGCGGGACTGGGCGTCGACGCGGCCCTGGCCGTCGCGCAGGTGACGGCCATCGCCATCAGAAGCAGCAGCAACGCGCGACATCCGGCTGCCCATGTCGCGTATCGCCTACGCATCGTGATGGTGCTCCCCGGGCGCGGGCGGCGCATTGACCGCATGGCGCTGGCGCCGCCAGTCGGACGGCGTGATGCCGAAGCGTTCCCGGAACGCCGTCGCGAAATTGCCGGGCGTGGAAAAGCCGATTTCCTCGGCGATGTCGCCGATCCCCATCGACGTTTCCGCGAGAAAGTGCATCGCGGCGCGCAGGCGCGTGTCGCGCAGATACTCGAACACCGTCTGGCCGAGATGATCGCGGAACACGCGGGACAGGCGCTTCTCGTGCGTGCCGACCTGTTTGGCGAGATCCTCGAGCGCCGGCGGATGGCGCAGGTTGCGCAGCAGCACCTCGCTCGCCGCGCGCACGACGGCTGCGTCGGGGTTGTCGGGCAGTTCGGGCAGGTGCGCAAACGGCTGGCTGCGCCGCGCGCGCTTCAGATGATTGCGGATCCGCGCAATCACTTCGGCCGGTTCGAACGGCTTGACGATGTAGTCGATCGCGCCGGTTTCGAGCCCCGCGATGCGGTCCTCGAGATCGCCCGCGGCCGTCAGGATGATCACCGGAATGGACTGCGTCGACGGCGTCGACGCCAGCAGCCGGCACGCGGCGAACCCGTCCATGCGCGGCATGCGCACGTCCATCAGGATCAGGTCGGGCGAGATGGCCTGCGCACGGTGATAGGCCTGCAGCCCGTCGAACGCGACGCTGATCCGGCACCGCGCGGCACGCAGGATCTCGGTCAGGAGCCGCAGGTCGTTCGGGCGATCGTCGACGACGAGAATATGTGCGTCAGCGAGATCCGGCGTGGAGCGAAGCGACGCCGGGCTGGACGAGCGGGATGACATGGTTGCGGACGGGTAGGGAGGTGGGCCTGACGGGCTGAAAGCATCGCTATGCGCGCGATTGTTGCGAAAAATTATATGCCGGCAACAGCACGATTGTGAGGATTCCGTGCGGCCTGTGTGGGCATATCCGGCGGGGTGTGACGCGTTGCCGGCAACGGCGTTCGGCGGAAAGCAAAAGAGGTGGAAAAACATGCCGAATTAACTTTTAATGTCGGTCTTTATTTCCGGTCTGGGGATTATATTTATTGAAATGGCCCGGTCGATGAATTCGGGCGTCTTGTGTCGAAAGTTGGTGTCGTTCGACATAAATTGAAGGCGCTGATTCGAGGCTTGCCTGATTAAGGTTTTATTGGCGGCCGGTCAGAATTTCTTTCTCGGAGAAATCGGATTTCGTGCCGGATTGTATGAATGTAAATGTCATCCGCTCTGGAAAAGGGTTTGTCCGCTCGGGAAAAGGTTTGCGTGGACGAATCCCTGCACACTAGCCCCGGCGCGGCTGGAATCGGTTCTTCGAGGCAACCGGTTTTGCGCGGACTTCTTGCGCTGTCGCATCCGGAGTCATGCGATATTCAATGTGACATTGAATGATGGAATTCTCAGAGTTTGGGCGTTCTGCAGCGGGCGGATAACTGGCACGAGGGTAATGCAAACTTCATAATTCTCCGAATGTGTTGATATACAAGATAAATCGGAAGGCTGTGAAGTTTTTTGGGGTTGAAGCATCGAGCAAGAAAAAATCGTCAAGGAAATTCGATCGATTAATTCGATGCAGGGGTCGTTCGGCAAGCCATCGGTTCTTTTCCGGAAATCCGGAAAGTGCGTTTGGCGGCCGAACGGAAAGAGGCAGCGGCTTCGCGTTGGCGGCCCGGCGATTCGATTCGTCCGGGCGCGGTCGCGCGAGGTGAGCTATCGAATCAGGCGGGCACGAAAAATATGAGCACGACAGGCACGGCAGGTCGACGCACCGGTTCGAGCGAACCGGCGGCGCATGCTTCAAACCCGGGGACTACGCAGCTCCATCCTCCTCCTGAATGAATCGCGGCGGGCCGCCCCGGGGTCTGGGCCGGCATCCGTCCATCCGGCGTCTGAACGACGCTTTCCCATGAGATTCGAGGTCGCCGCAGGTTCGGTGCGACGGCGCACGCGCGCGGATTCGCGGTGCGCGGTATATCGCGTCGCCGCTTTTCCTGCGAGGTCGGCTTCCATGATTCGATAACCGGCGATCGTCGTCGCGCATCGTGCCGAAGCGCACGTGCGGCGTGCGTTCGCGCGATCGCGATGGCGATCGGGAATGTCGTGCAGCGTTGTTCGAGCATTTATTTAGCTATCCAAAGTGAAGAACGGAGCGTCGCAGGACGGGCGGGAACGCAGAGGGATGCGTCGTCGCTTGTCGTTGCGTTCGCTGTTGCGTCATCCAGCACATGAGAACCGAGGGAAGACAAGATGAACAAGTCGTTCAAGTCGATCTGGAACGAAGCATTGGGGGCCTGGGTTGCGGCGTCGGAGCTTGACCGTGCGCGCGGCAAGCGCGTTGCGTCGTCGAGCAGCGCGGCGGAACGTACCGCGATCGGGGGTGCGGCGACACACGCGGGCATGCCTGCCGCTCCGTCGCTACGGCGGTTGGCCGTGCTGATGGCATCGGCGTATCTCGGCTTGTTCCATGTTGCTGCGCATGCGCAGTACTCGGCGGGTGGCGGGTCGGCAACCGGCGGCGCCAGTTCGATAGCGGTCGGCAACGGTTCGGCTGCGACGCAGGTGAATTCCACCGCATTCGGCAACCTGTCGACGGCAACGGGCGTTTCTGCCACCGCGCTGGGCCCGGGCGCACACGCAGTAGCCGACGGTTCGACGGCCATCGGCATCAACTCGCAGGCGACCGGTGTCAACAGCGCGGCGCTCGGCGTGCAGGCGATCGGTTCAGGCAGCTATTCGGTTGCCATCGGCAATCTCTCGAGCGCGACCCAAAGCGGAGCGGTGGCGATCGGCAGTGGCGCAGCCGCGACCGGCGTTGCCGCCATCGGGCTCGGCAACAATGCGCTGGCGTCCGGCCAGTATGCGGCCGCGCTCGGTCTCGGATCGAGCGCGGTGGGGGTTCAGAGCATTGCGCTCGGCTACGCGTCGCATGCCACCGATACGGGGACCGTCGCAATCGGCAACCAGTCGACGAGTTCAGGAGCGGCAGCCGTTGCGGTGGGCAGCGGGGCGCTGGCGTCCGGCAATTCCGGCGTCGCGATGGGCGTCAACAGCGGCGCGAAGGGCGGCTCGTCGATCGCGATCGGCTGGGGCGGCGTTGCCGGCGTGCCGGGATCGGGCACGCAGTCGCTCGGCACCAGCTCGATCGCGCTGGGTTCGAGCACGACGGCGGGCGCCGACCAATCGATGGCGTTCGGCCTGAGCGCGAATACGTCGGGCATCAGTTCGATCGCGATGGGCGTGCAGGCGACCGCGACGCAGCAGTTCGCCGTCGCGTTCGGCAATCTCGCGCGCGCGACCGGCATATCGGCGACCGCATTGGGCCCCGGTGCGACGGCGTCGGCCATCAATTCGACCGCAATCGGCATCAACAGCGTTGCGGCCGCGGGATCCACCATCGCGATCGGCGACACCAACTCGGTCGCCGCTGCCGCGGGCGCGGGCTCGATCGCCGGCGGCAACAACTCGAAGGTGCTGGCGGGTACCGGCGCCGTCGCGCTCGGCCAGGGCCAGACGGTCAGCGGCAACGGCGCGGTGGCGATCGGCGACCCGAGCACCGCGATCGGCACCGGCGCGGTCACGGCCGGTTCGAACAACACGGCGAACGGCGACGGCGCGGTGGCGATCGGCAATTCGAACAACGCGCAGGGCGTCGGCTCGCTCGCGCTCGGCAACACGTCGACGGCCGCGGCCGCGGGCTCGGTGGCGTTCGGCGCATCGGCCGTGGCGAACAACGCGGGCGATGTCGCGCTCGGCTCCGGTTCGACGACGGCTGCACCGCATCCGACGTCGAGCGCGACGATCGGCGGCGTCACGTACACCTTCCAGGGCACGACGCCGACCAGCGTCGTCAGCGTCGGCGCGTCGGGCAGCGAACGCCAGATCACCAACGTCGCGGCCGGGCGCATCAATTCGGCGAGTACGGACGCGATCAACGGGTCGCAGCTCGATGCGACGAATCAGGCGGTCACGTCGCTGTCGACGTCGACGGTGTCGAGCATTACGTCGTTGTCGACCTCCACGTCGACGGTGGTCGGCTCGCTGTCCACCGGCCTGAGTTCGACCAACAGCACGGTCACGTCGTTGTCGACCGCCACGTCGACAAGCATCGGCTCGTTGTCCACCGGCCTGTCGAGCGCGAACAGCTCGATCACGTCGCTGTCGACGTCGACCTCGACGATCGTCGGTTCGCTGTCCACCGGCGTCGCTTCGCTGTCGACCGGCCTGAGCACGACGAACAGCAGCGTGACGTCGCTGTCGACCGCCACGTCGACGAGCATCGGTTCGCTGTCCACCGGCCTCAGCTCGACGACGAGCTCGATCACGTCGCTGTCCACGTCGACCTCGACGATCGTCGGCTCGCTGTCCACCGGCCTGTCGAGCACGAACAGCAACCTGACGTCGCTGTCGACCGCGACGTCGACGGGCATCGGTTCGTTGTCGACCAGCCTCAGCTCGATCACGTCGAACAACACCAATCTCGGCAACAGCACGGCCGGCGCGATCGGCGGCGGGGCGACCTACGATCCGACGACCGGGACGATCTCGGCGCCGTCGTACGTGACGTACAACAGCGACGGCTCGACGACGATCAACAACAACGTCGGCTCGGCGATCGACAACATCAACGCGCACGGCACCAAGTATTTCCACGCGAACTCGACCGCGCCGGACAGCCAGGCGCTCGGCGTCGACAGCGTCGCGATCGGCCCGAACGCGGTCGCGAGGGTGGACGGCAGCATCGCGCTCGGCGCCGGCTCGGTGGTCGATCGTGCGACGGTGCCGGCTTCCGGCGTGATCCGCAACGGCAGCGCGTCGATCCCGTTCAACACGACCGACCAGACGCTGCTGGGCGCGGTATCGGTCGGCGACGCGGCGAGCAGGACGTATCGCCAGATCACCAACGTCGCGGACGGCACCGGCCAGCAGGATGCGGTGACCGTGCGGCAGCTGGCCGGCGCGCTGCAGTCGTTCGCGGTCACGAGCCAGAAGTATTTCCATGCGAACTCGACGGCCGTGGACTCGCTCGCGGTCGGTGCGGAGTCGATCGCGGTCGGCCCGACGACGGTCGTCAACGGCGATAACGGCGTGGGCATCGGCAACGGTGCGATCGTCGACGCCACCGCGCCGGGCGGCGTCGCGATCGGGCAGGCGGCGAGTTCCGCGCAGGCCGATGCGATCGCGCTCGGCAGCGGCGCGACGGCCACCGGCGCGCAGTCGGTCGCGCAGGGCGCCAATACGGTCGCGGCCAGCGTCGGCAGCGTCGCGATCGGATCGGGCGCGCGCAGCAACGCGACCGACGCGCTCGCGCTCGGCGCCGGCGCGTCGGCGACGCTGGCGAACAGCGTCGCGCTCGGCGCGGGTTCGCTGACCACGGTCGGCGCGCAGACGAACTACATCGCGTACGGGCTGAGCAGCCCGCAGTCGTCGGCCGGCGAAGTGAACGTCGGCAACCGGCAGATCACCGGCCTCGCGGCCGGCAAGAGCGGCACCGATGCGGTGAACGTGTCGCAGCTCGATTCGGTCGCCAACCAGTTGACGACGCTGATCAACCAGCGCACGTCGAACCTCGGCGGTTCGTACACGTCGAATCCGGCCGGCTCCAACGTGCCGCCGGGATCGACCGGGTCGAACTCGTCGGCGGGCGGCTCGGGCGCGGTCGCATCGGGCTCGAACAGCACGGCGGTCGGCAACGGGTCGCTGGCGTCCGGCAACGGGTCGACCGCGATCGGGGTCGGGTCGACCGCGTCGGGCAGCAACTCGGCCGCGATCGGCACGGGCAGCAACGACGGCGGCCGCTCGAACGTCGTCGCGGTCGGCTCGGCGGATTCGGCGCGCCAGGTCGTCAACGTCGCGGCCGGCACGCAGGGCACCGATGCGGTCAACGTGAACCAGCTGAACGCCAGCGTCGGCAACACGCTGTCGCAGGCGAACAGCTACACGGACGGCCAGGTCGCCGGCTTGCGCAACAGCCTCGACAGCTACCGCCGCGATGCGGACGGCGGCACGGCGACGGCGATGGCCGTGGCCGGCCTGCCGCAACCGTCCGGCCCGGGCAAGAGCATGGTCGCGCTGGCCGGCAGCGTGTATCGCGGCCAGTCCGGGCAGGCGCTCGGTATTTCGACGATTTCGGAGAACAACCACTGGATCTACAAGGCGGCCGTCTCGACCAACACGCGCGGCACGTATGGCGCGGTGGTCGGTGCCGGGTATCAGTGGTGAGCCGCGAACCGCGCCGTTTCCCTTTCATTCAGACGATGCCAAACATGAACGCACACATTGCTAAGTTCGCGGCCGCGGCACTGCTCGCCGTCGCCGGCCTGTCCGGATGCGCCACGCAGCAGGGCGATCCGCCGTTCCCGTCGGCCGATACGGCCACGCTGCCCGAAGGCACGTATCCGAATCTCGCGAATCTGGCGCAGGTCCGGCCGGGTGTGACGAAGAATCAGTTGTACGAGCTGCTCGGGCCGCCGCATTTCCACGAGTGGATTTTTCATGTGCGGACGTGGAATTACCTGTTCCAGTTCCGCGATTCCGGAAAGGTCGCGACCTGCCAGTACCAGGTTCAGTTCGATTCGGATAACCGCGTCGTGAAGACGCGGTGGGACAAGCCCGAGTGCGAAGCCTTCGGCGGGAAGGGGGCGGCGGGCAAGGAGGGCTGACGCCGCGTGACCTGTCTACCCGACAGCCTGGCGGGCGCCGATGGAGTTCGTGCATCGGCGCCCGGTTGCGACGGGCATCGTTCAACCCCGCGGTCGCTGTTCGCCCGGCCCGGGCACGATCGGGATCGTGCATCGGCGAACGTCGAATCTCCGGAAAGATACCCGTATCCGGTGGCCATGGTCGACGGCGTGTCGCGGCAGGACGTCGACGTGGCGATAAAACCGGGCCGTTTGACGAATCGCGCTCGACGCTCGTAAGCTTTTGCGTTCCGCACCCGCGCCGTTACGCCGGTCACCCGCAGGTCGATCCGGTTGTGGACCTCGAAGGCAAACATGGAAATCAAATGGATCGAGGATTTCATCGCCCTCGCTCAATACCAGAGCTTTTCCCGGGCGGCGGAGTTCCGCAACGTCACGCAATCGGGTTTCAGCCGCCGGATCCAGTCGCTCGAACAGTGGATCGGCGCCGAACTGATCGACCGCAGCAGCTTTCCGCCCGTGCTGACGCCGGCCGGACGACTGTTTCGCGAGACGGCGGAAGATGTGCTCGGCCGGTTGTTCGACACCCGGGCGATTATCCGCACCGAGCAGCGAATCGCCGGCAAGAGCCTGCAGATCGCAGCGGGTCACACGATCGCGCTGAGTTTCCTGCCGGCGTGGCTCAAGGCGCTTGCGCCGCATTTCGGCGAGGTGCGGGCACGCGTCATTCCCACGAACGTCCATGATTCGATCCTGATGCTCGTCAACGGAAACTGCGAGCTGATGTTTGCCTATCACCATCCCGAGCTTCCGCTCCATCTCGACCCGGTCAGGTACGAGCATCTGACCGTCGGCCTCGACACCTTGATGCCGGCCTGCAGGCCCAACCGCCGATCGGCGCCCGCGTTTCGCCTTCCCGGCACGAAACAGCATCCGTTGCCGCTTATTTCATATACGGAAACCAGCTACTTCGGGCGGTGTCTCGCGTTGCTGCTCGGTCGCGCACCCGAGGTGCCGGCATTGCAACTGCACTACGAGTCCGACATGGCCGAAGTGCTGAAAAAGCTCGTGATGGAAGGCGAGGGCGTGGCATGGCTGCCGAAGAGCGCAATCGCCGCCGAACTCGCGGCCGGCGAGCTCCTGCCGGCCGGGCCGGCTGCATGGAACCTCGAAGTCGAGCTGCGGGTATATCGCGACGCGTCCAATCGCAGCGAGTTCCTGGAGACGCTCTGGCAGCATCTGAGCGCCGCCGCTGCCGCGCCGGGCTAGGGTTTTCCCGCCTTATGCGGCGCTCGCATACCGCCATGATGGACCGGCATCACGGTTTTATTGACCCTCCCTACCATTCGTTCCAACGGCAAATGTGACGCGCGGACAGCGTCGCCTGCGCTCATTCCAGCGCCCGACAGCCGCCTTCCGGCGGCCGGGCCGGGCGCCACCCAAGGACGGATGGACATGAAAAATCGCCTTACCCTAAGCATCGCAGTCGGCATGATCCTCGGCGTCGTCGCCGGCTATGCGTGTCACACGGGCATTTCGGACCCGGGCACGCTCAAGACGATTGCCGGCTATTTCTCGATCGTGACGGACATCTTCCTGCGACTGATCAAGATGATCATCGCGCCGCTGGTGTTCGTCACGCTCGTCTCCGGCCTCGCGGGAATGGACAGCGGCGAAGACGTCGGGCGCATCGGCCTTCGCTCGATCGGGTGGTTCGTCTGCGCATCGCTCATTTCGTTGAGCCTCGGCCTGGTCATGGCCAATGCGCTGCAGCCGGGAGCCGGCCTGAAGCTCACGGAGACCGCGGGCGAGGTCAATGTCGGCCTGAATACGGCCGCGCTGAACGCCAGGGACGTGATCACGCACGCGTTCCCGACCAGCCTGCTCGATGCGATGGCGCGCAACGACATCCTGCAGATTCTCGTTTTTTCGGTCTTTCTCGGCATCGCGCTGAGCGCACTGAAGAGCGACAAGCGTGTCGGCATCGTGATCCAGTCGATCGACGGCATGGTGCCCGTGATGCTGCGCCTGACGAACTACGTGATGCGCGCGGCGCCGCTCGGCGTCTTCGGTGCCATCGCTTCGTCGGTCACGCTGCGCGGGCTCGATGTGATCTACACGTACGGAAAGCTGATCGGGTCGTTCTATCTCGGGCTGCTCATCCTGTGGATGATCCTGATCGGCGCCGGTTATGCATTCCTCGGGCGGCGCGTCGGGAGCCTGCTGAAGGCCGTGCGCGAACCCGCGTTGATCGCGTTCTCGACCGCGAGCAGCGAGGCGGCCTATCCGCGCCTGACCGAGCAGCTGGAGAAGTTCGGCGTCGACAAGAAGGTGGTCGGCTTCACGCTTCCGTTGGGTTACGCGTTCAACCTGGACGGTTCGATGATGTATCAGGCGTTTGCGGCGATCTTCATCGCGCAGGCGTTCGGCGTGAACATGCCGCTGTCGCAGCAGATAGCCATGTTGCTGATCCTCATGCTGAGCAGCAAGGGCATGGCAAGCGTGCCGCGCGGATCGGTGGTCGTCGTCGCTGCCGTCGCGCCGATGTTCCATCTGCCGGCCGCCGGCGTGGCCATGGTCCTGGCGATCGATCAGATTCTCGACATGGGCCGCACGATGACGAACGTCATCGGCAACAGCGTCGCGACGGCCGTGATCGCGAAGTGGGAAGGCGGGCGGGTGGCGAAGTCGAACCGTGCCGCGTTCGACCGGCCGGAGCTGAACGCATGAAGCGCGCGGAAATCGCGGATACGCGGCGGAAATTCGGTGTGGTCGGCGGTCTTGGGCCGCTCGGAAGCGCCGACGTTTTCTTCAAGCTGGTGAAGGCAACGCCCGCGTCGTCCGACGAAGAACACATCGACCTGATCTTCGAGCAATATCCGTTCAGGGGTTCGGGTTCGGGCAGCGCAGCGACGACCGAGCGCAAGCTCTATGTCTTCGACATGATCCGCGCGTTCGAGAAACGCGGCGTGACGACGGTGGTGCTGCCGTGCTTTCTGAGCCACACCTTCATCGACGAACTGAAGGCGAATACGCGCCTGCCGATCGTGGATATCGTGGAAGCCGTCCGCAGCCACGTGCAGCGGAAGTACCCTGGCGCCACGCGTATCGGTGTGCTGGCTTCGGACCATGTGCGGGCCAACGGACTGTTCGACCGGTACTTCCCGTCGCCTCAGTTCGAAATCGTCCATCCGCGGCCGCGCGGCGATATCGATCTCGTCACCGAAGCGATCTACGGGCCGGACGGCATCAAGCGCGGCAATCTTCGCGGCAGGCCGATCGAACTGCTGCGCGACGCATGCGAGGATCTGGCGGATCAGGGGGCCCAGGTCATCGTTCCCGGGCTGACGGAGATCGCGCTCGTCGCCGACGAAATCGGCCCTCGGCGGATACCGCTGATCGACTCCAATCTGGCGTATGCGCAGTACGTCGTTTCGGCACGGTGCGACTCCCGTGCATCGACGTTCAAGATCGGTGTCGTCGGCGGCGTCGGGCCGGCCGCGACAGTGGACTTCCTGCACAAGATCGTTCGCAACACGCCGGCTTCGCGCGACCAGGATCACATCAAGCTGCTGGTCGAACAGAATCCGCAGATTCCCGATCGGACGGAGAACCTCGTCGATGCCGGTACGGATCCCACGATCTCCCTGTATGCGACGTGCAAGAAGCTCGAGGACGGCGATGCGGACATCATCGCGATCCCGTGCAATACCGCGCATGCTTTTGTCGAGCGGATTCAACCGTACCTCGGCATCCCGATCGTGAACATGCTGACCGTCACCGTCGCTCATCTGCGCGACGCGTATCCGCGGCTGCGCGATGTCGGCGTGCTGGCAACGTCGGGCACGATCGAAAGCGGCGTGTACAAAAAGGCGCTCGAATCGCACGGGCTCAGACAGGTTGCGCCGGCGCCGGCGTTGCAGGCACGCGTGATGGAAGCGATCTACGGAAAGCACGGCGTCAAGGCCGGCTTCACGACCGGGCAGTGCGAAGAGGATATCGGCGCCGCGGTCGACGCGCTGATCGCCGAGGGCGTCGACGTGATCGTCCTCGGGTGCACGGAGCTGCCTATCCTTCTTCCGGGCGGCGAATACACCGCGCGGAACGGCGCGCGGGCGACGCTGATCGATCCGACCGAGGTTCTCGCGCGCCGATGCGTTGCGTATGCGACGGCTCCCGGCGATTGAAGCGGCTTCCCGTCGACCGCGCTTCAGCGCGCGCCGTCGATGATCGCGCCGCCGTCCGGCGTGAGGCTGTATCCGGTCAGAAACCGTGCATCCCTGCTTGCGAGGAACAGGACGACAGGCGCGATGTCGTCGTCCGGCGTGCCGAAGCGGCCGAGCGGGTTGGTCGGCGGCGGCACGTCGGCGTCCGCGCCCCACGTCTGCGCCAGCGGCAGGACGTTGTTGACCGTGATCCCGTCGGCGGCCCATTCGCGTGCGGCGGTTCTCGTCAGCGCGCGCACCGCTTCCTTCGCCATGTTGTACGGACCGTATCCCGCCAGCCCCATGACGCCGGCCATGGACCCGAAATTGATCACGCGTCCTTCGCCGCTCGCTTTCAGGTGCGGATAGGCCGCCTGCATCATCCTCAGGTATGCGATCGGCCCGAGTTCGAAGTTTCGCTGCAGTTGCTCGACCGGCAGATCGACGATCGACGAGAACGGTGCCGATGGATCGAAGGCGTTGTTGACGAGGATGTCGATGCCGCCGCAGGTCGTGGCGATCGTTTCGACGGTTGCGTTGATCTGGTCCGCGTTGCCGAGATCGCAAGGCACGCCGAGCGCGTTGCCGCCGGCTGCCTCGATGTCGGCCACCACCGCGTCGACGTTGGCGGGGGTGAGCGAAACGACCGCTACCGTCGCGCCCTCGGCAGCGAATCGTTTCGCGGTGGCGCGTCCGATGCCTCGGCCGGCGCCCGTCACGATGGCAATTTTCCCGTTGAGTCGGGCCATGGCGTGCTCCTTCAGTCGATGGTTGCGTGATGTGTCGTCGCGAGCGCGCCGTACGGCGACGGGATGTCGCGCGCCGCGTTTTGCGTGGTGAACGACACGACGAGACAGACGAGGCCGATTGCGGCCGGCAGCGCGCCGCGCGGCTGGCGCACACCGATGTGCGCGAGGGCCGAAAGCAGCAGGTGATAGAACACGCCGGCGTAGGCGAGATCGCTGAGCGGCACGCCGACGCGCGTCAGGATTGCCGCCACGGCGAGCAGCTTCGCGATGGTCAGGATCGAAACGAGATACGCGGGATAGCCGAAGCCGGCGAGGCTCTTGCGAACCCGGTTACTCTTGGCGATGTACAGCGTCGCGGACGCCAGATAGAGCAGCGACAGTAATGCGGTACTGATCCAGTATGCGTAGGTTTCAATCATTTACTACGGGTTCCTTAAGTTGTTCGGTGTCGACTTGACTCAAGAATGTCGTCTAAGATGAAAGCATGCAAGTAGGATGATTTTCTGTCTGTTGGTATGGAAAAGATGACTGATGACGCCGATGAAGTGAACATGCACGACGAAATGCGACGCGCATTTTCGTTGCTGTCGGGCAAGTGGAAACTGGAGATCATGTGGCTGCTCAACCAGCGCGTCTATCGCTTTGGAGAACTACGAAAGGCGATTCCGGGCATTACCCAGCACATGCTGACGGCGCAGCTGCGGGAGCTCGAGGCGGACGGCCTGATCACCCGCACGGTTTTCGCGGAAGTGCCGCCGCGCGTCGAATATGCGATCACCGCGAAGGCGCGCGGTCTCGGGCCGACGATGGAAGCGCTGACAGCGTGGTGGAACGAGTACGGGCGCAGCGTACCGGTCAGGCCGACGGCGCGCGGACGCAAGCCCGACGCGATCAAGCCGGAGCCGGAATGACCGGACCCGTTGCCGGGGTATCCGCGCCGGCCATGGAAAACTGTATGAATATACAGTATAGTAGCCGTCGAAATCGAGCCGCCCAGGTGCGACCCTGGGCGGCGCGTGCGCCGCGCCTGCGGGCATCCGCCGCAGCGTTCCGGCACCGTGAACTCTGGCTAACTCATTCAGACGGGCAGGCAAATTGTCATCCAGCAATCTGATCCGCATTCGCGGAGCACGTCAGCACAACCTCAAGAATATCGATCTCGACCTGCGCACCGGCGAAATGACGGTCGTCACCGGCCCGTCGGGCTCCGGCAAGTCGAGTCTCGTGTTCGACACGCTGTACGCGGAAGGCCAGCGGCGCTATGTCGAAACCTTCAGCGCGTACGCGCGGCAGTTCCTCGACCGGATGGACCGCCCGCAGGTCGATCGCGTCGACGGCGTGCCGCCCGCGATCGCGATCGACCAGACCAACCCGGTGCGCAGCTCGCGCTCGACCGTCGGCACGATGACCGAGCTGAACGATCACCTGAAGCTGCTGTACGCGCGCGCGGCCGAGCTGTTCGACCGCAAGACCGCGCGTCGGGTGCGGCACGACACGCCGGAGACGATCTACGCGGAGCTCGTCGCGCGCACGCAGGCGGACGATCCGCGCGTCGTCGTCACGTTTCCGGTCGAGCTGCCGGAAACGGTGACTGACGAAGAAGTCACGCAGTGGCTGTCCGCGAGCGGCTATACGCGCGTGCAGGCGCAGCGCGAAGTCGCGTCGCCCACCGGGCCGCGCAAGGTGCTCGACGTGGTGGCCGACCGCTTCCGCGTGCAGCATGCCGACAAGGTGCGCGTCGTCGAGGCGATCGAGGCGTCGCTGAAGCGCGGCGGCGGGCGCGTGAACGTCTACGTGCTCGCGGCGGAGCCGGAAAACGCTGGCGGCACGGCGGCGGAGCCGCAGGTGTGGCGCTTCTCCACCGGGCTCCATGATCCCGACAGCGACCTGCGCTATGCGGAGCCGCAGGCGGCGCTGTTCTCGTTCAACTCGGCCTATGGCGCGTGCGAAACCTGCCGCGGCTTCGGCCGCGTGATCGGCGTCGATCTCGGCCTCGTGATTCCCGACGCGCGCAAGACGCTGCGCGGCGGCGCGATCAAGCCGATGCAGACACCCGCATGGAAGGAGTGCCAGGACGACCTGATGCGCTACGCGGCGAAGGCCGACATCCGGCGCGATGTGCCGTGGGCCGAGCTGACGGACGGCGAGCGCGACTGGGTCGTCAACGGCTCGCCGGACTGGAACGGCAAGTGGCAGAGCCAGTGGTACGGCGTGAAGCGCTTCTTCGGCTACCTGGAATCGAAAGCGTACAAGATGCATATCCGCGTGCTGCTGTCGAAATACCGCAGCTACACGCCGTGCGACGTGTGCGGCGGCGCGCGCCTGAAGACGGAATCGCTGCAATGGCGGCTCGGCTCGAAAGAGAATGCCGACGGCGTGCTTGCGCCGGCCGGTCGTTTCATGCCGCGCGGCGTCGACTGGAGCCGCGCGCAGCTCGAAGCGCTGCCGGGCCTGACCGTGCACGACCTGATGCTGCTGCCGATCGAGCGCATCCGCCGCTTCTTCGACGACATCAACCTGCCGAGCGCGCTGCTCGACGACGCGCTGAAGCTGCTGCTGGCCGAAGTGCGCACGCGCCTGAAATACCTGTGCGACGTGGGGCTCGGCTACCTGACGCTCGACCGGCAGAGCCGCACGCTGTCGGGCGGCGAGGTGCAGCGGATCAACCTGACGACGGCGCTCGGCACGTCGCTCACGAAAACCCTGTTCGTGCTCGACGAACCGAGCATCGGGCTGCATCCGCGCGATCTCACGCGGATCGTCGAGGCGATGCAGCGGCTGCGCGACGCGGGCAATACGCTGGTCGTCGTCGAACACGATCCGTCGGTGATGCTCGCGGCCGACCGGCTGATCGACATGGGTCCCGGCCCGGGCGAGCGCGGCGGCACGATTGTCTACGACGGCACGCCGGGCGACATCCGTTCGGCGCACACGCTGACGGGCGAATACCTCGGCGGCCGCAAGCATGTCGCGCATGCGTCGAACTGGGCGCGCCGGCTGGTCGACGCGGATACGCCGCGCATCGTGCTCGACGGCGCGAGCGAACACAACCTGCGCGACGTGACGGTCGAGATTCCGCTGCAGCGGCTCGTGTGCGTGACCGGCGTGTCGGGTTCCGGCAAATCCACGCTGCTGCAGGACGTGCTTTATCCGGCGATGGCGCGGCACCACGGCAAGGCGACCGAGTCGCCGGGCGCGTACCGCAGCCTGACGGGCGCCGACCAGGTGGGCGACGTCGTGTTCGTCGACCAGTCGCCGATCGGCAAGACCACGCGTTCGAACCCGGCGAGTTATGTCGGCGCGTTCGACGAGATCCGCAAGCTGTTCGCAAAGGCGCCGCTTGCGCTGCAGCGCGGCTACGGTGCCGGCACGTTCAGCTTCAACTCGGGTGACGGCCGTTGCCCGACCTGCGGCGGCTCGGGCTTCGAGCACATCGAGATGCAGTTCCTGAGCGACGTGTATCTGCGTTGCCCGGACTGCGACGGCAGCCGCTACCGCGCCGAGATTCTCGAAGTGCGCATCGAGCGCGATGGCCGCGCGCTGAGCATCGCCGACGTGCTCGACCTGACCGTCAGCGAAGCGGCCGCGTTTTTTGCGGCCGACGCCGAGGTGCTGCGCGTGCTGCAGCCGATCGTCGACGTCGGGCTCGAATACGTGAAGCTCGGCCAGCCGGTGCCGACGCTGTCGGGCGGCGAGGCGCAGCGCCTGAAGCTGGCCGGTTTCCTCGCCGAATCCGCGGCGGCGGTCAACGGCCGCCGGGTCGTCACGGAAGAGGCACGTGTCGCGCGTGTGAAGTTGTTCATGTTCGACGAGCCGACCACCGGGCTGCACTTCGACGACATCGCGAAGCTGATGCAGGCGTTCGGCAAGCTGCTCGCGGCCGGCCATTCGCTGATCGTGATCGAACACAACCTCGACGTGATCCGCGCGGCCGACTGGCTGATCGATCTCGGCCCGGAAGGCGGCGACGGCGGCGGCCTCGTGCTGTGCGCGGGCACGCCCGACGACGTGAAGGCCTGCGCCGAATCGCATACCGGCGTGGCGTTGCTGCAATACGATCGCGCGATGGATGCCGAAGCGCCGCTCGGCGACGAAGGCGTGCCGCTGCAGGCCGTGCTGAACGCCGCGCGCGAGCGCCGTGCGATCGAAGGCGAGGATGTCGTGCGGATCGTCAACGCGCGCGAACACAACCTGAAGTCGCTCGACGTCGATATCCCGCACGGCAAGTTCAACGTGATCACCGGCGTGTCGGGTTCCGGCAAGTCGACGCTCGCGTTCGACATCCTGTTCCACGAAGGCCAGCGCCGCTACCTCGAATCGCTGAACGCGTATGCGCGCTCGATCGTGCAGCCGGCCGGACGCCCCGAAGTCGACGCGGTGTACGGCATTCCGCCGACCGTCGCGATCGAGCAGCGGCTGTCGCGCGGCGGCCGCAAGAGCACGGTCGCGACGACGTCCGAAGTCTGGCACTTCCTGCGGCTGCTGTATGTGAAGCTCGGCCTGCAGCATTGCATCCACGACGGCACGCCGGTCACGTCGCAGTCCGTCGAATCGATCGCCGCGCAGTTGCTGCGCGATCATCGCGGCGAGCACGTCGGGCTGCTCGCACCGCTCGTCGTCAACCGCAAGGGCGTGTACACGGATCTCGCGAAGTGGGCGAAGGCGCGCGGCAGCACGCATCTGCGCGTCGACGGCGAGTTCGTGCCGGTCGATCCGTGGCCGAAGCTCGACCGCTTCCGCGAGCACACGATCGAGCTGCCGGTCGTCGATATCGTCGTATCGCCGGACAACGAGGCCGAGTTGCGGCGCGTGCTCGACGAGACGCTCGAACTCGGCAAGGGCGTGATGCATCTGCTCGCGCCGCTCGACGGGCTGCACGATGCGATGCAGAACGATCGTTCGACCGCGCGCGTCGGTGCGGTGAAGGTGCTGTCGGTCAAGCGTGCGTGCCCGGTGTGCGGCACGAGCTACCCGGAGCTGGACCCGCGGATGTTCTCGTACAACAGCAAGCACGGCTGGTGCACGACCTGCGTCGGCACCGGCGTCACGCTCACGCGCGAACAGCGCGCCGCGTACGACGACACGGTGCTCGCCGAGGACGGCCGCGGCCGCGAGCAGACGCTGCCGTCGGACGAGCAGGAACCGGAAGGCGTCGGCAACGAGCCGTGCCCGGATTGCGGCGGCACGCGGCTGAACCCGTCCGCGCGCGCGGTGACGTTCGACGCGCATCCGATCGTCGAGGTCGCGCAGTGGACGGTGTCGGACACGCGGCGCTGGATCGACGGGCTGGAACTCACCGGGCGCGACGCGCAGATCGCGCGCGACATCGTCAGCGAGATCGGCAGCCGCCTCGCGTTTCTCGAGGAAGTCGGGCTCGGCTACCTGAGCCTCGACCGTGCGGCGCCGAGCCTGTCGGGCGGCGAAGCGCAGCGCATCCGTCTCGCCGCGCAGCTCGGCAGCAACCTGCAAGGCGTCTGCTACGTGCTCGACGAGCCGACGATCGGCCTGCATCCGCGCGACAACCAGATCCTGCTGGACGCGCTGCGCAAGCTCGGCGACAAGGGCAATACGCTGGTCGTCGTCGAGCATGACGAGGACACGATCCGTCGCGCCGATCACATCATCGACGTCGGCCCGGGCGCCGGCAAGCGCGGCGGCACGCTGGTCGCGCAGGGCGCGGTCGCGGATCTGGCCGCGCAGTCCGATTCGGTGACGGGGCGCCTGCTCGCGCATCCGATGACGCATCCGCTGCAAACGCGCCGCGGCGTGAGCCTGCCGGGCAAGAAGGGCGGGCAGGCGGCGCCGGAAGCCTGGCTGACCGTGCATGGTGCACGGCTGCACAACCTGCGCGACGTCACGGTCGGCATTCCGCTCGCGCGGCTCGTCGCGGTGACGGGCGTCAGCGGGTCGGGCAAGTCGACGCTCGCGCGCGACGTGCTGATGACGAACCTGCTCGACGCGGTCGGCCGCTCGGTGCTGTCGTCGCCGGCCACGCGGCGCGCGCGCAAGGCCGCGCAGCAGGACGCGCCGGCGGCCAACCGCCGTTCGAGCGTGCTCGCGCGCAGCGCGCCGCGGCCGTCGCTGAACGTCACGCATGCGTGGCAGGGCTGCGAGTCGCTGAGCGGCTGGGAGCAAATCGATCGCGTGCTCGAGGTCGATCAAACGCCGATCGGCAAGACGCCGCGTTCGTGCCCGGCCACCTATATCGGCGTGTGGGACACGATCCGCAAGCTGTTCGCGGATACGCTCGAAGCGCGTGCGCGCGGTTATACGGCGTCGCGTTTCTCGTTCAATACCGGCGACGGGCGCTGCCCTGCGTGCGAAGGGCAGGGCGTGCGCACGATCGGCATGAGCTTCCTGCCCGACGTGAAGGTGCCGTGCGACGTATGCCACGGGCAGCGCTTCAACCCGGAGACGCTTGCCGTCACGTGGCGCGGCCGGAACATCGGCGACGTGCTGACGATGGAGATCGACGAGGCAGTGGAGTTCTTCGCGCCGATCTCGAACATCGCGCATCCGCTGCAGCTGATGAAGGATGTCGGCCTCGGCTACCTGACGCTCGGCCAGCCGTCGCCGACGCTGTCCGGCGGCGAGGCGCAGCGCATCAAGCTCGTCACCGAGCTGACGAAGGTGCGCGACGACATCACGCGGCGCGGCCAGAAGGCGCCGCACACGCTGTACGTGCTCGACGAGCCGACGGTCGGCCTGCACATGGCGGACGTCGCGAAGCTGATTCGCGTGCTGCATCGGCTGGTCGACGCGGGGCACAGCGTCGTCGTGATCGAGCATGACCTCGACGTGATCGCGGAAGCCGACTGGATCATCGATCTCGGGCCGGAGGGCGGCGTGGGCGGCGGCACGATCGTCGCGGCTGCGGCGCCGGAAGCGCTCGTGAAGGTGAGCGCGAGCCATACGGGGCAGGCGCTGAAGCCGGTGCTCGCGCGCACGGCGGCGAATGAGGGTGAAGCCGAGCGGCAGGGAGAAGCGCGGGTCGGTTGAATGCGGCGCGTCGAATGAACGGCTCCGGTGTCCGGCGAGATACCGGAGCCGTTTTTACGTCACGACGACATCTATGGATGCGCGCGGGGATGCTGCCGCCGGCCGGGCATATCGAGCGGTCGAGGCCGCCCGACGCAAAGGCCGCGTTCGGCTGTACGTAATCGGGGAATTCGACGATACGGATCTCTAGGCCGCTCTTCACCGCTTTACCCCAGCCTGCCCGCTTACCGTCACGAAGATGCCAATCGCCTGAAAGCGGGCCGGCCAATAGGTTTGGGCTATGGCCGGCAGAGTCAATCGATAGTTGTCGACGTACGGGATTCCGCGTGTAATGCCTTGCGACACTGGACGATGCCGACGAAGCGATTAAGGAATGACGCGTGAAGATCGTGGTAGCCGTTAAAAGAGTGGTTCAGCGTGGCCGACTACGGCCTCGTCGACGATCTGTTCGCGCTCGTGCCCGAGCTGCATGAAGCCCTGCAGTGATCTGCGAATCAGCCTCCTGTCCGTTTCTTTTACAGAAGATTGCCATGTCATCCGAACCTGCCTTCTCCGCACAGTCTTATCTGTTTGTTCCCGGCAATCGGCCGGAACGTTTTGCGAGTGCACTGGCGAGTGGCGCCGATGCGGTCATCATCGACCTCGAGGATGCCGTGGAGCCCGCGGCCAAGGTCGATGCCCGGGAAACCGTGAGGACATGGATGTCCCGCGATCGACCGGTGCTCGTGCGGATCAACGGGCGCGGTACGTCGTGGTTCGACGAGGATGCGAAACTCGTTGCGCTCGACGGCATCGCGGGTGTCGTCATTCCCAAAGCGGAAAGCCTCGACGACATTGTCGAAGTCGTATCGGCGGCAAAACGCAAGGTTCCGGTTTTTCCGCTCATCGAAACGGCGCGAGGGATGTGGTCGGCGATGGATATCGCGAAAGCGCCTTATGTGAAGCGCCTGATGTTCGGTACGCTGGATTTCATCGCGGAGATGGGAACCGACGACGATCGCGAGGCGTTGAATCCGTACCGGGCGCAGCTTGCGCTGATTTCGCGTGTCGCAGGGATCGAACCACCGGTCGACGGCGTCACGCCTGATATCCACGACACCGATCGGCTCGTGGCCGATACGCGGAACGGCAAGCGTCATGGCTTCGGCGCGAAGCTGTGTATCCATCCCAGGCAGATCGCGGCGGTACATGAGTGCTACAGCCCGAGCGCCCGCGATGTGGAGTGGGCGATGCGTGTGGTCGACGCGGTGTCGCGTGCGGACGGCGCCGCAACGACGGTCGATGGAAAGATGGTCGACCGCCCGGTTTTGTTGCGTGCGCAACAGATCATTGCTTCCGCGGCGCGCCGCAATGTGGTGCCGGCCGCCTGACGGCCGGCTTTCTGGTAGTCGCGGCGGTACGCCGAAGGATTCGAAAAGACGACAGGCAACTTCGACGAAAACGCCGGCCGCGAGCATGAATCTCGGCCGGCGTTCTTTTCGTGCGACCTGCCACGCGGCCACGCGCCGACTCGTTGCCGACGCTCGAACGCGAATGTCGAAGCGTCGTCGCGGCCGGTACGTCGGCAATCAGGCTTGCGTGACGCCCGGGTTGACCGCTGCACCTTCTGCGTCGTTCGTGCCCGGCGCGACCTCTTCCAGTGCCTGTCGTCCGGTTTCCACGCGCAGCAGCCCGATCGCGACGCACAGGACGCCGAGCGTCGCGCTGACCATCGCGATCACGCCCGATACGCCGAATTGCTGGTACAGCGCCAGTGCCAGCGCCGGCGTGCCGATCGACGACATCCGGCCGCACATGCCGGCGACACCCGTGCCGCGCAGGCGTACTTCGGTCGGAAACAGTTCGGGAATGTAGCCGAACAGCCCGAGCGTGGTGATCGTGTAGATCGCGCTGACCAGGCAGAATCCGACCAGGATGATCGCCGTCGTATCGCGCAGCGACACATAGAGCCAGCCGAGCGCGATGCTGAGAATCGATGCAATGACGATTCCCTTCGCGCGGCCGAGACGGTCTGCGATCAGGTAGCCGATCAGGCCGCCCACCGGCGATCCGATCGACATCAAGAACACGAACCCGAGCGATTTGACGACGGACAGCCCCTCCGCGACGAAAAACGTCGGCAACCACGCAATGAAGCCATAGAGGCCCACGTTGACGCCGATCGCGGTCAGCGCGGCGACCGCGGTGCGTCCGCGCATCCCCCGGGAAAAGAGCACGCCGAGCGGCACCTTGCCCACGTGCAGATCGATCGTGCGCCGCACCGGCGGCAGCGTGCCGACCTGTTTGCCGACCTCGAGCTCGATGGCCGACAGCGTCGCTTCGGCTTCGTCGAGCCGGCCGACGGATTCGAGCCAGCGCGGCGATTCCGGCATCCGCTTGCGCATGAACCAGACCACCAGCGCGCCCGCGCCGGCCAGCGCGAACATGTAGCGCCAGCCGAGATGCGGAATGACCCAGTACCCTGCGGCCAGCGCGGCGAAGAGTCCGCTGTTGGTGATGATCGCGAGCAGCGAGACCCATTTGCCGCGCGTCTCGGGCGGCACGAATTCCGCCAGCGTGCCGGCCGCGACCACCAGTTCCGCGCCGAGACCGATACCCATGATGAAGCGCAGGGCGATCAGCCACTCGATGTCGGGTGCGAAGCACGCGGCGATCGACGCGAGCCCGAACACCGCAAGATTGAGCTGGTACGAGTATCGGCGGCCGAGCCGGTCGCCGACGTAACCGGCAACGAACGCGCCGATCATCATGCCGACGAACGTCGACGACACGAACATCGCGCCATGCCGCAGATCGGTGAATCCTTCCTTGACCATGGCCGCGACCGAGCCATTGGCGAGGTAGATGTCGAACGCGTCGAGGAATGCGCCGCCCGCGATCAGTCCCAGTATCTTCCAGTGGAACCTTGAAATCGGCAGCCGATCGAGCCGGCCGGCGGCATTGACGGTATGGGCCATGATGTCTCCAGTTGTGGGCGCTCTCGCGTCGATGGGCCGACGTGGAGACGCTTCGATTCGTGGGTGGCGGGCGCGCTTCGATCAGCGCGGAAGGGGCCGGTCAGACGGCACCGGTGGCGTGCAACGTGTGAATCTGTTCGTCGGTATGGCCGAGTTCGCGCAGGACGGCATCGGTATGCTGGCCGAGCGCCGGTACCGGATCCATGCGCGGGTGGTCCGCTGGTCCGACACCCGGCGGCAACAGGGCGGGAATCTCGCCGGCAGGCGTCTCGATCCGGGTCCATCGATGGCGGGCGGCGAGCTGCTCATGCTTCCAGACGGCATGCATGTCGTTCATCCGCGCGTTCGCGATACCGGCTTCCTCCAGCCGGTCGATCACGTCGGCGGCGGTCAGGGTCGAGAACGCGCGAGTGATGACGGCAGCGAGTTCGTCGCGATTCGCGACGCGGCGGCTGTTCGAGCCGAAGCGTTCGTCGGTTGCCAGTCCGGGCAGGCCGATCACGGTAGCGCAGAAGCTTTTCCATTCGCGCTCGTTCTGCAGGCCCAGCATCACGGTGTTGCCGTCGCCCGCCTTGAACGGACCGTACGGAAAGATCGTCGCGTGCGACGCGCCGGCTTGCCGGGGCGGCGACTGGCCGTCGATCGCGTAGTAGAGCGGATAGCTCATCCACTCGACCATGCTTTCGAGCATCGACACGTCGATGTGCCGGCCTCGCCCGGTGCGCCCGCGTTCGATCAGCGCGGAGAGGATGTTCGTATAGCCGTACATGCCCGCCGCGATGTCGGCGATCGAACAGCCTGCCTTGGCCGGCTCGCCGTCGGCGCCGGTGATGCTCAGGAATCCTGATTCGCTCTGGATCAGCAGGTCGTACGCCTTCTTGTCGCGGAACGGGCCATCGAGCCCGTAACCCGAGATATCGCAGACGATCAGCCGCGGATAGCGTTCGCGCAGCGTGTCGTAGTCGAGCCCCAGGCGCCGCGTCGCGCCGGGTGCGAGGTTCTGCACGAACACGTCGGCATCCGCCAGCAGTTCGTGCACGATCTCGAGCGCCGCGGGCTGCTTGACGTCGAGCGTGATGCTTTCCTTCGAACGGTTGGTCCACACGAAGTGGGAGGCCAGCCCCGCGACTCGTTCGTCGTAGTTCCGCGCGAAATCGCCAACTCCCGGACGTTCGATCTTGATCACGCGCGCGCCGAGATCCGCGAGCTGGCGTGTGCAGAACGGCGCGGCGATCGCGTGCTCGAACGTGACGACCTTGATGCCTTCAAGTGGGCGCATGTCGGGCACTCCCGGTCAGAACGAACGCGGCAGGCCGAGGATATGCTCGGCGACATACGACAGGATCAGGTTCGTCGAGATCGGTGCGACCTGGTACAGGCGCGTCTCGCGGAACTTGCGTTCGACGTCGTATTCGCATGCGAAGCCGAAGCCGCCGTGGAACTGCAGGCATGCATTCGCCGCTTCCCACGACGCATCGGCCGCGAGCAGCTTCGCCATGTTCGCCTGCGCGCCGCACGGCTCGTGCGCGTCGAACCGGCGCGCGGCGTCGAAACGCATCAGGCTCGCGGCCTCGACGTTGACGAACGCGCGGGCGATCGGAAACTGCACGCCCTGGTTCTGGCCGATCGGACGGCCGAACACGACGCGATCCTTCACGTACTGCGACACCTTGTCGACGAACCAGTAGCCGTCGCCGATGCATTCGGCCGCGATCAGCGTGCGTTCGGCGTTCAGCCCGTCGAGGATGTAGCGGAAGCCCTGGCCTTCCTCGCCGATCAGGTTCTCCGCGGGGATTTCGAGGTTGTCGAAGAACAGCTCGTTGGTCTCGTGGTTGACCATGTTCGGGATCGGCCGGACCGTCATCCCGTGGCCGATCGCGTGATGAAGGTCGACGAGGAAGATCGACATGCCTTCCGACTTCTTCGTCACGTCCGACAACGGCGTCGTGCGGGCGAGCAGGATCATCAGATCGGAGTGCTGAACGCGCGAGATCCAGACCTTCTGGCCGTTGATCACGTAGCGGTCGCCCTTGCGTACCGCCGTCGTCTTGATCTTCGTCGTATCGGTGCCGGTGGTCGGTTCGGTCACGCCCATCGACTGCAGGCGCAGCGCGCCGCTCGCGATCTTCGGCAGATACCGCTGCTTCTGCTCGGCCGAACCGTGGCGCAGCAGCGTGCCCATGTTGTACATCTGGCCGTGACATGCGCCGGAGTTGCCGCCCGCGCGGTTGATTTCCTCCATGATGATCGACGCTTCGATCAGACCGAGGCCGGAGCCGCCATATTCCTGCGGAATCAGCGCGGCGAGCCAGCCGGCTTTCGTCAGTGCGTCGACGAACGCTTCGGGGTAGCCGCGTTGTTCGTCGATCTTGCGGAAGTATTCCGCGGAAAATTCGCTGCACAGGTCGCGAACGGCTTCACGGATGTCTTGGTAAGCGTCGGGTTGGTTCATCACGGGTATCGGGATAATCGTCGGGAAGGGTTACGCGAGGGCCGCGCGAGCGGACATGGTCAGCCAGCCTTCGTGGTCCTTCGCCCAGAGTTCGATGGTCGTGCCGTCGTCGGCGACGCGGCCGCATACGCTGAACGTGTTGCCCAGGAACGTCGGCCGCACCGCGCGGTATGCGTATTCGCGAACGGTCGCGCCGGGCAGCGAGCGCGCCACGAGGTCGAGCAGCAGCGTCGAGATCAGCGGGCCGTGCACGACGAGGTCCGGATAGCCTTCGACGTCGCGCGCGTAGGTCCGGTCGTAGTGAATGCGATGGCCGTTGAACGTCAGCGCGGAGTAGCGAAACAGCAGCACCTCGTCCGGCGTGATGTCGCGCTGCCATTGCGCATGATCGGGCGCGGCCTGCGGCTCGGGTGCTACGGCGCCGGGTGCGGCCGCGCCGCGATAGACGATGTCGTGTTCTTCGCGGATCGCGAGCGCGCCGGCGGACTCGATCACGTGTTCGACCGTGACGAAGCCGAGCGGGCCGCTGCGTCCTGCCTTGCGTTCGATCGACAGCACGCGCGACGTGCGCGTCGCGGTCTCGCCGATCGTCAGCGGGCGTTCGAACACCAGGCGGCCGCCAGCCCACATCCGCCGCGGCAGCCCGAGATCGGGCAGGAAGCCGCCCTTGCGCGGATGGCCGTCCGGGCCGAGTTCGGCTTGCTGCGCGACCGACCAGAAATACAGCCAGTGCCACGGCGGCGGCAACGCATCGCCGGCCGCGGGACGGACCGGATGGTCGAGTGTCGCCGCAAATGCCGCCGCACGTTCGGCGCCGATCAGATCGGTCGCGACTTGTTCGACATCGTCGCTGGCATGCGACCGGGGAGCGTTCACTGTCACCTCCAGCGCCGGGTGGGCCGGCTGTTTGGACCAGGATTGAGGCGACTGTATGTGAAGCGGCAGCGCAGCGGAAATACCGTTTGGATGTGCCGGTCATAGGGGTATCCTATGGCTTTCGTGTTGCCCGAACCGCCATGGACGTCCGCCAGCTCCGCTATTTCGTCAGCATCGTCGAATACGGGAGCCTCGGGAAGGCTGCCGAAAAACTGTTCGTCGCGCAGCCGTCGCTGAGCCAGCAGATCGCGAAGCTCGAGGACGATCTCGGCGTCGTGCTGCTGGTGCGCAGCCCGCAGGGCGTCAAGCCGACCGCGGCGGGGCAGGCGCTCTACCGGCATGCGCGGCTCGTGCTCCATCAGATGGAGCAGCTGCGCCAGGAGGTGCGGGAAGGCGCGGGCAGCGAGTCGGGCACCGTCGCGGTGGGTTTTCCGACGACGATGACGTCGATTCTCGCGGTTCCGTTGTTCGAGCGGGTGAGGGTGCGTTATCCGGGTATCCGGTTGCAGTACGTCGAAAGCATGAGCGGCTTCATCAACGAGTTGCTGGCGAACGGGCGGCTCGATCTCGCGATCCTGTTCCGCGAGTCGAACACGACGGGGATTACCGCGATGCCGCTGTTCGATGAAGTGCTGTATCTGCTCGGCGAGCCGGGCGGCGCGGTGGCGCCGCGTGCGCGCACCTGCAGCCTGGCATCTCTCGCCGGCGTGCCGCTGGTCGCGCCCGGCGTGCGGAACGGGCTGCGCTTGCTGCTCGAGCGCACGTTCGCGCGCGAGGAGGTGCCGCTCAACATCATTGCCGATGTCGATTCGCTGCCGACGCTGATCTCGCTCGCGCAGTCGGGCATGGCGTGCACGATCCTGCCCGCGTCGGCGATGGCGCTGCGCGACCCGTCGAACCGGCCGAAAATGCGCCGGATCGTCGATCCGGAGATCCGGCGGCCCGCGAGCCTGTGCTGGTCGAACACGTCGCCCGTGAATTCCGCTGCGCTGGCCGTGCGGCAAACGATCGTCGAGTTGATTGGCGAATTGGCCGCGAGCGGAACGTGGACCGGCATCACGCTGCGCGCGAACGATTCGTTGCCGTCGTGACGCGCGGCACGCGCCGGCTCATTCCGCGAGCGAGTGCGCGGACGGCCGGTCGCCGCGTTCGACCGACGCGCGCATCACGTCGACGAGTCGCGCGGTGACGGCCCGAGCGGCCGCCGCGATCCTGCGCGTAGAAGGTGACGCGATGGCCGCCGTTACGGTGCAACCGACGCGCCGGTGATGCCGTGCCGCCGCAGCGAATCTGCGACGAAGCCCGACGCCTTCATATCCTCGACGAATTCGTTCAGCGCCGCCGCGGCAGCCTCGCCGCGGCTCTTCGGCACGCCCATCGCCTGCCGGATCACCATGAACCGCTCGTCGAGCAGGCGCAGGCCCGTTGTCTTCGCGGCGTCGGCTTCGAGTTGCTGCTTCACGCCGGCCGCTACTTCCAGTTGCTGTTCGACGAACGTCTGCACGACGGCCTGCGACGTCGGCGCGCGCACGATCTGCGCGGCCTTCAGTTCGCGGGTGAGGAACAGGTCGTATGCGCTGCCTTTGCCGACGGTCACGCGGTTGTGCGGCTGGTCGACGTCCTCGTTCGTGCGGATCGGCGAAGCGTCGCGCACGAGATAGAAACC
Source organism: Burkholderia sp. GbtcB21 (assembly GCF_019091065.1). NCBI lineage: Bacteria > Pseudomonadati > Pseudomonadota > Betaproteobacteria > Burkholderiales > Burkholderiaceae > Burkholderia > Burkholderia sp. GbtcB21. Next base: position 266,287 of record NZ_JAGXKA010000013.1, read on the forward strand.
CTCGATCAGCACGTACGGCGCCGTGAACGCGACCGTTTCGCCGCGCAGCGGATCGACCGCGAAGAAGCCGAAATCGGCGCGCTCTTCGGTCAGTGCCTGCACCGATTTCCCGGCAGCGTCGAACACGACGAGTTCCAGTTCGGCCGACAGGCGTTCCGCGAACGCGCGTGCCAGATCGATCGACACGCCGACCGGTTCGCCGGTAGCCGGATCGCGGTTCGCGAGGATCGGGTTGCCGAGATTGATCGACGCGCGCAGCTTGCCGGTTGGGGTGAAGGCGGAGAGGATGGCAGGGGCGAGGGGCATGAGGGGGGCTCGTTTTGGGGGCGGATGGGCGGTCAGGGGGCCAGGAAATGCATCGACGTCGAGCTTATCACCGGGCCGTGGGGAGCAGCGTGTCGCGGTGATGGAGGATTAGTGTCTGCACATGTCCTGCACTACAATTTCTCATTTGGGGTGCTGGACGCCGTCCGGGCTTCGTCCGTGGCGACACTTGCAAGCTTCGTGCCGGAGGGATGCCATGCCTACTTACCAATACCGTTGCGAGAAGTGTGGCGAGACGTTCGAACATGTCGAACATCTCGCGGAGCATGAAACCGCTCACCCGCAATGCCCGAAATGTGGAAGCGAACAGGTTCAGCACGCGCCCACGCCATTTGTAGCAAAGACGTCGAGCAAGAGCTGAGCCCGGTCCGCCAGCATCAATTCACTTTTTTGTGCGGTGACCCTTGCCAAAGCGACGGACGCCGGCCCGGCGGATTAATGGCGGCGTATAAAACTTGTTCGCTGGCTGAGTTCGGCCACTAGCTGACATTTGGCGTCTGAAGTCGAAATGGTGGCTTCTCGGCTATCTTCGGCCGCTCCTGATATGAGACCCTCCCGGACAAGCGCACGCCTGCTGCCGAGCAAGCGAGCAGACTATTTCCCCACCGACAGATCCGGGAGAGACGGGAAACGAGGGCATTCGCCTCCAAGGAAGAGGCCGACTATCAAACTCAAGCTCGACTACGTTAGCGCGTCGTTGCGAATACCCATCACGTAACGAGCATTGCGCGCCACGGACGGGTCTGGATCGGCGGCCAGCCGGGCAAGCAGGGCCGACGCCGTGCCATTGAATTCGGCGAGCGCCTGACAAATACGTACACGGGTCTGGACATCGGCTGGACCGTCCGAGATCGCTGCTTCAAAGCGCTCCACAATTTGCTTTGCGATCGCAGGGTCTTCCGCCAAATCGGCTAACGCATCGGCCGCCTCGACATCGTGAGTCCCGCCAAGAACCTGCTCGATCAGCAGGGGAATGGCGTCGCGTATCCCCCATCCGCCAAGCACCCGCGCAGCGCGATACCGCACGCGCTCCGCGGGGTCAAGGAGCGAGCCACGCAAGGTCTCCACCGCATCGGAACCTCCGAGTTTCGCCAGCGCGAGCACGGCCCGTTCGCGTACTGCCGGATCGGGCTGTTGAAGCGCCGCGCCAAGTACGCTGGCGCCGCTGCCTACGGTTCTTCCCAGCGCCCAGTGCAGCGCACCTGCGACATTCGGCTCTTGTTCCTGGAGCAGTGCGTGGGCGATGAGTGCTGCAAGCGGGGCATCGCTGGACGCGGCGTCAAACGCAGCACGCTGTCTCTCAGGCGCATGCGTCGACTCCAGTCCTTTCAACAGATGCACGACCTCAAGCACTGCTGACCAATCCTCGGGGGAGGTGGCGGACACAGCAGTCAGCCGGCAAAGCAACGCTTGCTCTGCGGCCAGCCGCTCGCGGCTGCGAGCCATCAGCGCATCAATGAGCACATCGGGGTGAGGCGCTTGTTGGCTGAGCGCCTGACGCACCTCGGCCAGCCCAAGGCCCAGCGAACGCAGGCTCTCCACTTGGAACAGGCGCAAGGCATCGGCTTGCGAATACTCGCGGTATCCCGCTTCCGTACGTCCCGATGGGCTGACCAGTCCGATCGCGTCGTAGTGCCGCAGCATGCGCGCGCTGACGCCGGAACGATTGGCCAACTCGCTGATGCGCATCACTTGTCTCCGGTGTCATCTGGTTCACGCCGCCTCGTGTCTGGGCCTTCGCTCCAATCGAGCCTCGAAAATTCTAACAGACCGCCAACGGCTTCCATCATCTCGGCCAACACGTGGCACATCACATCGATCGCCGTCAACCCGCCTATTCAAGGGCGTAGGGCAACGGTGTACCTGCGCGCCACGCATCGGCTGGATCGAGCACAAACGCACTCTCCGGGTCGGCGATGAGCCTGAGGCTCGCGCAGGCATGAACGCGAACCGCCGGGTCCGTGTGTCGGGCCGCCACCGCATCGAGCGGGGCCATGGCGTCGTCTCCAAGCATGAGTAATGCCCGGCTCAGACTCCGCTTGAGGTCCTTGTCGCCGCGGCCTAGCTCGCGAACCAGTTCGCGTGCCAAGGCGGCTCGTTGCCAGGTCGGCACCAGCCCCGCTGCGGTGCGCCACGCAGTTCGTGCCACCTCCGGATCGGGGTCATGTAGATGCCTGCTTGTGATCGCTGACCAGGTTGCGGGGTCGCCGATCTTCGAGAGCGTATGTAGCGCCTGGCTACGCGCTTGCGCCGACGGCGAGCGCAGCTCGTCAAGCAGCAATGGCAATGTCAGATCCTGCGCATGCCGGGTGAGCGCCCAGGTGAGCATGTCGCGAACGAAGAAATCCGGTTCGACACCGCAACGCTTCACCAGTAGCGTAATCTGGCCTGGATCGGGAGCCGTGCCGGCACCAAGCGCAGCCGCAAGACGGAGCGAAGCATCTGGATGCTCGAGTGCCGTGGCCAGTGCGTGACGGGAAGTCGGGGGATAGTGACGGGTCATGAACGCCTCCTCGCCCGACAGTGGACGCTTTGTCACTGTGACAAGGTCAAGTGTTTTCGGGCGAGGGGCGAATTGCACGCCGAAGCAGCCGTTCGTGGGGCCGACCACCGCCTCCTCCGCAGGTGACGGGTTGAATCCGCACCGATCAGCGGACCTTCGAACGTGGCCATCCTCTCGGTGATCTGCCGCCGTCGAACGTTTCCTCGATGCAGCTGACTGTATAAGCTTGTCAACTGCCGTGTAACCGGCTGCCGGGTAGCCGGTTACCGTTCGCGCCGCCCGTGCGGTCGTGTCGAACTCAGCGATAACTCTCGCACGTCATAGGGATCTGCGATTTATCGCGGTTTTTATCGCTTGCTCAAACATTCCCGGGAGCGATGTATGCGGTTTTCACGGTCGTATAGAACTCGCGCGCATAGGCGCCTTGTTCGCGGGGACCCAGGCTCGAACCTTTGCGCCCGCCGA
>NZ_JAGXKA010000130.1:0-381 GCF_019091065.1 Burkholderia sp. GbtcB21
TGCCTCGCCCCGGTGGCGAGGACGACGCCGAAGCATATGGGTACGGCGGTGACGGCCGGCGGGTGCGCAAGTGGTCCAGCCAGCAGGCCGGGACGGTGACGCACCAGCGCGAGGTCCGCTATCTGCCGGGGCTGGAGCGGCGCACCGACACGGCCACCGGCGAGGTGCTGGAGGTGGTGCTCAGCACGGGCGCGGGGCAGACCGGGATGCGCTGCCTGCATTGGCGTGCGGGCCGGCCGAGCGGCCTGGACAACGACCCGCGGCGCTACGGCGTGAGCGATCACCTGGGCTCGAGCGGCCTGGAACTCGACCAGCACGGGCAACGGCTGAGCGCCGAGGAATACTACCCGTACGGCGGCACCGCGGTATGGCTGCCGAAGA
>NZ_JAGXKA010000131.1:0-374 GCF_019091065.1 Burkholderia sp. GbtcB21
TTCGTGCGTCACGGCGTGACGGCGGAATCGCTGGCGGGGCTGAAGCCGGCGTTCTCGAAGGACGGTTCGGTGACGGCGGCGAACGCGTCGGGCCTGAACGACGGCGCGGCGGCGGTGCTGGTGATGTCGGCGCAGAAGGCGGCGGCGCTGGGCCTGACGCCGCTGGCGCGGATCAAGGCGTATGCGAACGCGGGCGTGGATCCGAGCGTGATGGGGATGGGCCCGGTGCCGGCGTCGCGCCGGTGCCTGGAGCGCGCGGGCTGGACGCCGGGCGACCTGGACCTGATGGAGATCAACGAGGCGTTCGCGGCGCAGGCGCTGGCGGTGCACAAGCAGATGGGCTGGGACACGTCGAAGGTGAACGTGAACGGCGG
>NZ_JAGXKA010000132.1:0-374 GCF_019091065.1 Burkholderia sp. GbtcB21
TTGTATGATATATTTGTATGTTGCATGTTGTATGTTGTATGTTGTATGCTAACGTCTCAGGTAAAGTGGGGGACCATGGTGGGGTATGATACGGGATAAGGCCGTTGAATGTAGAGATACCCTACCCTACATTTTTCTGAGTCGTGTATGAGATTGTTATGGTGGGTATAATACAGTGATGTTACTGTTGAATATAGAGATACCCTATCCTATAACAATGGTAGGGCTGCATAGGCCCATGTTATTATATGGGTAGATTAGGCCCAGGATATTGTAGGGTCAGGCTAGGCCCGAGTTATGTAAGTAATGGCTATGATATGCCAATATTATGATAATGACATTATTATTTATGTTGTCGACCGGGATGCCCGGCA
>NZ_JAGXKA010000133.1:0-373 GCF_019091065.1 Burkholderia sp. GbtcB21
AACCAGCAGTGGCCTACTGTCGGTATGCGGATGACTTTGTGATCGTGGTCAAGGGAACTCGCGAACATGCCGAGGCAATACGCGAAGCATGCCGTGGGTTCCTCGAAGGCGAACTGAAGCTCACGCTGAATATGGAGAAGACCCATATCACGCATGTGAACGACGGCTTCGTCTTCCTCGGTCACCGCATCATCCGCAAGCGTGGATCACGTGGTCGCATGCGGCCGGTAACGACGATTCCATGGGAGAAGTATCGGGGCTTTTCCGGGAGACTGGTCAAGCAACTGTCGGGCAATTACGGCATGAACCGGATGGACTTGATGGCAAGCCTGAACCGGCAGATCGCCGGCTGGGCCGCCTTCTACCAATACAC
>NZ_JAGXKA010000134.1:0-369 GCF_019091065.1 Burkholderia sp. GbtcB21
AACGTCGATATTGGTCGTCACTGACCTTTTCTCCATAATCATCGACAAACCATCGACATTTCATCGACATATCATCGATAACACTGGAAAAACCCAGAAATCGACTGAAAACCAGATCTGCCAGATCTCAACAATTTCAGACCAAAAAACAGCAGTTCCAACAAATAACACACATATAACAATTTTAAGCTACATAAAGTCAAACAAAATGCTTAAAACACAACTTACCCATTATAATGGTGTAAGATTCTTGAGTGATATTGGGTTGTGCTTCGGTTTTCCACCAACACCCACCGAGAAACAACCATTCAAGAGGGAAGAGAGAGAGGGACGAGAGAGTGGGACGGATAGAGAGAAATTTTTTGAGAA
>NZ_JAGXKA010000135.1:0-368 GCF_019091065.1 Burkholderia sp. GbtcB21
GTGCCGAGCTTGGTGGCCCGCTGGCCCGCGCCGTCGTACCAGTACCGCTCATGATCGTCGTCGGCGCCGCCGCGCACGAGCTGCGCGGTGCGCTGCAGCTGGTTGCGGCTGTCCCACGTGAGCGGCTGGTTGGGCCCCAGTGCCTTGAGGTTGCCGCAGGCATCGAAGTAGCCGTTCACGTCGCCAGGCGTGAGGCCGCCGGTCTGCGGCACCGCGCGGTTCGAGGTGTGGGCCACCACCATCTGCTGCGTGTAGGGCGTGCTGCCCTGGTGATGGATCGCGGTCAGGTTCGCGCCGCGGTCGTAGGTGTAGGTACGCGTGTAGTGGGTCAACTCGCCGCTTTCCGGGTAGAGCGGCACGATCGGCGG
>NZ_JAGXKA010000136.1:0-368 GCF_019091065.1 Burkholderia sp. GbtcB21
TGAAGCTGATCGGCGGCCCGTCGGCCTATCTAAATATTCGGCGAGCATTGACTGTAAAAGGAAGATGGTGGTCTTCCAACCGGAAAGTGAAGAACCGTTCGTGTTTGTGGGTTCGGTTCAGGGATCTCGGATCCCGGTGATCTCGGCTATGTCAGCGAGAGAATTGTTGCACGGCGGGTGCTTAGGGTTTCTGGCCGTGGTGGTGGACACCACTCGGCCAGACACCATTCGGCCAGAGGACATCAGAGTGGTTCGGGAATTTTTGGACGTTTTTCCCGAAGAACTTCCAGGGTTACCACCTCAGCGGGAGATTGATTTTGTGATTGACTTGGCACCAGGGGTGGAACCGGTTTCCAAAGCCCCGTATA
>NZ_JAGXKA010000137.1:0-366 GCF_019091065.1 Burkholderia sp. GbtcB21
GTTTGGCTCAGTAGAAATCACAACTTAGTATGTTAGTAGTTTGGGACGGTTTATTAGACATTGGGAATATCGGGAATGGCCGGGAATTTAGAATTTTCCAAAAATACCCCTTTAGTGTTATTTATGTGATTTTGGTGTGAAGGGGCAAAATAGTCATTTTGCCCCATTATTAGTTTGTCCTTTAGTGGACTAAGTAAGTGGAATATTATGGGTTTTAGTATGTTTTATGCTGGCTGAAATAAAAAGAGTTAGGTTGCTTTTATTTCATTTAGTCAAAAATTTCAAAAGTTAGAAAATTGGAAATTCAAAGGCTCTCTTTCTTTCTCTCCTTTTCGGTTTTGAGCAGCTGGGTTTGGGGGGGATTTC
>NZ_JAGXKA010000138.1:0-363 GCF_019091065.1 Burkholderia sp. GbtcB21
AACAATTGTTATTCATTGAATAAGCCCAAATCTAATTGGGCCTAAATAAATTTCCTTATGTCAAAATTTATTTTAGCAACCTAGTCCATTTACTTAGTAAAAACTTAAATGGGCTCCCTATATGCATCTAAGCCCAAAAGCAAACATATAGGCTCACACAGGTCAAATGATTTGGATGGACCCTATCATGTTACTAGGTTTACACAGATGAAAGAAGTACAAAATTTACCTGTTACAAATTATTTATAGGATCTATTGACAATTGGACTATGATTAAAATCAGATCATTGGATCTGTCAACAAGTTAATCATAGCAATTTAGATCAAATAAATAATATGTTTGTTAATTTTTTTTTGAATAAA
>NZ_JAGXKA010000139.1:0-354 GCF_019091065.1 Burkholderia sp. GbtcB21
CGGCGTCACGCCGTCCGTCGCCTTGAACTGGCCCGTGAACGCGCTGTGATCCCTATAGCCCTATACCGCCGCGACCTCGATCACCTTGTACCACCTGAGAACTCTACTACTAAAGTTTCTGTTCAGAAGACAACCGCACCTCGTCGAAGTGGGAGGGTTGCAACAAAACCTGCTCGTTATGGCTTGGATGGTGAAATCAATATGGTCGTTGGTGACGGTATTGAAGACAACCCATTAACCTATAAACAGGCAATGGCTAGTCCGCAACGGAAACAATGGTCAGCCGGCATGGATTCAGAAATGGATTCCATGAAAAAGAAAAAAGTCTGGGAATATGTAGAACCACCTGAAGAT
>NZ_JAGXKA010000014.1:0-255303 GCF_019091065.1 Burkholderia sp. GbtcB21
AACGAGTTCGCCCATGTCAACAGGTCGAGATATCCTGCCGTGTCGGTCGTAACCGACAGCGTTCCGCGAAGCTTGCCTGTGTCGCTGCTCACAGCCCCGACATGCGTATCCAGATGCGTGTCAACCCCCAGAATCACTTCGTTTTGTTCCATGCGTGTATCCGTTGTAGTGGGCGCATCGCCAACCCCACTCGCAGGACAGGACACTCATGGTGCAGTACAAAGCTCCTATCAGGTCACAGACGGTGAGCCCGGCAACGCTCGGGGAACGCCGGAACCCGATCGACAGGTCAACGCCAGGGCAGCTCGGCCAATCCCAACACGGGTCAGATCGGTCCGACGTTCGAGGCGTATTCTGAACTGAGTATCCCAACAATTTCCCTTGCGACTCATCGAGCAACGCATGCCGTAGGCGGCCAGCCTCCGCTGGAACTCGTGGCTTGCATACTGGCTGCCGCGGTCCGAATGGCACAGCGCGCCGGTGGCGGGACGGCGGCGAAACCATGCCATCGTCAGCGCGTCCGTCGCGAGATCCGCCGTCATACGCGGTTTGATCGACCAACCCACCACTTCTCGGTTGAACAGATCGAGCACCACGGCCAGGTACAGCCAACCCTCGTCGGTCCAGATGTACGTGATGTCCGAACTGAACACCTGATTGGGCTCGGCGGGCGTGAACTCGCGGTTCAACAGATTCGGTGCAACCGGCAGCTTGTGCTTCGAATCCGTCGTCACGCGATAGCGGCGCTTGTGCAGGGCCCGGATGCCGTTTTCGCGCATCAGTCGTTCCACTCGTGCCTTGCTGGCCGGGTAGCCTCGATCACGAACTTCGTGGGTTATGCGTGGCGAGCCGTATGCTCCCTTGACCTCGGCATGCACCGTGCGGATCAACGTCAGCAATTGCGTGTCCGTCAGTCGCGTTCGTCCCGGTGTTCCGCCGCGCTTCCATGCGCGATAGCCGTTCATGCTGACCGACATCACGCAACACAGCGACGACAGCGGATACTGCCCGACCTGCCGGTCGATCCAGGCATACCTCACAGCAGGTCCTTCGCGAAGTATGCTGCCGCTTTTTTTGCGATCTCAAGCTCCATCTGCAGGCGCTTGTTCTCCGCTCGCAGACGAGACAGTTCCATCTGCTCCGGCGTGACCGGCTTTGCTCCGGCGCCGTTGAGCTTGCCCGACGCCTCGGCCTTCATCCAATTGCGAAGTGTCTGCTCTGAAATGCCCAGCTCACGGGCCACCACGGCCACTCCCTGGCCATCCTTGACACGCTGAACGGCGGCCAGCTTGAACTCCGCCGTGTACACCTGTTTCGGTACCTTGAACATGCCTGATTCCCTTCCTTTCCGTCGAGTTTATACACGACCTCATGGAAGGCGAAATTTCAGGGGAAGCTCATAGTAGGAGTAAGCAGGCCTTCGCCTGCCACCTTGTCGTCGGCGGCCGCACGCTCCCACTGCCCCGGCACTGTTTGCCAAGCTGTGGCGGCTTGTAAGGAGGCTCCTGGACGTAACGGAACCCGCGTGGCCAACTTTTGGGGCACCTTGCCGGGAATTCACTCGGAGTCCCTTTGCCAGCAAGGCATTGCGGCCGATATTTGATCGCCGCCGAGCCAAATATGGGTAGGATCGTGGGTAGGGGGCCATCCGCAAATGAGGGAGTCTTACCTGGCGGGTCTGTGCGAGCGGTGGTTGTAGTCTGCTGCCTTCCGCCACATGGTCTTTCCGGGCTATTCCGACCTCTTCCGTTGATGTCCTCTAGGTCGCTGATTTTAAAGCGGTTTATGGGTAACGACGTGCTTGCGGCTACCGCTGGCGTCCCGCGCAATTTCCTCACGAAGTATGGGGAGCGATGTGGGTTTGTGGGTAGGGAGGGCGACATGGCTGGACGACAGTTGCATCGGCTCAGCGCACTGCGGGTCGCGAAAGAGGTGACGCCGGATCATTACGCGGATGGCGGCGGTCTCTATATGCAGATCGAGGACAGCGGTGCACGTTCATGGGCGTTCCGGTTCAATGTGACTAATACTGATCCGTTGCTCCAGCAGTTTCGCGATCGGCTAGCCTCAGTCTTTATGAAACCGTCTCTAAGCCCGGCCTCGCGTCGGGGGCAGGAGCAGGGGCACGGACCGGGGCAGGACCCGCTAGCGGAACGCCCGCATCTGCCCCGTCATCATCTGCAGCATCTTGTTGGCGGCCACCGAGAGCTTGCGACCTACGCGCGTGACCATATGCGCCTCGGCGTTCTCGAGGATCGGATGCGCGATCTCGATCGCGAACAGCTCCTTGGCCTGTAGCTCGGCCGCCACTGCGAAGGCCGGCATCACCGAGATGCCGAGTCCCGATTTCACGAACTCCTTCAGGATCGCGAAGGAATTGGTGGTGACGATCGGCGCGAGCCGCACGCGCTCGGCGTATTCCACAGCCTCCATCATCTGCCGCGTGCCGTAGGACGGGTGGGTGGCCGCCAGCGGGTAGGTGGCGAGTTGCTGCACCGTCAGCACCTTGTGGCTGCGGCGCGGGAAGTCGGGGCCGACGATCGCCATCATCGGCTGCCGCTTCGAGGCGCGCGACACCAGCTTGGGCTCGGCGGGCGGGTTGTAGACCAGGCCGATCTCGCCCTCGTCGTTCGAGATCTTGCGGATCACGTCGTTGGTGCTGCCCACGTCGAGGTTGACGCGGATCCCGGGGAACTGCCGGCAGAACTGCTGCATCGGCCCGGCCAGTAGGTCGGAGACGAAGCCCTCGCCGAGCACCAGGCTGACCTGGCCGGTCTTGAGCCCGCGCAACTCCTGCAGGCGCGAGATCAGGTCGTCGCGGTGCGCGAGCTGCTCGCGGAAATACTCGATCACGCAGCGTCCCGCCTCGGTGGGCGTCACGCCGCGTGCGTGGCGCTCCACCAGGGTGGCGTCGAGCTCCTTCTCCAGCAGCCCGATCTGGCGGCTCACGGCCGAGGGCGCCACGTCGAGCCAGTCAGCCGCGGCGCGGATCGTGCCGCAGCGCACGGCCTCGTAGAAATAGACGATCCGGCTGTCGGTAAGGGTATCGCTCATGATCCTGGTGTTCTAAAAAAGAGAACAATATCAATATTGGCGTTGATTGATTATACGGGTCGCCGGACCGAACATCGTGGCTATGCAAGGCGGGCCGACGCTGGCGCGCCGGCCTCGAACCAACAGTTATCAGGAGTCGTCGGATGAAAACGGTGGGCGTGATCGGTTTGGGCAACATGGGGCGCGGCATGGCCGGTTCGCTGCGGCGCGGCGACTACACGGTGCTCGGCTACGACGCGGCGCCCGGCGTGGCGCTCGCGCTGGCCGGGCAGGCGGTGCTGTCGGCGCGCGATTCGGTGGCCCAGATCGCGCGCGACGCCGACGTGCTGCTGCTGTCGCTGCCGACCTCGGCGGTGGTCGAGGCGGTGGTGCTGGGTGCGGGCGGCGTGCTCGAGAACGCCAGGCCGGGCAGCATCGTGATCGACACCACCACGGCCGATCCGGACAGCACGCGGCGCGTGGCGGCGGCCCTGGCCGAGCGCGGCATCGGCTTCGTCGACGGCCCGGTGAGCGGCGGCCCGAAGGGTGCGGCCACCGCCACCATGACCATGGTGCTGGGCGGCTCGGACAGCGATATCGCGGCCATCGAGCCGATCCTCGCGGTGATCAGCGCCAAGCGCGTGCATGTGGGCCCGGTGGGCGCCGGCCACGTCACCAAGCTGCTCAACAATCTGCTGACCGGCGTACACCTGCTGGCCGCCAGCGAGGCGGTGCGCACCGCGCGCGCGGCCGGCGTCGATCCGGAAAAGCTGGTCGAGGCGCTCAACGGCGGCTCTGGCCGCAACAGCGCGACGCTGACCAACTACCCGACCTGGATCTTCAACGGCAAGTTCGATTCCGGCTTCACCATGAAGCTGATGCGCAAGGACGTGCGGCTCGCGCTGGGCCTGCTCGACCAGTTCGACAGCGTCGCGCCGGTGGCGCGCCAGGCTGCGCGCGTGTGGGCCGCCAGCGAGGTATTCGTCGCCGACGGCGAGGACTTCAACCGCATCGTCGACTTCCTCGACCCTGCCTGAGGCCGGGCAGCCCGCGCCACGATCCCGCTCGACCCGTATACGGAAACCTGACATGACCCAGCACGCAGACCAGTTGCTCGCCGCCTTCGCGCATTTCTTCCCCGGTGCCGCCACGATCGGCTCGTATATCGACGGCGAACTCGTCGCCGGCCAGGGCGACACGATCCAGCTTTACGATGCGGCGACGGGCGAGGCCACGCTCGCCTATCGCGACGCCGGCGCAGCCGTGATCGACCATGCTGCCGAAAGCGCGCGCCGCGCGCAGTGCGAATGGTGGGCGCTCACGCATGCCGCACGCGGCCGCGTGATGCAGGAGGTGGCGCGTGCGATCCGCGCCGAGGCCGAGGCGATCGCGCGGCTGGAGGCGCTGGGCTCGGGCAAGCCGATCCGCGACTGCCGGGGCGAGGTGGCCAAGGTCGCCGAGATGTTCGAGTACTACGCGGGCTGGACCGACAAGTTCTACGGCAGCGTGATCCCGGTGCCGACCTCGCACCTCAACTACACGCGCCGAGAGCCGGCCGGCGTGGTGCTGCAGATCACGCCCTGGAACGCGCCGGTGTTCACCTGCGGCTGGCAGGTGGCGCCCGCGGTGGCGATGGGCAACGGCGTGCTGCTCAAGCCCTCGGAGCTGACGCCCTTCACGTCGCTGGCGGTCGCCCGGCTCGGCGAGCGGGCCGGGTTGCCGCGCGGCCTGGTCAACGTGCTGGCCGGCTTCGGTCACACTACCGGGCAGGCCGCGATCGCGCATCGCGTGGTGAGCAAGGTGGTGTTCGTCGGCTCGCCGGCCACCGGCGCGCGCATCGCCGAGGCCGCCGCGCGCCGCGTGCTGCCCTGCGTGCTGGAGCTGGGCGGCAAGTCGGCCAATATCGTGTTCGCCGATGCCGACCTCAAGCGCGCCGCGCTGACCGCCCAGGCGGCGATCTTCGCCGGCGCGGGCCAGAGCTGCGTGGCCGGCTCGCGCCTGCTGGTGCAGCGCGCCGTCTATGACGAATTCGTCGCGATGGTGGCTGCCGGGGCGAAGAAGATCCGTGTCGGCGCGCCGCTCGACGATGCGACCGAGGTGGGCCCGATCAACAATCGCAAGCAGTACGACCACGTGATGTCGATGATTGCGCGCGGCGTGGCGGCGGGCGCCACGCTCGCCTGCGGCTCGGCCGAGGCCGTCGGGGAGGGCCGCGGCGGCTACTTCGTGGCGCCCACCGTGCTGGCCGGCGTGTCGAACGCGATGGAGGTGGCGCGCACCGAGATCTTCGGGCCGGTGGTGGCCGCCATCCCGTTCGACACCGAGGAGGAGGCGATCGCGATCGCCAACGACACCGACTTCGGCCTGGCCGGCGCGGCCTGGACCACCGACGTGGCGCGCGCGCATCGCGTGGCCGCGCAGGTGAATGCCGGCACCTTCTGGGTCAACGGCTACAAGACCATCAACGTGGCCTCTCCGTTCGGCGGCTACGGCATGAGCGGCTACGGCCGCTCGAGCGGGGTCGAGGCGCTGTACGAATACACGCAGACCAAGAGCGTGTGGGTCGAGACGGCTGAAGCGCCGCCCACCGCGTTCGGTTATTTGTAACACCGCCCGCATTCGACGGCAGCCGGGCTTCAAGGGGAGATTCGTCATGGAACACGCACTGGGTATCGAGCGCCGCGAGCTTGGCGGCGCGGCCACCGCCAAGGTCCTGCTTTACGCGGCCGGCATCCTGCTGGTCGCCGAATGGATCGGCTCGTTCACGTTCAAGCTCGGACCGGGCAAGGTCGTGCTGCTGCCGATGATCTGGGCGCTGTTGCTCGGCGCCGCGGTGGGGCTGGCCAGCGCGCGCTGGAACAGCAGCGCGCGCCTGAGCGTGCCCGACCAGTTCTTCGCGGCCGCGATCCTGCAGCCGGCGCTGCTGTTGTTCGTCTCCAAGCTCGGGCTGATGGTGGGCAGCGCGCTGCCCAAGCTGGCTTCGGCGGGCTGGGCGCTGGCCTTCCAGGAATTCGGCCACTTCGTCGGCACCATCCTGCTCGGCCTGCCGCTCGCGTTGCTGCTCGGCATCAAGCGCGAGGCGATCGGCGCGACCTTCTCGGTGGGGCGCGAGCCGAGCCTGGCGATCATCGGCGAGAAGTACGGCATGGATTCGGCCGAGGGCCGCGGCGTGCTGGCCGAGTACCTGACCGGCACCGTGTTCGGTGCGGTGTTCATCGCCGTGTTCGCGGGTTTCGTGAGCAGCCTCGGCATCTTCGATCCGCTCGCGCTGGCGATGGGATCTGGCGTCGGCTCGGGCAGCATGATGGCGGCTGCCTCGGGCGCGATCGCCGCGCAGCAGGACCCGGAGACGGCGAAATCGGTGCTTGCCTTCGCCGCGGCCAGCAACCTGATCACCACCACCATCGGCACTTACTTCACGCTGTTCATCTCGCTGCCGCTCGCGGTCTGGGGCTATCGCGTGCTGGAGCCGCTGATCGGCCGCACCACCAAGGCGTCGGCACAGCCCGAGGCGGCCAGCCCGTCGCTGGGCGAAGTGCGGACCGAGGCGCCCGCGCTCGGCTACGGCGGCAAGCTGCTGGCCTGGATCGTGACGGCCGCGATGGCGCTGGTGTGCGACTGGATCGCCCACGGCACCACACCGCTGGCGGGACTGCCGGGAATCGCGATCATGGTGTGCGCGACGATCGTCGGCGATGCGCTGGCGCGCGTGACGGGGCGGCGGATTCCGGCGGTCTGCTGGGTATCGGTGGTGGCGATGTTCCTGACCTCGCCGTGGTGCCCGTGGGCTTCGCAGATCGCCGCGCTCAGCTCGCACAATGATTTCCTCGGGGTGACCACGCCGATGCTGGTATTTGCGGGGCTGTCGATCGCCAAGGACATCCCGGCCTTCCGCCGGCTCGGCTGGCGCATCGTGCTGGTGTCCTTCGTGGCCAATGCCGGAACCTTCATCGGCGCGACCCTGGTGGCGCAGCTGTTCCATATCTGATGCCTCCCGGCACGGCGGTGGGCGGCATGGACCGGCCCACCGCCGTGCCGCGACGACCGACAAAAGCGTTCCCATCCGCATGAAATTGATCGATTCCATCGTCGCGCACGCCGACGAACTGACGGCGATACGCCGCGATATCCATGCCCATCCGGAGGTGGGCTACGACGTGTTCCGCACCGCGGAGCTCGTCGCCGAGCGGCTCGAGCAATGGGGTTATGCCGTCACGCGCGGCGTCGGCCGCACCGGTGTGGTCGGCACCTTGAAGCGCGGCAGTAGCGCGCGCGCGATCGGCCTGCGCGCCGACATGGATGCGCTGCCCGTACAGGAGGCCAACACCTTCGCGCATCGTTCGACGGTGCCCGGCGCGATGCATGCCTGCGGCCACGACGGGCACACCACCATGCTGCTGGGGGCCGCGCGCCATCTGGCGCGGCATGGCGAGTTCGACGGCACCGTGCAGCTGTTCTTCCAGCCGGCCGAGGAGGCGGGCGGCGGCGCGCGCGCGATGATCGAGGACGGCCTGTTTGAGCGTTTCCCGGTGGATGCCGTGTTCGGGCTGCACAACTGGCCCGGCATCGCGGCCGGCGATTTCGCGGTGCGGCCGGGGCCGCTGATGGCCTCGACCAGCCTGTTCCGGATCAACCTGCGCGGTGCCGGCTGCCACGCGGCCATGCCGCACCTGGGCCGCGATCCGGTGTTCGCGGCGGGACAGGTGCTGAGCGCCTTGCAGGCGATCGTCACGCGCAACCGGAATCCGATCGACGGCGCGGTGCTGTCGGTCACGCAGGTGCATGCGGGCGAGGCGATGAACGTGGTGCCGACCGATGCCTGGCTCGGCGGCACGGTGCGGACCTTCTCCGATGCGACGCTCGACCTGATCGAGACGCGCATGCGTGCGGTGGTGGCCGCGACGGCCGCGGCCTTCGATTGCGAGAGCGAGGTGGATTTCCAGCGCCAGTATCCGGCTACCGTGAACGACGCCGAGCAGACAGCGGTGGCGGTGGCGGTGATGCGCGAGCTGGTGGGCGAGGCGCATGTGAACGCGGCCGCCGATCCGACCATGGCGGCGGAGGATTTCTCGTTCATGCTGCGCGAGAAGCCGGGTTGTTATGCGTTCCTCGGGAATGGGGCGGGCGATCATCGCGTGCATGGGCATGGCGGCGGGCCTTGCCTGCTGCATAACGCCAGTTACGACTTCAACGATGCGTTGCTGCCGGTGGGGGCGAGCTATTTCGTGAGGTTGGTGGAGCGGGTTTTGGCGCGATAGGGAAGCGGTGCCGACTTTTCGGGGCCGATCGTGATGAACGAGCGCCGCCGGGGTGATCTCGGTATGGGTGGCGCTCGTTGGTAAACGTTAATTCGACCCGAGCGGATCAGTGCATCGCATGGCAGCTCGTCGTCTCGAAATTTGGGAGACGATACGCTTTCATGTGGCCGCTTCCCAGCGTTTTTAACGGCGTCTTTCAACATCTGCGGAATCGCTCGGAATCGCGATGCGTCGACTGCGGCTGGCGGCCGGGCATCGGCGCATTGGCGCCCCGCACTCAGGTGTCGACCAGCCGGTGCATCGGCGGCGCAGCCGCCGCGTCGGCCGCGCCTGGCTCGCGCGTGATCGCGAAGAGCAGCGCATCGGCGGCGGCCAGCCCCTGGTTGGGGCGCGGTTCCCAGTTCGTGAGCCGGCCTTCGAACCGGAAGCCGAGCCGCGTGAGCGTGCCGGCGGCGGCGCCTTCCGGCGCGCAATACGCGTGAATGCGGCACAGGGCAGGCCGTGCCAGCAGCCAGCGCAGGAGCTTGAGCAGCGCGGCGAGACACGCCCGCCGGCGCCGGTGACCGTCGAGCCGGCTGATCACGACGCCGATCTCCGCGCGCGGCGGCTCGGGCCGCAATTCGATCGCGGCGAGCAGCGTGCCGCTGGCGGCGTCCTCGAGCGCCCACGTATAGCGGCATCCGGCGTGCCAGGCCGCGTCGCAACCGACGATGAACGCCTGCGTTTCGGCGACGTTCGCATGGGTGCGCATCGGCAGCCACGCCGTCACGCCGGGATCGCCGAGCAGGACCGCGAACAGGGCCGGCGCATCGTCCGCGCGAAACGGGCGCAGCCGCACGGCGCCGGCCTCGATGACGCGCGGAACCGCGAAGCGGGGCGCGGCGGCGTCCGGCATGGACGGGCATGTGGCGCACATGTGCGTCAGCGCGCGAGCGTTTCCGACGGCGCTTCGTTGAACAGCTGACGATAGCCGTTCAGCAGCGTCGAGCGATGCTGGACGCCCCAGCGGTTCGCGATGCGCAGCACGCTCGACGTGTGCGCGTCGTCCTCGAGCAGGTCGTGGCGGATATGTTCCATGCGCCGCGTGCGGATCAACTGGCTCGGCGTATAGCCGAGATTGGCCTTGAATGCGGCCTGCAACGCACGTTCCGTGACGCCGATATGGCTGGCCACTTCGCGTACCGACAGATCCGGCCGCTCGAGGTGCTCGACGAGGTAACGATAGGCGCGCCGGTATTTGCCGGGCAGCCGCGCGCTGATGTCGTCGGCGGCGGGCTGCGCGCGTTCGGCGGCCACCGCCGGCACGGCGGCGCTGTCGGCGCGCACGTGGCGCAGCGACTGCAGCGCATAGCGCGCGTACATCTGCGCGTAGTCCTGCAGGCGGCCCTGTTGCTGGCGCAGTTTCGACTGGCAATAGAGCAGCTCGTTGTACCAGTGTGCATGCTGGTTGCCCTGGAACGCGCGTTCGCCGAACACGTGGAGCGTGGTTTCGGCAACGTGCGTGAGGCGCCCCGCGAGCGCGGCCAGCGTGACTTCGAGCCGCAATTCGCGATGGTATTCCGCGAGCCCGGCACCCTGGCTCCAGCGCAGATGCGTTTCGATGCGGGTGAGCGAGGATTCGGCGCCGCCCGCGAGCGCCCGCAGGTGATTCAGATAATCCGCGTGGCGTGACAGGACGCCGATCGGCGGCGTGGCGTCGGGTTGCGCGGGCAACGTCTCGTCGAATGCCTTCGAGCGCGTTTCGAGTGCCGCCGAATGCCAGTAGATGTGATCGGCCAACTGGGCACTCGAACGCAGCTTGTACTGATCGACGATGTCGCGGTTCAGCATGTAGGCGACGCGCGCCCAGCGCGCATCCTGCGCGCAGGCCGCCTGTCCGTGCAACGCGGTAAGCAGCGCATGCACGCCGTCCAGCCGGCCGAGCCTGAACAGCACCAGCACCGAGCCGACGAGGCTTTCGAGCCGCTGGCCGGCGCTGGCGTCTTCGTCGTCGCTCACGCGCTGGAAGCATTTGAGCGCCGTCCCGAGATGGTTCTGGAACAGGGCCTGCCAGCCGGCGTTGCGCGACAGTGCGGCGCGGGCCGTCCGGTGCTCGCCGCGAACGGCCTTCTGCGCATGCCGGTATGCGTCCTCGGCTTCTTCGTACTGCCCGAGCACCAGCAGCACGTCGGCGTACGTCTGCAGGCTCGCATAGTCGGCCGGCACGCCCGGCACGGCCGGCTCGGCGCGCGTCGCCGCGGCAACCGACGCCTCGCGGAACTGGCCGTTCAACATCATGGTGAACAGCGGCGATTCGGCGTCGACCGACGCGAGGGTCGACGCCACGGCGAAGTAGATCGATGAGGACATGAGACGCTCCCGTGATGGATGACACGAACGTGTCGGTGAGCGCATCGTGGCACCGTCGCTTCGCCGCGGCCGGCATTTGTGACGTTCTGTTACTTTCGACGGCCCGTGTGTCCGCGCCGCTCAGGCGCGGCCGCGTCGTACACCCGCAGCGAGCGGTAGCCGCGGAACGCCCCTTCCTGCAGACGCGAGTGCGCGCCGGGTTCGAGCATGAGGCCGGGCATGCGGGCGAGCAGCGTTTCGAATACGACGGCCAGCTGCATGCGTGCGAGCGCGGCGCCCAGGCATCCGTGCGAACCGGCACCGAATACGAGGCCGCCGTGCGCACGATCGAGACGGATGTCGCCCGGCCCGGCGAATTCGTCGGGATCGCGGTTCGCGGCGGCGGCGACCACGGCGACGACATCGCCTTTCGCCATGCGGAGCCCGTCGAGTTCGACGTCGGCGCGCGCGAAGCGAATCATCACGTGCACGGCCGGTTCGACCCGCATCAGTTCGCGAAGCGCGAGCGGCACGCGCCGCGGCTCCTGCACGAGCGCTTGCCACAGATCGCGGCGCGCCAGCGCCTGCGCGAACGTGTTGCCCAGCGACAGCATGGTCGTGCCGTAGCCCGCGATGAACGTCAGCAGCACATTGGCGAGCAACTGGCGGCGCGCGAGCGCCGGGCGCGTGCCGCCGGCCTGCAGCACGGCGCACACGGTATCGAGATGCACGTCCAGCTCGTCGACGAAACGCCGTGTCTGTGCGACGGCCAGCGCGTGGTCCGCAGGCCCGATCGGCATCGCGCTGATCAGCCGGATCGGCCCCATCGACTGAGCCTGCAGGCGCGGCGCGTGCACGGGGTCGATGCCCAGCAGTCGGCATGCCGCGAGCGCCGGCAGGCGCTGCGCGATGTGCTCGACGAGGTCGAAGCGCCGCGGATCGGGAATCTGCTCGAGCAGCGCGTCGAGGTCGCTGGCGAGGTGCGTGCGCAGCGCCGCCAGGCGCGGCTTCGCGAACAGCGGTGCGAACGTCTTGCGCATGCGTTCGTGCATCGAATCGTCGGCAAACAGCATCGTGTCGAGCAGGCCGGCTTCGTCGCGCACGACGTCGCATTCGACCAGCGGCGAACGGGTCGTCAGCGCCGGGTGGTCGAGCACGGCGCACGCGAGCCGATAGCGGCCGACCATCCAGGTGCCGCTGACGTCTCGATAGGCGCCGGGCAGTGCAGGCATCGCGTCGTAGAACGCGTCGCGATCGTCGGTGGCGTCCGTCAGCAGCTCGAAAAGCGTCTTGTGCGGCAGGGTTTCGTCGAACATGGGCATCATGATGAGGTGGGTTTGGTCAACGACGCGTCAGCGAAACGAGCGCGTCGCCCCATTTCTCGAAGATCTGCGCGATCGACTGCACGACGCTGATGATGGTCCTCGCCATCATCGCCATCACGCTGGCCCCGCCTTCGATGACGTTTTCCCATGGCCGGAGCCGCGAGGTCCAGCGGTTGTCGGGCGCGTTCATGCCGGGGCGGCGCGGCTGCCCGGGGCGCTGCATGCCCGGCGTGAAATCGTTCTGAAACGACGGATCCTGCCAGTTGCTCGACGCATCGTACGTGGCGCGATCAGTGAACGCGGACGTGCCGGCACGGGTATCGCGATCACTCGGGTCGAACGTTGTCGAAGGGGTGACCGGCCGCGACGGGAACGGCGTGCGCCGCGGGTCCGTGCGGAAAGCGTCGTCGTCCGACAGCAGCGGGACGCGGCCGTCATCGGATGCCGGTGCGTGGCGGTCGAGCGGCGTGCGCCGCTCATGCAAGGACGAGATCGGACTGACGGAGCGCGGCGGCATTGGCATCCACGATTCGCCCACCTGGGACCGGCCGTCCTCGGACGGTAACTGCGCATAGTGCGCATGGTCGTCGTTTGCCGTCGGCCCGTGACGCGACGGCATCGCACCGACCGGCCGGCGTCCCGGCGGTGCCGACGTGAACGGGGCAGGCGCACCGGGCAGGGGCGACACACCTTCCGCCAATCGAGACGATTCGGGATGCGACACCCACGCCGGAGGCAAATCTTCGCCGTGAATCGATCGGTGGACGTTCGCCCTCCACTGCGCAATTCGCGACTCGCTGGCGGACCTCGGCCGCAGCGCGTGGAATCGCTCGCGGTCCAGCCGCGACGACGCGACGCGGCCGTCATCGCTTCCGGCGTCATGCGCGAGCGCATCGTGCCCGAACTCGTCGGGATGAAGGTTCGAGGCGCGTTCCTCGGTTCTCGGCATGGCGGTCTCCAGACGATCCAGGTGGCCGGCCGAGCGGCGTCGGCGCGGGGGGATGAACGTTTTATACCGGGCCGCCGCGGCCGCGCGGCGCGGCGCGCGAAGCCCCTCGCGCGAGCGCGAAGCAGATGCATCGGCCGCTTTCGCACGCGTCGATGCGTGCCGAAGCGAACGGCGTCAATCCGAAGCGCGGCACCCGCAGCCGCCGATCGACGCTCGACGCGCCCCGCGATACGTCGCTAAGTTTCGCTTCGACGCGGTCGCTGACCGCCATTCCCGATCTTCTCGAGGTCGACCATGAACCAACGTCATTCGGCGCCGCCACGGCAGCGCCGCTGGGTACCGCGCGTCGCGTTGTGCGTGTGGCTCGCCTGCGCCGGCACGGCCGCGCACGCCGATTGTTTCGAATCGGCCGCCGCGTATCACGGTGTCAACCCGATGATCCTGCGGGCCATCGCGAACGTCGAGTCGCGCGGCAATCCGCAGGCGATCCACCGCAACAAGAACGGTACGACCGACATCGGCGAGTTGCAGATCAATTCGATTCATCTGCGCGAGCTGGCCGCCTTCGGCATTCGCGCCAAGGATCTGCTCGACGAATGCGTGAACGTCTACGTGGCCGCGTGGCATCTGCGCAAGCAGATTGCCGCCTACGGCAATACCTGGGACGCGGTCGGCGCCTATCATTCGCGCAGCCCGCGCCTGCGGGACGAGTACGCACGGCTCGTCAAGGCGACGCTCGTGAAGTGGGGGGCGATGTCGATCGACGGTGCGGCGCAATGAACGCGCGGGCGAGCGGCATGCACGACGCGCGGCACGGCATCGCCGTCGTGCCCGGCCAGCGCGCGGTCACCGTATGGCTGACCGGCCTGAGCGGCGCGGGCAAATCGACGCTGTCCGTGCACCTGTGCGCCGCGCTGTCGGCGCGTGGCGTGGTCGCCGCGACGCTCGACGGCGACGTGCTGCGCGGCGGCGCGAGCCGCGATCTCGGTTTCACCCCGTCGGATCGTACGGAAAACGTGCGACGCGCGGCCGAATTCGCGCGCCTGCTCAACGATCAGGGACTCGTCGTCATTGCGGCGCTCATCACGCCGTATCGACGCGAACGCGCGCTCGCCCGCGCGATCGTCGGCGCATCGCGTTTCGTCGAAGTATTCGTCAGCACGCCGCTCGCGGTTTGCGAAGCCCGCGATCCGAAAGGGCTGTACCGGCTCGCGCGGGCCGGCGGGCTCGACGGCCTGACCGGCGTCGGATCGCCGTACGAACGCCCGACTTCGCCGGCGATGGTCGTCGACACCGGCGGCCGCACGCCGGCGCAGTGCACCGACGACCTGCTGCGCCGCCTGGTACCGATGATCGTCCGTGCACCGCGACCCGTGCGGTAGCGGCGCATCCGCCTGTTCCTTCACGACCCGATGCCTTCATGACCCAACTGCTATTGAGCTTCTGCTACGCCAAGCCGTCCGGACACGTGCTCGCGCGCTTCGATGTCGATGCCGACACGTTCGAATGGATCGATCTGGGCGATGTCGCCGCGCAGGTCGTCGGCGCGACCGGGCTGTGCCGCGTCGATGCGAGCTACTACGCGGCGCTGCAGATTCGCGTGCCCGGCACGGTCGGCACGCTGCTGGCCGAAATCGATGCGTCGGCGCGCATCCGGCGCGTGGCGCGGCTTGCGCCGGTGCTGGATGCGCATTCGCTGCTGGCGTGGGATGGCGAACTGCTCGTCGTGAGCAGCGGCACCAACCAGGTGTTCGCGATCGACTGGCCGCGCGACGGCGCGCTGCACCTGCGCGTGTTCTTCGAGATCGAGCCGGGCGTGGATACGCTGCACATGAATTCGCTACAGGCATTCGGCGGACACGTCTATCTGTCGATGTTCGGCTGCAAGCCCGGCGCGTCGTGGCGAGACGCCTGCGACGGGCAGATCCTCGATCTCACCGATGCGGGCCGCGTCGTCAGGCGCGGGCTGCGCCATCCGCACTCGCTGTTCATCGATCGCGGGACCTTGCTGTGCGTGTCGTCGCGCGACGGCAGCCTCGTGCATGTCGCGGGCGCGCCGCGCGGTGCCGACCGGCCGCTCGACGGGTATGTGCGCGGCGCGCTGGCGCATGCCGGGCGATTGTTCGTCGGCACCAGCATGGCGCGCACGCGCAGCAAGAGCCGGAGCGTGGCGTGGCCGGCCGCCGCCGCGCCGGCGCCGCGGGAAGCGGGCACCGGCTGCGGGTTGCACGTGATCGAAGGCGGGCGCCGCGCGCCGCGCTGGATCGACCTGAGCCCGTTCGGCGCCGAACTGTACGACATCGTCGCGTGGGACGGCGAGCCCGTGCGCGGCGCGCGCGCGGACGCGATGGCGAGCCGCCTGCGCGCGGTCAACGCGGAATTCGGCGAGCTGATCGTCGAGTTGTACCGCACGCGCAGGCACCACGGCATCGTGGGCGACATGGTGCGGGCGATGATCGACGCGGGTGTCGACCCCGGCTTCGCGCGCGACGCGCTGTCGACCCTCGCCAACGACGTGCCCGCGCTTCCCGAATGGAGCTATCTGCATGCGCGCCTGCTGCTGGCGAGCGGCGGCGACGCGAACCGGCGCGCGGCGCTGCCGTTCCTGATGAGCGCGCTCGAAGGCGGCTACGACACCTTCGACGTGCTGAGCCGGCTGGCGGAGATCTATGACGCGCTCGGCGATGCGGTCAATGCCGCCGCGCATGCGCAGCGCGCCCTCGCGACGGCGCCGGCCACGCTCGATACACCGCTGCGGGACGGGTTGCATACGATCGCGCGCCGGCCCGGCCGCTGAACGCACGGGCCGGCGCGGCGGCGCTTCGCGCGTCGCGCGACGGCTTCGCGCAAGCGGGGTGGCCGGCCGCGACGAATCCTATTCTCGTATCGGGAACGACGCCGTGCCGTGGATGCCGGCCACGCCTGGTCGCCGGCGCGCGAGCGCCTCCCCGTGGCGCGTGCGGCATTCGCCTCGTCGACTGAAAACCGATCTATCAGGATACCTATGGAACCCTCCACGATTGCGCAACACGAAGCGACCGGTGAACTGCCCGAGGAAACCGAACGTACTCGGGAGGATGCGACGACGTCCCGGCCGGAGTCGACGTCGATGGCCCATCACTCGGCGAGGTTGCCGGCCGCGCGCACCGGCCCGGCCGCCGCTTCCGGCCACGAACCCGTCACGACCCTGCGCCTGCGGCGCATGCCGGTGCCGCGCGACATCGATGCCGAAGTCGGGCGCGCGACATGCGAACACAGGCTGGCGGCGCTCGGCGGCTCGGGCGTACCGGCCGGGCATGTCAGGATCGCGGCCACGACCGCACACGTGCTGTACGGCAAGCACGCCGACCGCATGCCCGACGACGTGCTGCGAAGCCTGCTCGAACGCGCGCCGCTGTACGAACGGCATGGCGTGACGGACGAGAAGGCGCTGCGCGGCTTCCTGAAGATGTCCATCGCGGAGATGGCGGCCCCGCTCGTCGGGCGTTCGGGTTACCTCGTCGCACTGTCGCTTGCCGGCACATACGTGGGCAAGCACGTGCCGTCGCCGGCCACCGGTTTGCCGATCGGTGCGACGGTCATGTTCACGACGACCAACACGACCGGTGCGCGCGAAGGCCTCGAGGCGCACTACATCCCGCCGCTGGAGACGACCGGATTGCCGCCTTCCGTGCAGCGCCGCTACAACCGGTATGCGGAAGAAGCCTTGCCGCCGGGCATGCGGGCCGAGATGGAGCGTCAACTGGTGCGCGCGACGGTTACGATCGTGCCCGTATTGCATGCGATGCATACGGGCGGTTCGCTCGACCAGCAACTGACGGTATTGAACGACGTGTATGCCGACGCTGCGACGTTCTTTGGCGCGGAGACGCTCGAAAGCGCGCTGAGCGCCGTGGGCGGCGCGGTGAAGTCGGCGCTCGGCCGGTTGCGGCAATCGGGCGATGCGATGCGGGAAAAAGGCATCGAGGTGCCGACGCATGGCGAACTGATCGCGCATCAACCGCTCGACCGGCTCGAAGCGAGACTCGCGAACCACAACAAGAGCCTGCTCGAATCGGGCAGCGACGCCGCGCGCGCCATGGGGCAGGGCATCAAGACGCTCTGGACGGAAAGGTTCGTCCGACTGGCGGGCGTGCCGGCGCATGCGGGCTTCGTCATCGCGATCGCGCTCGTGCTGACCTCGCACCTGATCGAACAGGATCCCGACAACGCCAATCTGCCGAAAGGCCGGATCTCGCCGCGTTCGGCGCTGGCGGTGCCCGGTGCGCTGATGATCATGGAGTTCCTTGCGACCGAGGCGTTCGGCACGCTGATCCAGACCTGCGACGCGCTGATATCGAGAAGGCCCGCGCTGGCCCATGACGAGGACGACGTGTCGTCGCGCATCGAGGAAGTCGACGAACACAGCGGCAGCGAACACGGCAGTGAGCCGGTCGTATCGGGTGCGTTGCCCGCGCCGGCGTCGTCGTCGCCCGCCGACGTGTCGCGAGCACTGCCGCCGGCGGAGTCGCCGCGGCGAACGTCGACGGGCGACGCGTCCTGACGTCGCCGTCGTCGCCCGGAGCATCGCGGCCCGAGCGTCGCGGTGTGCCGGGACCCCCGATTCGGGCCGTCACGCATCCGGCACGGCCCGTTTCACCCCATCGTTGTCTCAATCCCCTTCTGCAACCCGAAAGGAAACGTCGAAATGGAATCGGTCAATCCTCACGTTCACACCTCCGACAGCGCGGAACACGCGACGCTCGAGCGTCCGGCATCGCCGTCGTCGCCCGTCGGCCCGTCGAGTTCGACGCTGCCCGAAGTCACGGGCGTGACGCGCCGCAGTGCGATCCCGACGCAGGGCAGCCCGCGTGCGTCGACCACCGAACTCGAGGCCGCCACCAAGCGTTCGCGTGTCGACACGCCCAGTGGCTGGCCGTCGAGCCGCGTGGATACGGCGGCCTTCAGCTTGGGCGCCGAATCGTCCAAGAACAGGGCGCGGCCGACACGCGAACAGCTGTCGTCCCAAGGGCGCGACATCCCGCCGCTCACACCGCAGTCGCTCGGCCACTACTTCTCGCAGGCGGCGGGCAAATGGCCGTCCGCAGACAATCGCGCCAAGCTGCTGGAAGCGATGACGACCAACCTGACCACGCTCTCGACCTTGACGTCGGCGCCGGAGGTCAAGCAGATGCGCCGCGAACTGACGCTGCACTGGCACGCACTGTCCGAGCGCGAGAAAAGCGACGTGCTCGACACGGTCGGCGCCGGGAACAAGCGGCTCGCCGGCAAGCCGAACGTCGCGACGTGGCTCGAACACACGGCGGCCCACATGCCGACCGCGGATGCGGAGCGCCTGCTGGCCGCCTGCGGCGCGCCGGCGCGCACGGCCCTGGAAGAGTCGTTCGGGCGGACGGCCACCGACGAAACGCATCGCGGCACGGTCCGCGCACGCGATGCCGACATGCGCATGACGTTGCCGCTCGATCACATGTACGACTACAAGGGCTTCTACTGGGACAACGGCCGCAAGGTCGGAACCCTGCCGAAGGACGTCGCGGAAAAGCTCCGGGTGTGCGTGATCGGCGCGGGCCCGGCGGGGATCATGGCGGCCGACAGCCTGAACCGCATCGGCGTGACGTCGACGGTGCTCGAGGCGGAAGATCACATCGGCGGCCGCCTCGCGACGCATCGTCGCCAGCTCGAAGACGGCACCCAGAGCCCGACGGCCACGCACCCCGGCGGCATGCGTTTTCACACGACGCACGGCAACTTCTACTGGAGCTTCGCGGAACACTACGAACTCAGGCATATCGATTTCACGAACCCGAGCCAGGTCGGTGCGCTGCTGCTGCTCGAGGACAGCGTGCGCAAGGTGGAGCCGGGCAAGGAGCCGGCCAACCCGGTGTCGAGGCAGGTGAGATCGGACTTCCTCAAGGCGATGGGATCGCTAACGCAGCCGATACGCGACGCGCGGGACGCGGGCGATACGGCGAAATTTCGCGAGTTGTGCGAGGCCGCGAAGAACCGGTTCGATCCGTTCACGTTCAAGGAGGGCGTCGAGCATCTGCTGAAGGAAAACGGCATTCACTGGGACGACAAGCACTGGGAAACCTTCGGCGCGGACGGCATCGGCGTCGGCGGCTACAAGGGCTACTTCAACACGGGCTTTCTGGAGGAAATGCGTTTCCTCGTCGACGAACGGCTCGAAAACCACCAATTGCTGGTGGACGGCGCAGACGAGCCTCTCAAGCGCGTGATCGCGGACACCGACGGGCTGCCGCCCGGCCGCAAGTCGCTCGCGGATCAGGGTGCGATCCGGTTGAATGCGCCGGCCACGGACGTCGAAAAGACGACCAACGAAAAGACCGGCAAGGATGAATACCGCGTGTCGTGGCAGGAAAACGGCGAAACGAAGAGCGAAACGTACGACGAAGTCTTTTTCGCGGCGAGCCCGAAGATTGCGACGCAACTGGGCCTGACGAAGCAGGGCGAGGGCAGCCTCGTCCCGGCGGAACTCGCCGTGGCGCTGGACAGCGTCAACATCGTCGGCGCGACCAAGATGACGATGACCGTGCCGGCCGACGAGTTCCATCCGGAGGAATTGCCGAAGAACCTGCAGTCCACCGCGGAGTTCCAGCAACTGTATCTGCACGCCCCCCCGAAGGAAGGCGCCAACGCGGTGATCTACCTGAGCTACACGCTCGGCGACAACGCGAAGAAGGTCGAGGGCAAGACGAAGAAAGAGCAGATCGAGAACCTGCTCGGCACGCTGCGTGAATCGGCGAAGCGCGCCGAACCCGAGGACGGCCGGAAGCTGCTCAATCTCGCGAACCTGATCGACAAGCACTGGGAAGCGCGCAGTCATTACACGCACTGGACCGAGGTGCCGACCCAGGGCGGCGCATTCAAGATGGACGCGCCGAACGATCTCGACAATACGCGCACGCTGTACGCCAACACGCTGAAGTCGAGCGGGCTGCATTTCATCAACGAGAAGGTGACGGCCGAGGCCGGCTTCGCGAGCGGTCCGCTCGCGGCGGCGATCAACGCGGTGCAGAGCATGGTGAAGCACCGCGGCGGCACGTTGCCCAAGAACCCGCCGCTGGATCAGCAGATCCTGTAGTCGCGCCGGGGCGGCCGCGACGGGCCGGCAGACGTCGCGGCCGCACGCGAAAAGTGCGTCGAAAAGCGGGGTGGCATGAATCCGCAACGACGACGGAGGAATCGCTTGACACGTCCAAAATGGC
This sequence comes from Burkholderia sp. GbtcB21, assembly GCF_019091065.1. NCBI lineage: Bacteria > Pseudomonadati > Pseudomonadota > Betaproteobacteria > Burkholderiales > Burkholderiaceae > Burkholderia > Burkholderia sp. GbtcB21. The sequence continues at coordinate 20,123 of NZ_JAGXKA010000014.1, forward strand.
TTCATATATTCGGCCGGACTGAGGCGCCATGCTCGACGGCGCCTCCGCGGCAATGTTGCCGCGCCACATATGGACGGCTACGAAGCCCCCGAACTTGCGTCGCACGACGCCGGTCCGGGGGCTTTTTGTTTTTCGGGAGAAACGACAGATGGCGGAATACGGCCCTGCGAAAGCGGATGCGGCGCACGCGCGTGCATTCGTGATCGCCTGCGTGCAGATGGAGCCTCGGATCGGCGCGGCGCAGTACAACCTCGCAGTTGCGCTCGAGCGGATCGAGACAGCCGCACGCAACGGCGCGGCGCTGATCGTGCTGCCCGAGCTGGCCAACAGCGGCTACGTGTTCGAGGATCGCGACGAGGCGCTGGCGCTCGCGGAGCCCGTGCCCGATGGCCCGACCGCGCGGGCGTTCGAAGCGATCGCGCGGCGGCTGAATGTCCACATCGTGAGCGGCATCGCCGAACGCGATGGCGCGCGGCTCTACAACTCGGCGCTGTTCGTGGGGCCCGGCGGGTATCTCGGCGTGTACCGGAAACTGCACCTGTGGGACAACGAAAAGCGCTTTTTCGAGCCGGGCGACCGCGGTGTGCCGGTGTTCGACACGCCGCTCGGACGCATTGCGATGGCGATCTGCTACGACGTGTGGTTTCCGGAGACGTTTCGACTGGCCGCGATGCAGGGCGCCGATCTCGTCTGCGTGCCGACCAACTGGGTGCCGATGCCGTCGCAGCCCGACGACCGTCCGGGCATGGCGACCACGTTGACGATGGCCGCCGCGCACAGCAACGGTGTCGCGATCGCGTGCGCGGATCGGGTCGGCATCGAGCGCGGCCAGCCGTTCATCGGCCAGAGCCTGATCGTCGGCGGCGATGGCTGGCCGGTCGCAGGCCCGGCCAGCGTCGATCGCGAGGAGATCGTCTACGGGACGATCGACGTGGCCCGCACGCGTGCCGGACGCGCGCTGAATGCGCGCAACCACGTGTTGCGCGACCGGCGCGCGGATATCTACGACCCGATGCTCGGCACCGGCTGGCCGGTGTCGCCGCCATGACCGCGGCGCCCGTTCCCCGTGCCTCACCTGGCGTCATTCACCCCCGATGCGCCGCGACTCACCACCACTACAAGGAAGCATCATGAGGTCGTTGAACAAGACAATCGCCGCCGCCTTCATCGTCGCGGCATCGATGGCCGCATCGGCGGCCGAGCCCATCCGGATCGGCGTCGCGGTCGGGCTGTCGGGCGCCAACAGCGTCGTCGCGCCGGCCGTCGTGCAGTCGTCGCAACTGGCCGTGGCCGAGATCAACGCGGCGGGCGGCATTCTCGGGCGTCCGGTCGAACTCGTGATCGCCGACGACGGCTCAGGCGCGGTGGGCGCGCAGAAGGCGTACGACACGCTGGTGTTCCAGAAGAACGTCGACGCGATCATCTCGATGGAAACGAGCGCCGCACGCAACGCGGCCCTGCCGATCGTCGCACGCGGCAAGAAGCCGTTCATCTACACGTCGTTCTACGAAGGCCGCTCGTGCAGCCCGTGGATGTACGTGAACGGCTGGGTGCCCGAACAGGTGGTCGCGCCGATCGTCGATTACTTCAACAAGCGCCGCGGCGCGAAGACGTTCTACCTGGTCGGCAACGACTACGCGTTCGGCCGCGGCATGCTCGACTTCACGAAGCAGTACATCGAACAGCACGGCGGGAAGGTGATCGGCGAGACCTACCTGCCGATCGACGGCACCGACTGGACGCCGGTGCTCTCGAAGATCCGCGCGGCGAAACCCGATGCGCTGATCAGCGCCACGGCGGGTGGCGCGCCGAACGTCGCGCTCGCGAAGCAGCTCAAGAGCTCGGGCCTCACGCTGCCGTACGGCAACCTCGCGATCGACGAAGGCACGGCCAAGGGCATGGGCGACGTCGCGACCGGCGTGTTCATGACGGCGTCCTACCTCACCGGCATCGATTCGCCGCAGAACCGCAAGTTCATCGCGGCGCTCGACGGCAAGTTCGGCAAGGACGTGAAGACGCCGAACGAGTTGTCCGAGCCGCAGTACGAAGCGTTCTTCCTTTACAAGGCGGCGGTCGAGAAGGCCGGGTCGACCGATTCGTCGAAGGTCGTGAAAGCGCTCGGCGAGGTGTCGTTCGACGGGCCGCGCGGGACGGTTGCGATGAACCGCAGCCGTCACGTGCCGCTCGCGATGCGCCTCGGGCAGATTCAGCCGGACGGCTCGGTGAAGGTGCTGCAGACGTTCACCGACGTCGACCCCGGCATGCAGTGCCCGAAGCTCAAGTAGGGCGCATCGCGGCGCACACGGGTTCGCCGGCGGCGAACCGGACCTGAACCGGGAGAGAGACATGGGACTGGCATTGGACATCTGTACGACGGCGGCCGTGCTGTTCATCGTGACCGTCGGCCTGATGGTGATCTTCGGCGTGATGCAGATCGTGAACTTCGCGCATGGCGCGCTGCTCACGCTGGGCGCCTACGCGAGCTTCGTCGTGACGCGGCTGGGCCTCGATCCGTGGGTGAGCGTGCCGCTTGCGATCGCGGTGGGTACGGTGGTCGGCATGGCGGTCGAATGGATCATCGTCCGGCCGTTGTACAAACGGCCGCTCGACGCGATTCTGGCCACCTGGGGGCTCGGCATCGTGATCGGGCAAATCATCGTGATGGTGTTCGGCCGTGAAGTGCAGTTCGTCGAAACCTCGATGAAGGGCGCGGTGTCGATCGCGGGCACGGAATACTCGGCCTACCGGCTGGTGCTGGTGCCGATCGCGCTCGGGCTCTGCGCGGGATTGACGCTGCTGCTGTCGGGCACGCGCTTCGGCGTGAAGACGCGGGCGGTCATCATGAACGAAGACCTCGCACGCGGGCTCGGGATTCATTCGGGCCGCATCCGCTTCATCACGTTCGCCCTCGGCGCGGCGCTCGGCTCGCTCGCCGGCGCGCTGATCACGCCGCTGTCGAGCGTCGATCCCGACATGGGCGTCGGGTGGATCGTCAGCGCGTTCATGCTGGTGATGGTCTCGGGGCATTCGATGGCGAGCCTGCTCGTCACGTGCGTCGTGTTCGGCGCATGCCAGGTGCTCGTCAGCACGTTCGTCAGCCCGGTGCTGGGCGGCCTGACGATCGCGGTGCTCGCGGCACTGACGCTGCGCATCCGTCCGCGGGGGTTCGCTCATGGCTAAGGTCGACGCCTCGTTCGAGCCGCATCACGCCGATTCGGCGGCGCAGGCCGCGCGTGCGCCGCGTGCGCAGGCGTGGCGAGATCTCGCGATCATGGTCGCCGTGGCGGCCGCGCTGCTGGTCGCCGGTCCGTTCGTGTTCGGTTCGTATTTGCTGAACGTCCTGATCCAGGCGTTTTTCTTTTCGATCGTCGTGGTGACGGTCGACCTGTTGTGGGGCTATACCGGCTACCTGACCTTCGGCCAGTCGGCGTTCTTCGGCATCGGCGCATACGCGGCCGGGCTCGTGTTCACGCATGGCGGTTTTTCGGTACCGCACGCGATGCTCGCGATCGGCGCGGCGCTCGCCGCGACGGCGGCCGTCGCCGCGGTGCTCGGCTGGCTGTCGTTCTATCGCGGCGCGTCGCCGTTCTTCGCGACCGTGATGTCGCTGGTGCTGCCGATCGTGCTGACGCAGTCGCTGCTGTCGGGCGGCGAATGGACCGGCTCGAGCTCCGGGCTGACCGGCTTCGAGACCTTCGACCTGTCGCTCGCGCAGTGGTACGGGATCGCCGGTGCGGCGCTGCTGGCCGTCGCGGTGCTGGCCTGGGTGTTCGTGCGCAGCGACGGCGGCCGCCTGCTGGTCGCGATCCGCGACAACGAGGCGCGCTGCGCGTATCTCGGCATCAATACGTCGGTCGTCAAGATCGTGCTGCTGATCGCGACCGCGATGATCGCCGGGCTGGCCGGGTTCGGCTACGGCGCGTTCAGCGGCGTGGTCGCGCCCGAGCTGTCCGGTTTCCTGCTCGGGACGCAACTCGTCGTGTGGGTCGCGCTCGGGGGGCGCGGCACGTTGTGGGGGCCCGTGCTCGGTTCGCTGCTGATCAACGTCGCGACGGCCTACCTGAGCGGGAGCATGCCGTTCGCATGGCAGTTGATTCTCGGCGCCGCGTTCGTCGTCGTGATCGTGCTGCTGCCGAAGGGCCTCGTGCCGCTGCTCGCGAGGCCGGTGCGCCGCTTCATCGCGAGCGGGCGGCCGTTGCCGGTGCTCGTGGAGCGGCCGGTACGCGCACGCGAAGCCACGGCCTGCGCCTTGCCCGCCCTCGACATGCGCGCGGTCGAGCGGCATTTCGGCAGTCTCAAGGTATTGCAGGGCATCGACCTGCAGGCGACCGGCGGCGAGCTCGTCGGCCTGATCGGCCCGAACGGCGCGGGCAAGACGACGCTGATGCGCTGCATGAGCGACGGCGCCGAGCGCTCGTCGGGCGCGGTCGCGCTCGGCGGCACGGAGATCGGCCGGATGCCGCCGGAGCGCTGCGTGCGGCTCGGCCTCGGCCGGAAGTTCCAGAACGCCAACGTGTTCGACAGCCTCACCGTGGCCGAATGCCTGCGCATCGCCGGCACCATCGTCGAGCGACCGTCTCTGATGCGTTCCGCGACGACGCTCGCGCTGCCGCCGTACGCGCTGGAGGTGATCCGGGCGACGCGCCTCGACCGCAAGCTCGACGCCGTCGCGAAGGATCTGTCGCACGGCGAGCAGCAGGCGCTCGAACTGGCGATGGTGCTCGCGCTGGAGCCGCGCATCGTGCTGCTCGACGAGCCGACGGCGGGACTGACCAAGGTCGAGCGCACGCAGATCGGCAACGTGCTCGCGGCGCTCGCGCACCGGTACGGGCTGTGCTGCCTGCTCGTCGAGCACGACCTGGATTTTGTCGCGGAAGTCGCGACCCGCATCGTCGTGCTGCATCAAGGCAGGATCGTGATGCAGGGCAGCTTCGCCGACGTGGTGGCGTCGGAACTGGTCCGGACCATTTATTCCGGCAGCGCGCAGGGCGGCGCCGCGGCCGCGCAACAGGAGGCACCATGAGCGGGATTGCGCTCGACGTGAACGCGGTCACGAGCGGCTATCGCGATGCGATCGTGCTGCGTGGCCTGACGATGCGCGTCGCCGCCGGCGAGGCGGTGGCGCTGCTCGGCAAGAACGGCATGGGCAAGACGACGCTGCTGAAGACCATCATGGGCTACCTGCCCAAGACGGGCGGCTCGATCCATGCGCACGGCGCGGACATCACGCGGCTGCCGCCGCACCGGATCGCGCGTGCGGGGATCGCCTATGCGCCGCAGGAGCACGCGCTGTTCCACGACCTGAGCGTGCGCGACAACCTGCGGCTCGGGCTGGCGCAGGCGTCGACGTTCGACGAACGTTTCGCCGAGATCGAACCGGTGTTTCCGGTATTCGCGAGCCGGCTGAAGCAGTATGCGGGGACGCTGTCCGGCGGCGAGCAGAAAATGCTGCTGGTGGCGCGCGCGCTGATGATGCGACCGTCGACGATCCTGCTCGACGAAATCACCGAGGGCCTGCAGCCGTCGGTGATCGACCGGCTCGCCGACGTATTGCTGTGGGAGCGCGAGCGCCGCGGCACGACCTTGCTGCTGATCGAGCAGAACGTGCCGTTCGCGCTGAAGGTCGCCGATCGCTATGCGGTGCTGAAGCAGGGCGCGCTGATCGACGACGGCGATGCGAAGGCGCCGTCGGCTGCCGCGTCGGTCTTCGCGCACCTGCAGGTCTAGCCGGGAGGACGGCCACATGCACGAAACCGGTTTTTATCGCCCGCGCTCCGCGCTGCAGATGCTGGCGCGAATCGATGGTGCGCATGGCGAGCGCGGTCGCGCGATGCACGACGCGTTCGCGCGGATCGACGCAGTCGAGGCGTCGGTCCGCGCGCTGACCGCGGTGGCGTCGCGGGAGGCCGCGCTGGCGGCGGCCGGCGCGGCGGACGGGCCGCTGGGCGGATTGCCCGTCGTCGTCAAGGACATCTTCGACACGCAGGCGTTGCCGACTTGCTACGGTTCGCCGATCTATGCGCAGCACCGGCCGGCCGCCGACGCGGCCATCGTCACGATGCTGCGGCGCGCGGGCGGTGTCGTGTTCGCGAAGAGCGTGACGAGCGAGTTTGCGTACATGGCGCCGACGGTCACGCGCAATCCGTGCGATCCGGGCCGTACCGCGGGCGGCTCGTCGTCGGGATCGGCGGCGGCGGTCGCCGCGGGCTACGCGCCGTTCGCGATCGGCTCGCAGACGGGCGGCTCGACGATCCGCCCCGCGTCGTTCTGCGGGATCGCCGGCTACAAGCCGACCGTCGCGATGCTGCCGACCGCCGGCATGAAGAGCTTCTCGTGGACGGCCGACACCGTCGGCCTGTTCGCGGCGACGGTGCGCGACGTCGCGTACCTGGGCGCCGTCCTGGCCGCGCGCGATCCGCGGACCGTCGCCGCGGCGCCGCTCGACAGTCCCGTGTTCGGCGTGCCCGAGTCGTGGCCGTGGACGCAGCCGTCGGACAATGCGTGCGCGGTGCTCGACACGGCGATCCGCGCGATCGAGCGGGCGGGCGGTCGCGTGCGCCGCGTGCGCTTCGCGCCGTGGATGGCGCGCATGACCGATGCGCACGAGACGATTCAGCGTTACGAGGCATACCGGACGCTGGGTTTCGAGTACGATCGACATCGCGGCGCGTTGACGCCGATGCTCGCGACGTTTCTCGAGCGTGCATCGCAGGTGGACACGGCGAACTATCTTGCCGCCTGTGCCGAACTCGCGGCCGCGCGCGACGCACTCGGCGGCTGGTTCGACGGATTGAGCGCGCTGCTGACGCCCAGCGCGCCCGACGAGGCGCCGGACGGTCTCGCATCGACCGGCGATCCGGCATTCAACCGGAACTGGACCCTGCTCGGCACGCCATGCGTGAACGTGCCCGGCCTGCGCGGCGCACGCGGCGCGCCGATCGGCGTGCAGGTGATCGGCCCGCGCGGCGACGACCTGCGCTGCCTCGCGGCGGCGCGGTTCGTCGAGCAGGCGATCGCCGTCACGTAAGCAAGCGCGTGCCGAAGGCTCGCGCGGGCAGTCACGGCGCGGGCCCGGCACGGTGGGCACGGACACTGGAGGAAACGACATGCAGGCGAAGTCGCAGCAGTCGTCGGGACAGTCGGGCACGGATGCCGGATGGCGCATCGGCGTGCTGTATTCGCGCACGGGCGTGACGGCGGCGACCGAATCCGAGCACTTTTTCGGCACCGTGCTCGCGATCGAGGAAATCAACGCGGCGGGTGGCGTCGACGGACGCCTGCTCGACCCGGTGGTCTACGATCCGCGCAGCGATCCGGACGAGTACCGCCGGCTGGCGTCGCGCCTGATCCAGGACGACGACGTCACGGTCATCTTCGGCTGCTCGACGTCGTCGAGCCGCAAGGCGGTGCTGCCCGTCATCGAGCGCAACAATGCGCTGCTCTGGTATTGCTCGATCTACGAGGGCTTCGAATATTCGCCGAACGTGATCTATACGGGTGCGGTGCCGAACCAGAACAGCATGCAGCTGGCGGCCTATCTGCTGCGCAACCGCGGGCGGCGTTTCTTCCTGGTGGGCGCCGACTACATTTACCCGCGCGAATCGAACCGCATCATGCGCGACATGGTCGAGCAGCACGGCGGCGAAATCGTCGACGAGATCTACCTGCCGAACGACGCCGATCCGGAAGCGCTCGCGGAGGTGGTCCGCCAGATTCGCGCGGCGCCGCCGGACGTCGTGTTCTCGACGCTGATCGGCCGCAGCGCGCGCGCGTTCTACCAGTTGTACCGCGAGTACGGCATCGATCCCGCGCGGGTGCCGATCGCGAGCCTGACCATGACCGAGGGCGAGACGCGCATGATCGGCCCGGAACTGTGCGGCCACCATATCGTGTCGGCCAGCTACCTGAATACGCTCGATCTCGACGGCAACCGGCGCTTTCTGGAATCGTGGCACGCGCGCTTCGGCGAGCAGCCCGCGAGCATGTGGTCGGAGATGGCGTACAACCAGGTCCGCCTGTTCGCGCTCGCGCTGGCGCGCACGCGCAGTCTCGACACGGCGAAGCTGGTCGACGCGGTGCACGACGTCGAATTCGATTCGCCCGAAGGCGTGCTGCGCATCGACCGGGACAACAATCACGCGATCCTCACGCCGCGCATCGCCGTGTGCCGGCCCGACGGCGCGTTCGACATCGTTTGGGAGGGAAGCGGGCCCGTCAAGCCCGATCCGTACCTCGTGTCGTACGGATTCGCCGAGTTCTGGCTCGATGGAGAACGGCCATGACCACGTGGGCGCACCGGCTGTTCGACGATCTGCGCACGTTGCGCGTGCTGGTGATTCATCCGCCCGGCGAGGACCGCAACGTGCTGGTCGAGCAACTGGGCCGGATCGGTTGCCCGGTGACGGTGCTGTGGCCGTTTCCCGCGCAGTTGCCCGACGATGCCGACGCGGTGTTCTTCCTGGTCGGACCGGAGACGCGCCGCGCGGGCAACTGGTGCGCGGCCGATACGCGGGCGACGCTGATCGCGCTGTCGGACTATGAAAATCCGACCGTGCTGAAGATCCTCGTCGATACGCAGGCGCACGGCGTCATCACCAAGCCCTATCGCTCGACGGGCATCCTGAGCACACTGGTGCTCGCGCGAGCGTCGTCCGGCTATCAGCAGCGGCTGCAGAGCAAGATCGGCAAGCTCGAGGACGCAATCAAGGCGCGCCGCCACATCGAGCGCGCGATGCGCATCCTGATCGAATCGCACCAGCTGAGCGAAAACGACGCGTACGAACATATCCGCTCGCGCGCGACCCGCCTGCGCGTGACGGTCGGCGAAGTCGCGACGATGGTGATCGATGCACACGAGGCGATGGAAAAACTCGGCCTCGACAAACCCGCCCGATCCTGATTGAAAGCAGCAGTGAATCGCGTACGGCGAGCGTTCGCGCGCCCCGTGTGCGGCCGGCGCGGCGCGAATCGTAACAGATTGTCAAAGATTGTCTTCGCGCGTTATCCGGCTGGCGAGAATGACTTCAACGCAGACCGGTTTGCTGAAGCATTTCGTTGAGTTCGATGCGGTTGTAGGTCGCACGCAGTGCGTCGCGCGCGGTGATGGCATTCCGGGCGACGAGTTGCGCGAGGCTTTCGTTGAGCGAGCGGGACATGTTGTCCTCCTTGCGCCGGACGAATTCCGCGAGCATCGGGATCTTCGACGGATCGGTGAGGAACGCGCTGATCTGCTGGTTGTGGTTGAACAGCAGTTCGCTGGCGAGCACGAGCTGATCGCCGCTTTCGCTGGGCACGAGGCTCTGGCAGATCACGCCGATCAGCGCGTTTGCGAGCGATGCCGCGTGACGTTCGCGCTGCTCGGCGGGAAAGAACGAAAGCAGGCGCGTGACGGTGGTGAGTGCGCTGCCGGTGTGCATGGTCGCGAACACGAGGTGCCCCGATTCGCTGGCCTGCAGCACGGCCTCGGCGGTTTCGATGTCGCGGATCTCGCCGACCATGATCACGTCGGCGCGCTCGCGCAGCACTTCGCGCATGCCGGCGGAGAAGCTGCGGGTATCGGTCGGGACCTCGCGCTGGGAAATGATCGACTGGTGGCTGTCGAGCGCGTATTCGATCGGCTGCTCGATCGTGACGATATGGCAGTTGCGGGTGCGATTGAGGTGGTCGAGCAACGACGCGATCGTGGTGGTCTTGCCCGAGCCCGTGACGCCGGTCACGAGCACGAGCCCCATGCTCGCGGTCTCGATCGTGGAGCGGATGTACGCGGGCAGGCCGAGCTTGTCGAGCGGCAGCGGGGCGAGCGGCAGGCGGCGGATCGAGATGACGGTCTTGCGACCGTTCGAGGTGCGGTAGACGTGCGCGCGCAGGCGGCAGCCGGTCAGCACGAACTGGCGGTCGATCGCGCCGTCGCGCAGGCGGTTGTCCCAGTCGTCGTCGACGGCATCGAGCATCGGCGCCATCTCGTCGAGCATGATCGGACCGCCGTCGGTCTCGACCCAGCCGCGCGGCGTCTTGATCATGATGGGCCGGTCCTGCTCGATGTGCAGGTCGGTGAAGAAGCGGCGCTGATCGACGAGGTCGAGGATCTCCTGGGTCAGGTCGCGCGGTTCGGACGGGTGACTGTGCATATCGTGTGTCGATTGCAGCGAAGGGGGTAACGCGATCCTCGCAGGCCTCCGCGCGATTGTCCAGCGCGGCGGCGGGGACGCGGCAACCGGCAGGCAAATCATCGGGCGTCGGCGACGCCGTGGCTGGAGGAACGACCTGAATGCGTACGTTGAAGGCATGCATGGTAGCGCTCTGGATGGTCGGAGGCTGGGGGGCCGCGCATGCGCAGGCCACCGGCCCCGGCGGCGCGGCGCTCGACGATCAGGTCTCGGTGGCCGGCGAGGCGCACGATACGCCGCGCGTCACGACGCAGGGCGCGGGCGTGCCGCTGCGCGCCGCGCTGCGCAGGATGGTGCCGGTCACGTACAGCATCAACCTGCCGAATGCCGGCGCATGGGCGGCGACGCCGGTGTCGTGGAGCGCGGGTCATTCGCTCGCGCAAACGCTGCGCGAGATGCTCGCGGGGCATCCGGAACTCGCCGCGCAGGTCGACACCGATTTCCAGCTCGTCACCGTCCGTTACCGGCAGCCGTTCGGCTCCGACACGGTGGGCGCGCTGATGCCGCCACCGGTGCCGCCGATGCCGTCCGCGACACTGCCGGGCGGCGTGGCCGATGGCGGGCCCGCATCGGGTGTCGTGGTCGGCGGCCCGATCGGCGGCGCGGCGCCCGCGAGCCCGATGCCGGATCGCGCGAGCGCGGCCGGCAAGACCGGCGCGTCGCGTCCGTCGGCTCCGGGCTCGTCGCGCGCATCCGCGGCCGCGCCCGCGGACGCGCGTCCGGCGACCCAGGCCGACCGCACGCCGGACACCGAATTGCCGCTTCCCGGCGCGCGCGGTGCCGCGGCGGACCGTCATCCCGTCGCGGGCGCGCTGCCCGCCGGCGCGGGGCCGTTGCCGCCGCCGGCGCGGACGTGGCGCATCGAGCTGTCCGATCGCACGGTACGCGGCGCACTCACGCGCTGGACCCAGGAGGCGGGCTGGCGATTGATCTGGGAGGCGCCGGTCGATTTCGCCGTCGACGCGCCCGCGACCCTGACCGGCACGTTCGACGAAGCGCTGCAATCGGTGATCGGCGCGCTGTCGGCTACCGACGCGCCCGTGCAGGCGATTCTCTATCGAGGCAACAAGGTGCTTCGCATCGTTGAAAAGGGAGCCGGTTAATGCGCCATCTCGCGATCACTCTCGCGCTCGCCGCGACCCTGACGGCCGGCTGTACCGGCCTGTCGGAGAAATTGTCCGCCGCCGTCGACCACGATCACGCGCAGTCGAAGCAAGCGATCGATGCCGCGTTTGCCGGCGACGTCCGCCCGCGCTCGGGTGCCGACAGCGTGATCGTCAAGGATACGCTGTGGCTGTCGGGCACGACGATCAAGCTGAATCATGCGGACGTCCTGCCGCCGGTGTTCCTGCAGCCGGCCACCTTCGACAGCGACGTCGGCTCGCTGGCTGAATTCTCCGAGCGCATTTCGCGGCTCACGCATATCCCGACGCGCGTCTCGCCGAACGCGACCGGCGATGCGCCGGCGAGCGCCCGCGGCGTGTCGACGCCGGTGCTCGGCAACGTGCCGCCACTGCCGCCGTTGCCGGGGCTCGACGCGTCGCGCGGCAACGCGCCCGGCGCGAACGCGATTGCGGGCCTCGCGGCGCCGACCCACATTTCGTATCGCCATGGCGACCTGCGCGGCCTGCTCGATGCCGCCGCCGCACGCTTCGGCGTCTCCTGGAAGCTGGTGAACGGCGCGATCCTGTTCTACTTCACCGACACGCGCACGTTCCAGGTCAACGCGATTCCCGGCGATGCGTCGGTTGATGCACACGTGATGAGCGGCGCGACGAGCGACAACATCGCAGGAGGCGGCAACGCGTCGGCGGGCGGCACGGGTTCGAATTCGAACCAGCCGAGCGTATCGGCCACCAATACGGCCAACACGGTGGTCAACTCGCAGCTGTCGGTGTTCAACAGCCTGAGCGCGTCGATCAAGGCGATGCTGTCGCGCTACGGCAGCGTGGTGTCGTCGCCGGCGACCGGGTCGATCACGGTCACGGACACGCCGGACGTGCTCGATCGCGTCGGGCAGTTCATGGACGCGCAGAATCGCTCGCTGTCGAAGCAGGTGCTGATCGACGTGACCGTGCTGTCGGTCGACCTGTCCGACGACGACAGCTACGGCATCAACTGGCACGCCGTCTACCAGGCGCTCGGCACGTCGTTCTCGCTCGCGAACACGTTCTCGACGACCGCGACCAATCCGGTCTCGTTCACCGCGCAGGTGATCACGCCGAACAGCCGTGCGTCGGGAACGCTCGCGATGATCAGCGCGCTGTCGCGCCAGGGCAAGGTGCGGCGCAAGACATCGGCGTCGATCACGACGCTCAACGATCAGCCGGTGCCGGTGCAGGTGGCGACCCAGCAGGGCTACCTGGCGTCGGTGTCGACGACCAACACCGCGAACGTCGGCTCGCAGACGGCGCTCACGCCCGGCACCGTCACGACCGGCTTCAACATGACGCTGCTGCCGCACGTGCTCGACAACGGCACGGTCCTGCTGCAGTTCTACACGAACATCTCGGCGCTGCTGGAGCTGAAAACCGTCGAGAGCGGCGGTCAGAAAATCCAGACGCCGGAGATCGACACGCGCAATTTCCTGCAGCGGGTGTCGATGAAATCGGGGCAGACGCTGGTGCTGAGCGGTTACGAGGCGTCCAACGACAATCTCACGAAGTCGGGCATCGGCACGCCGAACAATTACGCGTTCGGCGGCGGATACGACGGCGTTCGCGACCGGCAGGAAATCGTGATCCTGATCACGCCGATCATGATGAACGGCGCCTGACGAGCGCGCGACGGATCCCGCCATGGCCACTCACGTCATTCAGATCGGGCACCAGCGCTTCGTCTGCGGGTTGTTCTGGCAGTCGCTGTCGCGGCGCCACGAATTGCGCAAGGAGGCGATCGAACTCGGCAGGAAGCTGAGCTTCGACCTGATGGTGCTGCGCATGGACCGCAGCGTCGCAGCCGCGGGGTTCGCGAACGCCGGCGACGGCGTGCAGTCGGGCGTGGCGTCGCTCGGCATCGTCGTCGCGAAGGCGATCGCGAAGCAGGGCGCGTTCTACAACGGCCGCCAGCAGCCCGCGCCGAACTGGCTGGGCGCGTTCAGGCTGCCCGACGGACGCTGGGCCTTTTTCGCGATCCGCGACGGCTCGTTCTTGCCGAACGGCGATTTCATCGGGTCCGCCGACGAGGTGTTCGAGCGGCTGAACTCCGACTACGCGCTCGGCGGCTGGAACACCGTGATCGGCGATCCCGAGATCGAGCCGATGGGGTTCCACAATTTCTACGCGCGGCGCATCGACGATCTGCTCGACAGCCGGCGCGGCCGCGTGCGGGCACCGCAATGGACCCGCCTGCGTCCGGTTCGGCGCGGCCTGCCGTGGCAGGCGCTCGGGCTCGCCGCGGGCGTCGCGGTCGCGGCGACGGGCGTGTCGGTCTGGTACGCCCATCATCGTGCCGCCGAGCAGCGCGAGCGGGACCGCGCGCTCGCGCTGGCGCGTGCCGGCCTGCGCGCGCGCGCGTCGGGGCCCGCTACCCACCCGTGGGCGAGGCTGCCCGATCCCGGGCAGTTCGCGCGGGCATGCCAGCGGCATTTCGCGCTGCTCGCGCCAGGCGGATGGACGCTCGATCGCTATGTGTGCGATCCGCAGGGCGTGCAGTACGCGTGGTCGCGCAACGGCTCGACGGTCGCGCTGCTGCTCGCGGGCGCGCCGTCCGCGCAACTGGATGCGAGCGGCGAACACGCATCGTTCAGCGAACCGTTCGAGATGGGCACGCCGCGCGACGAAGCGTTGCTGCCGGGCGCGGGCCTGAAGGCGGAGCTGCTCGCGCGGTTCCAGGCGATGAACGTGCCGGCGACGCTGTCGCCGGTCGCGGCGCCGCAGCAGGACGCACTCGCGCCGGTCGGCAGCACGCCGCCGCCGTGGCATCAGTGGCGCTTGCTGGCACGGCTCGGCGGCTTGCCGCCCGAACAATTCACGCCGCTGCTGAGCGCGGCCGGCGTGCGCCTTGTGAAGTTGACCTACCAGGCGGGCGACTGGTCCGCGGAGGGAGTCGTCTATGCGAATTGATACGAGATCTTGCGCCCGTGCCGGGCTGATCGTCGCGGCGCTGATCCGGGCCGGCGGCGCGGTCGCCGCCGCGTCCGAGCCGGCCGCGACCGTGCCGAAAGCATCCGCGGGCGTCGCCGTGGCGAAGCCGCTCGGCGCTGCGCCCGCGAGCGGTGCCGCACAGGAGGCGCCGCCGGCCGGCTGGTCGACCGGGGCCGCCGCGCAACTGACGCGGCTCGAGGAGCAAACCGTGTTGCTCAAGGCCGAGATCAGGAAGCTCGACGCCCAGGCCGAAGTCGCGCAACGGACGGCTGCGCTGGCCCGGCTCGGCAGCGCGGCGACGATCGACCCGGTCGCGCAGAACGTGCGCGTCATCGCGATCGAGGGCTTCGGTCATCGCTATACGGCGATCGTGCAGACCGGTATCGGCGAGCGTTTCGACGTCGCCTCCGGCGACGAATTGCCGAACGGCATGAAGATCGTGTCGATCGGCGCGAACGAGGTCGTCGGGCGCTGGGGCAACGGGCAGAAGATGCGCATGGTGCCGGTGCTCGCGTCGCGCAGCGGTGCCGTGTTCAACGGCGGACCGAACCCGGCCGCGAACGGCGCCGCCAATACCGGTGTGGCGACGGGTGGCGGCGCGCCCGCCGGCACGCTCGTGCCCGCCGCCGATCCCACGGCGGCAGCGGGTTTGCCGCCAGCGTACCAACCGGCCCAGTAGCCAGGCGAGGCTTCCGATGAGCTCACTTCGATTGGGGCGCCCGGGCGCCGCGGCGCCGCAACGGGGCGCCGCCGGCGCCGACACCGCGCATCCGTTGTCCGGCGAAGGCCCGTGGGCCGCAAGCGCGGAAGAGCGCAAGCTGCTGTGCCTGCTCGACGACGGCCGCCTGCTGATCGCCGAGGGCCACGAACTGAGCCCCTACGTGCTGTCCTATCGCGCGCGGCTCGACCGGCTTCGCCATCACTACCGGATGCAGGCGGTCGGGCTCGACGAGGTGCGGCGCGCGTACGAGGGGATGCGCTCCGACGGGACCGGCGAACGCGTCGATCACACGGCGATGCAGGTCCTCGCGAAGGAACTGATCGCGCACGCGTGCCGCGAACGCGCGTCCGACATCCACATCCGCGTGAAGCGCTTCAGCACGGAGATCCTGTTTCGCATTCACAACGAGCTGGTGCGCGTGAGCGAGCAGACCCGCGAGCAGGGCGCGCGCCTGCTCGCGACGCTCTATGCGGCGATGGCGAGCGTCTCTGACAACACGTACAAGCCGCACGAACGCCAGGACGCGGCGATCGGCGACCGCGACAAACTGCCTGCCGAGCTGTTCGGAGTACGCATTGCAACGGCCCCCACCAGTACCGGCAACGTGATGGTGCTGCGACTGCTGTACAACGATGCGGGCGATTCGATCGACCTGCGCCTGCTCGGATTCTCCGATGCGCAGGCCGCGGAGATCGACGAGTTGCGGCGCCTGCCGCACGGCATGAACATCATCAGCGGGCCGACGGGCTCGGGCAAGTCGACTACGCTGCAGCGCGTGCTGGCCGGGCAGATCGCCGAGACCCACGGTTCCGTCCACGTCATTACCGTCGAGGATCCGGTCGAGTATCCGATCGCGGGCGCGGTGCAGACGCCGGTCGTCAACGCGCCGACCGAGGAGGCACGCTCGCTGGCGTTCGCCGGCGCCATCGCCAATGCGATGCGGCTCGACCCGGACACGATCATGATCGGCGAGGTGCGCGACCGCGCTTCCGCGCAAAGCGCGTTGCGTGCGTCGATGACCGGCCATCAGGTGTGGACCACCGTCCATGCCAACAGCGCGCTCGCGATCGTCGACCGGCTCGTCGATCTCGGCCTGCCGCTCGCGATGGTGACCGACGAATCGTTGATCACGGGGCTCGTCAGCCAGCGCCTCGTCAAGCTGCTGTGCCCGCATTGCAAGCAGCGCCTCGCGGGTTCGCCGCAGCAGGACGACGCGCTGGCGGCGCGCGTGCGACGCGCGGTCGGCGCATCGTTCGACAAGGTTTTCGTGCAGGGGCCCGGCTGCGAGCATTGCGGCGGGCGCGGCACCGTCGGCCGTACGGTGGTCGCCGAGGTGATCCGGCCGGATGCGCGGTTGTTCGCCTATCTGCGCGAGGGCGACAGACACGCGGCGCGGGCGTACTGGCTCGACGAGCTCGGCGGCCGCACGACCGTCGAGCACACGATCGAGAAAGTCGCCGCGGGGCTGGTCGACCCGCGCGCGGCCGAACGCATCGTCGGCCCGCTCGTGGCGCGCAACGAACCGGTGCGGCTGCGTCCGGTCGACACGACGGAAGGCCGGCGCGGGAACCCGGGCGGCGCGGTCGCGGGAGCCGGCCATGAATCTTGATCCGCACTTGCGGTGGGCCAAGCTGCAGGCGACGCCGCAAGCGCGCCTGCGGCACTATCGCAAGATCGAGAAGATGCTCTCGAACGGCCTGCCGCTGCTGAAGGTGCTCGAGGAGCTCGAACTGCGCGCGTCGCACGACGGACGCAAGCCGACGCTGCCCGAAGCGATCCTGTTCGGCGAATGGCGCCGCACCGTGCAGAACGGCGGCAGCCTCGCGGAGGGGATGGACGGCTGGGTGCCGCAGGCCGAACAGATGATCGTGCTGGCGGGCGAGCAGTCGGGCCGTCTCGAAGGCGCGCTGCGCTCGGTGACCGGCATCGTGACGTCGGGGCGGCGCATCCGCAACGCGATCGCGCAGGGCCTCGCGTATCCCGTCGCGCTGCTCACGATGATGCTGGCCTATCTCTACCTGTTCGGCGCGAAGCTCGTGCCGCAATTCGCCGCGATCGAGGATCCCGAACGCTGGCACGGCTCGGCACGCCTGCTGTACGACCTGTCCGTGTTCGTGCAGGCGTGGCTGCCCGAATGCCTGATCGTGGTCGTCGTGCTGGTCGCGCTGCTCGTCTGGTCGATGCCGCGCTGGTCCGGGCGCCTGCGCAGCCGTTTCGACAATTACGCCCCGTGGTCGCTGTACCGGCTGATGGTCGGCTCGAGCTTTCTGACTGCGTTCGCGTCGATGCAGGCGGCTGGGTTCACCGTCGAGAAGTCGCTCGCGCAACTGGCCGATCATGCGAAGCCATGGCTGCGCGAGCGTATCGACGACACGCTGTTCGGCGTGAAATCGGGCTTGAATGTCGGGGAGGCGATGCGCATGAGCGGGCACCGGTTTCCGTCGCAGGAAATCGTCGACGACCTGTGCGTATACGCGCAATACAAAGGCTTCGCCGAGTCGCTCAAGACGCTCGCGGACGAATGGATCGAAACGGGCGTCGAGCGGGTGTCCGCGCAAATGCGCGTGCTCAACGGCGTCGCGATCGTGGCGATGGCGATCATGCTGGGAATGCTGATCGTCGGGTTCTTCGGCATCCAGCAGGAACTCGCCGCGATGAGCAGGGCGATGCATTAGGGTCTGTTTAACCACGCAGGTTCATCAACAAGGGGAAAGGCGATGAAAGCGGTCATCACGCACCATGGGATGCCGATGCGAGCGAAGCGGCGCGACGTCGCGCGCATGCCGCCGCCGGCATGGGGGCCCGCGCACCCGGGCGCCGCATTGCAGCGCGGCGCGTCGTTGCTCGAGGCGATTTCCTATCTCGGCATCGCGGCGATCGTCGTGATCGGCGCGATCGCGCTGCTGGCGGGCGCGTTCAGCAGCGCGAACACGAACTCGATCACGGAGCAGGTGAACGCGATCCAGAGCGGCGTGAAAAAGCTGTACATGGGGCAGTCGGCGAGCTATGCGAACCTGTCGAATTCGGTCCTGGCGAGCGCGGGCGTGTTTCCGTCGACGCTCGCGCCGGCGTCCGGCAGCGGCGCCATCACCAACATGTGGAACGGCACGATCACGGTCGCGGCGGCCACGAACAACAGCAACCAGTTCACGATCACCTATACGAACGTGCCGCGCAGCGTGTGCGTCAACAGCGTGACCGCGGGCGGCAGCTGGATCTCGATCACCGTCAACGAGACGGCGCTCACGTTGCCTGCGACGCCGGACAGCGCGGCGACCGCCTGCGCGAGCGGCGACACGAACACGGTGGCCTGGACCTCGACCTGATGCCGGTGAACCGACGCGATGACCCTCGAAACCGAATCGTTGCAGCGGCTGGCTTTTTCCTACCTGTACCTCGGGCATACCCGCATCGGCGACTGCTTCATGGACGGGACCGCCCGGCGCGTGCAGGCGCTGCCCGCGCACCCGGCGCTGCGGGCCGAGCTGGATGCGCTGAAAGCCGCGTGCGGCAGCGCCCGGCCCGGGGCACGGGCGTTCCGGCTCGACTCCGGCGGCGTGTCGTACCGGGTGCGCGTGATGCAGACGCCCGACGGGCCGATGTACGTGCTGCGCCGTCTCGACCCGACGCTCGCGTCGCTGGCGGGGCTCGGCCTGCCCGGCGCCTACGTGCGGCGGCTGCTGCGCGCGGACCTCGACGGCCTCGTCGTGATCTGCGGCGCGGCCAAGAGCGGCAAGACCCGCACGGCCGGCGCGCTCGTGCGCGACCGGTTGACGCTGCACGGCGGCATCGCGATGACGATCGAGGAGCCGATCGACGCGGCACCGGGCGGCGCATACGGTGACGGGATCTGCATCCCGACGCTGACCAGCGCCGACCGGCAGGAGGATTTGCGGGCGGCGCTCGGCTGCGGCGCACGCGTGATCTTCGTCGGCAACCTCGACGATCCGGCGCTGCTGATCGACGTGCTGCTGGCGGCCCGCGAGGGCCACCTGATCGTGAGCACCGTACACGCCGACGACGTGGGCCGGGCGATCGCGCGGTTGCATACGGTCGCGGCCCGCGTGCTCGACGCGTCGTCGGTGCGCTCGCTGCTGGCCGACGGCCTGGCGGCCGTGCTGCACCAGCGGCCCGCATGCCGGGCGCCGGGGCAGCGGAGGTTCGAGGCCCGGTTGCTGATGCTCGCGGACAGCGCGCCGGCGCGGGCGCAGGTGCGCGACGGACGCTACGACGAACTTGGCGACGCGCTGCGCCAGCAGATGAAGTCGATGATCGCGTCGGACGCGCTGGCGTCGCTCAAGGGAGGAGGCTGAATGTTCGCGCTCTGGATCGCGGCTGCGATGATCGGGCTCGCCGGCGTCTACGCGCTCGTCGATGCGCGTGCGGTCGATGCCGCGCCGACCGTCACGGCGATGTCGATGGGACAGAGCATGGCGGCTTACCGGCTCGCCGGCGTGCGGTACGCGCTCGCGAATCCGGCCGCGGCCGGCACGGTATCGGACGGGGCGCTCGCGCCGTATCTCGGCGCAAGCGCGGCCAATCCGCTGTGGCGGGTCTATGTCGCACCGAACATGACGGTCGCGGGCAGCACCGTCGTCGTCTATACGACGTCGACGGTGGCCGGCGCGGCGATTCCCGTGATCGAGGCGCTCGCGTTCCATTCGGCGCTTGCCGGGGCGGCGCACGCGGGCGCGATCGTGTCGCCGGGGAATCCGGCCGTCGTCCTGCCGGCAATCGTCGCCGCCGCCGTTCCGGACGGTGCGCCGGTCTGGATGGCACAAGCGTATTGACGGGCGGCGCGGCGCTGCCCCTGAACTCGTCGACTTCATCATGAGCCCATTACGGAAACGTCAGCGCGGCTTCACGATCGTGGAGATGCTCGCGGCCCTCGCCATCGCATCGCTGATGATCGTCGGCGTCACGGCGATGATCGATACTTCCCTCGCGGACGCGAAGGGGCAGCAGGCGGCTGCCTGGCAGGCGCAGATGACGCAGGCCGCCGCGCAGCTGATTACGCAGAACCAGAGCGCGCTCGCGAGCGCGGCCACGCCGACCGTGCCGGTCGTCGTGCCGCTCGCGGGCGGCGGCTACCAGCTCGCGCGCTATTTGCCGCCCGGCGTGTCCGGCAAGAACGCGTACGGGCAGACGCCGTGCCTGCTGGTCTACGGCATCGACGCGACGACCGTGCAGGGGCTGCTCGTGACCGAGGGCGGCGCGACGATCGGCGACGTGCAGCTCGGCTACATCGCGGCGAATGCGGGCGCGGGCGGCGGCTCGATTCCGCGCACGAACAATGCGGCCGGCGCGGCGTTCGGCGCGTACGGTGCGTGGAGCATCGCGACACCGAACCCGTCGCGCAAATCGTGCTCGGGCAACGCGACCGGGTTCGGCCATCTCGTGAGCCAGGTATTTCCGGCCAACGCGCAGGCGCAGAACGGCGATTTCCTCTATCGCGTCAGCGTGCCGGGCAATCCCGCGCTGAACACGATGCAGGTGCCGGTCACGCTCGCGCAGCAGGACGACTACGCCGCGTGTACGTCCGCGACGGGCTCGATCGCGGCGGATGTGTCGGGTCATGTCGTCACCTGCAGCGGCGGCATGTGGAAACCGATCACGTCGCTGCACTGGCGCGACCCGGTCGCGTCGGCCGCGGCGCTCGGCAGCCTGCCGAATCCGCTGCCGGGCGACGTCGCGGTGACGCTGGCCACCGGCCGCGCGTACACGTTCAACGGCACGGCGTGGCAGGCGCTCGCGGTCAACGAGGCCGGCTATCTCGACCTCGGCAACGCGCAGACGGTCGGCGCACCGTGCGCGCCGGACGAGGCGAACACGACGCCCGTCACCACCGATGCGTCGGGCCGCGTGCTGTCGTGCCGCGACGGCACGTGGCAGACGCAGGCCGAAATCGAACCGGTCACGAACCAGACGGGCTGCACGATCCTGATGGCCTCGCCGAACGCCACCGACTATGCGGGGTGCGGCGGCGTGCCCGGCGGTGCATGGTCGAGCGGACCGTTCACCTACAACGGCGCGAACGGCACTTATTCGTACTACTACTATGTGCCGGTGACGATGGCCAAGCCGGGCATCGTCGCCGTGACGACCTGGGGGCACCTGAACGACGGCGTGAGCACCGGCAAGCGCGGCGCGCAGGCGCAGCTCTCGCAGGCCGTCGACGTGATGAACGATGCGCTCTCGGCGAGCTACGGCCATACCGAAGCGCAATCGCCCACGCTGATCGACGATTCGGGCGGCATCACGACGTCGCTCACGCAAGCCGTGAAGCCGGGCACGTACCGGGTCCGGATCGTCACGAGCTGGGCGACCTACGCCGTCATCACCACGCCGTGGACCAGCAGCCTGCTCGGCCAGCAGAACCAGGCGATTCCCAATACGCCGGTCGTGCATGGATGGACGATCAATACCTACTACTGACCGGGCGCGATGCGAACGGACATGCATGCACCGGAAGCGGGGGCGGTGCGACGGGGCGCCGGGCGTTGACGCGACGGGGCGGCCGGCCAATCATCGATCCCACGACCAGCCTTTCGTGCGAGCGAGACGACCATGCCCACCTTCCGCTTCGGCCTGCTGTTCATCCTCGTCGCCGCATGCATGGCGGCGACGGTCCACGCCGCGCCCGTCAACTGGCATACGCGCATGGTCGACTACACGGCCGACTCGAAGGACATCAAGGACGTGCTGCGCGATTTTGCCGCCAGCCAGGGCATTCCGGCCGATATCTCGAAGGACGTGCAGGGCAGCGTCACGGGCAAGTTCCACATGCCGCCGCAGCGCCTGCTCGACACGCTCGCGTCGTCGTTCGGCTTCGTCTGGTACTACGACGGCCAGGTGCTCGACATCGTGACGCCCGACGAAATGAAGAGCACGCTGATCAAGCTCGATCACGGCAGCACCGCGCAACTGCGCAGCACGCTCGCGGCGATGAACGTGACCGATCCGCGCTTCAGGATCACCTACGACGACGTGCAGGGCGCGGCGATCGTGAACGGGCCGCCGAACTACGTCAAGCTCGTCGGCGATGTCGCGCAGCGGCTCGATACGACGACGCGGCACCGCGCCGGCACGGTCGTGCAGGTCTATGCGCTGCATCACGCGTGGGCGATGGATCGCTCGGTGGTCGCCGACGGGCAGAGCATCAATCTGCTCGGCGTCGCGACGGTGCTCAACAACGTCTATCACCCGCAACAGGGCGGCGGCGGCAATTCGGGTGGCGGCGGCGGGCGCGCGCCGAACGTCCAGCGCGCGCAGCCGATGGGCAACGTCGGCGGCGCGCGCATGCAGGCGGGCGGACCGTCGGCGCCTCTACCGCCGGGCACGACGCTGGCGAACGGCGAGTCGTCGCTGGGCTTGCTGTCGGGCCTGTCGGGCCGGCCTTCGCAACAACTGTCGTCGGCCGTCGCCAGCTCGGGGCCGAATGCCGGCGGGCAGGCGTCGGGCGGCGGCGACGAGGAAGCGCTGCCCGTCATCGAGGCCGACCAGCGCACCAACTCGGTCCTGATCCGCGACACGCCCGACCGGATGTATCAGTATCCGGCGCTGATCCAGCGGCTCGACGTGAAGCCGCGCCTGATCGAGATCGAGGCGCACATCTTCGAGGTCGATACGTCGTCGATCCGCCAGCTCGGCGTGAACTGGACGGCGCACAACAGCCATATCGACCTGCAGACGGGCAACGGCCTGGGCGCGCAGAACACCTACGGCGGCACGCTGACCCAGAATTTCGGCAACACGACGCTGGCCGGAAACGTGACGGCGGCGGCGATGCCGGTGGGCGGCGTGCTGTCGGCGGTGATCGGCAACGCAGGCCGCTATCTGATGGCGAACGTGTCGGCACTGGAGGAGCAGAACCTGGCCAAGATCGACGCCAGCCCGAAAGTCACGACCCTCGACAACATCGAAGCCGACATGGCGAACCAGACGCAGTTCTTCGTGCGCGTGAGCGGATACACGTCGGCCGACCTGTACAGCGTGTCGACCGGCGTGTCGCTGCGCGTCCTGCCGATGGTCGTCGACGAAGGCGGCCGAACGCAGATCAAGCTCGACGTCGCGATCCAGGACGGGCAACTCACGTCGCGGACCGTCGACAATATCCCGGTGATCTCGAGCACGAACATCAATACGTCCGCGTTCGTCAATGAGGGCGAGGCGCTGTTGATCGCCGGCTACAAGAACGACGGCCGCAGCGATACGACGACGGGGGTGCCCGTTCTTTCAAAAATCCCCGTAATAGGTAATTTGTTCAAATATACGGATCGCGAGAACAACCGGATGGAACGTCTGTTTCTGCTGACGCCTCGAATCATCGAGCTATGAGCGTGAAATGCTAAACGAAAGCATTTAATTTTCTAAACACGGCAAGTCGAATTTCGATCGCGATTTACTTTGGCATTTGACGCCAATTTGCGGGTATAAATAAATTTAATATTATTAGCTTTATATTACTAATGATATGCTCGCCGGATTGCCCGCTTCTGATAAACGGAAACCTGAATGGCATCGATGTCGACGAAGCCTGGATCCGATGTGCGTCCGCCATCCGCGATCGACTGGGCGCAGGTCCTGTTCGACGCACAGCCGCAGGGCGCGATTGCCGTCGACGGGCACGGCGCGATCCTGTTCGCGACGCCGGTCGCGGCGCGCCTGCTCGAACGGCCGCTCGACGCCGGCGTGCCGCTGTTGCCGCTGCTGCGCGCGTATCGGCCGGATGACGAAGCGGCCGACGATACGGCTGCGCATGGCACGCTGCAGCGCGATCTCGAACGCGGCATCGAGCTGCAGGCGGCCGACCGCTGGCTGTGGGTGAAGCTCGAGCGAGCCCGCCCGGGCAGTCCCGCCGCGGCCGTCGCGTGGCTGCACGACGTGACGGACCTGCATCAGGCGCTCGACCGCCGTACCGAATCGCTGCGCTTCCTGTCGCACGACCTGCGCTCGCCGCAAAATTCGATCGTCGCGCTCACGCAGCTGCACGAGCACGATCAGGCGGCGTTCGAGGCGTGCGGCGGCATGCAGCGGATCGCCGAACTCGCGCGTTACGCGCTGTCGCTCGGCGATCAGTACATCTTCTCGTCGGTAGCCGATGTCGTTCGTCATCGCGATTTCGTGCGCTTCGATCTGCGCCGCGCGATCCGCAGCCTGATTCCGAAACTCGAGGTGGCCGCCGTCTATCGCGACGTCGCGCTGCGGCTCTGGCTTGCCGACGGGCCGGCCGTATGGATGAGCGGCGTGCAGGTGTTCGTGATGCGCGCGCTGCAGAACCTGATCGACAACGCGATCCAGGCATCGCGTGCCGGGGCGCGCGTGACGGTGTCGCTGCGGGTCGAGGACGGCACGGCGGTCGTGGTGGTCGGCGACGAGGCGGGCGGATTGCCGGGTCTGTCGCCCGATCGCCCGATGACGGACTTCGACGCGCTGTCGCCGAAGGCATCGGGCGGCTACGGCATCGGCCTCAAGCTGGCCGCGCGCATCGTCGCGCTGCACGGCGGCACGCTGCATGCCGAGGTCAATCGCGAGTCCGGCACGGATTTCGTGTTGCGCCTGCCGCGCCTCGTGCTGCAGGCAGGTATCCGAAACTCGCCGGCCGGCCGGCGCACTGGCCCTGCGGCGCTGGAGCGCCAGCCGCTCGACCAGGCCCCTCGTCAGCGGCGCTTGACACCGGGCTGAGGGCCCGAGCGGATCGTAATCATGCTCAATCAGACGCGAATCATGTTGTTGGAGGATGACCGGATCCAGCAGACGATGCTGGTCTCGTGGCTCAAGGCGGAGGGGTATCAGGTCGAGGCGTTCGACAATGGCATCGAGGCACGCAACCATCTGTCGGATCACTGGGCGGACCTGATGATCCTCGACTGGGACGTGCCTGGCCTGTCGGGCGACAAGCTGCTCAGCTGGGTGCGTGGGCGGTCGCGCTCGACGGTCCCGGTGATTTTCCAGACCGTGCATTCCGACGAAGAGGAAATCGTCCGGATCCTCGACACCGGGGCCGACGACTTCCTGATCAAGCCGGTCGACCGGATCGTCTTTCTCGCACGCATCCGCGCGCTGCTGCGGCGTTTCCAGACGGCGGGCAGCGAACGGCGCCGGATGATCGTCGGCGACTACATCCTCGACCGCGCCAACCTGAACATCAGCCGCGGCACGACCTCGCACTCGATCGGCGCGAAGGAGTTCGACCTGCTCTGGCACCTCGCGTCGCATCGCGGCATCGTCGTGCAGCGCCAGGACCTGTATTCGGTCGTCTGGGGCTGGGACGGCGGATCGCAGAGCCGCTCGGTCGACATGTACGTGAGCCGCCTGCGCACGCGCTTGAAGAACCTGAATGTCGACTGGGTGATCCAGTCGGTGTACGGCCGCGGCTACCGGCTGAACCTGGCCGACATGCCCGTGGACCAGGAAGTCGAGCAAGGCGAAGGGGCGATCGAGTACAAGCGTTGAGCGGTTTTTTCGCAAGCGTCTGCATGCTGCTGCATCTCGCGTGCGGCGAGCCCGAGCCGGTCGCGGCGACACCCCGGCCCGCGCCGGCATCGGCCGTGTCCGCGCCGGCGGCAACCGCGCCGCCGCATGCGCGCCGCACGACGCGCACGCGCCCCGCCGGCAAGGCTGCCAGCGACGCGCGCGCTTCGCCGCCTCCGCGGCATAGATCACCCGACTGCCGCGCGCATGCGTGCGCGCTGCCCAACCTGCCGCCGTGGCCGTCCGCGCCGTACCGCTATTCCACCAGCGGCGCCTCGCTGCCGGACACGCTGCGCGCGCTGTCCGCCGCGACGCATGTGCCGATTGCTTTCGACGCCGGGTTGCCGGGCCGCGTCGAAGGGCGCTTCGAGTTGCCGCCGCAGCGCTTCGTCGAGATGCTCGCGCACGGGTACGGGCTCGTCTGGTATTACGACGGCACGGTACTGCACGTCGATGCGGCCGGTACGCAGACCACGCTGATCGTCCGTCTCAACTACGCGCGCCCGGCGGACCTGCATGCACTGCTCGCGCAGACCGGCATCGACGACGTGCGTTTCGTCGCGCGCGACGACACGCCGGCCCGCGGCCTCATCACGTTTCGCGGGCCGCCTGCGTGGATCGCGCTCGTGGGCCGTGCGGCGCAGCGGCTCGACGCCGACGCGCGTGCGCGCGTGAAGACCGCGGTGCGCATCGTGCCGCTCCGCTACGGCAACGCGGCGGACCGCACGGCGTTCGCGAACGGTCGAACCAACGTCGTGCAGGGCGTCGCGACCCGCGCGGCGCGCGTGCTCGATCCCCAAGACAGCCTGCGCGCGACCATCACCGAATACGAGGCGCCGCTGCCGGCGCTCGGCGCCGATGCGGGTACGAACGCGGTGCTGGTGCGCGACCGGCCCGAGCGGCTCGACGCCGACGTGCGGGCGATCGTCGCGCTCGACCGGCCCCGCCAGCACGTCGGCGTCGGCCTGCTGGTGGCCGAAGTCGATGCGGATGCGCTGGGCGCGATCGGGCTCGGCGCGCAGGGTGCCACGGTGATGCGGGCCCGCGCGGCGCGCAACCTGGGCGCCGCGCTGCGCGGCACGCCAGGCGTGCGCATGCTGACCGACAGCGCGCTTCAGACGGACGACGGCGTGGCCGTTGCATGGGAACGGCACGTCGAACAACCCGTCGCGCCGACGGGCGGCCAGCGGGACCCGGCGGCATCGGACGGCACGGCCGCGGCCACGGTGGCGGCCTCCGATCCGGGCCCGGCCACCGACGACGCGTTGCGCATCGTGCCGGCGCTCGACATGCGGACCGAGCCGCCCCGCGTGGTGCTGGCCGTCGAATGGCGCGGTGCGGCGATCGACGTCGCGCGTGCGTCGCTCGGGCCGGGCGAGATGCTCGCGATGGTGGAACCCGGTGCGTCCGCGCCGGCGGCCGGGCATGGATCGATGCGAGTGATCCTGCTCGCGCCGCATCCGGTCGACGGTTGCGCGTCGCTCGCCGAGGCGGGTGAAAGGGCGCCGCCCGGGCAGCCGGCCGCGGCGTGCCGATGAGCGCGGCCCGCGCCGCATGCGCCGGCCGCGACCGCGCGATGGTGCGCGGCCGACACCAACGCCCACGCCGACGCTACGCGCGCAGCCACGCGTAATCGCCGTTGACGATGTTCTGGAACATCTCGTCGGTCGACTCGATGATGTTGCGCCGCCAGTAGCGGCCGTGTTCGGTGTAGTGCGAGACGGTATCGGCGACGACGGCGCCGTCGACATCGGGCGTCAGCGGCAGCCTGAGGATGAGGATGATGCCGCCGGTATCGGCGTCGAGCCCGAGCTGCGCCTGGTCCTGCGCATAGATCAGCAGGTTCGCCTCGAGCATCAGGCGGAAGATCACGAGCGTGCGCCCGGCAGTGACGGTGCCGTAGTGGAAATTCACGTACATGGCCTCGGGATCGTTCTCGAAATGATCGAGCCGCACGTCGAAGCCCTCGACTTCGATCGTGCGCGTCTGCAGCACGTAGTCCGCATCCGGCAGGCCGACGACGGCACAGGTGTCGCGGACGATTTCCGCGAAGCGTTCGATGCTCATGACCGCGACGATCCGGCGCGGGCGAACGCGGCGCGCGCCGCGTCCGCCACGCCCGACGGGATCAGCCTTTCTTCGAATCCTCCTCGGTATCCTGCGCGCCCGTCTTCGCGATGTTGCAGACCGACTGGATCATCGACATCATCACCTGGATCATGGTGGCCTCGATCATGGTGCTGACCATCGTCTGCATCATGCCCATCATTGCCGCGCTGGCGCCAAATGACATAACTTCCTCCGGAACAAGTTGAATGACATGCGGATCGGCACACGACGCCCGTGCGGCTTCGCGTACCGGCCGATTACGCCGGGCACCCGCGCCCGGCGGCTGGACGAGACGCCCAACACCGGTTCAATGGCTGACGGTCGAATCGTCCGCGGCCAGTTCGTTCAGCCGATGGACGAGGCGCTGGCCCGCGATCATCCCGCGGTAGATTTTCTGCAGCGCCGCGCGCTCGTCGGCATCGGCGCAGGCGGCGGTCGCGTCCGATACGCGCTGCGCGCAATCCTCGAACGCGGCCGCGATCGCGCCGATCCGCGCGCCCGCATGGCCGCCCGCGAGCGTCTGCTCGAGGTTCTTCATTTCGTCGATCATGGCTTCCAGTGCGTCGTACATGGCAACTCCTTCGATGGCCCGCGACGGGCCGGGTTGACGGGGAACTAGCGGATCGCATCGCGCCCGGGCACGATCGATTCGCGCAATATCCGCGGGCCGCCGGCGGCGTCGCCGGTACTCGACGTGAACACGTGCTTGACGCCGTCGGTCGTCTGGACGTAACGCGTGGCGCCCACGTCGAGCATCGCGCTGTACAGCACGCCGCTGGTCGCGGGCGCTTCGGTGACGTTCACGTCGAGGCGCCGGATGTTGGCATTGAGGTCTGCGCGCAACTGGCCCAGCGCTTCCTGGAGACGCGCGATCGACGGTGCGACGCCCGTCACGTCGAACACGCCGTCGCCCGCATAGCGCACGCGCACGCCGTCGATGCCGATCGACTCCTCGATGCTGGCGACGTCGTCGTGCGCGACGTCGTACTGGCGCGCGATCGCGTGGTAGTCCGCGCGGGCGAGCAGGGCCCGTGCGGCGATGTCCTGCGAGGTTTCGTCGACGATGCCGTCGACGACGACCGTGTCGCCTTGCGCGCGAACCCGCAGCCCGGCGATGCGTGCGTCGCGGAACTGGCGCTCCAGCCGTGCCGCCACCGAGTGTGCATCGGGCGGCGGCGGCACGTTGCCGCGATCGGGCCAGACGTTGGCGATCACGGAGCCGCCTGCCGCCAGCAACGCGACGACGGCCGCCGCCGCGAGCAGCAGCCGGGTGCGGCGCTTCGCACGGGGCGCGTGTTCGCCGCCGGCCGGCCTGTCGCCGGTGCCGTGGTACAGACCTGCGAGCAATTCGATGTCGGGCGGCCATGCGGCGTCCTCGTCGCCGAAGCACAGCACGGTCGTACCGAAAGGGAACGCGACGAAATCGGGAATCCACACGACCGACTGATCGGGCGCGGCCGCATCCGCGCGCCGCGCGCTGACCGCGCCGTGCGCGTCGAGCTCGACGAACACGTCGTCCTCGTCCCAGTCGGTAATGCAGATATCGGTGTCGTCGGCTGCGCCGATCCGGTAGCGACCGGGCGTCAGGCGCGCCTGAATCCCCGCATGGGTGCCGGTCAGGATGCGCAGTGTCTTCATGGGATGAGAGCAGGTCCGTTGGCAGGCAGGGATTCGGTGATCGGCGCCGCAGATGCATGGCACCGCCGCTTACCGCATGTTTGCGAGTGTAGGCAGCGGCGCGCCGCGATCCGGCCGCGATCGCGAACGCATCGCCCGTGCCGCGAACCGGCGTGCGTTCACGGCGCGTCGCTCCGGGGTACGCCGTTGCGGACGCGCACGATCGCGTCGAGCCGGACCAGCGAACGCGCGCGCAACGCGGCGGTCGACGGGCGCAGGTCGTGGAAGGCCAGCAGCGGGGTGAGCGCGCCGCGTGCGCCGGTTCCGGCGCTCAGCCGCTTGAAGTCGACGAGGAAGCGCAGCAGGTCGTCGTAGCTGCTGGACGCGTCGTCGCCCGCCAGCTGACGGGCTTTCAGGACGTCGGCCGCGACCGCGAACGCGTCGTGCCCCGCGCAACGCTGCAGGATGACCGCTTCGCGCATCGCGTCCGGGTAGACGAGCGGCTGGTCGGCCGTCGATGCGGCGAGCGCCTGGAGTTCGGTGCGGGTGGCGGCGGCCACGCGCCGGATCGCGTCGATGCGCCGCTTGCCGTCCTCGGGCGCGTCGCGGCGCCCCCCGTTCGATTGCGACCCGCCGTCGTTGAACGACGGCATCCGCGCGCCGGGCGCGGCGTCCCGACGCGGCGTCCAGCTGCCGTGTGCGGGATGACGGGACGGGCGACGTTCGTGCTTCGGCGTTTGCTGCGGGCTTTTCGGATGCCGGGACTGTTGCTGTTGTTGCCGATGCTTCTGCTGCGGGTCGGGCCGCGCATTCGGTTGTCGTGGCCGCGGCGCACCGTTGCCGCCGTGGCCTTCGTGGCGCCCCGGCAGGTGCGACGTGTGCGGCAGCCCGCCGTGCGCGGCGAGCAGGTGACGCAGGTGATCGGCCGCGGCCTGGCGCGCGTGCGTGGCGCCGTGCGATGGATGCCATGCGCGCGCCGCGTGCCGGAACATGCTGTTCCGGTACAGCCGCGCACGCAGGTCGATGCGCGCACGCGCGTGCGCGGCCGTGTCCGCCGTGGCCGGAGCGACCTCGTAAGGGCCGGACGCGCCGGGGTCGTGACGGACGGTCGTCATGTCGGCACCGCCGCGCTCAGGAGCCGGAGGGCGAAGCGCAGGATGGTGGTGCCGCCCCAGCCGGCAGTGAGCAGCAACGTCCCGATGACCGCGAACAGCTTGACGCTGTGCGAAATGGTCTGGTCCTGCAGCGACGTGATCGCCTGCAGGAACGCGACGATCAACCCCGACAGCGCCGACACGATGATCGCCGGCAGCGAGATGTAGAGGCAGAGCAGCAAGCCTTGCGAGGTCAGTCCGATCAGGGTGTCCGTATTCATCGCGCGCCTACTTGTAGGTGAGGATCAGGCCGTGAATCAGCGCCGACCAGCCGTCCATCGCCACGAACAGCAGCAGCTTGAACGGGATCGCGACGTTGGTCGGCTGGATCTGGTTGAGGCCCATTGCCAGCAGCACGTTGGCGATCACGAAATCGACGACGATGAACGCGATGTACAGCAGGAAGCCGATCCTGAACGCGTCGGCGAGCTCGGTCAGCGTGAACGCGGGCGCGAGCACGATCAGGTCGTCCTCGTGCAGCGCGTTCGCGAGACTCTCCGGCCAGATCACGTGCGCCGAGCGCATGAAGAACAGGCGCTCGCGTTCGCGCGAATGCGCCTTGAGGAAGGTCCGGAACGGCGCCTGCGATGCGCCGAACGCCTGGACCATGATTTCCGCCGGCGAATTCGCGAGTTGCTCGTGGCGCATCGTGTCGGCCGCGCTCATCCCGATCGGCGCCATCACGTAGAGCGTCACGAGGATCGCGATGCCGTTGAGCACCATGTTCGGCGGCACCTGCTGCACGCCGAGCGCGTTGCGCAGCAGCCCGAGCACGACGACGATCTTCGCGTACGAGGTCACGACCATCGCGACGAACGGGATCAGGCCGATCGCGATGACCGCGACCAGCAGCGCGGTCAGTTCGTTAATCTGCGTCATGGCTGCCGAATACGTCGATGACCCGTACGCCGAGCTGCTCGCCGACCGTGACGAGTTCGCCGATGCCGATCAGTTGCCCGTACGCGACGAGCCGGATGCGCGCGTCGCGCAGCGTGCCCCGCAATTCGATCACGTAGCCCGGCCGCAGCGCGGACAACTGCGCGAGCGGCAGCGTGACCGTTTCGATTTCGAAACTGACGGGCAGCTCGAGTTCGTCTAGCGAGGTCTGGGTCTCGGCGTCGGCGGCGCCGGGCACCGGGTGGTCATTGCGGTCGGTCATGGCAGGTTCCGTATCGAGAACGAGTCGGGGGCCGTCGAGCGTGGCTTGCGCGACGTACTGATGCGTGCCGGCAACGCCCCAGCGCAGTGCAAGCGCGTGGACCGGCGCGGTGCCGTCCGATCCGACGAATGCCGGATCGGCGAAGCGCAACACGACGTCGCCGGGACGCAGGCGCCTGAGCGTCGCGATCGGCAACGCCTTCTCGCCGACGATCAGGTAGCCGGGCACGCGAATCCGGCCGAGCCGCGCGGGCAGCGACAACGGATACCGGGCCATCCGGCGTTCGATCAGGTCGATCCAGCCGGGATCGGCCGGCCCGATCCGACACGCATGGCGGTGCGCACCGTGTATGCAGAGCATGCCGACGGTCGCCGCGCGGCGGCCGTCGCGATGCACGGGGGCATGACGCCCGATCGCCGCGACGCCGACGTTCACGGCGCCGAGCGTGTCGAGCAGGTCGATCAGCGGCGTGAGCAGCAGGCCCGCGATCGCGCACGACAGCGGCGAGCCGTCGTCGTCCGCGAGTGCCGCCAGTGCCGGGTGCGCGTCGGCGTCCAGCCCGATCCAGGCCAGCGCGCCGTCGTACTGCAACGCGACCCAGCACAGGTTGCCGTCCGCCACGTCGCAGGGCACCAGCCGCCGGTCCGCCGCGCCGTCGAGCCCGGCAACGCACGCATCGAGACGCGCATCGCCCAGCAGACGGGCAACGCTCGCGAGTTCCGCATCGATGCGCGGCAGCCCGTTCGGGTCGTCGCGCAGCGCGCGGACGGTGTGGCGAGCAGGTTGGCCGGTGGCGTTCATCGTGTCGTGTGTGAGCGGTTCTTTCGACGGGGCGGTGGGTGCGTGCGCAACCGTTCGTATCGGCTGGCGGTCATGCGACTTCGATCGACACGTGGCGCGCAACGGCGAGGCGATGCAGCAGGTTCGCCAGTTGTTCGTGCAGCACGTGCACATGACGACAGACTAGTTGGCGGATGTCGGGCGCATCGGCGTCGAACCGAAGCGCGAGGTCGAAATACGAAAGGTGCAGTTCGAGCGTGCAGCCTGGCAGCAGGTCGGGATCGAGCCTGAGGCGGACGGTCCAGTTGCCGTTCTCGAGCACGGCCGCGTCGCTGCAGAAATCGGCCACATGCGCGGCAACGAAGCGCATCAGTTCCACCACGCGTACCTGTTCGGCGCCGAGCGCCGCGACGAACGGCCGGACCTGTGCATCGAGCCGCCGCGCGCGCTCGGCCGGCGGCGCGTCGGCGTCGAGATCGTCGTCTGTGCCGTTTGCGCCGGCGTCCGATTGATCCGCTGCGTCGGCAGCGGTGTCGTCGGACGAGACCGCGTCCGTCGGCTTGCGGAGCGCATCGCCCCGTGTGCGCCGGCCGTGCGTACGCAACGCGTCGTGCAGCGCCGCGCGCTCGCCGCGTTCGCGCGCATCGCGTACCAGTTCCGCATAGTCGATACCGCGCCGGCTCCGCGCCGGGCGAGGCGCGCGGTGCGCACCGTCGTCCGCGTCGTCGTCAGGCGCGTGGATGCGCGGCGTGATCGGGTGGGTCGTCATGGCTGTCCCTGCGCGCGGCCGTCATGTCGTGACGCGACCGAGCGGGCGCAGTTCGACGTAATCGCCGAGCTCCTGGTACGAGTACACGCGCAGCCACGGCAGGTGCGCCTCGACCATGCGCCGCACGTAGCGACGGATGTCCATCGACGTGACGAGCGCGACTTCGTCGTGAGGCACGTCGCCCACGTAAGCGCCGATCTGCTCCGCGAGCGTGCGGACTTCGTCGGGCGAGAGCGCGAGATAGTTGCCGGTCGGCGTCTGCTTGATCGACTGGCGAATATGCTGCTCCAGGTCGCTCGTGAACAGGACGGCCTGCAGGGACGCTGCGCCGCCCGTCGCGCTGTACGCGATATACCGGGAGAGATCGCCGCGCACGTATTCGGTCAGCAGCAGCATGTCCTTCTCCTTGGGCCCCCAGTTCACGAGGCTCTCCATGATGCTGCGCGCGTTGCGGATCGGGATGTTCTCTTCCAGCAGGCGCCGCAGCACGTCGGCGACCCGTTGCAGCGGCAACGCCTTCTGCACCTCGGCGACGAGGCCGGGGAATTCGGCGCCGAGCTGCTCCAGCACCCACTGGGTTTCCTGGATGCCGACGAACAGCTTCGCGCGGGCGCGCAGCAGCGCGATCGTGTCGTTGGCGATCACCTGTTCCGCGCGCCACACCGTCGCGCCGCCGGGCGGCTGGCGTTCCGGCGCCCAGTAGCTGTCCGCCTGTCCGCCTGCCGCGCCGGCCTTCTCGCATTGCGCGGCCAGCGCCGGGTCGGCCGCCGCGCCGGGCACCATGACCTTGCCGGGCGGAATCGTCACGGTCAGCGACGGGACGTCCAGCACGAGAATCTCGAACGTACCGGCCGCCAGGTCGGACGCGGTCCACATCGTGATGCCCGGGAACGGCAGGCCTACCTGCTCCTGGAGCAGCATGCGCTGCGCCTCGAACGCGTCGTTCAGCGCGGCGGCCGACAGGCGGTCGGCGAGATCGGGGGCGAGTCGCACGCCGAGCGCGCTGGTGAACTGCGGCGCGTGCCGGAGGATCGTCGGCGCGTCGCCTTTCGATCCCGCGCGCTGCAGCGCGGAGACCGTCTTTCCCGGCGCGGCGGACGACGTGCCGTCGCCGCGCCGCGCGAGCCGGTAACCCGCGACCCCAAGCAGCGCGGACAGCAGCAGGAACAGTTCCCATGGAAAGCCGGGCACCATCGCAAAGCCGAGGAGCAGCACTGCCGCGAACAGCATCGCGCGCGCGTTGCCGCCGAGCTGGCGCAACATGTCCTCGCCGAGCGAGCTGCCTTGCTTGGCCGACTCGTCGGATACCCGCGTGATCATCACGCCCGCGGATACCGCGATCAGCAGCGACGGGATCTGCGACACCATCGCATCGCCGATCGACAGGATCGAAAAGCGGTTCGCCGCGTCGCCGGCCGTCATGTCGTGATAGGCCACGCCGACCGCGATGCCGGCCGTCATGTTGACGAGCGTGATGATGAGGCCGGCGATCGCGTCGCCCTTGACGAACTTCATCGCCCCGTCCATGCCGCCGTAGAGCTGGCTTTCGACCGCGAGCCGCGCGCGCTTGCGGCGCGCCTCGTCGGGCGTCAGCAGGTTTGCGCGCAAGTCCGCGTCGATGCTCATCTGCTTGCCGGGCAACGCGTCGAGCGTGAACCGCGCGCCGACTTCGGCCACCCGCTCCGAACCCTTCGCGATCACGATGAACTGAACGGTCGTGATGATCAGGAACACGACGAGGCCCACGACGAGGTTGCCGCCGACCACGAGCTCGCCGAAGCTCTCGATGATGTGTCCCGCGTCGGCGTGCAGCAGGATCGACTTGGTCGACGCGATGTTGAGCGACAATCGGTAGAGCGTCGTGAACAGCAGCACCGACGGAAACGCCGACAGCTGCGTGATCGACGGCACGTACAGCGTTACCATCAGCAGCACGACGCTGATGCAGATGTTGACCGACAGCAGCATGTCGATCACGAACGGCGGCAGCGGCAGGATCATCAGCGAAACGATGGCCGTGACGAGGGCCGCGATGCCGACTTCGCCGCCCGCGGGCAACTTCAGATTCTTGAACATGTCGCGCTCCAGGTGCGAATCAACGGGGTTCGGCTGCGGGCGTGCCGGGGCCGACCGCTTCGACCCAGCGCAGGATCGCAGCGACGACTTCGAACAGATCGGACGGAATCGGCCGATGCTCGGCCACCTTGTAAAGCGCGCGCGCGACGGGCGGGTTGGCGACGATCGGTATGCCGCGTTGCGTCGCCAGCGCACGAATCTCGAGTGCCGCGTCGTCGGTGCCCTTCGCAAGCACGACCGGCAACGGCGTTTCGCCGCGCACGTAACGCAGCGCGACCGCGTAATGCGTCGGATTGACGACCACCACGTTCGCGCGGCCGACTGCCCCCGACAGGCTTTCGCCGCCGCCGTTGACGAGTTCCTTCGCGCGCTTGCGCCGCTCTTGCTTGAGCTTCGGCTCGCCTTCGCGCTCCTTCATTTCGCGCTTGACCTCGTCCTTCGACATGCGCTGCGCGCGCATCATCAGCCAGTGCTGGATCTTCCAGTCCACCACGCCGACCACGAGGAACAGCACGGCAGCCGCGAACAGCAGCTTCAGCAGCGCGTGCCACAGAATCTGCGAGAGCGCCGCCAGCGGCTCGGCCATCGCGGACGTGATCAACGGAAACAGCGACACGATCACGTGCCACAGCGCGGCGGCGATCACCACGGCCTTGACGCTCATCTTCAGCAGGTCGATCAGCGCGCGCTTCGAGAAGATCTGCTTGAGCCCGGCCGCCGGCGACAGCCGGTCCATCTTCGGCATGACCGGGTCGAACGATACCTGCAGGCCCACCTGCGCGCCGATCGACAGCGCGGCCGCGAGCGCCGCGGCCACGCTGATCGCGCAGCACGCGATCGCGCCGTTGGCCAGCTCGTGCATCAGGACGGACCAGAGCGCGTCCATCGAACGCGCGGACGCGCAGAAATCGATCGCGCGCGAGATGTTCTGGTGGAGGGCGTCGAGCAGCGGATGCCAGGCGAACGTAAAGAGCGCGAGCGAGACGAGCACGAGTACCGCCGCGACGAGATCGACACTCTTCGCCACGGTGCCTTTCTTGCGCGCCTCCTTGAGCTTGCGTCGCGTGGGCTGTTCGGTTTTCTCGTCGCTCATGAACGCTCCGTTCGCGTCGTCATGCGTCGTCGCACGGTAGCGCGGCCGCCGCCCGGGCGCGTGCATGCACGCGAAGGCGGCGCGGCCGGCCCGAAGCGAGCGGCGTCCGTGCCGGCGATGCGCCGCGTGCGCGATGCGGCCTTCGCCGCGCGGGAAATGCCTTCGCACGCATGGCGTTGCCGCCGTGGCGGTTTGCTAACTTGGGAGCGTGGACGGCAGCCGCGTCCCGACATTCCCGTTACCTGAAGGCGGACTCGAACATGGACGGCAAACCCGAATACATGCAGTGCAGCAACAGGCTCGTCAGTGCAATGCGCGAGATCGTGCGCCTTGCGCTGGTCGACAAGTTTCCGAATCCGCGCATGACGAGCGACGAAGCCGAACATCTGCTCGATGCGCTGCACGTGATGCGGCCCGCGCGGCCGGAGCTGATCCTGTACGACGGCTACGTGCACATCGTGCATCGCAACTGGATCGATGCGATCGCGGTGTTCGACGGGCTCGCATCGCGCGGCGAATGCATGCCCGGCGCGCGGGCCATGCTCGTCTATTGCCTGGCGGCGAGCGGCAATGCCGACTGGCGCATCGTGGCCGGCAAGATGCGCGAGGACGAGGGCAGCCTGACCGACGACGCGCGCGCGTTGCTCGATTCGGTCGAGTTGCGCGACGAACTCGAGCGCGCGAATCGCGATGCGCAGGCGACCGGCGTGTTCCACATGACCGACATGATGAAGCGCCTACGCGACCGGCTCGGCATCAAGACGCCGACGTTGCATGACGCGAACGGGCCGGATGCGAATGCCGACGGCGCCCAGCCGTCCGCAGCGACGCCGACCGCGGAAGAAAGCCAGTACCTGCGTCTTTGAACGCGTCGCTCGCATCTTCGAAAAGGGGCTCCCGATGAATCCGATTCCTCCCGTACCCGATTTTCAACTGGCGATCGCACGCGGCGGCGGTGCGACCGGCCTGGCCGACGCGATCGATCCGGGCGTACCGGCATTGCCGGTCGTCGTACCGCCGCACGAGGTCGCGAGCTTCGAGCAGATGATGGCGAGCGGCGTCACGGCGCCGCCGAAGCCGCAGGGCTCCGAGGCCGGATCGCTCGCCACGCACCTCGTGCTCAGCGAGGACGAGGCGCTGCAGACCGTATCCAACGACGCGCTGTACATGCTGCACAACGCGGGCGACATGTCGTTCAACCAGATCGCGGCCGCCTCCGTGCAGATGCAGATCGAGACGGCGAGCCTGCAGGTCGACATGTCGATGAAGATCAGCGTGGTCGAATCGTCGAAAGGCGCGCTGGAAACCCTGATGAAGAACCAATGACCATGAACGCCCGGATCCGGATCGTCGGCCACACGAGCGTGCACGTGTGCGTGGTGTTGTGCGTCGCGCTGTGCATCGCGCTGGCCGGCTGCAAACAGGAACTCTATGGAAACCTCAGCGAGCAGGACTGCAACGAGATCGTCGCGGCGCTGCTGCAGGCGGGCATCGACGCGAAGAAGGAGAGTGCGGACGGCGGCAAGACGTGGAGCGCCAAGGTCGACGATGCACACATCGTGCAGGCGATGAACGTATTGCGCGAGCATGGCCTGCCGGCGCACAAGTACGACGATCTCGGCGATCTCTTCAAGAAGGACGGCCTCGTGTCGACGCCGACTGAGGAGCGCGTGCGCTTCATCTACGGCGTCTCGCAGGAGCTGTCGAAGACCCTGTCGCAGATCGACGGCGTGATGGTCGCGCGCGTGCATATCGTGCTGCCGGACAACGATCCGCTTGCGATGCACGTGAAGCCGTCGTCCGCGTCGGTGTTCATCAAGTACCTGCCGACGGCGAATCTCGCGACGATCGAACCGCAGATCAAGAACCTCGTGGTCCACAGCGTCGAAGGGTTGTCGTACGACAAGGTCAGCCTGACCGCGGTCGCCGGCAGTCCGCTCGACGTGACGCCGCGCGCGCCGTCAGGCGGCGGGGTGTGGCGCACGATCGCGATCGCCGGATGCGTACTCGCGGCGCTCGCGCTGCTCGTCGTCGTGACGCGCAAGCGAGGCCGGCGCGCGAATGACGCAGACGCGCCCGAGGCGTCCGGCGCGCCAGGTGGAAACGCGGCGGGCGGCCTGGCGGCGAAGCTGCCGGTGGGCCCGTTCCGAGGCAAGCCGGCCGCCGACGGCGCAGGGCGCTGACCGGCGCGCGGCACGGCGGACGATCATGGATATCGACAAACACGGCAGTGTCGCCTTCGGTCTCGCACGGCGTCTCGTGCAGTACCAGGCGAATCGTATCGGGCTGCCCGACTGGATCGGGCCGGGCTGGTTTCCGGACGCATGGCGCCGGGCGGCCGGCACGGGCGGCGCGCAGCTCGCCCGGCTGCGGGCGAGCGCGCTGGAGGGCTGGCTCGCGCGGGAAGGGCTGCCGGTGCCGGCATATCGGACGTTTCGCGGCGACACCGGGCGGCTCGGCGCGCTGGCGCTGGACGATGCGCTCGGCGTGCTGTGCCTGCGCGCGCTTTACGGCCGGCGCGCCGAGCTGCGTTACTGGGTCGACCGCGAGAGCCGCGACAAGGTCTGCGGCTGGCTCGGCCGGCACGGCGCGGTGGCGTTGCGCTGGCTGATGGCCGAGCCGCGCGTGCAACCGGTCGACCGCTGGATCCGCGACTTCGGCATGCATCCACTTGATCATCTCGACGAGTACACGCTGAGCTGGGAAGGTTTTTGCCTGTTCCGGACGAGCGGCATGTGCGAACCCGATGCGCCGGCCGGATTGTTGCGCCTGGCGTGGGCGCGCGATGCGGTGGTGGCGCCGTGGCTGCATGCGAATGACGCGGACGCGACGCGCGAGGACAGCCGGCGCGTGCTGATGCGGCTCGACGATTTTTTTGCGGAGGAGGAAACGCGATGATCATCTGGCTGAGACAACCGGGCACCGAACAGGCGGCACGCGCGTGCAACACGGGCGTCGGCGTGCACGCGGATGTCGTGCAACGCGAGGCCCTGGCGTCGCTGGTGCAGCTCGACGCGGGCTATCTCGCGTTGCAGCGCCAACACGCGGAAGTCCTCGCGCAAGCGGCGCGCGATGCCGACAGCATGCTCGCGGCGGCCCGCGCGGACGCGGACGCGCTGCGCGCCGAAGCCCGCGGCGAGTACGACACCGCGCAGCAGCGCGGTTACGACGCAGGGAGCCGCGATGCGCTTTCGCAGTGGTACGCGCGCACCGCGCAGCTGCTCGAGCGGCGCTATGAACTGCAGATGTCGTTGAAGCAGCGCATCGCCGGGCTGGTGGTATCCGCGGTCGAGAAGATCGTCGCGAACGAACAGCCGGCGGCGCTGTTCGCCCGCGCCGGCGATGTGGTCGAACGCATCATCGAAGGCAGCCGGACCCTGCAGGTTCGCGTGCATCCGGACGAGCACGACGCGGCCGTCGAAACCTTCTCGCATGCGGTGGCGCAGTGGCGCGCGCGCGGCCAGCCGGTCCAGCTGACGGTCCATGCGGACCGCACGCTCGACCCGGGCGCGTGCGTGTGCGACACCGACATCGGTTCGGTCGACGCGAGCCTCAAGGTACAGATCGACGCGGTCCGCATGGCGGCCGATGCGGCGCTGCGGCGTGACGCGAACGCGCGGGACGTGCCGGAGACGCTCGCACCGGAG
This sequence comes from Burkholderia sp. GbtcB21, assembly GCF_019091065.1. Lineage (NCBI taxonomy): Bacteria > Pseudomonadati > Pseudomonadota > Betaproteobacteria > Burkholderiales > Burkholderiaceae > Burkholderia > Burkholderia sp. GbtcB21. Next base: position 59,972 of record NZ_JAGXKA010000014.1, read on the forward strand.
GCGTTCGCCGAAGTCAGGACGCATGCGGCAGCGCCCAGGTTGCCGGAGCCGCCGGAACCGGAACCGGAACCCGCAAGCGGCACGGGCCCGGCCGAGGATATCGGGGTACGAGCATGAGCGAAGTGTCGCGGGACGCCACCGGCATCGATGCGCTGATCCGGCTCACCGACACGCTCGAACAGGAGTTCGACCGTGCGGCGCACCTGTCGACACGCGGCAAGGTGATGGACGCGCTCGGCACGCTGATCCGCGTGAGCGGCATCGACGTCCGCTACGGCGAGCTGTGCGAACTCCGGACCGGGCAGGGCGAGCTGATGCAATGCGCCGAGGTGGTCGGCTTTTCCCGCGACACGGCGCTGCTGTCGCCGTTCGGTCGCCTCGACGGCCTCTCGCGGGACACCCAGGTGGTTGCACTGCGTCGGCCGCTCGCGATTCCGGTCGGTTCCGCGCTGTTTGGCCGCGTGGTCGACAGCATGGGCAGGCCGATCGACGGCCGCGGCCCGATCGACACGACGGAAACCGCCGCGCTCTACGCGGCGCCGCCGGACGCGATGAGCCGCCCGCTGCTCGAGCGTTCGCTCGACACCGGCGTGCGGGTCGTCGACGGGCTGATGACGCTCGGCGAGGGCCAGCGCGTCGGCATTTTCGCGCCGGCCGGCGTCGGCAAGAGCACGCTGATGGGCATGTTCGCGCGCGGCACGCGCTGCGACCTCAACGTGATCGCGCTGATCGGCGAGCGGGGCCGTGAAGTGCGCGAGTTCATCGAACAGATCCTCGGCCCGGAAGGCATCGCGCGGTCCATCGTGGTGTGCGCGACCTCCGACCGCTCGTCGATCGAGCGCGTGAAGGCCGCCTATTCGGCCACCGCCATCGCGGAATATTTTCGCGATCGCGGCAAGCGCGTGCTGCTGATGATGGATTCGCTGACGCGCTTTGCGCGCGCCCAGCGCGAGATCGGGCTGGCCGCGGGCGAGCCGCCCGCGCGGCGCGGTTTTCCGCCGTCGATCTTCGCCGAGCTGCCGCGCCTGCTGGAACGTGCGGGGCTGTCGGAGCACGGCTCGATCACCGCGCTCTACACCGTGCTTGCCGAGGACGAATCGGGCAGCGATCCGGTGGCCGAGGAGGTGCGCGGCATCCTCGACGGGCACATGATCCTGTCGCGCGAGATCGCCGCGCGCAACCAGTATCCGGCCATCGACGTGCTGGCAAGCCTGTCGCGCGTGATGCCGCAGGTGACGGACGACGCGCATCGCGACGCGGCCGGTCATGTGCGCCGGCTGCTTGCCAAGCATCGGGACATCGAAACGCTGCTGCAACTCGGCGAGTATCGGGCGGGCGGCGATCCGGTCGCCGACGAAGCCGTGCGCAAGATCGAGGCCATCCGGCAATTCCTCTGTCAGCGCACCGACGAATTCAGCACACGCGAAGCGACGCGCGACGCGTTGCGCGGTCTGCGTGCGTGAGCGCGGCCGCCGATGCCACGGGCGAAGGGTGACGACGATGAAAGACAGGCGCGTCATGGCATTCTCGACGATCCGGAATCGCCTCACGCGGGCCCGGGCCGCGCTGCGCGACACGCTGGCCGAGCAGCAGCGCGAACGCGACGAGGCCGATGCGCGGCTGGCCGAGCAGCAGCGCGTACTCGCGCACGCGGCGGAAGAGGTCGACCGGCGCACCGCGCGCATCGACCGCCTGCTCGACGGCCGCGGGCCGGTGCGGATCGACGAACTGCTCGACTGGGAGAAGCTGCTGGCCGACGCGCACGCACGGCGCGCGCGCGAACTCGACACGTTGGAGCGGTTGCGGGACGGCGTTGCCGCGATCGAACAGGCGATCGGTACGACCCGCACCGCGATTCTCCGCCACGACGTGCGGATCGACCTGTGCAGCGTGCGGCTGGATCGCCTGGGCCGTCTCGCGGAGGCCCGCGCGGACGATCTGCAGGACGAGGAGAGCGAGGAAACGTTCGTCGCGCGTCGCGGCGCCGCGTCGACCGCGCACACGCCGCGTCGCAGCGCCGCGGAGGGCTCGCGATGATCGATCCGTTCTCGACCGGCATTCCGCAGCTCGGGCGCGCGCTGCTGTCGTTCATGATCCTGGTCGCCGTCTGCGGTGTGCGTCTGCTCGTGCTGCTGACGATCTTTCCGCCGACGGGCGGCGAGCTGATCACGAAGCGCATCCGCAATGCGATGGTCGTGTTGTGGTCGATCTACGTCGCATACGGGCAGCAGGCGATGATGACGCAACTGCATGGCGGATTCCTGCTTGCCGTCGTCGTCAAGGAGGCCGTGATCGGGCTGGTGATCGCGTTCGTCGCATCGCCGGTGTTCTGGGTCGCGGAAGCCGTCGGCACCTATATCGACGATCTCACCGGCTACAACAACGTGCAGATCACGAATCCGAGCCTCGGACAGCAGACGACGCTGACCTCCACGCTGCTGATGCAATGCGCGACCGTTGCGTTCTGGACCCTCGGCGGCATGACGTTCCTGCTCGGCGCAGTGTTCCAGACATACGTCTGGTGGCCGCTCGGCAGCCTGACGCCGGTGCCGCGCGCATTCATCGAGGCGTTCGTGATGCAGCAGACGGATTCGCTGATGGTCACGATCGCGAAGCTCGCCGGGCCGGCGGTGCTGCTGTTGCTGCTCGTCGACGTCGGGGTGGGGCTGCTGTCGCGGATTGCGTCGAAACTCGATCTCATATCGCTCGCGCAGCCGGTCAAGGGCGCGCTGGCCGTCCTGTTGCTCGCGCTGATGATCGGCATGTTCATCGGACAGGTGAAGGACCAGGTTGCGTTGCTGCATGTCGGCGACCAGTTGCGTGCGCTCGCGCTGCCGAGGTAAGGCCCGATTCGCGCCCGGTGCACCGCGCGGGACGACACGCGGCGCAAAGTACCCGTCGAGGAGACATCCCATGCCCGTCGCACCGAGTGTCAGACAGTTTCTCGAGCGTCGCGCGAGGCCCGGCGCGGTGTCGCTCGACCGGTTGCCGCTGGAAGAGGCGCGCCGCTATTTCGCGTACTACGTGCCGCTTGCCGATCTCGCGCCGCGCGGCGTCGACAGCATCGACGAATGCCTGATCGAGATGCGCGACGGCGTGCACATCGCCGCGCGCATCTACTATCCGCGCACGCCCGACTGGAGCGCGCCGCAGCCGGCGTTGCTTTATTTTCATTCCGGCGGCTATGTCGTCGGGTCGCTCGATACGGCCGACGCCGTCTGTCGGATGCTGGCGGCCGACGCACGGTGCGCGGTCGTGTCGGTGTCTTACAGGCTCGCGCCCGAGCACAAGTTTCCGTGTGCGGTGGACGACGCGCTCGACGCGTTACGGTGGCTGCACCGCAAGGCGCTGACCTACGGTCTGGATGCATCGCGTCTGGCCGTCGGCGGCGAAAGCTCGGGGGCCACGCTGGCGGCGGTGGTTGCCGTTCGGGCCCGCGAGATGGACATTGCGCTGGCGATGCAACTGCTGATCTATCCGGCGCTGTCGGCGTCGCTGGGCAGCGCGGCGCACCGGCGTTACGGCGAAGACCATTTCCTGACGCACGACGTGATCCGCTGGATCCATCGCAACTATCTACGGCATGCGGCCGATGCGGCGGACTGGCGCTTTGCGCCGCTCGACGGAGAGCGTCACGCGCCGGCCGATCTGTATGGCGTCGCCCCGGCGTGGCTGGTTTCCGCCGAATACGATCCGTTGCGCGACGAGCATGCCGGTTATGCCGACAAGTTGCGCAGCGCCGGAAATCGCGTGGAGGCGCGGTGCTACCGGGGAATGATCCACGGATTTTTTTCGATGGGGCGCGTGATTCCCGAAGCCGCGTACGCACACCGCGAGGCCGCTGCCGCGCTGCGGGAAGCGCTGGGCAGCACGGATTGATGCAATGGCCGGGAGGCGGCGCGAACGACGGCGGCTCGCGGCTGCTGTTGAAGTGCTTGGAAACTGCTAATCGTGCCCAGAGATTCCGCTAATGTAATACTGCCTGCCGGCCCCATCCGATAAGGCACAGCGGCGGTTTCGAACACTTTTCGAGGTGTTGTATTGCAACAATGTCTGCATGTCGGATGTCCGTTTATTTTGCTGACGCGGTTGTGCGGTCCTTTGATTCCGCCAGCGCGTCTGACGGAGCTCGATAAGGAGCAGCAATGGTGAGTTCGGAGGAATTTGATAGCTATACTAATGAAGTGGCGAATGGCATGAGCCACCAATTGAATCCTGTCGCATGCACCGCCCCCTCTTTGAAACCCTCCGCGCTTCAATTTTTCGCCGGTCAGGTCATTTCCGGGCTGCGCTGCGCGTGATGAGCTGCGACCGAGAGAGAAGCGCACTCGAGAACTATCGGCGGTTACGTTAGCGGAATAAACGGACACCATTAGCAGAATCTACGAACTTCAACAACGGTCGTATTCGGCCAGCCGATCCTCGAGGTTGCCGGTGTGCTCGGGTGCTTGAGCCAACCCGCAATCTGCTCCGGCGACCACTGCAATCGGAGCTTGCTTGCCGCAACCTGGGCGAGTGTCCGATTCCTGACCAGCTTACATGTCTTTGGGCGCCGTGCGCGGTCCCGGGCGAGCGCGTCGGCCTGGCTCGCCCGATAGCTGCTGCCTTCCGCCAGTCAAGGGTTCGCGGGCATTCCGATTTCTTCCGCAGACGTCCTGCAGAGCGCTGATTTTAAAGCGATTCATGGGTAACGATATGCTTGCTGCTTCCGTGGCCGTCGCGCTTGAATTTGCCTCTGCCGGGGCACGCAGCTGGCCGTGAGATGCTGCCATCGGTCCGGCCTTCGTCGCACCGGGCAGTCCGTGGCAAATCGGGGTCGTTGAGAGCGTTGGCCGCAAGCCGCGCGAGGAATTGCTGAACCGGGGAGGGTTCCGCAGTCGTGCCGCAGCCAAGGTGCTCATCGAACGCTGGCGGCAGTTTTACGACGGGCGCCAGCCTCATGCCACACATCGCTATAACTTCCCGCCACCGTCCGTCCGGCCTGGCTGGGTTCCGATAATATCGACGCGAGACTCAGCGTCTGACTGGCTACAAAATTCCGCCGCATGTCACGTAGTCGCGTCGTTGATTTTTGGCAGCCAGGCAAACGCGATTGTCACCAGCGTGACGCCGACGACGAGCATCGGCACCACCATTGGCCACGCGCCCAGTTGATAGCGCGGATCGGTGAAAGCCGCTGCCGTCTGTCCCACGCTGAAAGCGAAGAACATCATGATGAAGCCAGACCAGGATACCGCGCGACCCGCAAGATGAGGCAGGCTGCTGACCGCCCCCGCCTGCCCGCATGGCTGATGGATCCCGTGGCCGAGGCAATACACGCCATGCCCCGCGAGCAGCGGCCAGATGCTCCCGGGAAGCAACGCGCAGCCCACCGCCTGAATCACCGCGCCGGAGAGGCTCAACGTTGCGCCTTGTCGCACCGTTCGCAGCATGCTCTGACGTCGCAACAGCAGGCGGCAGCCATACGTACTCAGGACATAGACGAACGTACCGCTCGCCGGTATCCAGCCATATCGCTGGGGCGACAGGCCGAGATGCCGGATGTAGATTGCGGGAGAGAGCAATAGAAAGCAGAACATGCCGGTGTACGTCGAGGCGGCCAGCAACGCCCATACCCTGAACGTGGCATTGCCGAATATCTCGCGCACGTCCCGGATCGAGCCTCGGCTCGAAGCGATTCTGGCGAAGCTTTCCTCGAAGCCGTACCAGCACATGACGAGCAGCCCGAACGCATACAGGCTCATCCCCGCGAGCACCCATCGCCATCCGGCCAGCTGCGTGACATACGCACCGAGAATCGGCGCGAGGAACGCCATCATCCCCATTCCCATGAAACCACGCGCCATCACGTACGGGCCATCGGCTGCCGAATACCGGTCGCGCACCGTCGCGCGCGCGCATACCAGGATCGCGGCCATGGCAAAGCCCTGCATCGCGCGAGCGGCTACCAGCAGCGCTGCGGTTGAAGCGAGCGCAGCCGCGAGCGCTGCAAGCGCATAGAGCGCCAGGCCACTCAGCAACACGGGGCGGCGGCCGTATCGGTCGGAAAGACTGCCCATCGGCAATTGCCCGATACCGAATATCAATGCGAAAACCGTGAGGCTGACGCTGGCAGACCCCAGCGTTGCGGCGATTTCAGGCAGCGCCGGCAGGTAACTGTCGGTCGCCACCGGCTGGGCCGCCAGCAGAAGCGGCAACATGAGCGCGAAGTTCAGGCGAGCAGGGCGCGTGGTGTCCGGCATGACGGTTTTCGGTACGGTATCGGGCATCGGTAACGCAAGTTGGCTCTGTCAGTGAGGGCGCAGCAGCAAGCTGGAAATGATTGGCGGAAGGGGCGCCGAACACGACGCCCCGTCGAGTGCCGGCTAGCTGCCGACGGATCCTGGCACGTGTTCGCGCACGATGCGATTGCGCGACATCGCCGCGACGCGCAGCCGGTCGTATTCTGCCGTGTCGACCGGTTGAGCGTTCGCTCGTCCCAGGTCGTTCATAGGGACACGATGGGTCTCGCGTGCGCTCAAGGCTGCGAGCGACGCAATCACGGTGATGCCGAACGCGATCGCACCGACGATCAGCCAGACGTGGTGTCCGCCGGGCGGCGCGACCGCCGTGAACAGAGCCGGCAGCATCGCCGTGGCTGCGGTACCGAGGTTCTGCGCGATCGCCATTGCCGAGACGCGCGTGCGGGTCGGGAAGAGTTCCGGATAAAAGGCGGGAAATACGGCGTTGTAGCCCTGATACACGACACCCCACATGAGCATCGACATCGCGAATGCGAGCGGCACGTTCCGGATGCTGATCGCATACAGGTAGGCGAACGCGAGCAGCCCGGCGGCCAGCGAGCCGACGATGATCGGCGGCCGGCGTCCGACCCGGTCGGACAGGTTGCCGACGAACGGAATCACGATCATCGCAACGATATTGCCCACCACCGTGATCCAGAGATAGATATCTTTCTGGAATCCGATTCCATACGCCGGCTGGACCGCATAGGCTGCGCCGAAGATCGTGGCGACGACCGGAATCACGTTCATCATCGACATGCACGCGACGCGCACCATGTCGGGAAAGTGGTGCCTGAAAGCGTCGGCAACGGGCGAGCCGGCTTGCGACCGGTTGCGTACCGCTTCGTCGAAGGCCGGCGACTCGTCGACCTCGCGGCGAATGATCAAGCCCGCAACGATGACCAGCGCACTCAGCAGGAACGGAATGCGCCAGCCCCAGCTATCGAATTGCGCGGACGGCATGTAGTAGGCGAGCGGCAGGAACACGGCGGCGGCCAGCACCTGCCCGGCCTGCACGCCCTGTAGCGTGAAGCTGACGAAGTATCCGCGTCGACCGAACGGCGCGTGCTCCAGGATCATCGAGCTCGCGCCGGTGATCTCGCCGGCCACGGCGAAACCCTGCAGCAGGCGAAGCGTCACCAGCAATGCCGGCGCGATCAGCCCGGCTTGCTGATAGGTCGGCAGGAGGCCGACTCCGACGGTCGAGATTCCCATCAGGAACATGCAGAAAAGCAGGACGGTTTTCCGTCCGCGCGTGTCGCCGAGATGGCCCAGCACGAACGCGCCGATCGGGCGGGACACATAGCCGACACCGTAAGTGGCCAGCGACGCGATGATGGCTGTCGTGGGGCTGCCGTGCGGAAAGAATATCTGCGGGAAGATCAGCGCCGATGCCGTGGCGTAGATGAAGAAATCGTAGTATTCGAGCACCGAGCCGATCCAGCCGCTGATGGCGGCTTTTCTCGATTGGTGCCTGCCCCGGGGCTCGTCTCGCAAGGTCGTGGTCATCGTCGTCTCCAGATATTGATATGTGTGCCGGGCAACGCGGGTGATGCGGGGAGTCGTCACTGCCCGATGTATCGACTCCGTTGTGTGACCTGACCGAGGCCGATCGATACGACGCGCGGCGAGCAACCGCGGTGCGCAACGCCGTGCACCCGGCAGCGATTGCGCATGTGCGTCGGTCCCGCATCGGCAGCCGATACGGGAATCGGCCTATTCCTCGCCGAGCGCCGAGACCGCGGCCCTCAGCGCCAGCAGATAGCTTTGAACACCGAAACCGCAAATCTGCCCGCTGACGATCTCGGCCAGGACGGAGTGATGCCGGAACGGCTCGCGTGCATGAATGTTGGACATGTGCAGTTCGACGATCGGGCACGTGAGGATGGCAAGGGCATCGCGAATGCCGTAGCTGTAATGCGTCCATGCGCCCGCGTTGATCAGCACCGCATCCTGGCGTTCCTCGAAGGCGCGATGAATGCGCTCGCACATCGCGCTTTCGCTGTTTGTCTGGAACGAGTCCACCTGTACACCCAGTTCCTCCGCCAACCCTTGCAGCCGTGCATCGATCTGTGCGAGCGTGATCGTCCCGTACTGTGCCGGGTCGCGCTTGCCGAACATGTTGTGATTGATGCCGTGCAGCATCAGGATCTTCTTCATGCGAATCTCCATTGCGTGTTCAATCAAAGGGCACGGCCAGCCGATCGATCACCGAACTGGTCTCGGGGCGCACGCCGCGCCACCACGCGAACGCTTCGGCCGCCTGCTCGACCAGCATGCCGACGCCGTCCGCGATTCCGTGTACGCCTGCGTTTTTCGCGAGCCGGAGAAACGGCGTCAGACGCTTGCCGTATGCAAGTTCGTAGGCCGTGCCGGCCGGACTGAACACGCTCGGCGGGACCGGCGGCAGGTCGCCGGTCAGGCTGGCCGACGTCGCATTGACGATCAGGTCGAAACGCCCCATCCGTGCGAGGTCTGCGTAGCCGCCGGCAATGAGCGGACCGCGTCCGGCAACCTGCGCGGCCAATGCGCGCGCCTTGTCGACGTCGCGATTCGCGATGACCAGTTCGGCCGGTCCGGCTTCGAGGAACGGTAAAAGCGCGCCGCGTGCCGCGCCGCCTGCACCGAGCACCAGGACACGCTTGCCGGCCATCGGCAGATTGAGGTTCGCTTCGATATCGCGAACCAGTCCGATGCCGTCGAAGTTGTCGGCCAGGATGCGGCCGCCGTCGAACTTGAGCGCGTTGGCCGCGCCCGCGAGCTGCGCACGCTCGCTGCGTTCGTCCGCCATCGCGAACGCGTCGAGCTTGAACGGCGCAGTGACGTTGATGCCCTTGCCGCCGCCCTCGAAAAACGCGCGAACCGCGGCAGCGAAAGCGCCTGCCGGCTCGACGGGCCCCTCGATGGCCGTATAGCTGAGGTCCTGCCGCGTCTCCTGCGCGAAAAGGCCGTGAATCAGCGGGGATTTCGTGTGTCCGATCGGATTGCCGATCACCGCGTACTGGTCGGTCATCATTGGCTCGCTTTTGAATAGAGGACGCCGTCGGCCTGCATCGCATCGATTTCGGCCGAATCGAACCCGAGGGAGCGCGCGACTTCCGCGTTGTGCTGCCCGAGATCGGGCGCGACGTCGCGAATCGTCGTATCGCAATCGGAAAACCGGAACGGCAGGTTGGGCAGGCGCAGTGTCCCGTAGCGCGGATGCTGTTGCTCGACGACCATGCCTCTCGCCTGGATCTGCGGATCGTTCAATACCTCGTCGATGCGCTGCACCTTCGCGCACGGAACGTCGATGCCGTCCAGCAGTTCGAGCACCGACGCGACGGAACGCGCGGCCACCCACGGCTCGACCGCCGACAGAATCTCCGCGCGGTGCGCGTTGCGGCCGGTGCTGTCGTGAAACCGTGTGTCGGCGCCGAAATCCGCCGGGCCGCCGTGCGTCGCGATCAGATCGGCGAAGCGTTTCCACGCGTCGTCGACTTGCGCGGCGATCACGAGATCGCCGTCCGCGGCGCGGAATACGCCGTAGAGCGTCGAGGTCGGCATGTCGTGCCCGGTCTGCGCGGGCAGCACGCCCTGCAGCGTGTAGCACTGCACCGCATATTCGTGCATCGATACCAGCGTGTCGTACAGCGCCATGTCGATGTGTTGCCCGCGGCCGCTCTTCACGCGCCCGAGCAGCGCGGCGTTGATGGCCGCGACCGCATGAATGCCGGTGTACATGTCGCCGAGCGAGATGCGCAGCAGCGGCGGCCGCTCGCCCGGCGTGCCGACCATCTGCATGATTCCGCTCTTGGCTTCCGCGATCAGCCCGAAGCCTGCGCGATGCGCATCGGGACCGGTATGCCCGTACGCCGAAATCGAACAGTAGACGAGGCGCGGATTGCGCGCCGACAGTTCGGCATAGCCGAGCCCGAGCTTGTCCAGCGCGCCCGGCCGATAGTTCTCGATGAACACGTCGGCGGAGTCGCACAGCCGCTGCATGAACGCCTTGCCGCGCGCGTCCTTCATGTTGACGCTCACGCCGCGCTTGCCCATGTTGAGCTGCAGGAAGTAGCCGCTTTGCTGGTCGTCGAGCACGGTCGCGTGCTGGCGTCCGGCGTCGCCTGACCCGGGGCGCTCGACCTTGATGACTTCGGCGCCGAGCGCCGCGAGACAGCGCCCGACATACGGCCCGGCAAGGAAGTGGCTGTAGTCGACGACGCGAATGCCTTCGAGTGGGCGAGCCTGCATTACAGTGCCTCCGGGCGGCGCGGCACCATCAGGCGATGCTCGCCGTGTTGAACGACCTGACCGTCCTGATTGATCAGCTCCGACGGCAGCACGACGATGCCCCAATCCGGGCGACTCTTGCTGGCCCGCATCGAACCGACGCGGAATTTCACGTGCAGCACGTCGCCGACCTTGATCGGCAGCAGGAAATCCCAGGTCCAGCCGAGCGACATGCCCGGCAGAAAGCGATAGTCGCTCTGCGTCTTCAGGCCGTCGGCGATGGACAGGCCGAACAGTCCGTGTGCGACGAGGCAGCCGAAATGGCTCGCGTTTGCGTATTCCTCGTCCACGTGGACGGGCGTATGGTCGCCGGTGAGGTCGGCGTACGCGAGAATGCGCTCCTTGGTCACGATGTAGCTCGGGCTCGTGCACGTGTCACCCTCGCGGGCGTCGTCCCAGTATTTCTCGGCGATCGTCATGGCCGTGCCTCCGCGCGCGGGTTGATCGCCAGTGCCTGCGCGACGCAGGAAGCCGGCCTGGCCTGGATCAGTTCGACGGCGAGCCCGTCGGGCAGGCGAAGCCAGTTCCGCCCCTGCGGCATCTCCGTCACGCCGAATCGTTGTGCCGCGGCCAGTGCGGCCTCCAGGTCCTCGCACATCACGCCGAGATGGGCGAGCCGGCCTTCCGGGCCATCGTGTTCCGGCGCGTGGATGAACTGCAGGCCGCCGAGCGTCCAGTACTGCCGCGGTGCGTCGAGCGTGCCGTCCACTTCGCGCAGGGTCATGCCGAGCACGTCCTCGAAGAAGCGGATGTGCCAGCGGATGTCCTTCACCCAGATCGCTACGTGTTCCAGATAGGCTTTCGGGGCACTCATGCTGCAGCCTCCTCGCGCTGGCGATCGGCCATCGCGCGCTCGAGCCCCTTGATGCAGGCGACGAGCGTGGCATTCACCGGGGTCGGCACGCCGTAGCGCTGCCCGCAGCGCACGACCGAACCGTTGATGAAGTCGATCTCGGTGATCGAGCCCTTCTCCAGGCTTTGCAGCATCGACGTCTTGAAGGACGCGGGCAGCCCCTCGGCGGCGAGCGTCCAGGCCTGTTCGGGATCGGTCATCGACAGCTTCACGCCGGCTGCCTGCGCCGCCGCGATCGCCTCGGCCACGGCCGCGAGCGACGTCGCCTTCAGCAGCGCCTCGTCGTAAAGCTGCCCGTAGGTGAGGCCGGTCAGCCCCGTCAGCGCACCCGTCGCGACATTTACCAGCAGCTTGTCCCACATCGTGCCGACGATGTTGTCGCTGATCGTCGTGGCGAGGCCGGCGGCATCGAACGCGGCGGCGATCGCCTGCACGCGCGGTGTGACGCGGCCGTCGAGTTCGCCGATATAGGTGGTTTTGCCGATCACGCCGGATTCGATGTGACCCGCGCCGCGCAGCACGCCGCCGACGTAGGTCTTGCCCGCGAGGACGCGCTCGCGGCCGACGACGTCGATCAGGATGTCCTCGTGTCCGAGGCCGTTCTGCAGCGACAGCACGGCGGTATCCGGCCCCACCAGCGATTGGGCGCCGCGGATGGCCGCATCGGTCTGGAACGACTTGACCAGCACCACCACCAGGTCGGCCACGCCGACATCGGCAACCCGAGTCGTCGCGTGAACGCGGACGTGGCGGGTGCCGCCCGCGTCGTCGACGCGCAGGCCGTCACCGCGCATCGCATCGACGTGCGCGGGCGAGCGGTCGATCAGCCAGGTCTCGTGGCCGCCTTGGGTAAGGGTGGCGCCGATCGCGCAGCCCAGCGCGCCAGCCCCCAGAATCGCTATTTTCAATGGCTTCTCCTTGACGTATGGCACCACGATAGGAGTCGCCGCTCATGCCGACAATGCAATGGATACAATGGCGTCATTGCCATGGACAATAACGCCGCGATGCCAGCCGATCTGCCCGACCTGAAGCTGCTTCAGCTTTTCGATCTCCTGTACGACATGCGCAGCGTCACGCGCGTCGCCGAGCAACTGGGCCAGAGCCAGCCGACGGTCAGCATCTGGCTCGGGCACTTGCGGGAACACCTGCACGATCCGCTCTTCATCCGGACGCCCGGCGGCATGGCGCCGACGCCGCAAGCCGACGCGCTGATCGGGCCATGCCGGGAAATTCTCGAATCCCTGCGGCGCTTCACTGCATGGGAGATCGCGTTCGATCCTGCGACGGCCCAGCGACGCTTTCGCATCTGCATGACCGACGCGAGCCACATCACGCTGCTCCCGCGGCTACTGGCCCATGTCCGCGCGCAGGCGCCCGGCGTCCGGCTGGAAGCCGCACGGATCGACGGCAATACGGAGCGCGCGCTCGAATCCGGCGAAGCCGATCTCGCGATCGGCTATGTGCCGTGGCTAGGCGGCGGCATTTATCAGCAGAAGCTGTACGACCAGGACTGGGTATGTCTGGCCAACCGGCATCACCCAAGGATTCGCGGTCGCCTCGGGGCGAAGCAGTATCGTTCCGAAGGACATGTCGCCATTACCGCGGGAACCGGGGCGCAACTCCTCGAACAGGCGCTGCGGCAGGCGCGCATCGAGCGAGACGTGGTGCTGGAGTTACCGGGTTTTCTGGGGCTGGGTGCGATCGTCCAGACGACCGACCTGATCACGACGCTACCCCGTCATATCGGCCAGACACTGGCTCAGGCGAGCGATCTGGCGGTTCATGCGTGCCCGATCCCGGTCGAAGGCTTCGCGGTACGGCAGCATTGGCATGCGCGCTATCACCACGAGGCCGGCAACCGGTGGCTGCGCGGCGTCGTGATTCAACTGTTCGGCGCCTCGCATCCGTCCACAGCGTAGGGATGTGCGCTTATTCCGCGTTGCTTGGATCTATCCGTGTCGGGCAGCACGCCGGGTTCGAAGCCTGTGGCTAGTGCCGTGGCCGATTTTCGAGGAGGCGTTTGGCAACGGGTTGGGGCGAGTCGCGCGCGTTGGGTAGGATCATGGGTAGCGAGCCATCTGCGACTGCGGGAGTCCTACCTGCCGGTTCAATGTGAGCAGTAGTTGTAGTCCGCTGCCTTCCGCCATCCCGCTTTCCTGCGAATCGGCGTGCTTCGGATGGCGCGCACTTGCGCCGCGGCGCCGGCGCTGCACAGCGGCCGTAAACGAGCAAACTTGATCGGGAAAAGCACTGAAAGTTTGCGAATTATTTCCCGGTTATAGTGGAACTACTGGTGGTAGGCGAGGCGCGTTTTGCCGATACCGACCAGGTAATGACTGTAGACGGGTGCTGCATGAAAAATAAAATCGAAAAGACCGCCGGACCGATCTGGGGTGTGGCTGCAGGATTGCTTCTTGCCGCCGCAGGACTGAGTCTCGGCATCTTCCCGACGTCCCTGCACAGCTCGGGAACCGCAAACGACTTCATGGCGTCCGGTGCCGCGATGCTGGGCATCTTCCTCGTCGTTTATTCCACGCACGAGTTACGAAGAAAGCGCGCGCACTGAGCGGCCGCGCGGCCGTTGTGATCCACGAAAAACGACTCGGGCCGGCGACGGCTCGGGAATGCGCTTGTCCTCTATGCGCACGAGCCGACGGGATTCGTGCGGGCTACGACTTGCGGATTTCGTGGTTATGGACGAGTTCGACGATTCGCTTCGTCGGGATGCTCGCGCGCAGTTTGTCGACGCCGTCGACTGGAAACCACCGGCATTTCTCGATCTCGTTGTTCGCTTGCGGCGTCTGGTCCGGGCCGACTTCCGCGAAGAACACGTGATGTACCTTCGCGAGCCCGGTGAAATGCATCGAGTAAACGAGGTGCTGGCCGGTCATGCCGGTTTCTTCGCACAACTCGCGATGCGCCGCTTCGAGCGGCGTTTCCCCGCGCTTGATCGTGCCGCCCGGAAGGGCCCAGCGCGACGACGCGCGCGCGACGAGCAACACCTGGCCGTCGCGGTAGCAGACGATCGTCGCTCGTTCTTTAACGGGTACTTCGGTCGGTTGGAGAGAACTCATGGGCTCGGGAGCATGGACACTGGCGTGATTCTAGCCAGCGTTAATCACGGTGCCAAGACGGCATCTGCCGGAGCCGCTCGATCATACGGAAACCGGTCATGTCCAGGATGACTAATGCGAGCACCGGGAACCGACGGGTTGAATCCGAGATGCAAAACAAACCCGAGCGATCGGCACCGAAATTGCACCGATAAGTCAAAGCTGCTCGCAGCGAGCGAATAACCCGCGAATCGACTGGAAATGGAGCGCTTACAGGAGGATTCGCCCGGGTATAGGGGCGCATACTTGAGACCCCAATAACCAGACCGGACACGGCGATGACTACCCTAAGCATGCAAACGATCGTTTGCGGCAAGACCATTCAGGTAGCCCTGATGACCGACACCGCGACGGCCAGCATTTTCGTGATGGACAACGATGACGGTTCTCATCAGCCGCAGATCATGAAGGTGCGCCAGTACCTTGATGCGGGTATGACGGGTGAGGACGTCGTCCGCCATGTGTTGAATATCGTTGTGGCCTCGATCGAGCGGCGTGGCCAGCTATGGGCGCACTGAACTTCTTCTGAGCGGTCGTCTGCACCGGTCGTGCTCCGCCGCGGTTTGCTCGAAAGGGATTCGGTCAGGATGGCGAAACGCACTCGATGCAGGTGTCATGCCTGCGATCGGATCGGAAGCAATCCGCGATCGCGTCCGCCGTCAGGGACAAGCGAAAACCAGCGGCGATCTGGCCGGCTTCGAGGCGCGTGACGATGCAGTTGCATACGCGGCAAAGTGGGCGAAAGGATGGCTGGCCTCCAGGTTGAAGGCAACGCTTGCCTGGGGCGAGTCTCCACGGAGTTCGCTCGCGTCGACCGGGCTTTGCGCGACATCGCCCGTCTTCGGGCCCGGTGTCGATTCAGCTTGCGGCGTCAGGATCGTGCCCGACGCATTCGCTCCACCTTTTGCAAGCGGCAACGATGCGGAAGGGCGACACAAAGGCGATGAAGATCGGGACGGCGGCGCAGCTTCGGTTCGACTTTCGGATCTGGACGCGCGCTACCGCCTGGGGTGTTTCATCTCCTCGGCTTCCATTGCCGCGTTTCGTTCCTCACTCGCGGAAACAGGTTCCATGGCCTCGTCGATCGAGGCCAATGCGTACTCGCAGGCCAGCTTCGTTTCCTCGACGTCGGCGTCGGGCTCCTCGTCGTCATTGACGGGAGGATCGAGCATGTCCCTGAGCATCGTCTCCAGCTCCGGGGTGTCCCATGGTTCGCCCCGTTGTTCTTTCTTCCTGATGTAGTGCCGGATTTCCGCATCCTGTTCGGGCGTCAGTGGAAGGTGCCGGAAGGTGCTGTTCGGGTTGGCGTCAGTCATGATGTTGCTCCGAAGTCCGGCATGAGCCCGGTTTGGCTGCTTCCCGGGATGCATGCCGGAAAAACGATATGGATGACGAACCGACTCGCGAGTAAGGCCGGGTCAAGGCGACTCGCGCGACGGCCGCCGCCGCGGATCCTGCGTTCGCCGAGCTGTTCTGCAGCCTGCAATCCGGCATTCAAGATGTGTTGGGTCCCGAATTGATGTGCAACCGAATTCTCGGACGTGCGTGGCAGATTCTTATTTGCGGAAGTTCGGATCCCGGATTCGATCGAGGCGAGCGGAAAGCTCGGTGATCTGGTATTCAAGTACCTTATTGCGCTCGAATCGTGTCCGGAGTGTGTCGAGCTTGACTCGCCAATACGCCGGATCGCTCACCGGCGATCGGTTGGTGAAGGCGTCGTGTGTCTGCTCGAGCAGTCCGATCGCTCCCCTGATATGAGCCAGTTCGCGCTCCACATCGCAGTACCAGCTCATGTTTTTCGACTCCCGGTTATGGTTCACTTCTTGGCTTGCTGCACGGCCAGCACGTTTGATTTCACTCGAAAAGCCGCCGTGCGGGCCAATTTCGAGCGATGTTGTCGTCAGTGCCCGCACGTAAAATCTCGACCACGGTGACGAAGCCGGCGTCGTCGTCATGCGGGCGGCCGTTCTGCGCCGGCACATGGGGACAAATGAGCGGGCAATATGCGAATCCACGATAGAGACGCACGCTCATGACGAGCTCCTGAACGTTCGGTCGCGACGAATCGCGGGGACGAACGCGTCCGGCCAGTATCGCCAGTGTGGCGCGACGGGGTGGGGCGAAAGGCGTAACGCTGCGCGCGAACGTGAGCGCGATGCAGCAAGAGGGGAGATGGAGGGCGAGCAGTCGAACGGCTCACGAATGCCCTGATGAGTTCATCATACGCGCGTCGCCCTTCGGGTGGCCATCTTATTTCGGGCGACGCGGATCGCCTCTGGTGCGAGGCTGTGGCGGTCTGGCGCGGGCGGGTTGAACCGGCGTGCGGGCTGGCCGACGCGGTGCCTGAAACACCGCGCGGTTGCCGCGCATTCCGTCCTTACTTCTTTTCCGGCAGGAACCAGTTCATCACGAGCGCGCAGATGCCGCCCGTTGCGACGCCCGATTCCAGCACGTTCTTCAGCGCGTGCGGCAGGCTGTTCAGAATGTCCGGCACCTGCGACACGCCGAGGCCGAGCGCCAGCGACACCGCGATGATCAGCAGCGCGCGGCGGTCGAGCTGGACGCCCGCGAGAATGTTGATGCCCGATGCGGCCACCGCGCCGAACATCACCATCGCCGCCCCGCCGAGCACGGGCTCCGGCACGGCCTGCAGCACGCCGGCGACGACCGGGAACAGGCCGAGCACCACCAGCATCCCCGCGATCCAGATGCCGACATGGCGGCTCGCGACGCCGGTGATCTGGATCACGCCGTTGTTCTGCGCGAACACGGAGCTCGGGAACGTATTGAACACGCCGGCCAGCAGCGAGTTCGCGCCGTTGACGAGCACGCCGCCCTTGATTCGTTGCATCCACACCGGCCCTTGGACCGGCTCGTTCGAGATCTTGCTGGTGGCCGTGACGTCGCCGATCGCTTCGAGCGACGTGACGAGGTAGATGATCAGCATCGGCACGAACAGCGACCACGAGAAGCCGATGCCGAAATGCAGCGGCGTCGGGACCTGGAACAGCGCGGCCTGGTGCATGCCGGTAAAGTCGAGGCGGCCGAGGAACGCAGCCGCGAGGTAGCCGATCGCGAGCGCGATGACGAGCGCGGTGCTGCGCACCCAGACGATCGGCACGCGGTTCAGCAGGATGATCGTGCCGAGCACGAGGCCGGACAGCGTCAGGTTCTCCGCGCTCGCGAACGTGCCCTTGGCCATCGCGCCAAAGCCGCCGCCCATGCTGATGAGGCCGACCTTGATCAGCGTGAGGCCGATCAGCAGCACGACGATGCCGGTGACGAGCGGCGTGATCAGGCGCTTCACGAACGGCAGGATGCGCGACACGCCCATCTCGACGAACGAACCGGCCATCACGACGCCGAAGATCGCGGCCATCACGGTCTCGACCGGCGTGCCCTGCTTGACCATCAGGCTGCCGCCCGCGATCAGCGGGCCGACGAAGTTGAAGCTGGTGCCCTGGACGATCAACAGGCCGGCGCCCAGCGGCCCGAAGCGCTTGCACTGGACGAAGGTGGCGATGCCGGAAATCACCAGCGACATCGACACGATCAGGGTCGTATCTCGGCTGGACACGCCGAGCGCCTGGCAGATCAGCAGGCCGGGCGTGACGATCGGCACGATGATCGCCAGCAGGTGCTGCAGCGCGGCGACGAAGGCGACCATCGGCGCGGGCCGGTCGTTCGGGCCGTAGACGAGATCGCGGGCCGATTCTGCGGCGTCGGCGCCGTGGGAGGCGGGTTGGGCGTGGGAAGCGGGTTGCATGGCGAGCGGGCCGGACAAGGTGGAAAGTGCGGCATTTTAGCCGAAGGGCCCGCGGGAGCCGCCGGGGCGCCCTGCGTCAGCCGGCCGTGCGTGTTCCCGCGCTGCGCGCCGGTGTGCGTGGCGCGCGGGAATCCGGATACGCGCGCTGGCAGACCGCAATCACCGCGTCGCGCAGGCGGCGATGGACGGGATCGCCGTGATTGCGCGGATGCCACAGCGCGGCGACGAGGATCGCGGGCAGGCGGACCGGGATCTCGAAGCTGCGCAGCCCGAGGGCTTCCGTGAGCCCGGATGTGAACACGTTGCCGAGGCTCGAGCGCGGCACCAGCGCGATCAGGTCGGTGCTGGCCGCGACACGCATTGCATCGGGGTAGCCGGGGACGACGACGTGCACGGTCTGGCCCGGCCCGGCCCGGTCGGTCGAGTCGTCGGCCGGTCCGCCGAAATCGCCGAGCTGCGATGCGATCACCTGACGGCAGGCCGCATAGCGTGCGGGCGTGATCCTGGCCGACGCGAACAGCGGATGTCCGGCGCGCGCCACCGCGACGTGCCAGTCGTGACCGAGCATGCGGGTGTGCAGCTCGGGTGCGTCGTCGCCGCGCTTGCCGATTTCCAGATCGACGGTGCCGTCGCGCAGCGCTTGTGGATCGCGGTCGGGCTTGGGCACGAAGCGGATGCGCACGTGCGGCGCGACTTCGCCGATCGCGGCGACCACCGGGCCGGACAGCATTTCCATGAACGACGCCGACGCACGAATGGTGAACGTGGATGCGAGCGTCGCCATGTCCACGTCGGCCGTCGCCGGCCGCAGCACGGCGCGCGCGTCGCTCGCGATCGCATGCACGCGGTCGCGCAACGCGGCCGCGTGCGGCGTCGGCACGAGCTTGCGCCCGGCGCGCACGAGCAATTGATCGCCGGTGGAGAGCCGCAGCCGCGTGAGCGTGCGGCTCATGGCGGACGTGCTCAGGCCAAGCCGGCGCGCGGCACCCGTCACGCTGCCTTCCGACAGCAGCGCGTCGAGCGCGGTAACGAGGTTCAGGTCGATGTCTTCCATGCGGACAGGATACGCCACTGCGCGGTCTGGCATGGCGTTCGATGCAACTATCGATTGTATCCGGTGCGTCTGGTGCATGGTCCGGTGCGCGCCTATAGTGGGCGCATCGTGAAACCCGGCAAAGGCGGCAACCATGCAATCGACCGTATCGAACCCCAACGCACTCTCGATCCTGCTCGTCGCGGCTTCGCGCGGCCTCGGGCTTGCGATGGCGGAGCAATTCCTGAACAAGGGCTGGAACGTAACGGGCACCGTGCGTGCAGGATCGGGACGCACGAAGCTGCACGACCTGGCGGACCGCGTCGACGGCCGGCTCGGGATCGATACGCTCGACATCTGCGAGCCGGCGCAACTGGCGGCGCTGCGCGAGCGCCTGTCGGGCGGGCGCTTCGACATGCTGTTCGTGAATGCGGGGACGACCAACGACCCGAACGAAACGATCGGCGAAGTGACGACCGACGAATTCGTGCGCGTGATGATCACGAATGCGCTTGCGCCGATGCGCGTGATCGAGGCGTTGCAGGATCTCGTGACCGCGGACGGCCTGATCGGTGCGATGTCGTCGGGGCAGGGCAGCGTCGCGAACAATGTCAGCGGGATGCGCGAGGTCTATCGCGGCAGCAAGGCCGCGCTGAATCAGTTCATGCGCAGCTTCGCGGCGCGGCAGGCCGACACGCCGCGTGCGCTGGCGCTGATGGCGCCCGGCTGGGTCCGCACGGAGCTGGGCGGGCCCGATGCGCGCCTGACCATCGACGAGAGCGTGCCGAGCCTCGTCGACGTGCTGATCGCGAAGCGGGCGCGCCCCGGGCTCGAATACCTCGACTATCTGGGGCGGACGGTGCCGTGGTAGTCGTCGGCGTGTCGGTGGGCGGAGGGTTACGAACCGACGCGTCGTGAATATGCAGCGAGATTCGACATGTTTTTCGCAGTTCGGTCACGGCGCTGCGAAGGTATTGCCGATTCAATACAATGCGACGACGAGTCAGTGACACGGTGTCGCGCCATCGCGTTTGAATCCATCCGGTTCGCAGCGGATTGCGTGCGCCCCCGTCGCGACGGGCGATTGTCGAACACGGAGCCCCGCATGAATGAACCTTACCTGCAGGTCATTGCACATTTTTACGCGAAGCCGGGCAACGGCGACCGCGTGATCGAACTGCTCGCGGAGCTCGCGCCCGCGACGCGCGCCGAGCCGAAGAATCTCGACTATGCGTATTTCCGGTCACCGGAGGATCCCGATCACATCGTGATCCTCGAGCGTTACCGCGACGCGGACGGCCTGGACGTGCATCGGGAAACGCCGCATTTCCAGCGCATCGGTGTCGGGGCGATCATTCCGTTGCTCGATCGCCGCGACGTGTCGCGCTACATGGTGCAGCCGGACACCGGCACGGCGACGCCACCGGGAGGCACTCGATGAACCCGTTTCAATTCCGTACCGTTCCGACGCAGATCGTCGAATTCGGCGCCGCGCGCCGGCTCGGCGCGTTGTTGCGCGAACGCTTTCCGGCGCTCGTGCGGCTGTGCGTCGTCACCGATGCGTTCCTGCATCGCAGCGGCGTGCTCGCGCCCGCGCTGGAGAGCCTCGCCGCGCACGGCTGGCAGGTCACGGTGATCGACGACGTGATCGCCGATCCGCCCGAGCACGTGGTGCTCGAAGCGACCGCGCGGGCCGTCGCGGCCGATGCCGAGATCGTGCTCGGCCTGGGCGGCGGTTCGTCGATGGACGTTGCGAAGCTGATCGCGGTGCTCGCGCCGGGGCAGCAGGCGCTGGCCGACATGTACGGCGTCGACAAGGTCGCGAGCGTGCGGCTGCCGCTCGTGCAGATGCCGACGACGGCCGGCACGGGCTCCGAAGTGACGGCCGTATCGATCGTCACGGTCGGCGAGGCGCGCAAGATGGGCGTCGTGTCGCCGCACCTGTTCGCGGACGTCGCGATCCTCGATGCCGAGCTGACGCTCGGCCTGCCGCGAGCGGCGACGGCCGCGACGGGCATCGACGCGATGGTGCATGCGATCGAAGCCTATACGTCCGCGCGGCTGAAGAATCCGGTGTCCGACATGCTGGCCGTGCACGCGCTGACGCTGCTGTCGCGCAACCTGCTCGCGGCCTGCGACGACGGCCGCAACCGCCACGCACGCGAGTCGATGCTGGTCGGCGCGATGTTCGCCGGGCAGGCGTTCGCGAACGCGCCGGTCGCGGCCGTGCATGCGCTGGCCTATCCGGTCGGCGGGATCTTCCACGTGCCGCACGGGCTGTCGAATGCGCTCGTGCTGCCGCACGTACTGCGCTTCAACGCGCCGGCCGCCGCGCCGCTGTATGCGGAACTCGCGGCGATCGTCGCGCCGTCGGCGACGGGCAGCGACGAAGCGAGAACGCATGCGCTGATCGCGGAGATCGACCGGCTGATCGCGGCGACGGGCATCCCGCGCACGCTGCGCGAAGTCGGCATCGGCGAGGGCGACCTGCCGAGGATGGCGTCGGACGCGATGCTGCAGACGCGCCTGCTCGTGAACAATCCGCGCGAGGTGACGGAGGCCGACGCGCTGGCGATCTATCGGCAGGCGTGGTGATGCGGCGGACAAGCTGCGCGCTCAGGCCCGCGACGCGCTCGGGTGGTCGGCCACCACGTACGCCGATGCCTGCTTCGTGCCGTCCGGCTTCGTCTGCAGGTAGACGCCCTGAATCTCCGGCTCGAAACCGGGCAGCGCGTTGATCCCGGCTTCGAGCGCGCGGAAGTAGTCGAGCGCCGGGCCGCCCCACGCTTCGCCGGGCACCACGCAGAAGATGCCGGGCGGATAGGGCAGCGCGCCTTCGGTCGCGATCCGGCCTTCGATGCGATCGAGCGTGACGAGTTCGACGTTGTTGCGGATCAGCTCGGCATTCGCGGCCTGCGGCAGCATCGCCTGCTTCGGGAACTGCGCACGCCGGAACATCTGCTTCTGCAGATGCTTCATGTCGTGGCTGCGGTAGAAATCGTGCATGCGCTGGCACAACTGCCGCAGGCGCATGTTGCCGTACAGCTCCGGATACGCTTCGCACAACGACGGGATCGCTTCGCGCAGCGGCGTGTCCTGGTCGAGGTGGCGTTCGAACTGCGCGAGGTGCGCGATCAGATGCTGCAGCTTGCCGAGGCTTTCCGACGGCGTGAGCAGGAACAGGATCGTGTACAGGTCGGCCTTCTCGGGCACGACGCCGTGCTCGCGCAGGTAGCGCGCGAGGATCGGCGCCGGCGCGCCGAACGGCGCGTACTCGTGCGTGTCGCGATCGATGCCGGGCGTCGTCAGCAGCAGCTTGCACGGATCGACGAAGTACTGGTCGTTCGCATAGCCTTCGAAGCCGTGCCACGTGTCGGCCGGATGGAAGCGGAAGAAGCGCAGGTCGTCGACGATCTGCTCGGTCGGGTAGTCGGCCCACGGGCGGCCGTCGACATGCTGCGGAACGAACGGGCGGATCTGGCGGCAGGTCTTCAGCAGCAGCTTGCGTGCATCGACGCCGTGCGCGACGCAGTCGCGCCACAGGCGCTTGCCGGCCGGGCCCGCATGCATCTGCGCGTTGACGTCGAGCGCCGCGAACATCGGGTAGAACGGGCTCGTCGACGCATGGATCATGTACGCGTTGTTGAAGCGCCGGTGATCGCAGAAGCGCTTCTGGCCTTCGATGTGGCTGTCCTTCTTGTGGATCTGCGACGTCTGCGAGAAGCCGGCCTGCTGCTTGTGCACCGACTGCGTGACGAAGATGCCGGGATCGTCGGGGCCGAGCGTCAGCATCAGCGGCGAGCAGTCCTGCATCATCGGGATGAACTGCTCGTAGCCGACCCACGCGGAATCGAACAGGATGTAGTCGCACAGATGCCCGATCCGGTCGACGATTTCCCGCGCGTTGTAGATCGTGCCGTCGTAGGTGCCGAGCTGGATCACCGCGAGCCGGAACGGGCGCGGCAGGTCGGCGCGCTCGGGCGCGACGTCGCGGATCGCGTCGCGAATGCGTGTTTCGTCGAGCGCCGCGCTGTCGACGCCGCCGATGAGGCCCCACGCGTTGCGCGCGGTTTCGAGGTAGACCGGCCGCGCGCCGGACACCACGAGCGCGCCGAGGTGCACCGACTTGTGGTTGTTGCGATCGAACAGCACGAGATCGTCGGGCGCGAGCAGCGCGCTCGTGACGACCTTGTTCGACGTCGACGTGCCGTTCAGCACGAACCAGGTCTTGTCGGCGTTGTAGATCCGCGCGGCGTTGCGCTGCGCTTCCAGCGCGGGGCCTTCGTGGATCAGCAGATCGCCGAGCCGGACGTCCGCGTTGCAGAGGTCGGCGCGAAACAGCGTCTCGCCGAAGAAGTCGACGAACATCCGGCCGAGCGGATGATTCGAGAAGAACTGGCCGCCCTGGTGGCCGGGGCAGTCGAACTCGACGTAGCCGCGCTGCACGTATTCGCGCATGACCTTGAAGAACGGCGGCAGCAGGTTCTCGCTGTAGATATCGGCGGCGGCTGAAATCTGCCGGCCGTAATAGTGGCGGCTGCCGTGCCCGAGCTGGATCACGCCGCTCGCGCTCGGCAGGACCGACGGCGGCACTTCCTGGTCGGGCTCGACCGCGACGAAGAACGGAATCGCGAAGCCGGTTCGTTCGACGGCTTTCAGGATTTTTTGCGCCGAATCGATTCCGACCACGATTGCCGCGATATTCGTGAAATCGGTCTGAAATACGTCGACCTGTTCGTGCGTGGTGAGGAAGGCGCCAATCAGCGCCGGCTCGACTGCGATTTTCAACAGGCTCACGCGAATTCTCCCGTAAATGTGCGGAAACGGGAGCCGCATTCACGCCGGCGCGCAATCCGCGTAATCCGATACGCGCTGCAGCCGATTGAAACGCTCCCGCGAATGCTGAATGCCGAATGCGCACCGCACGAATCAGCCTTGCGCAGCGAGGCTCGGCTGCCGACGGTCAGTGCGCGACGCAGCCGATCGTAGCAACAAAATCCGGCGAATTCAATCGACCGGAAACGGCAATGTCATTGAAAGATGAGTAGGATCAAACAAGCGGGAATTGGCGTGCTGCAATGCACATAAAAATGATCCAATTATGAAATCCGATTTGAAAGGGATCGACGATTTTGCCGAATCGTCGGCTTTTCATCGAAAGGCATCCATGGCATAGTCGGCATCCGAATCGGATGGCGAATCAAACCGGAATGACGAGCGTCTCATGTCGCCGACCGTGGCCTGCTGTCCGCGTGCTCGTGAGACGAACAACACCAACGAAGCATCGGAACAGCGAGGGCAACATCATGAATACATCCACCGGAGGCGTTCGTCGTCTCGGCATGCGTGCGCTGCTGGTCGACGACGAAATCACGCAGGAAACGGCGACCGGGCGCGCGGTCCGCACACTGAGCGCGGAGCTCGCGCAACGCGACATCGACGTGCTCACGGCGACATCCGCCGACGATGCGATCATGCTGATCCGTTCCGATCCGTCGATCCAGTGCGTGCTGCTCGACTGGGATCTCGGCGTGGATGGCCACGGGCCGTCCGAGGCGGTGGTCGAAGCGATCCGGCATCGCAACGCCAACGTGCCGATCTTCCTGCTGGCCGACCGCAGCGTCGCGTCGTCGGTGCCGTCCGCGGTCATGGGCCAGGTCGACGATTTCGTGTGGCTGCTCGAGGATACGGCCGACTTCATCGGCGGGCGCATCCACGCGGCGATCGAACGCTATCGCTCGACCGTGCTGCCGCCGATGTTCGGCGCGCTCGCGAAGTTCTCGCGTGTTTACGAATACTCGTGGCATACGCCCGGCCACACGGGCGGCACGGGCTTCCTGAAGTCGCCGGTCGGCCGCGCGTTCTTCGAATACTTCGGCGAATCGCTGTTCCGCTCCGACCTGTCGATCTCGGTCGGCGAACTCGGCTCGCTGCTCGACCACTCGGGCCCGATCGGCGAAAGCGAGCGCTACGCGGCGCGCGTGTTCGGCGCGCATCGCACGTATCACGTGACTAACGGCTCGTCGACGTCGAACCGCATCATCCTGATGGCGAGCGTGAGCCGCGACCAGATCGCGCTGTGCGACCGCAACTGCCACAAGTCGGCCGAGCATGCGATCACGATGTCGGGCGCGATCCCGACGTACCTGGTACCGACGCGCAACCGCTACGGGATCATCGGGCCGATCGCGTCCGAGCGCCTCACGCAGGTGGCGATCCGCGAGGCGATCGCATCGAACCCGCTCGCGGCCGGGCTTGCCGATCGCCAGCCGAAGCACGCGATCGTCACGAACTCGACTTACGACGGCCTCTGCTACAACGTCGCGCGCGTCGAGGAACTGCTCGGCGCGAGCGTCGACCGCCTGCACTTCGACGAAGCATGGTACGGCTACGCGCGCTTCAACCCGATCTACCGCGACCGCCATGCGATGCACGGCGACCCGCGCGACCATCGTGCGGACCGGCCCACGGTGTTCGCGACGCAGTCGACGCACAAGCTGCTGACCGCGCTGTCGCAAGCGTCGTACATCCACGTGCGCGACGGCCGCAGCCCGATTCCGCATGCTCAGTTTAACGAAACGTTCATGATGCACGCGTCGACGTCGCCGAACTACGCGATCATCGCGTCGAACGACGTCGCGGCCGCGATGATGGACGGCCCCGGCGGCGAAGCGCTGACGCACGAGTCGATCGAGGAGGCCGTCGCATTCCGGCAGATGATCGCGCGGATGAACAACGAGTTCGACGCGAAGGGCGACTGGTTCTTCGAATGCTGGCAGCCCGACACCGTGCTCGAGGCACGCACGGGCCGCACGCTGCCGTTCCACGATGCGCCGCCCGAGCTGCTCGCGAGCGATCCGTCGTGCTGGGTGCTGCGCCCCGGCGCGCAATGGCACGGCTTCGGCAATATCGAGGACGGCTACTGCATGCTCGATCCGATCAAGGTGTCGATCGTCACGCCGGGCGTCGCGCCGGCCGGCGGCCTGATGCCGGTCGGCATTCCGGCGAGCGTCGTCACGGCCTATCTCGATGCGCGCGGGATCGTCGTCGAGAAGACGACCGATTTCACGATCCTGTTCCTGTTCTCGATCGGCATCACGAAGGGCAAGTGGGGCTCGCTCGTCAGCGCGCTGTGCGACTTCAAGCGCGACTACGACGCGAACCTGTCGCTCGACATGGCGATTCCGTCGCTCGCGAAGGAACACGGCGCGCGTTATGCGGGCATGGGGCTGAAGGACCTGGCCGACACGATGTTCGCGGCGATGGAGCAGCTCGGCACGACGCGGCTGATGTCGGAGGCGTTCTCGATCCTGCCGAAGCCGGAGATGAGCCCGGTGCGCGCATACGAGCATCTCGTGCAGGGCCGCGTCGAGCAGGTCACGCTCGACGAGCTGGCCGGTCGTACGGTCGCCACCGGCGTCGTGCCGTATCCGCCGGGCATTCCGCTGCTGATGCCCGGCGAGAACGCGGGGCCGGCAGGCGGCCCGGTGCTCGGCTACCTGAAGGCGCTCGAAGCGTACGACCGCCGTTTTCCGGGCTTCGCGCACGACACGCACGGCGTGGAAGTCGAGGACGGCACGTACCGCGTGTACTGCCTGACGGCCTGAACGAGCGACCGGCCGCGCGGCGGCATCACATCGAAGGATCGAGATCATGGAAAACGCAGCGAGCATGTCCGCCGCGGCCCCGGCGGCCGCGGCGAAGAACCGGATGAACGTCTGGCAGCTCACCATCCTCACGGCGGTCAACATGATGGGCTCCGGCATCATCCTGCTGCCGGCGAAGCTTGCGCAGGTCGGCACGATCTCGCTGCTGTCGTGGATCGTCACGGCCGGCGGCTCGCTCGCGCTGGCCTATGCGTTCGCGCGCTGCGGGATGTTGAGCCGCAAGCCGGGCGGGATGGGCGGCTACGCGGAATACGCGTTCGGCAAGGCCGGCAACTACATGGCGAACTACACGTACGGGCTGTCGCTCGTGATCGCCAACGTCGCGATCGGCGTCACGGCGGTCGGCTATGGCACCGTGCTGTTCGACGCGACGCTGTCGCCGCTGCAGACGGGCCTGTGGACGATCTTCCTGCTCGTGCTGACGACGGTCGCGAACTTCGGCGGCTCGCGCATCACCGGCCGGATCGGCTCGGTGACCGTATGGGGCGTGATCATTCCGGTCGTCATCGTGTCGCTGATCGGCTGGTTCTGGTTCAGCGGCGCGACCTGGGGCGCTGCGTGGAATCCGCACGGCATGTCGTTCGGGCCGGCCGTCGGCAGTTCGATCGCGGTGACGCTGTGGGCGTTCCTCGGGCTCGAATCGGCGTGCGCGAACTCGGATGCGGTGGAGAACCCGGAGCGCAACGTGCCGATCGCCGTGCTCGGCGGCACGATCGCATCGGCGATCTTCTACATCGTGTCGACCAACGTGATCGCGGGGATCGTGCCGAACGCGATCCTCGCGAAGTCGAACGCGCCGTTCGGCATCGCGTTCGCGACGATGTTCACGCCGACCGTCGGCACGATCGTCACCGCGCTGATGGTGATCGCGTGCATCGGCTCGCTGCTCGGCTGGCAGTTCACGGTCGCGCAGGTGTTCAAGAGCTCGGCGGACGTCGGCTACTTCCTGCCGGTGTTCGCGCGTGCGACGCGCACGGGCACGCCGATCGTCGGCATGGTGATCCTGCTCGTCGCGCAGGTCGTGCTGGCGCTGATGACGATCAGCCCGGAGCTGAGCAGCCAGTTCCAGAAGATCGTCGATCTCGCGGTCGTCACGAACCTCGTGCCGTACGTGATGTCGATGGCCGCGCTGATCACGATCCAGAAGGTCGCGAAAGTGCCGCCGGCCAAGGCGCTGGTGACGAACGTGATCGCGATGGTCGCCACCGCGTACAGCTTCTATGCGCTCGTCAGCTCGGGCGAGCAGGCGCTGATGCTCGGCGGCCTGTGCGTGTTCCTGGGCTGGACGCTGTTCGGCTTCGTCAGCGCGCGCTTCTACCAGATGGAAGTCGACGCGCACGTGAAGGAACCGGGGAAGTCGCTGCAGGCGTGAGGGCGGGGTTCTCTGCTGCTAACGGACGCGCCGCTTCGGCAGCGGCGGGATTTTCTTCTTCAGCAAGTCGACGACAGCGCGCACGCGCGGCGGCAGCGGCCGCTGCGCCTGCACGAGCGCGTTGAGCGCGAAGTCGGGGTTCTCGTTCAGCGGAAGAATCCTGACGTCCCGCGGACGACCGGCTCCAGCGTACCGCGTCACCGAAGCCGCGTGTGTTCATCGAAGCGATGAGCGAAAATCGGCATTCGCGCGACCGACAGGAGACGGCGACATGACGCAACAGGATGAAGCGATGCGCACGCGATGCGTCGCATGGCAGATCGCGCAGACGTGGCAGGCGGCCGAATGGTGCCGGCTCGCGGAGACGCGAACGGGAATCGATCTGTCGGGTTCGGTGTCGGGTGCAATCGACGGCGCGCCGTTTCGCATCGACTATGCGATCGCATGCGGCGCCGACTGGCTCACGCGCTCGGCGCGCGTGACACGCTGGCTCGGCACGTTGCCACCGCAACAACTGGACCTCGCATGCGAGGAAGGGCGCTGGACGATCGACGGCGTCGACGCGTCTATGCTCGCGGGCGCGACCGACATCGACCTCGGTTTCAGCCCGTCGACCAATACGCTGCCGATCCGGCGGCTGGCGCTGGCCGTCGGCGACGCTGCGACGATCCATACCGCATGGCTGCGCTTTCCGGATTTCGCCATCGTGCGCGGCGAGCAGCGTTATACGCATACGGCGCCACACGTGTATCGCTACGAGAGCGGCACCTATGCGGCCGATATCGCGATCGACGAAGCCGGCCTCGTCATCGACTACGACGAATGGCGGCGCATCGGCGCGGCGCCTGCGCCGTAACGCGTCGCATCGTGTGTCGGCGACACATCAGCGCGCGTTGGCGACCGTCAGCTTGCCCGGAATCAGCTTCAGCGTGCTGAACGTGTCGGCGATGTTCTGCTGATACGCGACCGTCGCGTCGGTGACGGGCTGCACGCCGTAGCCGGCGCGCTTGAGCGCGACTTCGAGCGTCGGCGCGTCGAGGCCGACGAGCGGCGACAGTTGCGCGGCGACGTCGGGCGTGTGGTCGCGCGCCCAGCGATCGACCGCGTCGACTTCGTCGAGCAGCGCGCGCAGCACCTGCGGGTGAGCGGCCGCGTACTTGCGCGCGGCGAGGTAGTACTGCGTGTTGCGCACGAGCCCTTCGCCGTTCGCGATCACGCGCGCGCCGAGCTGCCGTTCGGCGGCCGCCAGATACGGATCCCAGATCACCCACGCATCGACGCTGCGCTGCACGAACGCGGCGCGCGCGTCGGCGGGCGTCAGGTAGATCGGCTGGATGTCCGCATACGCGAGGCCCGCATGTTCCAGCGCCTTCACGAGCAGGTAGTGGACGTTCGAGCCCTTGTTGAACGCGACCTTCTTGCCGCGCAACTGCGCGACGTTGCGGATCGGCGAATCGGGCAGCACGACGATCGCTTCGCCTTGTGGCGCGGGCGGCTCGTTGCCGATATAGACGAAATCGACGCCGGCCGCCTGCGCGAAGATCGGCGGTGTTTCGCCGACCGTGCCGACGTCGATCGCGCCGGCATTCAGCCCTTCGAGCAGTTGCGGGCCGGCCGGGAATTCGAGCCATTGCACCGCGACGCCCTGGCTCGCAAGGCGTTTCTCGAGCGTGCCGCGGGCCTTCAGCACGACGAAGTTGCCGTATTTCTGGAAACCGATGCGCAGCCGCGTGCCGTTGTCCTGGGCTCGTGCGGGCAGGGTCGCGAGCGGCCCGAGCGCAAGTCCGGCAAGCCCGGCGGCCGCGCCATGCAGCCATTGGCGTCGGCGCGGGTTCGCCGGGGTCGTTTCCACGTCTGCGTGCGGTGTGTCGCTCATCTGGGTGTCCTGCGTGCGGGTTCACGGGCCGCGCGCCAAGGCGGCGCGGCCGGCGCAGGACGGGGCCGGATGCGGGCGATGCTCGCAACGGGCCGGCCCGCGCCGGATTCAGGACGATACGGCCGCGCGGGCCGGCGGCCAACCAATGAATGCGCATATGCAAATCAGCGGCGCTCAGGCTGCGTCTGCGGCGCTTTCCTCGATCGAATCGACGCGGTCCGGATAGAACGCGAGGTGTCCGCGAATCGCTTCGACGGCCGGATACGGATGCTCGTAGGTCCACACCGCGTTGGTCGCGCGTTCGCCGCCGGCCGGGATCGAGTAGTACGCGCAGTCGCCCTTGTACGGGCAGTACGTCGCGTGGTCGGTGCGGCGCAGCAGCGACATGTCGGCGTCTTCGCGCGGGATGTAGAGCACGGCCGGATAGCTGGCCTCGCGCAGCGCCAGCGCGCGGCGCGTATCGGCGACGACCTTGCCGGCCACCGTGACCACCACGCGCGACGGATGCGGCTCGATCGCGATCGGATGATCGGGGCCCGGCGACTTCACGGGACGAGAGGGCGTATCGGAGCTGATCGACATCGTGGGTCCTCCAGGAATCGGCGGCGCGGCGTCGTCGGGCGGATCCCGGCGCGCCTTTGCCGGCGTTTGCCAGCCGATACGATGCGCCAATTCCGGAGAATCTGCAGGGGGCCGGAAGGCGGTGGCGCGGTCGCGTGCTTTGGCGTGGCGCGAAGGATCTGCCGGGCGATGCCCCGGCGCTTGCACGGACATATTCATGCACGGGCAGCGGGATGCGCCCGCGGCGATAAGCAACGCCGAATTAATTGGTAAGCGATCGGCGGGAGGCGCGCGAAGATCGGCGGTCGTCATTCGCATGACTCATTCCTCCTTTCCGCCACCATGAAGCATTCTTTCGTTTCGTCAGCCGCACGTCGCGTGCGTCGCGCACCGCATGCCGTTGTTGCACTTCGTTGCGTGGCTGCATCGCTGCTGCTCGCCGGCGCGGCCACGCAGGCGCTTGCCGCGCCGGCCGGCAAGACGCTCGTGTACTGCACCGAAGGCAGCCCGGCCGGCTTCGATCCCGGCCAGCACACGACGAGCACCGATTTCGACGCGAGCACGTACACGATCTACAACGGACTCGTGCAGTTCAGGCGCGGCACGCTCGATCTCGAACCGTCGCTCGCGACGAGCTGGGACATGTCGCCCGACCAGCGCACGATCACGTTCCACCTGCGGCGCGGCGTGAAATTCCAGACGACCGCATGGTTCAAGCCGACGCGGCCGTTCCAGGCCGACGACGTCGTGTTCACGTTCCGCCGGATGCTCGATCCCGACGATCCGTTCCGCAAGGCCTACCCGGTCAGCTTCCCGTACTTCAGCGATCTCGGCTTCGACCGCAACGTCGAGCGCATCGACAAGGCCGACGACTACACGGTGCGCTTCGTGCTGAAGACGCCCGACGTCGTGTTCGTGCGCAACCTCGCGATGGCGTTCGCGTCGATCCTGTCGGCCGAATATGCGTCGCAGCTCGCGGCACGCCATCGCGAGGCCGACATCAACCAGTTCCCCGTCGGCACCGGGCCGTTCCTGCTGCGCACGTACCAGAAGGATGCGCTGATCCGCTACGAAGCGAACCCCGACTACTGGAAGCCGGACGACGTGAAGCTCGCGCGGCTCGTGTTCGCGATCACGCCCGATCCGGCCGCACGCCTGCAGAAGCTGGTGGCCGGCGAGTGCCAGGTATCGGCGTTCCCGCGGCCGGCCGATCTCGACACGGTGCGGCGCGACCCGAAGCTGGAACTGTTCTCGGGAATGGGCTTCAACGTCGGTTTCGTCGCGTACAACACGCAACATGCGCCGCTCGATCGCGTCGACGTGCGGCGCGCGCTCGACATCGCGATCGACAAGACGGCGATCGTGAAGACCGTCTTCAACGGCGACGCGAAGATCGCGACGAACCCGATGCCGCCCGCGCAATGGTCGTACAACCCGCGCCTGAAGGATGCGCCGCGCGATCCGGCCGCCGCGAAGGCGCTGCTCGCGCAGGCCGGCTTCCCGAACGGCTTCGACCTGACGCTGTGGGCGATGCCCGTGCAGCGCCCGTACAACCCGAATGCGCAGTTGATGGCGCAACTGATCCAGCAGGACTGGGCGAAGATCGGCGTGCGCGCGAAGATCGTCAGCTACGAGTGGGGCGAATACAACCGCCGCGCGAAGCACGACGGGCAGCACGACGCGATCCTGTACGGCTGGTCGGGCGACAACGGCGATCCCGACAACTGGCTCGGCACGCTGCTCGGCTGCGACGCGGTGCATGGCAGCAACCTCGCGAAGTGGTGCAATCAGGATTTCGAAAAGCTGGTGAGCGCGGCGCGCTCGAATGCGGACGTCGCGAAGCGCACGGCGCTGTACGAACAGGCGCAGGTGGTGTTCAAGGACCAGGTGCCGTTCACGCCGATCGCGACGTCGATCGTGTCGCTGCCGGTGTCGAAACGTGTGCACGGGCTGACGTTCTCGCCGCTCGGCGGGCACCGGTTCGACGGCGTCTGGCTGGATTGACGGAGATCGATGGGCGAAGGGCCGGCGCGCTCGCGCGCGCCGGTGCCGGTTCAGGTTGCGGTCAGTTGAGCGCGACGGCCGCCGCCGTTTCGACCGGCGAGCCTTCGAGCGCGACCGATGGCCGGCCGTCGGGGCCGACCGGTACGTCGCCGGTGAGCGTCGTACGGTAGAGCTGGCGGTCGAAGTCGAGATCGAAGATGTCGACGGGTGCGAGATGCGCGGTCGCGCGGTTGTCCCAGAACGCGATGCTGCGCGGTTCCCATTTGAAGCGGATCGTGAATTCCGGCCGCGTCACGTGTTCCCACAGCAGTTCGAGCAGCGCCTGGCTCTCGCGCGGCGTCAGCCCGACGATCGATTTCAGGAAGCTCGGGCTCACGTACAGCGCACGTTCGCCGGTCTCCGGATGCACGCGGACGAGCGGATGCTCGGTCACGAGCGGGCGGCGTTCGACCGCGTCATCGAACGCGCCGGTGGCGCGCGCACCGGCCGGCGGCGTGAAGCGGTGGATGCCGCGCAAGCCGTCGACGAAACCGCGCAGCGGCGCGGACAGCGTTTCGTACGCGCGTACGAGATTGGTCCAGTGCGTGTCGCCGCCGTACGGCGGGATCGTCACGCCGCGCAGGATCGACGCCCACGGCGGGTTCACGGCGGCCGTCACGTCGGTGTGCCAGCCCGTCCACGGCCGGCGCACCGGTTCGCCTTCGAAGCGCGTCGCCTTGCGGTGCTTCGCGATCGAATAGACGGCCGGATGACCATCGACGTGCCCGAACACCGGGTGGCCGACCGTCGGCTCGCCGAATTGCGCGGAGAACGCGACGTGCTGGTCATGCGTGAGGAATTGTTCGCGGAAGAAGACGACGCGCCATTTCAGCAGCGCGGTGCGGATGGCCGCGATCTGCGGCGTGGTCAACGGTTGCGTGAGGTCGACGCCGCGAATTTCCGCACCGATATGGGCGGACAGCGGGATCACGTCGACTGGCTGGGCAGCGGGTTCGGGTAGGGCGCTCATGCGACGCTCCTGGCGGAAGTGAATGGGGCGGATGGCCGACATCGTTGCGCGTGCAAGCGTCGATGCGGTGGCGGGAGGTTCATGGTGGTGTGTCCGGTGGCGATTGGAGCGGAACACGCGGCGGCGCGCACGAAACGGCGCCGCCGCGGTACTCGAACGTTATTGCAGCGTCGCACCCGGCCCCTTCAGCACGACGCTCCGGCGGCCGTCGATGCCGACCGGCACGTCGCCGTGAACGGTCGCGCGGCGCACGACGCGGCGCGCATCGCCGTAGTCGTTGATCGCGTAGTGCTGCGTCGCGCGGTTGTCCCAGATTGCGACGTCGCCTTCCTGCCAGTTCCAGCGCACGGTGTTCTCGAGACGCGTCACGTGCTCGTGGAAGACCTGCAGCAGGTGCGCGGAATCCTGTGCCGACAGCCCCTTGAGCCGCTGCACGAAGTGCCCGAGCACGAGCGTGCGTTCGCCGGTTTCCGGATGCACGCGCACGACCGGATGCTCGGTTTCGTAGACGGTCGACGTGAACACTTCGCGGTAGCGCTTCAGTTGCGTGTCGTCGGCATGCACGTGCGTCGACGCGTAGTCGTATGCGTTCGTATGGATCGCCCACAGCGTGTCCGCAAGTGCGCGCAGCGGGTCGGGGAGATGCGTGTACGCGGCGGCCGTGTTGGCCCATACCGTATCGCCGCCGAACGGCGGAATCACGACCGCGCGCAGGATCGAGATCTTCGGGTACGCATCGACGAACGTGACGTCGGTGTGCCACGAATTCGCCCGGGCGCCGTGCGCGGAATCGAGTTCGAGCAGATGCGCGCTGCCGTCGACGGACGGCACGGTCGGATGCGCGACCGTGTCGCCGAAGCGGCGCGCGAACGCTTCCTGCGCGGTGTCGTCGAGATGGTGCTGGCCACGGAAGAACAGCACCTTGTGGCGCAGCAGCGCGGCCTGGATCGCGTCGAACGTCGCGTCGTCGAGCGTGGCCGACAGCCGGACGCCGGCGATCTCGGCGCCGATCCGGCCGGCAACCTGACGAAGCTGGAGCGGAGCGGCGGCCGTGCGCGGCGCGGCGTGCGAAGCATGCGAAGACGGGTGGGCGGCGTGCTGGACTTCGGACATCGGGAGTCTCCTGGAGTCGGGTCGGTCGAGTCTCCATTCAAGCAGGGAGCGCGCGGAACCGGAACCGATGAATCGTCACAACCTTAGCGTGCGTGCTGCGATGATCGATATGTGTCGTCATGCTGAGCAATGCGGTCGCGACACGTGTCTACCACGCAAGCCGGAATTCACCGATCCGGTGCGCGTGCGGCGTGTCGATGCGCTTGCCGCCCGCGCCGTCGTCGCGCGGCGGTTCGCTATCGTCGAAATCGGCGAACACCGTATCGCGCAACCGCGCGAATTCCGGCGAATCGCGCCGGCGCGGCCGCGGCAGTGCGACATCGACGATGCGTTCGATGCGGCCCGGGCGCGGCGCCATCGTGACGACGCGGTCGCCGAGATAGACGGCTTCGTCGACGTCGTGCGTGACGAGCATCATCGTGATGCGCTCCTGTTCCCAGATGCGCAGCAATTCGTTCTGCATCCGCGCGCGCGTCTGCGCGTCGAGCGCGCCGAACGGCTCGTCGAGCAGTAGCACGCGCGGCCGGTTCACGAGGCCGCGCGCGATCGCGACGCGCTGCGCCATCCCGCCGGACAACTGGTTCGGAAACGCGTGCTCGAAGCCGTTCAGCCCGACGAGCGCGATGTGGTCCGCGATCGCGCGCCGCTTGGCGGCCGCGTCGAGCGGCGAGTTGCGCAGCGCGGCGCCGATGTTCTGTTCGACGGTGAGCCACGGAAACAGCCGGTGATCCTGGAACACGATCCCGCGCTGCAGCGACGTGTCGCGCACGCGTTCGTCGCCGGCGCGAATCTCGCCCGTGTAGTCGGTGTCGAGCCCGGCGATCAGCCGTAGCAGCGTGGACTTGCCGCAGCCGCTCGCGCCGACGATCGTGACGAATTCGCCGGCGCGCACGTGCAGCGATACGTCGTCGAGCACGGCGAGCG
The DNA here is from genome assembly GCF_019091065.1 of Burkholderia sp. GbtcB21. NCBI lineage: Bacteria > Pseudomonadati > Pseudomonadota > Betaproteobacteria > Burkholderiales > Burkholderiaceae > Burkholderia > Burkholderia sp. GbtcB21. The sequence goes on from NZ_JAGXKA010000014.1 coordinate 95,822, forward strand.
ACGCGCCGCGTTGCGCGTAGTGCTTGCTTACATGGCGGATGTCGAGCGAGTCGGAGGCGAGGGTCGTCATGGCGGAGCGAGGAAGGTTGTGACAGGAAAGGAGAGGGCGATCACCGCGGCAGGTCGCCTCGCCCGGCCAGCACCTTGCGTTCGATCGCACGCGCGACCGCGTTCAGTGCCCAGCCGGTCACGCCGACCACGATGATCCCGAACAGCACGAGATCCATCCGGAACTGCTCGCTGCCGTCGATCAGCGTGTTTCCGATCCCGCTGCCCGCGACCAGCAGGTATTCGGCGCCGAGCGTCGCGAGCCACGAATAGATCAGGCCGAGATACAGCCCGGTGAAGATCGACGGCAGTGCGGCCGGCAGGATCACGTAGCGGACGAGCTGGAGCCGCGAATAGCGCAGCGCGCGGGCGACGTCGACATACGCGCGCGGCACCGCGTGAATGCCGTCGCAGGTGTGCGCGGCGACGGGCAGCAGCGCGGCGAGCGACAGGAACACGACCTTGGCGACGTCGCCGAGGCCGAACCACACGGAAATCAGCGGAATCCACGCGAACAGCGAGATCTGCTTGAACGTGTCGAAGCTCGGGCCGACGATGCGCGCGGCGATGCGCGACAGCCCGAGCGCGATGCCGAGCAGCAGCCCGCCCGTCGCGCCGATCGCGAAACCGCAGGCTTCGCGCGCGAGCGACGCGGACAGTGCGCGGCCGAGCGCACCGCTCGTGACCTGCGACCACGCGGTGTGCAGGACGTCGGCCGGGCCGACGAGCAGCCCGCTTTTCACGACGTGCGCGGAAGCGATCGCCCACCAGAGTGCGAACGCGACGAGCGGCAGCACGAAGCCGCGCCAGTCGGGCGCATGCAGGCGGCGGGCGGCTGCGACGGGCGACGGCGCGGCAGCCGGCGCGAGCGTCGACGTGGCGGAGTGCGGCATCGGGTAGTCTCCTTCGGTTGGGCGGGCAGGCCGGTTCAGCCGCGAAACGCGGACGGCACGCCGCGGCGCAGGCGCGCTTCGAGTGCGTCGAGCAGCCGGTTGATCAGCAGGCCGACCGCGCCGACCACGACCACGGCCGCCATCACGAGATCGAGCTGGAACAGTTGCCGGCCGTACACGATCAGGTAGCCGAGCCCTTCGGAAGACGCGACGAGCTCGACGACGACGAGCGCGAGCCACGACTTCGTGAAAGCGAGCCGCACGCCGGTCGCGAGCGTCGGGATCGCGGCCGGCAGCACGACGTGGACGATGCGTTGCCGGCGCGTGTAGCCGAACCCGCGCGCGACTTCGTCGAGCGCAGGCGGCGTCTGGCGAAACCCCTGCAGCGTGCTCATCGTGACGGGGACGAGCGCCGCATGCGCGATCAGCAGGTACTTGAGCGGTTCGCCGACGCCGACGAGCAGCAGCAGGAACGGCAGCCAGCCGAGCACCGGAATCTGCACGAGCGCGTTGAAGCTCGGCAGTACATAGGCTTCCAGCGTGCGCGACAGGCCGAGCGCGACGCCGATCGCGAAACCGAGCAGCGAGCCGGCCGCGAAGCCGACCAGCACGCGCTGCAGGCTGATCAGCGTGTGGCGCGCGAGATCGCCGCTCGTCGCAAGCTCGGCGAGCGCGTCGTACACGCGTTCGGGCGGCGGCAGGATCTGCGGTGCGATCCAGCCGCGCGCGCTGCCGACGCTCCACAGCGCGAACAGCAGCGCGGGCAGCACCCACGGCGCGAGCTGCCATGCCAGCCGCTTCACGCTCGCCGCGCGGCGCGGCTGCGCGGCGAGTGCATGCGGCTCGGACGACTGAATCGGGATCGCGGTGTCGCTCATCGGGGCGGGTCCGGGTCAGGAAAGGGGCTTGCCGGCCGCGTCGTAGCGCGGCCAGTAGTGTTCGAGCTTCAGCGTGCGCAGCGCGTTGTCGAGATACTTCGGCTCGAACCAGCCGTCGACGTCGACCGGCTGGCGGATCAGCTTCAGCTTCAGCGCATCCTGTGCGACGGCCTTGTAGCGCGCGACGAGGAACGGATCGATCAGCGGCGACAGGCGATCCTTCAGGCGCTGGTTCGCATAGTCGGCCTGCCACGACGAATACGGGACGCCGCTCTTCGCCCACAGCTTGAACAGCGCATCGCGGTTCGCCTCGTCGGACGACCATTGCGCGCCCTTGACCAGCGCGGTGACGACGCGCTGCACGATGTCCGGATGCGCGCGTTCGAAATCGTCGAGCACGAGCAGATGCGTCTGGCGCGTGTACTGCGGGCCGTCGTTCTGCGATTCGTAGATGATCTTCGCGAGCCCCGCGTCGCGCAGCTTGTATAGCTGGTAGTCGCCCACCGACGCGTCGATGCCTTTCGACGCGAGCGCGGCGAGCGAGCTTGCGGCGTCGAGATTGATCACGCGCAGGTCGCGTTCGCCGAGGCCGTTCTTCGCGAGCGCGTTGTCGGCGACGAGCTGCAGGTTCGTGCCGCGGAAGATCGATACGCGGCGGTCTTTCAGGTCGGTGATCGAACGGATGCCGGAGTCGGGCGGCACCGCGATCTTCACGCCCGAGCGCACGCTCGCAGCAAGCAGCAGGTGCGTCTTGATCCCGTTCGAGCGTGCGAGCACGGCCGGCAGGTCGCCCTGGTATGCGAAGTCGAGTGCCTTGTTGGCGATCGCCTCGTTGACGGCCGGCCCCGCGCCCTTGAAGAACAGCCACTGCACGTTGATGCCGTCGGCCGCGAACTCCTTTTCGACCAGTTGCTGCAATTGCGCGGTGGCGGCGCTGGAGCCGCCGAAGGTCGGCGGATCGCCGGCGCCCTGCTGGGCGACGCCGATGCGGATGGTGGCGGGCTTGTCGGCGTGCGCGGCGGCGGCCGCCAGTGTCATCAGCGTGGCCGCCAGCAGCGACCGCAGCAGGTGCAGCGGAAACGGGAATCGATCGGTCATGGTGCGTCGGGTAGCGTGAAAATGAAATCGGAGGGGGAGGCGTCGAGCCATTCTGGTGGACGCTTCCGGCGCGGGACAAACAACGATTTGAACTATGCTTATCGCCGCCTGGCGGGTTGCGCTTTGCGGGGCCGGGCGCGCCGGTTCCGCGAACGGAAAGCAGATTTGCATATATCGCGGAATCGTTCAGGATTCCGATCATGTTGATTGGCGTGGCCTGCTAATCAGGCAAGCGCCGGCTGGAAAATTCCTGAAATGGCGAAATCGCGGATTTGCGAGATCGCGGATTCGCATGTCGATCGGCATGCGAATCAGGGCGGTGAAATCGACATCAGTCGGTTCAGAAAAACTGATCCGGACCTGTCATGTTTGCCGAATTGTCAGGCGGAGCGTGAACGGATTTCCGGCCGGCACACGCGAACCGCTGCGTGAAACGGTGCGCACGGCCCATCCGGCATACCGAAAAATCGAATGGAAACAGGTTATCCGCCAGACGGAAAATGACGCATCGCGACAGTTAACATGCTTACATCGACGTCCGAATGCCGCGACAAAGAATTTCGACAGACACCTTCATGAATTTCATCATTGCAGGGTGCTATCCATAAATACATTCCGACGCCAAATTATTTGAAATCGTCTCAAAAATTGTCTATACCCTAGACGAATCAGTGCGGTCGGCGTCGTACCGGCGCGGCTGCACGACAGATGTGCGAATGAAACGATCGATGCCGTCGTTGCATGCCGCGCGTCGCAGCGATCGAATGGACTTCGGGGAATGCGAACGGCCTCATGCGGGCGGTCCGCATGAGTCGCAAATGGGCGAACGCCATATGCAGCCGCCGGACCCATGCAGCGTCTTTACGTTCAACGGTCGATCATCGACCCCGTCACACGGAGGTTGCCATGCTGCAATACGTCAAGTCCCTGCTGCGTGATGAACGCGGCGTCAGCTCGCTCGAGTATGCGGTGCTGGCCGGCATCGTCGTGGTCGCGCTGGCAGCGGTCGGCGTGATCCTCAGCAGCACTTCCGGCGGCTTGCCGAGCGTGTTCACGGCGCTGATCACGAAGGTGACGAGCCTGATCTGATCCCCTGAACCCGCGCGCCGCCGACGAATACACGGATCCGCAGCGGTAGAACGTATCCAGCCGGGGGTGCGCCGATGGACGGCTCTCCCATGCTCACTCTCGTGCAGTCGGTGGCCACGGTCGTGCTGGCGTCGCTCGCGGCGCAGGACCTGCGCGACCGGCACTTGTCCAATCGCGCGGTGCTGGCGTTCGCGATGCTGTATTTCGTCGCGGCGGCGCTCGCTCGCGAAGGGCTCGCGCCGCTGGCCGGCCACCTCGCGACCGCCGCGGCGATGCTGCTGCTGTTCGGCGGCTTGCGCCACGCGGGCTGGATCGGCGGCGGCGACGTCAAGCTGGCGGCGGCGGTATTCCTGTGGGCCGGCCCGACGCTGGCGTTCCCCGTGTTGACGATCGTCGGCGCGGGTGGCGCGTTATGCGGCCTCGCCGCGCTCGCGGCCGTCGCGTGGCAGCGGCGCGTCACGCCCGCCCGCGCGGTCGCCGCGCGCGGCGTGCCGTACGGGCTCGCGCTCGCGCTCGGCGGTGCGCTGGCCGTCTGGGCGCCGTTTCCGCACGCGGTTTCGCTTACCTAGCCGGGGGACGCACGCCGCCATGCCCAAACCTCTGAGAATGGCCGTGCTGATCATCGCTGCCGGCATCGGCGCATTCATCCTGCGCGAACTGTACGTCGCCGCGTCGACGCCGTCGGCACCCGGCGAACCGGATCAGGCGCGCGTGCGCGTCGCGGCCGCCGATCTGCCGGAAGGGCTGCTGCTGCGCGACAACGATCTCGCGTGGAAGCGCATGCCGCGCGCGCAGGTGCCGCCGGGCGCATTCGTCGAGTCGCAGCCGGGCGCCGACCTGAAGGGCGCGCTGCTGCGCAACCGCGTCGGCGCCGGCACGCCGATTCGCACGGACAACGTGATTCCGGCCGACGCGCCGGATTTTCTCGCGGCCGCGCTGCAGCCCGGCATGCGCGCGATCTCGGTGCCGGTCGACGACGTGTCGGGCAACGCGGGGCTGATCCAGCCGGGCGACTTCGTCGACGTGGTGCTCACGCAGCAGATCGGCGGCTCGGCGACGTCGCCCGGCACCTTCGAAGCGGAGACGGTCGTGCGGCGCGCGCGCGTGCTTGCGGTCGGCTCGGAATTCCAGCGCGCGAAGACGCCCGCGAGTGCGCCGGACGCGACGGCGCGCGCACGCACGGTCACGCTCGAGGTCGCGCCACGCACCGCGCAGGTCGTGCTGGTCGCGACGCGCCTCGGCTCGCTGTCGCTCGCGCTGCGCAGCTTCGCGACCAGCGACCGGCGGCAACCGGCGGGCGGCGACGAGCAGGAGCCGGATACGCAGCCGGTGTGGGCCGGCGACGTGTCGCGTGCGGCCCGCGAGGCCGCGCGCGCGCAGTCCGCCGGGCCGGCGGCCGGCAGCGCACGGCCGACGGGACAGGGCAGCACGGTCGTGATCTATCGCGGTTCGTCGATCGACGACGGGTCGCGCGGCGGCGGCATCGGCACGCCGGGCCTGCCGCCGCTGCCGTCCGGCCTGCCGGGGCTGTCGGGGATGCAGGGAATGCCGGCGCTGCCGGGCGGCGGCAATGTGGCGGCGGCGGACGGGACGGCGCAGCCGCCGCGGGCGGCGGTGCCGCAATGACGGATCGACGGAGCGGGCCGGCCGTGCGGCGGCCGGTATTTGACGGGATGACGGGAACACGCATGGTGCGCATCGTTCGCTGGATCGCTCTCTGGTGCCTGGCCGGCCTCGTCGCGCCCGGCGTTGCGTTCGCGCAGGGCGTGCGCACGCCGGACGCCGGCGCGGCGCTGTCGATCGCGACCGGCAAGGGCGAGCTGTTGTCGCTGCCGGAGCCCGCGGTCGCGATGTTCGTCGCCGATCCGACCATCGCCGACATCCAGGTGCCGTCGCCGCGCACCGTGTTCGTGTTCGGCAAGAAGGCGGGCACGACCACGCTGATCGCGCTCGGCGCGAACCATCGGCCGATCCTGCGCAGGACGGTGATCGTGCAGGTCGACACGGCGTCGCTGCAGACGGTGCTCGACAGCCGCTTTCCACAGATGAAGCTGACGGTGTCCGGCGCGCCGGGCTCGCTGATGGTGTCGGGCAAGGTGCCGGGCGCGGCCGACGCGGACGCCGTGATGCAGTCGCTCGCGCCGTACCTGCACGACAAGGAAAAGATCGTCAACCGGCTGACGCTGTCGCGCCCGATCCAGGTGAACCTGCGCGTGCGGGTGACCGAGGTGAGCCGCAACGTCACGCAGCAACTCGGCATCAACTGGAGCTCGCTCGGCGCCGCCGGCAACTTCGTCGGCGGGCTGTTCAACGGGCGCACGCTGTTCGACCCGACGAACGGCCTGTTCAACCTGTCGCCGACCGGCGCATTCTCGGTGCTCGGCGGTTTTCGCGCGGGGCGCTGGTCGATCGACGTCGTGCTCGACGCGCTCGATCAGGAAGGGCTGATCACGATGCTCGCGGAGCCGAATCTGACCGCGATGTCGGGCGAGACGGCGAGCTTCCTCGCGGGCGGCGAGATTCCGATTCCGGTTGCGCAGAGCGGCAACACGGGGGTGATCACGGTCGAGTACAAGCCGTTCGGCGTGTCGCTCGACTTCACGCCGACCGTGCTCTCCGACAACCGCATCAGCCTGAAAGTGCGGCCGGAAGTGAGCGAGGTCGACGCGAGCAACAGCGTGACGACGGGCAGCATCAGGGTGCCGGCGCTCACCGTGCGACGCGTCGAGACGACGGTCGAGCTGTCGAGCGGGCAGAGCTTCGCGATCGGCGGGCTGCTGCAGAGCCAGACGGCCGACACCGTGTCGCAGATCCCGGGGCTCGGCCGGCTGCCGATCATCGGCCGGCTGTTTTCGTCGAAGAATTTCCAGGACAACAAGACCGAGGTGGTCGTGATCGTCACGCCGTACATCGTGCAGCCGACCGGGCCCGGCCAGCTCGAGCAGGCGATCGACACCGTCGCGCGGCCGAGCAGCGATCTGGAGTTCGCGGTGCAACACAACCTCGGGCTCGACCTGCTGTCGGGCGACACGCCGCGCCTCGTCGGCGCCGCGGGCTTCGTGTACTGAACCGGAGGGGCGCCCATGCGAGTTCGAACCACCGTCTCCGCACTGCTGCCGCTGGTGCTGGCGGGCTGCATGTCGGCGCCGCCGCCGCTTAACCTGCCCGACGCGCGGTCGATCGGCTTCGACGGCGTGCAGGCGGTGCGGCCCGACTGCGCGAAGCTGATGCAGCCGTCGCATCTCGTCGACGCGGGCTTCGGGCGGCCGGGCGTGCCGTTCGGCTGCGCGACCTACACGAACCTCGCGGCCATGCTCGCGCGGCCGCAGGATCTCGTCGCGCCCGTGCCGTACGGCGGCGCCGACGCGGAAGTCGCGGCCGGCGCGGTGCGCCGCTACGTCGAGGATCGCGTGAAGCAGCCGACGCCCGGCAGGACGCAGACGACGACCGGCTCGCCCGGCCATTGAACCGATTCCCGAGGCTATCGCGATGCTGCCCATGAACGTCCTCGATCGCCAGAACGCCAAGCGCGCCGCGTCCGCCGGCGCGACGGATCTCGTCGCGGTCGTGTCCGATCCCGGCAGCGAGGACGTGATCCGGCGCGTCGCGCACGATTTGTCGATCACGCGTGCGCACCTGCAGACGGGCACCTGCGACGACGCGATCCGGTTGCTGCAGCAGCACGAGCGTTCGCCGCGCCAGCTGGTCATCGACGTGTCGGATTCGGTGCTGCCGGTGTCGGACCTGATGCGTCTCGCCGACGTGTGCGATCCGTCGGTGCGGGTCGTCGCGATCGGCACGCAGAACGACGTCGGGCTGTTTCGCAACCTGCTCGGCATCGGCGTGCAGGACTACATCGTCAAGCCGCTGACCGTCGAGCTGATGCGGCGCGCGCTGACGGCGACGGAATCGGTCGTGCAGGTGCGCACCGGCAAGATCGTCAGCTTCGTCGGCGCACGCGGCGGCGTCGGCGCGACGACCATCGCGGTGAGCCTCGCGCGCTGCCTGGCGGGCGAGAAGCGCCGCCGCGTCGCGTATATCGACCTGAACCTGCATGGCGGCGGTGCGAACTCGATGCTCGGGCTGTCCAGCAACAACGGGCTGGTCGAGTTGCTGAACATGGAGCAGCGCCCCGACGACGCGCTGTTCGACCGCATGTTCGTCACCAAGGGCGACCGCCTGCACGTGCTGTCGGCCGAGCTCGCATACGGCGCCGACGTGCCGCTGGGCGACGGGGCAATCGCGCGCCTGGTCGACATGCTGAAGGACCGTTTTCATTACGTGCTGTTCGACGTCGGCAGCGGCGCCGGCAAGCTGTTCGAGGAGGCGCTCGAGGCGTCCGATCTCGTCTACGTCGTCGCCGACCGCTCGGTGCACGCCGCGTACGAATCCGCGCGGCTCGCGCGCTTCATGCAGGAGCTGCCGGGCGAGCGGCAGCTGTCGATGGTGCTGAACAATCCGCTCGCGCCGGTCGCGGGCCGCGTCGAGCCGGCCGATTTCGCGAGCGCGTTTAGCGGCGCGACGCTGCGGGAGCTGCCGCACGAGCCGCAGACGCTCGCGGTCGCCGAAAACCTCGGCGAGCCGATCGAAGGCGCGAAGCGCCACGGCTTCCTGGACGGGATCCGGCAGCTCGCGAACGGCATCACCGGCGAACCGATGGCCGTCGTCGAACCGTGGTATGCGCGCTTCGTCAAGTGGAGGAAAGGATCGTGACGTTCGGTAACCGCAACCGTCCTTCGCCGGACCCCGCGCCGGCCGCCTCGCCCGCGGCGCCGCGCGCGCCGGCGCCGGAAATCGCGCCCGCGCCGCCGCCGGCCCGCGGGCCCGCGGCCGCCGATGCTCACGAGTCGCTGATCCGCTCCGGCAAGTTCGACGCGATTCGCACCGCGGTGTTTGCGTCGATGAACATGTCGGCGGCGCTGATGAAGACGCGCGACGAAGTGCGCGCGGGCATCGAGCAGGTGGCGGCGCACACGGTCGAGCGCGAGCGCCTGAAGATCACGGCCGGCGAGCAGGTGCTGATCGTCGACGCGATCCTGAACGACATGTTCGGCGTCGGGCCGATCGAGCCGCTGCTCGCCGACGAGACGGTCACCGACATCCTCGTCAACGGGCCCGACCAGGTCTACGTCGAGCGTGCGGGCCGGCTCGAGCTCACGTCGCTGAAGTTTCGCGACGACGCGCACGTGACGAGCGTCGCGCAGCGGATCGCGGCGGCGGTGGGCCGGCGCGTCGACGAGAGCAGCCCGATGGTCGACGCGCGCCTCGCCGACGGCAGCCGCGTGAACGTCGTGCTGCCGCCGATCGCGATGCGCGGCCCGTCGATCTCGATCCGCAAGTTCGCGAAGCGCGACATCACGCTCGCGCGGATGGCGCATCAGGGCAACATCTCGCATCCGATGCTGCAGGTGCTGAAGGTGGCGTGTACGTGCCGGCTGAACATCGTGATCTCGGGCGGCACGGGCTCGGGCAAGACGACGCTGCTCAACGCGCTGTCCCAGCATATCGAGCAGCACGAACGGATCGTGACGATCGAGGACGCGGCCGAGCTGCAACTGTTGCAGCCGCACGTCGTCAGCCTCGAGACGCGGCCGGAGAATACCGAGGGGCTCGGCGGCATCTCGCAGCGCGACCTCGTGCGCAACGCATTGCGGATGCGGCCCGACCGCATCATCCTCGGCGAGATTCGCGGCCCGGAGGCGTTCGACGTGCTGCAGGCGATGAACACCGGCCACGACGGCTCGATGACGACGATCCACGCGAACTCGCCGCGCGACGCGATCAGCCGGCTCGAGAGCATGGTCATGATGGCGAACGCGAACCTGCAGCTGCTGTCGATCCGGCGCCAGATCGCGAGCGCCGTGCACCTGTTCGTGCAGGTCGAGCGGATGCGCGACGGCGTGCGGCGCGTCACGCGGATTACCGAGATCGTCGGGATGGAGGGCGAGGTGGTCATCACGCAGGATCTGTTCGCATTCCGTCAGGAGGGCGAAACGACGCGCGACGCGGTCAAGGGCGTGTTCGACGCGTCGTCGCTGCGGCCGTCGTTCGCGGCGCGCGCCGCGTATTACGGCGTCGAGGACGCGCTCGCCGAGGTGTTCCGCCAATGAGGGCCGCCGACGTGTTCGCGGCCGGCGCGTTCGTCGTGATCCTCGCGATCGGGCTCGCGCTGTCGTCGCTGCTCGATCGCGCGCGCCGCACGCCGGCGCAGCGTATTCGCGAGCGGATGCGGCGCCTGTCGCCGTTGCTCGCGGGCCGCGACGGGGGCGCGGCCGACGGGGCCGCCGTCGCGCTGTTCAATCTCGAACGCCGGCAGGGCCGCGCGCGCACGTGGCTGCGGCGCCACCTGACGCGCGTGCGCGCGGTCGGCGGCGAAGGCGGCGTGCGGATCGTCGTGGCCAGCACGATCGCCGGCGCGATCGCGGCGATCGTCGCGGTGAAGCTGATCGGGCCGCCGGACTTCCTGCGTCCGCTGATCTTCATTGGACTGCCGCTGCTCGCGATGCGCGCCAGCTACCGCTCGCTGATCGAGCGCTTCCGGATCCGTTTTCTCGAAGCGTTCCCGGACGCGATCGACCTGATCGTGCGGGCCGTGCGCGCGGGCATTCCGGTCACGCAGGCGATCAGCACGGTCGGCGACGGCGCGGCCGAGCCGGTGCGCTCGACGTTCCGCACGATGGGCGACAGCCTGCGGGTCGGCGCGGATCTCAAGGACGTGCTCACGCAGGCGGCGGACCGGCTGATGATCGCGGACTTCTCGTTCTTCACCGTCTACCTGCTGCTGCAGCGCGAAACCGGCGGCAGCCTCGGCGAGACGCTCGACGAATTGTCGAGCATCATCCGCACGCGTCGCGACATCCGCCTGAAGACCCGCGCGCTGACCGCCGAAGGGCGGATCACGACGAAGATCATTTCGGCGGTGCCGTTCGTGATGATCGGCGCGCTGTTCCTCGTGAACCGCCCCTACGTGATGCTGCTGTTCACGACGCACGCCGGCAACACGATGCTGACGATCGCAGCCGGGCTGCTGACGGTCGGGCTGCTGTCGATTCGCAAGATCTCGAGACTGGATACCGCGCGATGACGATGTCGATGCTGGCCGCCCGCGGCCTCGAACTGCTGCTGTTGCTCGCCTGCGTCGGCGTGGCGCTCTTCACGCCCGGCGGCGGCACGCGCCGGCGCATCGCCATGCGCGTGCAGCAGGCGGCCGGGCAGCGCGCGCCGTCGCTCGCGGCGGGGCGGCTGCAGCCGGGTGAAGTCCGCCAGGGCCTGACGCGCCGGCTCGCGCAGCTCGGCGAGCGGCTGCCGGTGCTCGACCCGATGCAGCGCGTGAAGCTCGGCCTGCAATTGGCGCGTGCGGGCTTTCGCGACCGCCGCGCGGTGTCGTCGATGATCGGCATCAAGCTGAGCTGCGGCGTGCTGTTCGCGGGTGTCGCGATCGTGTTCAGCCCGTACATTCCACGGCTCGGCGAATACTTCGTGATCCGCGCGCTGGCGATGATCGCCGCGTTCGTGATCGGCGTGATCGTGCCCGAGTACGTGCTCGGCGCGATGATCCGGCGGCGGCGGCGGATCATCGCCGCGTGCTTTCCGGACGCGCTCGACCTGCTCGTGATCTGCACGATGGCCGGCAACAGTCTCGCTTCGGGCATCCGGCGCGTCGCGCACGAACTGGCGCGCATCTGCCCGCCGCTCGCCGACGAGCTGACGGTGTGCGCGGACGAGCTCACGCTGAGCGGCAACGTATCCGCCACGCTCACGCATTTCGCGACGCGCGTCGATTTCGCGTCGGCGCGCTCGCTCGCGACGACGCTCACGCAGTCGCAGCGGTTCGGCACGCCGATCACGCAGGCGCTGCGAACCCTGTCGCGCAGCGAGCGCACCGAGCAGATCGTCGCGCTCGAGGAAAAGGCTGCGAAGCTCGCGCCGAAGATCACGCTGCCGATGATGCTGTTCATCCTGCCGACGGTCGGCCTGATCGCGGCGGGCCCGGCGGCGATCCGCCTGCTCGAGGTACTGAAATGACACGATCCGTCGTACGCGCGTTTGCGCTCGCGGCCGTGCTGCCGCTGCTGGCCGGCGGCTGCGGCGCGCCGGGCGTCCAGACGCGGCCGGTGCTGTCGCACAAGAGCGACGACCCGCAGGCCGAACTGCGCATCGCGGACAGCGCGCTCGCCGGCGGTAACGTCGATCTCGCGTCGACGCTGTACGAGAAGGTGCTCGCGAAGCATCCCGATTCGCTCGCGGCGCGGCTGGGGCTCGGCGACGTCAACTATCGCGCCGGCGACCTGGAGCGCGCGCGGATCCTCTACGACGAAGCGCAGCGGCAGTCGCCCGCGGAGCTCGGCCCGCGGCTCGGGCTCGCGCGCGTCGCATTGCGGCAGCGCCGGCTCGACGAAGCCGCGCAGCGCTATCGCGACCTGCTGGCCGCGCAGCCGAACCATCCGCTCGCGGCGGAAGGGCTCGGCACCGTGCTCGACCTGCAGGGGCGCCATGCGGATGCGCAGGCCGTGTATCGCGACGCGCTGCGCGCGCACCCGGACGCGCAGGGGCTGCGCATCGACCTCGGGCTGTCGCTCGTGCTGAGCAACCGGCCGCGCGAGGGCGTGAACGTGCTGCTCGACGTCGCGGGGCTGCCCGATGCGCCGTGGCAGGCGCGCCAGAACCTCGCGTTCGCATATGGCGTGCTCGGCAACACCGATTCGGCGAAGAAGCTGCTGTCCGCGGACCTGCCCGCGTCGGCGGTGGCCGACAACCTGCGCTTCTACCAGGCGGTGCGCGCGCGGCTCGCGTCGCGCGGGGCTGCCGGCGGCGCGCCGCCGCTGTCGGGCGCGGTGCTGGAGTCGGGCGTCGCGCCGCCGGGAGCGGGGGCCGAAAAATGACACGCGGGGCGACGCTCGCCCGCCGCGCGCGCGGCGTCGTGTCCCTCGAGTTCGTGCTGATGCTGCCGTTCCTGCTGATGGTGCTGATCGGCATCATCGACACGAGCCTGATCCTGTGCGACAAGGCCGTCATCACGAACGCGAGCCGCGAGGCTGCGCGCGCCGGCGTCATGCTGCGCGTGCCGATGCTGACCACGACGCAGATCGCCAACGTCGCGCAGACCTACATGCAGAACAGCCTGATCACCGGCGGCACACCGACGTCGCCGGCCGTGACCGTGACCCAGGCGAACGGCACGACGTCGGGCACCGCGCTGACGGTGACGGTGACCTACACGTATTCGGGGATGGTGCTCGGTTCCGCGTTCAGTGCGCTGACCGGCCCGGTGACGGTCTCGGCCACTTCGGTGATGCTTTATGAATGACGCGGGCGACAAGCGCGCTCCCGGCCCCGCGCGGCAGCGCGGCTCGGTCGCGCTGTTCTTCCTGCTGTTCCTGATTCCGCTGCTGTCGTTCGGCGCGCTGGCGATCGACGTCGCGTGGGTCGCCACGGTGCGCAACCAGTTGCAGAACGCCGCCGACGCGGCCGCGCTCGCGGGGGCCGACGCGATGATGTCGCCGAGCGGCGGCGCGCTGAACTGGTCGCAGGCCGCGCCGGCGGCAAACGGCGTGATCGCGCAGAACTCGGCGGCCGGCGCCGCGCTGTCGACCGGCACGGTGACCACCGGCTACTGGAACGTGACGCGCAGCCCCGCATCGATGCAGGCGACGACCATCACGCCCGGCTCGTACGACGTGCCGGCCGTGCAGGTCACCGTGACGCGCGCGCCGGGCGTGAACGGCGGCTCGATTCCGCTGCTGCTCGGCGGGCTGCTGGGGATTCCCGGCGCGTCCGGCAGCGCGACCGCGGTGGCGGTGCTGGCCGCGCCGGGCGGAGTGGCGGCCGGCGGACTGTTTCCGATCGCGATCGACCAGTGCGTGTACAACCAGTACTGGAACGCGGCGACCAACCAGCCGCTGATCAATCCGCTGACGGGCCAGCCGTACGAGTTCTCGATCACGAACGGCCAGACCTACGGCACGCTGTGCATGGGCGGGCAGTGGACGTCGTTCCAGTCGACGGCGTCCGACACGACGACGATGGGCGGGCTGATGGTGACCGGCAACCCGACGACGCTCAATATCGGCGACAGCATCTACCTCGCGACCGGCGTGAAGGCGACGCTCTACACGTCGGTGCCGGTCGGCACGACGGTGGTGCTGCCGGTCGTCACGCAGACGTCGACCAGCACCTACGTGCCGATCGTCGCGTTCGCGGCGTTCCGCATCGACGTGTCGCTCGGCGGCACGTACAAGTACATCCAGGGCCACTTCGTCGCCGGCGTGAAGATGACCGGCGTTGCGACCGGCGTCGGGCCGTACTACGGCGTGTACGTGCCGCCGCGGCTCGCGCTGTGAGCGCCGGACCGCGCACGGCGCAGCAGCACGAGGAGGGCGGCGAGCGTCACGACCGGGCCGATCTGCGGCAGCAGCAGCCCCGGGTTCAGGTATTCGTAGAGCGGCAGCGCCCACATCAGCGCGATCGTGGCCTGCTCGCCGCGCAGCCAGCCGTCGCGCCAGCCGATCGCCAGCATGCACGCGACCGCGATGCCGAGCCACGCGAGCTCGTAATGCCACACGTACGGGTTCGCCGCGAGCGTCGCGACCGCCAGCACCGCCGCGCGTAAGCGGGTGTCGCGCGAGCGCGTCCACACGACGCATGCGGCCGCGATCGCGATCGCCGCGACGCACGCGTGCGCGGCATACGCGGCGCCGAGCGGCAGGCCGGCGAGGCGGAACGCTGCGAACGGCGTCGGCGACGCGAACCAGAACATCACGCCGTGCTCGAGAATGAGCGCCCGCGCGAGCCCCGTGTTGGCGACGAACAGGCGCAGCGACTCGACGCCGCACACCAGCACGCTCAACGCGCCTAACGCGGCGGTGGCGAGCGCGGCCCACGCGATCGTGCGCCACGCGCGCGCGGCGACCAGCACGAACGGGAACAGCAGCGCCATCTGCGGCTTGACCGACAGCAGGCCGATGCAGAGGCCTGCCCACATCGGCCGCCGGTCGGCCCAGTAGACGGCCAGCGCCGCGCACGAAGTGGTCAGGAACGCGTTCTGCCCGAGCATCGCGGTGACGAACACGCACGGGGCGCTGACTAGCGCGAATGCGCCGATGCGCCGCACGCCGGGCGTCGCGCCGAGGCCCGACACGCGCCATGCGGCAAACCCGAACACGACGATGCCGAGCGCGACGAACAGCGGATAACCGATCGCAAAGGGCAGCAGTGCGAACGGCGTCACGAGCAGCAGGTAGGTGGGCGGGTACAGCCACGCGACGAGGCCTTCTGTGCGGAAATACGGGAACATCGAGGCCGCCAGCCGCGAGAAGGTCGGGAAATCGTACGCCTGCCATGGTGCGCCGTGCAGCATCACGTACGACGCCGACCAGAACACCGAGTAGTCCGCGCCCGGGCTCGCGATGGTCGTGCCCGGCGTGTAGCGGATCACGTACGTCCAGATCGCCAGGAACAGCGCGTGGAACACGAGCACGAACGCGCTGTACGCGACGACGCGCCGCGGCGTCAGCCACGCGCGGACGGGGCGCTCCGCCGAGCGCATCGATTGCCGGGGAATGTCCATGCGCCGCGTGCCGGTTACTTGACGGAGATTTTCCTGGCGGCGTGGCTGGCGGCCGCGGGTGTCGCCGGCCGGCGGCGGGCCGCATGCGCGCGCTTGAGCGGGAACTGCAGCAGCTTCGACGCCGGATGCGTGGCGGCATCCCGCTCGGCGCGGTAGCGCCCCCGCACCAGATAGACCGGGCGCTGCTTCGACTCGTGATAGATGCGGCCGAGGTATTCGCCGATCACGCCGATGCCGACCAGCTGGATGCCGCCGATGAACAGCACGACGGAAATCAGCGACGCGTAGCCATGCACCGGGTTGCCGAGCAGCAGCGTGCGCACGACGATGAACGCGCCGTAGACGAGCGCGAGCATCGCGAACGTGAGGCCGACGTAGGTCCACACGCGCAGCGGCACCGTGCTGAAGCTCGTGATGCCTTCGAGCGCGAAGTTCCAGCGCTTCCATCCGGAGAACTTCGACCGGCCGCCGCTGCGCGGCGCGCGCGTGTATTCGACGATCGCGGTGCGAAAGCCGACCCACGCGAACAGGCCTTTCATGAAGCGTCGCCGCTCGGGCAGCGCGCGCAGCGCGTCGACGACCTGACGGTCCATCAGCCGGAAATCGCCGACGTTCTCCGGCATCTCGACTTCGGAGAGCCGGTTATGCACGCGGTAATAGAGCGCGGCCGCCGCGCGCTGCAGGTAGGGGTCGCACATCCGGTCGGTGCGCTTCGCGGCAACGACCTCGGCGCCCGCGAGCCAGCGTTCGATCATTGCGGGAATCAACGCGGGCGGGTCCTGCAGGTCGGCGTCGATCAGGATTACCGCGGCGCCGGCCGCTTCGTCGAGGCCGGCGGTGAGCGCGGCCTCCTTGCCGAAACGGCGGGTGAGATCGACGACGCGCACGCGCGGGTCGCCGGCCATGACCTCGAGCAGCCGGTCGAGCGTGCTATCGCGGCTGCCGTCGTTGATGCAGACGATCTCGAAGCGGACCGTGTCGAGCGACTCGAGGACGGGCAGCGTTTCGGCAAAGAATGCGTCGATCGTTTCGTCTTCGTCGTGAAACGGCACGACGAGCGAGACCAGCGGCTTTCTGGCGTGCGTGGGCATGCGTCCCCCGAGAGATCCGGCCTGCGCTGCACCGTATGGATTCGGTTGTCGTCCATCGCAGGCCGGACGACAGGCGTTACGATCATTGTAGGCAGAAATCGGCGATTCGTAATACCGATGCGCGGGTTGTGCGGCGGGTTGTTGCGCCGTCGACGCACGGTTCGCCGCCGGCCGGCCGAGGGTACGCGGGCGCCGGGATGAGGTTTTTCGATGTCGAAGGAGAGCGCGATGCAAGTTCAGGACCTGACCGGCGCAGCACTGGACTACTGGGTGGCGCTGGCCGAAGGCCTCGGCGCGCCGTGCGTCGCCGGCGGTGCATGCCGGGCGATCCGTGAGACGGGCGGCGCGAGCGTGTCGTTCGCGCCGTCGTCGTCGTGGACGGACGGCGGCCCGATCGTCGAGCGGCTGCCGTTCGACGCGTTCGAGCGCGACGGCGGGCGCGGCGCGTGGCGGGCCGTGCTGCACCGTGCGGTGCCGGCCGCCGGCGAGCGCTGCACGTTCAACCAGTCGGGGCCGACGCTGCTGATCGCCGCGATGCGCACGCTCGTCGCGTCGACCTTCGGCGAGGACGTGCCGGATCTCGACATGTCGAAACCGCGTTGAGCGTAGCCCGTCGCGTTGCGGCGCGTGGTGCTCGTTGCTTCTGGTGCCTCCTGCCTTCTATCCGGCGGATAGATTCCGGATCGCGATCGACGCGACATCGACGCGCCGCGGCAGGATCGCATCCGCCGCCGCGCGATCGGCGACGCGTTGCAGCACGTCGATGTCGGCGCCGCTGAGGCTGCGTTGCGCGAGCGCTGCGCGGCGCGCGATGTCGGCGGCCGCGTCGGGCGGCAGGCGCGTCAGCGACGCATAGACGCTCGCGTAGTCGGCCGGGTGCGCGAGCGCCCATTGGCCCGCGCGGGTCAGCCGTGCGAGCACGTCCGCGAGCGCCGCGCGTTTCGCGCGGTCGTCGAGCGTGTCGACCGGCGACGTGAGGAACGCGAGCCCCGAATTGATGCCGCTGCCGTCGCGGACGATGCGCGCGCCGCGTCGTACCGCGTGGCCGTAGTACGGGTCGAACGTCGCCCAGATGCCGATCCGCCTGGCTTCGAATGCGGCGAACGCATCGACGGGCAGCACGAAACGCACGTCGACGTCGCGCGGCGCGAGACCGTGTTCGCGCAGCGCGCCGTACAGCTGATATTGCGAGATGCTGCCGCGCGCGGACGACACGACGACGGTTTGCCCTTTCAGGTCGGCGACGGTGCGGACCGGCGAGTCGGGCTGCACGACGATGCCGAGCGACGCCGGTGAGCCGACGCGCGTCGCGACGATCCGCAGCGCCGGATCGCCGAGCGCGGCCGTCAGCACGGGCAGGTCTCCGGCCGGTGCGAGATCGATCGCGCCCGCGCGCTGTGCCTCGAACAGCGGCGCGGCGCCCTGGAAATTGGCCCAGCGGAACCGGTACGGCGTGCCGTCGAGCACGTGTGCGGCTTCGGCCAGCGCGCGCAGGCCGCCGGCCTGGTCGCCGAGCACGAGCGTGATGCCCGACAGGTCGGCGCCGGCCGCGCGGGCTGGCAGTGCGATGCCGCCGGCGAGCGGCGCGGCGGCGAGGGCGGCAAGACGCTGCAGCACGCGGCGGCGTGTCGTGGCGGAAGAGGTGTTCATTGGCGGCATGTCCTCGGTGATCCGCGCGCGTGCGGCGCGGCTGCCGGGCAGGTTACGGAATCGGGTTCCGGCCGACAAACATCGAATCGTGAAATGCATATTCGCGCGGCGACGGCCGGGGCGGCCGATCTCGACGCCCGACGCGCGCGGGCGGCTTATGCGGCCGACGAAACCGTGCGCAGGAACGCCCGCACCGCCGGCGCCTTTTCGAACCGCCGGTGCGCGAGCGCGAGTTCCGACATGATCGGCTTGCCGGCGATCGGCCGGTACACGACGCCCGGCAGCGACACGCAACCGGCCAGCGCATCGGGAATCACGGCGACCCAGCCGTTCACGGACACGCACGCGAGCACTGCGAGCAAGCCGCCCGGCCGCGCGGCGATCACCGGCGCGAAGCGGCCGCGGCGTGCGACTTCGAGCGTGCCGAGCTCCTGTTCCGGCACCGCGAAGCGTGCATCGGCGAGGTCGGCCGCGCGCACGGCCGCCATCGACGCATAGCGCGAATCGGCCGGCACGGCCGCGACGAACACGTCGCGCTGCAGCGTGACGATCCGCAGGCCGCCGGGCAGCGGCAGCGGCGGGCGCACGTACGCGAGGTCGAGCCGGCCCGCGTCGAGCTGGTTCGCGACGTCGTCCATCGGCACTTCGCGCAGGTTCAGCTCGATGCGCGGGTGCGCGGCGCGGAACGCGCCGACCGTGCGCTGCAGCGTGCCCGAATAGACGGCGGACGATACGTAGCCGATCTCGATCCGGCCGAGTTCGCCGCGCTCGGCCAGCGCGGCGAGTTCGCGGCCGCGCTGCAGGTGCTCGAACGCGGCGCTCGCCTCGGCGAGATAGGCCTCGCCGGCCGCGCTCAGCGTGACCGCGCGGCGCGACCGGTGAAAGAGCCGCACGCCGAGCACGCGTTCGGCTTCCTGGATCTGCCGCGTGAGCGCGGGCGGCGCCATGTCGAGCGCGTCGGCCGCCCGGGCGAAATGCAGGTGCTGCGCGACGCTCAGGAATGCGCGCACGTGACGGAATTCGAGCCGGTCCATAATTGCAATTTTCGTCAATAAAACAGTATCGGAGTGTCAATGACAGGCAATACCGGGCAAGCCTAGCATACGGCTCGTTCATCCAGCTTCGGAGTTGCCGATGTCCCAATCCTCCCCGGCGTCGCGTGCGGCCACCGCACCGCAAGCGGGTGCCCGCCTGCCGGCCGCCGTGACGCTTGCCGTCGCGTCGGCGACCTGTTCGCTGATCGTGCTCGACACGAACGTCGTCGCCGTGTCGCTGCCGAGCATCGCGCGCAGTTTTCATGCGAGCTTCGCCGATATCGAATGGGTCGTCAGCGCGTACATGACTGCGTTCGCCGCTTGCCTGCTGCCGGCCGGCGGGCTCGCCGACCGCTTCGGGCGCAAGCGGATGCTCGGCGCGGGGCTTGCGCTCTTTTTTCTCGCGTCGCTCGGCTGCGGCGTTGCGCCGTCGGCCGGCTGGCTGATCGCCGCGCGCGCGCTGAAGGGCGGCGGCGCCGCGCTGCTGCTGACGGCCGCGCTCGCGGTGATCGCGAATCGTTTTCCGGAAGGGCGCGAACGGGCGCGCGCGTGGGCGATCTGGGGGATGTGCATGGGGATCGCGACGGCGATCGCGCCGCTCGTCGGCGGCGCGATCACGCAATGGATCGGCTGGCGCTGGGTGTTCCTGCTGAACCTGCCCGTCTGTGCGCTGCTGGCGGTGGGCGCGCGCGTCGCGATCGACGAATCGCGCGATCCGCACGCGAAACGCGTGGACGCCGCCGGCAGCCTGCTGTTCGGCGCGGCGCTCGCGTGCGCGATCGCCGCGCTGATCGGCGCACCGTCGCACGGCTGGCTGTCGGCCGCGACGCTCGGCCGGCTCGCGCTCGCCGCCGCGCTGTTTGCCGCTTTCATCGGCGCCGAGCGCTGGCAGGCGCGGCCGATGATCGATCTCGCGCTGTTCCGTCAGCCGCGCTTCGTCGGTGCCGTGCTCGCGATGTTCGGCTATGCGGCGTGCGCACAGGTGATGATGACGTTCCTGCCGCTGTATCTGCAGAACGCGTTCGGGATGTCGGCGATCGACGCGGGCCTCGGGATGCTGCCGTTCGCGTTCGCGATGATCGCCGGGCCGTCGCTCGGCGCGGCGCTTGCCGCGCGCGTGTCGTCAGGCGGCGTGCTGGCGGGCGGGCTCGCGCTGATCGGCGCGGGCAACCTCGCGACCGCGGCGCTGACGGCCAGCGGCGACTACCGGCTCGTCGCTATCGGCATGTTCGTGACGGGTTGCGGCGCCGGGATCATGAACGGCGATACGCAGAAGGCGATCATGGCGTGCGTGCCGCCGGACCGCACGGGCATGGCATCGGGCATCAGCACGACGACGCGCTTCTCGGCGATCGTGACGGCCGTCGGCGTGCTCGGCGCGGTGCTGGCGGCGAGCACGCATGCGCGGCTCGACCGGCTGCTGTCGGCCGCGCCCGGCCTGCGCGCGTTCGCCGACGCGCCGTTCATGTCGAGCCTGCTGGCCGGCGATCTGGCGCAGGCGCTCGACCGCGTGCCGCCGTCGGCAGCCGGCGCGCTCGCCCAGGCAGCGCCCGTCGCGTTCGCGAGCGGGTTTGCCGATGCGCTCATGGTGAGCGGCGTGCTCGCGCTCGTTGCGTCAGTCGTTGCATACAAGTTGCTTGCGCAACCGATGCGCGACGCGTAGCGGGGCGTTTTGGGCATGTTTCGCACGCGCCACGACAGAATCATCAAGCTTGCGCGTTCCGGTTTCGTGCAGCGTATTCAAGATGTCATCGACGATCGAGAATCTGTTGCACGTGCTCGCTGCGCTGTCGATCGGCACGCGGCCGTACATGCCGGCAGAATTCCATGGACGCGAAGCGTGTGACGTCACGCACGATCCTGTTGTCGACGCTCGGGTCGATCGTGTTGCTGTCGGTGTTGCCGATGATCGCGCGCCACGGCTGATGCCGTGCGCGGCCCGCGGATCGGGTTGCGTCAGCGCTTTAGCGCGTCGCGACCGGTTGCGGCATCGTGCAACGTGCGGGTCGCGTCGTGCAGCTTGCGCTGCTTGTCGGCAAGCTTGCGCTGTGCCTTCGCGAGCTTGCCCGTGTCGCCGCGTGCTTCGGCTTGCCGCAGGTCCGATTCCGCGTTGCGCACTTCAGCCTGCGCCTTCTCGACGTCGCGCTGCTCGTCACGCACCTTGCGTTCGGCGCGCGCGAGCTGGCCCGCGTCCGTGCAGTTCGCGCGGACCTTCTCCAGCGCCGCCTGCTGGTGCATGGCCTGTTGCGTATTGCCGTGCTGCTTCGCGTAGTCGATCTGCGTCTGCAGCGCGTGGATGCGCGTCGCGCAGTCCTGCGTATCGGCCATTGCGGCGGAGCTGGCGAGCAATGCGATCGGGAGCGTGATGGCGATCAGGGTGTTTTTCATCAGGGATTCCTCGGCGTGCTGCCCGTGGCAGAGCTTGTTGTTGGAGACGTGCATGACGACGCATGGCCGTTCGCTGGACTGCATTGTGCAAGGGCGGACCGGCGCTGGTAAATAGGATCAGTCTGACATGCGGTCTGCGACGCGCAGAGGAAAGCGGAGGAAAAGCGCGATCGGATTGGCGGATCGAGCCGGATCGCCGATGTATTGGCCGCGAGCAGGGTACGCGTAGCTCCGTGGCGATCGATGCGACGACAACCGGTGCGATGCGCGTGCGGCGACATGACGCGCGTTCGCCGTGGTTTAGTGCGATTTCGTCGTGTGGCGCTGATGACGCGCGACGCGTGCGACGAGCGGCCGGCGCGCGGCATGGCAGTGCGTTGCCTTGCGTGCTCGCGGCGGACGCGGCGACTCGGGCGCGGGCGCCGCCGGTTCGGTTGCGGACGCAACCGCCGCAACCGCCGGCAGCGCGGCCTCGGCGTCGAGCCAGCCGCGCGTCGCTTCGGCGATCAGCCCGCGCAGCCAGCGCACGCCTTCGACGCACGATCCCGATTCGTTCCACGTCATCCGGTACACGATATCCGGCGGTTCGACCGGCAGCGCGACCGCGGCGAGCGGCAGCAGCTTCGCGTAGTGCCGCGCGAGCCGGTACGTGGTGGTCAGGATCATGTCGGAGCGCACGAGCGCATGCGCGGCGAGTTCGAAGTGCGGCAGCGTGACGACGATTCGCCGCTGCAGGCCCACGCGTTCGAGCTGCCGATCGATCGCGCCGGACGCTTCGAGCCACGACGGCGTCGGGCACAGCTGCGGCGCTGCCGCGAAATCGGCGGCCGTCATCGCGCCGCGCCGCGCGAGCGGATGCGTCGCGCGCATCAGGCATACGACGCGATCGTCGAACAGATCGTCCTGCCGGAACCGCGACGAGCGGGCCGGGCGATTGTCGATCACGACGTCGAGTTCGCCGTCGGCGAGTGCGCGCTCGTCGTCGAAACCGTCGCCGAGCGGATGGAACACGAGCTGCGCGTTCGGCGCGCGCTCGCGGAACAGCGCGACGAGCTTCGGCACGAACAGCACGTTCAGATAGTCGGGGCAGCCGATCCGGTAGGTGCGCACCGACGTGCGAGCGTCGAACGTCGGCTGCTGGATGCGGATGAAGTCGATCACGCGCAGCGCGTTGCGCAGCGGTTCGATCAGCCGCGCGCCGAACTCGGTCGGCACCATCCCGTAGCGGCTGCGCACGAGCAGCGGATCGCCGAGCAGCGTGCGCAGCCGCTTGAGCGCCGCGCTCGTCGCCGGCTGCGACATGTTCAGGCGCACGGCCGCACGCGACACGGTGCGCTCGGTCAGCAGCACGAGCAGGATGCGCATCAGCCGTGCATCCAGTACGTCGAGCACGTCCGTGGCGGCGGACTCGCTGCGGGGCCGGGCGTTCGGGTCTATTGGGTCCCGCATGCCGATACGCCTCCCGGCGGCACAGAGCACGAACCCGAGCCCGAGCGCGACGCGGCAGCCGGCCGGCGGCCCGTCATTTTGCGAAGGTTCCCGGCCAGCCGACGATCCGCTTCGGACGCGGCGGCGCATACGTGCGGACCTTCGATGTCTTCAGCTTCAGGCGCACCAGCGACTCGGCGAGCGCGACCGCGGCCGATACGCCGTCGACCACCGGCACGCCCGTGCATTCCTCGATCTGCCGGTCGAGGCCGGCCATTCCGCCGCAGCCGAGGCAGATCACTTCCGCGCGATCGTCCTTCACCGCGCGCTGCGCCTGGCCGACGATCGACTCGATCGCGCGGGCCGGATTCTCCTCGAGTTCGAGCACCGCAAGGCCGCTCGCGCGCACCGACGCGCAGCGCGCGTCGAGCCCGGCGAGCTTCAGGCGATCCTCGATCAGCGGCACCGTGCGGTCGAGCGTCGTGACGACCGAGTAGCGATGCCCGAGCAGCATCGCGATGCTCGCGGCCGCTTCGGTGATGTCGACGACGGGCACCGTCAGCAGTTCCTGCAGGCCTTCGCGGCCATGTTCGCCGTAGCCGGCCTGAATCACCGCGTCATACGGCTCGTCGTAGCTCAACACGCGATCCATCACGGCGATCGCCGCGAGGTAGCTCTCGAAGTTGCCTTCGACCGACTCCGCACCGAAGCGCGGCGTCAGCCCGACGATCTCCGTGCCGGGCGACGCGGCGGCCCGCGCCTGCGCGGCGATCGCGTCGGTGATCGACTCGGTCGTGTTGACGTTGACTACCAGGATCCTCATCGGGCACTCCGTATGTGTGGGTTCAGTGTTGCGCGCAGGCGACCGCGATGTGTTCGCCCGAGCGCTCGTCGTATTGCCGTTTGCGATCGGCCAGCAGCCAGTACACGCTGCCCGCGATGGCCGCGCCGAGCAGCCAGGAGAACGGCGTCATCGCGCTGAAGGCCGGCACGACGGCGAGCGTGATCGAGATCAGCGCGGACGGCACGAGCGCCGCGAGCGCCTTGCGGTTCACGCCGCGCGTGTAGAAATAGGCGCCGGTCGGCGCTTCGGTATAGAGGTCGGGCACGTTTACGCGCTGCTTGCGCACGAGCCAGTAGTCGACCGTGATGATCCCGTACAGCGGGCCGAGCAGCGCGCCGAGGCCGGACAGGAAGTAGACGATCACGATCGGGCTGTTGTACAGGTTCCACGGCAGGATCAGCACGGCGATCGTCGCGCTGATCAGGCCCGCGCGGCGGAACGACAGGCGGTGCGGCGCGAGGCTCGTCAGCACGAAGGCCGGTGCGACGAAGTTCGCCATGATGTTCACGGCGACCGTGACGATCAGGAATGCGAGGCAACCGAGCACGAGGAACAGCTTGTTCGGCACCGTCGCGATGATTTCCGTCGGGCTGTGGATGATCTGGCCGTTCAGCTTGAACTGCGCGCCGGCGAGCACGAAGCTGATCGTCGCGAACACGAGGATGTTCACCGGCAGGCCCCAGAAATTGCCGACCCGCACCGTCTTGGCGCTCGGCGACGAGCGGGCGAAATCGCAGAAGTTGAGCACCAGCGTGCCGTAGATCGCGAGCCACAGCGAACCGCCCGCGAAGACCTCCGTCCACATCTTCAGGCCGGTCATCGGCTTGCCGATCGACATCGCGAGATGGCCGCCCGTGCGGCTGAACATCCACGCGGCGAGCGACAGCGTCGTGACGAGGATCACCGGGCCGGCGAGCCCCTCGTACTTGCGGACCATTTCCATCCCGTACGTGAGGATGCCGATCTGCACGAGCCAGATCGCGACGAACGTGATCCAGCCGAGCGTCGACAGCCCGAAGATCGCGTTCCGGTCGAATGCGGCGAGGCCCGGCCAGATCGCGGTGAGCAGCACGCGCAGCACGACGGACGCGAGATAGGTCTGGATACCGAACCATGCGATCGCGATCACCGCGCGGATCATCGCGGGCAGCAGCGCGCCGTAGATACCGAAGCTCATCCGGCTGATCACCGGGAACGGCACGCCGGTCTTCTGGCCCATGTAGCCGGTGAGGTTCATGAAGCAGTACACGAGCACCGCGCCGATCGCGAGCGACGCGAGCATCTGCCAGCCCGACAGGCCGAGCGCGAACAGCCCGATCGCGAACGAGTAGTTCGCGATGTTGTGCACGTCGTTGGTCCACAGCGCAAAGATGCTGTAGCGGCCCCAGGTCCGGCCCTCGGCCCTGGTCGGCGCGAGGTCGGGGTTGTGCAGCCGCGGGCTCAGCGCGGGGGCGCGCGAGGCCGTGTCGGATCGATGCGATGCGTCGTCCGCGCCGAGCACGAGGCCCGGGCGGTGAGTGGCTTCCAGTTGCACGCCGTTGTCTCCTTCCATGTGCGGGGCGCGAAACCGGCAGCGTGTACACGCTGCGCCGGCCTGGCCGCCGTGGACCTTATGTCTCGGATTTGTTCGCGAGTATGGGTGGCCGGCGCGATGATGGGAAATTAAATATTCGGCTGGGCGTCATTTGAAAAATGAATGGAATGCCGTCGGCAGTGGTGGCCCGGTGCGGCATGCGAATTGCTCGCCAGCGGGCTCCATCCACATCGACATCAGCGGAGGTGTCATGCAGCGATATTCATTTCGTCATGTATCGCGAGCCGTCTTCGCCGGCATCCTGATTGCGGGCCTTGCGGCAGGCGCGGGTTGCCAGAAGAAGAGCGACAGCGGCGAGTCGGGCGCAACGAGCGGCATGTCGGCCGCGCCGTCCACCGCGCCGTCGGGCATGCCGGGCAGCGGAGCGGCCGGAAGCGGCGCAAGCATGCCTGGCGCGGCTTCCGCGCCGGGCGGCGCGAGCGGCGGCTGAAGGGCGGCTGAACGACTGGGAGGACGGCGCGCAAGTGCGCCGTTCGCGGATCGAGTGCCGTGCGGGCTTCGCACGGGCGCCGGGTGGCGCGCGTGTGCGCGGCCGTGCGCATGAAAGATTTGCAAGGACCGTTGTAGCGATTCCAGGACCGGGCGGCGCCGGCTCGAGCCGGCGCACGCCGGCCGGACAGGAGGTGCGATGCAGAACGCGGAATCGAACCCTGACCCGCAAAAGCAGCGGGAACAGATCGAGAAGAGCCCGGTAAAGACGCCGGCGGCCGGCGATATACCCGACGCGGCGACCCAGGCCGCCGAGGTGGCGCGGCACCCGCTGACGCCGGAGGCGGTCGCGGGGAAAATGCCGACCGGCCTGCCGCCGATCGACGTCGGCGCGCACGCGGTCGACAGCGGAGACCCCGTGCGGCGCGCGGCCGGCCGGATCGTCACGCTCGACAACGCGAACATGGCGATGACCGACAACACGGTCGACGTCGACGGCAAGGGCATGGAAGCGGCCGCGGGCGCATCGGAGTGGCACGACAACGTGATCCATTCGAATGCGTCGCTCGACGACGCGGTCGATACGCCCGACGAAGGGCTCGGCGG
Source organism: Burkholderia sp. GbtcB21 (assembly GCF_019091065.1). Taxonomy (NCBI): domain Bacteria; kingdom Pseudomonadati; phylum Pseudomonadota; class Betaproteobacteria; order Burkholderiales; family Burkholderiaceae; genus Burkholderia; species Burkholderia sp. GbtcB21. The sequence goes on from NZ_JAGXKA010000014.1 coordinate 122,458, forward strand.
GATCGAGAGCCGCCCGTCCGGCAACCTGCCGCAGATCGCGACGCGGCCGGGCTGGCGCGTGCGCCATGTCGGCGATGTCGATATCGCTGTCGAGCATGGCACCGGCACGCGCGCCGAGCATGTGATCCGTCTCGAGCGGGTCGACTGACACCGAGGCTGGGGATCATCCGGCGGCCGGCGCAACCGCACCGGCCGCCGCGACCGTTTGGAGCCCTTACTGCGGGCCCAGCTCCAGTGCCGACGTATCGGCATCGTTGCCCTGTGCAACGAGCACGTGAATGTCGTTCGGCGTCACGTCGCCGATCCCGCCCGACGGAATCGTCAAGAGCAGCCAGTCGGCGTTGTTGTTGATGGTGACCGGCGCGGTCTTGAGGATCGGTGCTTTGCTGCCGGCCACCGTGACGATCACCTGGTAGCTGCCGCCATTGAGGTAGATCGAATCCTGCGTCGATGCCGGCACTGCGTTCTGGTAGGCCGCGCCCGCCAGCGTCGGGCTTTGCGTCGAGATGTCGGTGCCGGGCGGAACGACGTATACGTCGACGTTCTGCGCGTTCGGCGACGCGTTGAAGCTGCGCACGCGCGCCTTGTCCGACAGCAGGCCCTTGTTGTACGGATCGTCGATGACGGAAATCGCCGACGACTTGCTCGGCAGCGCGATCGTCGTGTAGTGATGGCCGTTCGCCGCGCTGAACGATTGCGCGGCGATGGTCGTCGTCGTGCCCGAGATGTCGTAGCTCGCGTTCTGCGTGCCCGAGTCGATGTCGTGATAGCGCGTCACGCCCTTGTACGCGACACCCGCCTGGTCGATCTTCGCGTTCAGGTAGTAGTCGAGGTTCGGCCCGGCCGGGACCGCGTTGATGAAGCGCGCCTGCGGCTTCGAGATGCCGAGTTCGGTGCCGACGTCGTTGCCGTCGCCGCCGCACGCCGCGAGCACGGAAATGACGGAGCACAGGGCCACCAGTGTTCGTATTGATTTCATGTCGTCCTCTCGTTCAGGGAACCTGCTGGCGACGCGGGAACGCCGCGCTGGATCGCGCGGTGCGCAGCGCAGGTTGGGTGAAGGATGCTGTCCGCCGGGGAGGCGGGCGCGTGGATGGCGCAAGCGATGTGCCTGCGCGGTCGACGAGGGCGGGAAACCCGCGCCCGCGCGCGTGGGGTGGCGGCGCGGGCACGAAACGAGGGCGGGTGTGTGGCGAACGAGCCTGACGCGGGCGGTTGTAAAAAAGGACAGCGTCGCGGCAGGCGACGCGATGCGTCAGCGGTTCACGAGTTTTGCCGGATACGCGAGCGCGAGTGCGCAGCCGACCAGCATGCACGCGGCGAAGCCATACAGCCCCGCGCTTTGCGAATGGAACGTGTCGCGCAGCCAGCCGATGAAGTAGGTGCTGCCGAACCCGCCGAGGTTCGCGATCGAGCACGCGAACGCGATCCCGCCGGCCGCGGCGGAGCCCTTCAGGAACGTGGACGGCAACGCCCAGACGACCGGCATCGCGGCAGCCGCGCCTGCGTTGATCAGCGAAAACAGCAGTACCGTCCCGAGCGTGCCGTGCGACGACGAGGCCGCGATCGCCAGCGCGACGGCCGACACCACGAACGGTACGACGATATGCCAGCGGCGTTCGCGCGCGCGATCCGAGCTCGCGCCGCAATACAGCGTGGCGAGCACGGCCGCGGCATTCGGAATCACCATCAGCCAGCCGATGTGATACGCATCCTTCACGCCGGTGTCGCGCAGGATCGTCGGCAGCCAGAAGCTCACCGCATACAGCCCGAGCAGCACGCACAGGTCGATCAGGCCGAGCGCCCACACCTTCGGATCGGAGAAGGCCTTGCCGAGCGCGTGGCTCTTGTTGCCGGACGGATCGGCGTCGAGATTCGCGCGCAGCATCCGCTTTTCGTCCGCGTTCAGCCATTGCGCGGATTCGATGCTGTTGGGCAGCCAGCGCAGCACCGCGAAGCCGAGCAGCACCGACGGCAGCGCTTCGAGCAGGAACAGCCACTGCCAGCCGCCGAGCCCGTGCGTGCCGTCGAACGCGCGCATGATCCAGCCGGAGATCGGGCTGCCGATCATGCTCGACAGCGGCAGGCCGACCATGAACAGCGCGACGATCCGTGCGCGGCGCGCATCGGGATACCACTGCGTCAGGTACAGCAGCACGCCCGGCAGGAAGCCGGCTTCGGCGGCGCCGAGCAGGAAGCGCACGACGTAGAACTGCATCGGCGTGTGCACGAACATCGTCGCACCCGACAGCAGGCCCCACGTGATCATGATCCGCGCGATCCACAGCTTCGCGCCGACGCGCTGCAGCACCAGGTTGCTTGGGACTTCGAACAGGATGTAGCCGGCGAAGAACAGGCCGGCGCCGAGCCCGTACACGGTATCGCTGAACTTCAGCGCGTCGAGCATCTGGAGTTTCGCGAGCCCGATATTGATGCGGTCGAGATAGGCCGCGAAGTAGCACAGGCAGAAGAGGGTGATCAGGCGCAGCGTGACCTTGCGATAGAGATTGCCGTGCTGCGCGTCGTCGGGGGAAACGGCGGCGCTCGGGTGTGCGGTAGACATGGGATTGCCCCTGTTCGAGTGTGACGGATGAATGGGTGGCCGATCGACGCGGGCGGACATTTCGCCGCGCACTGGAGTCTGTATATCACGGCAATTAAATAGCGTACACACTAGAAAATACCGAATCGCACAGGCATGAATCCGGCCGCTTGAAGGTAAGTGTTTGCATGAGAAAAACCGCGCTTTTGATAGGGCTTTTGACGATCTAAAACGCATGTGAAAATGGCCTGCGAGCGCGCGAAAGCATGCACAAAATTCGTGCGTATGCGCTCAAAAGTGAAGTGTGTGCGCGAGAGTGTGTCGCAGCGTGCAAATGCACGTGAGGCAGCAGGCTCGGACCCACGGGGCGACCGTTCGGCGACGGCATCGGCCGGTGATCCGCCGCTGTCAGGCGATCGTCAGGCGCGATGCGTGCCGGGTGCCGCTAATCCTGATGCACCGCAATGAAGCGGCCGCCCGGCCGCCGGTTGCGCCGAATTGAGGGTGTACACTGCTTGTCTTTCACTTGTATGCGGCACAGGCCTTCACTTTCATGGCGTCTTCCAAGGATTCCTACGACTTTCACGACCAGATCGGACATTTGCTGCGCCGTGCGTATCAGCGGCACGTGTCGATCTTCCAGGAAGCGATCCCCGATTCGGATCTCACGGCCGCGCAGTTCGTGACGCTGTGCGCGGTCAAGGAACGCCAGGCGTGCTCGCTGAACGACATCGTCAAGGCGACCGCGATCGACCAGGCGACGATTCGCGGCGTCGTCGAGCGCCTGAAGACGCGCGCGCTGATCGAGGTGCTGCCCGACCCGAACGACGGCCGCAAGCTGATCGTGCGCGCGACCGCGACCGGGCTCGCGCTGATCGACCGTACTGTGCCGTTCGCGAGGCAGGTGACCGAGCGCACGTATGGCGCGCTCAATCCGGGCGAGCGGGTCGCGCTGCAGTTCCTGCTGCGCAAGATGATGGAAGAAGACGGCGAAGCGTGATGCGCACGCGGGGCGCCGGCCGGGCCTACGCAGCGCCGGCGGTTGCGGGCGCAGCGGCTTCGTCGGCGCTCATCAGCCGGCCAGCCTCGCGCAGCGCGGCGCGCACCGCTTCGGGCGTAAACGGCGGCGCGTAGAACCGCACGCCGGTCGCGTCGAACAACGCGTTCGCGACCGCCGCAGGGCCCGGCACCGACGCCGATTCGCCCGCGCCGAGCGGCGGCTCGCCTTGTCTCGGCATCAGCACGACATCGACGTCCGGCACTTCCGCGAACGTCAGGATCGGATAGCTCGCCCATTCGCGCGACGCGACCTTGCCGTCCGCGAACCGCACGCGCTCCTTCAGCGTGCGGCTCAATACCTGGATCACGTTGCCGTGGATCTGGTGGCGCACGCCATCCGGGTTGATCATCGTGCCGGTGTCCTGGCCGACCGTCACGCGTTCGATGCGTATCTCGCCCGACACGCGATCGACGCTCAGGTCGACGATCCATGCCGACCACGCCGCGCCGAAACCGGGGAAGCGGCTGTGCACGTAGCGCGCATACGCGACGCCGCGGCCGCGCGCGAGCCGCGCGCCGTCGTGTTCGCGATGCGCGTGCGTCGGGCGCGGCGTCCAGCCCGCGCGGTCGGCCACGGCCTGCAGCAGTTCGGTCGCGCGCGTGTCCTGCAGATGGCGCACCCGGAATACGAGCGGATCGATGCCCGTCAACGCCGCGCATTCGTCGACGAACGCATCGTGCGCGAACGAGTTCGGCAGTGCCGACACGCCGCGCAGCCACGACGCGCGCACGAGCGGCGCGAGATCCTCGCAGACGAAGCGGCGATGCGGGCTCGCGTACGGCGACACGGCCGTGCGGTCGCCCATCTCGAACACGCGCGGCTCGGGCGCGATCGTGCCGGTCAGCAAGGCCGCGAGCAGCGGCGCGTCGTTCGACGGATAGCGCGTCGTGAAGTCGTAGCCGAGCAGGCGGCCGTCGCGCGTGACGGTGCCGGTCACCTGCATCAGCTGGCCCGCGCCTTTCGGTTCCCACAGATGTTCGTCCGCACGCGACAGTTGCACGCGCACCGGGCGGCCGACCGCACGCGACAGCAGCAGCGCGTCGCCGCACACGTCGTCCCCGCCGTTGCGGCCGTAGCAGCCGGCCGCTTCCATCCGCACGACGTCGAAATCGGCTTCGTCGCGCGCGACGAGCGTCGCGAGGTCGTAGCGCAGCGATACGGGATTCTGCGTGCCGGACCACACGGTGATCCGGCCGTCGCCCGGTTCCCGGTAGTCGGCGAGCGCGCATGACGGGCCGATCGAGCCGTGCATCTGGAACGGCCACGCATAGGTGCGCGACAGCGTGATCGTGTCGGGCAACGCGCGCGCCGCGTCGACATCGCCTTCGTCGAGCAGCACGCGGCGCTTGGCCGGCGCGGCGGCGATCGCGGCGGCCGGCTCGTCGAGCGGCGGCAGCGCGGCATGCGGCCGCCACGTCACGCGCAACTGGCGCGCCGCGCGGATCGCATGTTCCTCGCGTTCGGCAACTACGCCGACGAAATCGCCGATCGCGACGACAGCCACCAGCCCCGGCACGTCGGCGACCGACGCGCGATCGACGTCGACGAGCGACGTGCCGACGAACGGGCCGCTGTCGTGGCCCGCATACGGCGGCCGCACGACACGGCCGTGCAGCATGCCCGGCACGCGCATGTCGTGCACGAACGTGAGCTGGCCGGTCGCTTTCGCGGGCAGGTCGACGCGCGGCGCCGACTTGCCGACGATCCGGTACAGCGCGGGGTCCTTCGTGGGGGTGTTCAGGTCCAGCGTCAGCGCGATGCGATGCATGGTGACGAGCGCCGCGAACGTCGCCGTTTGCCCGTCCGCCGAAATGGTCCCGTTGTCGATAACCAGCCGCTCCACGTCGACACTGAACCGCTCGGCGGCAAGCGCCAGCAGCGCGTGGCGCGTCTGCGCGGCCGCGCAGCGCAGCGGCGTCGCGGAAATCTGGATCGTCGCGCTCGCGATGGTCGGGCCCTGGTTCGGTGTCGCGGCCGTGTCGCCGAGCACCATCGTCACGCGTGCGGCCGGCACGTCGAGTTCCTCGGCGACGATCTGTGCGAGCGACGTGCGGATGCCGGTGCCGAGATCGACGTGTCCGTTGAACGCGAGGATGCGGCCGTCATCGAGAATCGCGACGAAGACTTCGGGCAGTGCCGGCACGTAGGACGACAGGCTGCCCGGCTGGCCGGGCGCCGGCTTGGGCGGAGGTGCGGGCGGGCGGATCACGGTCAGGCAGCCGTCGCGCACGAGCAATTCGGAACGGTTCACGGGGAAGGTGTCCTGTCGGGAGCGGCGCGGCCGGCGACCGGTTGCGTCGGAGCGGGTTCGGGCGGCGCGCGTCAGGCCAATCTAGGCCGCCAAAAGCGCAGCGTCAATCGCGGGCGACGCATGCGCCGCCCGCGATCCGTCGCGACTCAGCGTGCGTGTGCGTGCATGGCGTCGATCGCCGCGATCGCGTCGTCGAGCGGCATCACGGCCGCATATTTCTGCTGCATGTCGAACAGGTTCGCGTCGTGCGGCGCGATCGCGCGATCGCCGACGCAATCCGCGAGCACGAGCGGGCGGAACCCGTGCGACATTGCGTCGACGACGCTCGCACGCACGCAGCCGCTCGTCACGGCGCCCGCGACGAGCAGCGTCTGCACCGCGCGCTGCGCGAGCCAGGGCGCCAGTTGCGTGCCGAAGAATGCCGATGGCACGGTCTTGCGCACGACGAGTTCGCCGGCCGCGGGCGTGAGCTCGGGCACGATCGCGCTGTTCGGATGATGCTCGGTCAGCGTCGCCATGCCGGGCACCTTCAGCGAGAAGACGTTGTCGTCGCTGCCGTCGTCCGCGTACACGATGCGGCTGTGCGCGACGGGCCAGCCGCGTTCGCGCGCCAGTGCGAGCGCGTGCGTCGTGCGTGCGATCGCCGGCGCGATGTTGCCGCCGCCGAACGTCGCGGGATCGGCGAAGCCGACCACGAAGTCGACGATCAGCAGGCCGATGTTGCCGTGCGGCGGCAGCGGCGTGCCGAAACCCTGCTGGCGGTAGACGTTCGCTTCGGCGTGATGGGAAAGATCGTTCATGGTGTCGGGCGCTCGTCGGTCACGCGGGTTGATCGGTCACGCGGCCGTCGCGCACGACGGTTGCGCCGTCGAGTTCGACCGTGCAGCGGCGCAGCGGAATGTCGATGTGGCAGGTGGTCGTGCGGTTGCCGCCGCCTTCGTTGTTCGGGCCGAGCGAGAACAGGAAGTTGCCCTCGAACGCGCGCGCGTCCATCCCGATCGTCGCCTCGCGGTCGTACAGCCCGAGCGTCGACCAGCGCGCGCGCGGCTGCAGCCCCCAGCCGATATGCGAGATCGCATAGCCTTCGGGGTCGGCGAAGGTCTCCATGTAGTCGCGCAGCAGGTCGGCGTCGACGCCGCCTTCGATGCGCGTCGCATAACCGCCTTCGACGGTCAGCGCGATCGGCTCGCTTACATAGTGCTTCTGCGGCAGCAGGATGTCGCCGCGGTCGATCACGATCGTGCCGCGCGCGGTGCGGTCGTTCGGGTAGGTCAGCGCGAAACCGCTCGGCCAGTGATCCCAGCGGCCGGGCGCGTCGACGAAGCCGTATTCGGCAGTCGGCGGGAAGTCGCCGAGCGGGCAGGTGAGCGCGGTGCCGGCCGCCGACGTCACGCGCATCTCGCGGGCGGCGGCGATTTGCTTCGCCGCGGCGAGCACGCGTGTGCGGTCGGCCAGCGTCGGCACCATCCGCACGAGCACTTCGGGCGGCTCGACCGCGAGCAGGATCTTCGTGCCGGATTTCAGGATCTCGTGCTGTTCGGGCGAGAACAGCAGCGTCATCAGGTCGAGCACGAGGTCGCTCTCGCGCAGCGCGGCGATCGCGGCCTTGTTGCCGGTCAGCGGCGTCGTGCCGAGATACGCGAGCGGGTCGCGGCTGAACGCTTTCTCGCCGTTCACCGGCGGCAGGTCGAGCCGGTTGACGATCGCGCCCATCGATTGCGTCGCGATCAGCGCGCACGACAGCGTCTGCGGGTGGGTGGCCGCGCTCGTCAGGATCGTGACGGTCTGGCCCGGTTCGAGGCGCGACAGCGTGAGCACCTGCTTCCACGCGTCGATCAGTTGGGTGTCGCTGACTGGCATCGTCGGCTCCGGTAAAGGCGTGAGGGAAAAGGGGCGGGCGCCGAGCGATCAGGCCGCGAGCGGCGCGCCGAGAAAGCTGCCGAACGCCGCGTAGAAGCCCGGCGCGTTGTCCCACGGGATCATGTGGCCGGCGTCGGGCACGCGCACGTGCTGCATCGACGGCGTCGCGCGCTGCAGTTCCGCGACGTCGTCGTCGCGCACCACGTCGCCGCGTTCGGCCGTGATCAGCAGCGATGGCACGGCCAGTTGTGCGGCGTCCGCATGGAAATCGTCGGTATGGAATCCTTCATAGCTCGCGCGTACCGCGCGCTCGTCGCAGGTATGCAGCCACTCGGCGCGCAACTGCAGTTCGGCATCGGTCCAGGTCGGGCAGAACGCGCGCATGCCTTCGGCGTCGGTGCCGGCGCGCGCGAGCGCCATCGAGTCGATGTACCACGGCAGCTTGCCCGGATAGTCGCGGCGGTTCGGGCCCGACACGGGCGGATCGACGAGCACGACGGATGCGAGCCCGCGGATGCCGCGCCGCGCCGCACGCGCGGCGATCCGCGCGCCCATCGAATGGCCGACGAGGCTCGTGCGCGGCAGGCCGAGCGCGGCGACGAGCGCCGCGACGTCGTCGGCCTGCGCATCGAGGCTGTAGTCGAGCGATGGCGATGCGTCGGACAGCCCGCGGCCGCGCACGTCGAGCACATAGGTGTCGAACGTCGCGCCGAATGTTTCACCGACGAAACCCCAGGTGATCGCGGGGCTCGTGATGCCGGGAATCAGCACGATCGCAGGGCGCGATGCGCGCGCGCCGGTCGCGCCGCCGTAGCGCAGGTAGTGCTGGCGGATGCCGTTCGCGCGGATGTTCGCGCCGTACAGGAAAGTCGAGGGCATGAATGGACTCCGTCGGAAGGGCAGCGTTCAGTACGCGCCGGACAGCAGCGCGCCGGCGCCGGGCACGACCGGCTCGAGGTCGAGCTCGCGCAGCATCGCGTAGGTGGTCGCGATCGCGGCCGTGATCACCGGCTTGCCCGTCATCGCCTCGACCTTCGCGACGGCCGGCAGCGACGGCATCTGCACGCATGCGGACAGCACGATCGCGTCGGCGTCCTGGTACGGCAGCGTTTTCACGATGTCGGGCAGGCGTGCCGGATCGTGACGGCCGACGTCGAGGTTGTCGGGAATTTCCAGCGCGCGGTAGCCGAGCACTTCAAAGCCTTCGTTGCGGATGTAGTCGACCACGAGTTCCGTCAACGGCTTCATGTACGGCGCGACGACGACGATGCGCTTCGCGCCGATCACCTTCAGCGCGTCGACGAGCGCACCCGCGCTCGTCAGCACGGGCGCCTGTGCACCGTTGTCGGCCGTGTGCTTGGTCAGGCGCGCCTGCGACACGCGGTGGTAGCCGTGCCCCATCGCCATGATCGCGACGAGGCATGCGTAACCGAGCACGTCGACGCGCGCGTCGCTCAGTTCGAGCGCGCAGCGGTCGGATTCGGCATCCATCGCCGCCAGCTCCTCCTTGACGACCTTCTTCATCCGCATCCGGCTCGAGTGATACGTGAAGCGCTCGGGGCGGATCGTTTCGCGCAACCGCAGCATCGCGGGGATCTCGGTTTCCATCGTCGTGTTGGAACTCGGCACGATCTGGCCGATGCGGTAGGTCTTGCTCATGACGGGAGGCTCCGTGTCGGTAAGGGAGGGGCGGCACGCTGGCGCGGGATCGCCGGATTTCGAGCAAAGTCTAGTGTGTACATTTGAAAATGGCAATGGATCAAAATGATGCTCGGCACGTGTTGAGCGTTTGAGCACGTGGATATCCGAGTATTTATCGGTGTTTTCCCGAATGAGATTGCAGCGATCAACAATCCGCTTGTCCTGAATAAATTGAGTGTGTACGCTAAATAAACGCCATTCAATCCGCCCGTTCTAGCGCCGTGTCAGGCGACGGGCTCACGATCAGGAGATCCGCATGAGCACACCCCGTATCGCAATCATCGGCGCCGGTCTCGGCGGCACGGCCGCCGCGGCGCTGCTTCAGCGCGGCGGCTACGACGTCGCGCTGTACGAGCAGGCGCCGGCGTTCTCGCGCCTCGGCGCGGGCATCCACCTCGGCCCGAACGTGATGAAGATCATGCGGCGCATCGGCTGCGAGGACGCGCTGAACACGATGGGTTCGCATCCGGATTTCTGGTACAGCCGCGACTGGCAGACGGCCGACGTGCTCGCGCAGATCCCGCTCGGCGACTACGCGCGCAAGACCTACGGCGCGAGCTACCTGACCGTGCATCGCGGCGATTTCCACGCATTGATGACGCAGGCGGTGACGCCCGGCACGATCCGCTTCGGCAAGCGGCTCGCGGCGGTGGAGGACACCAGCGACGCGGTGCGCCTGACGTTCTCCGACGGCAGCGTCGAGACGGCCGACATCGTGATCGGCGCGGACGGCGTGAATTCGCGGATCCGCGAGCACCTGCTCGGTGCGGAGCCGCCGCGCTATACGGGTTATGTCGCGCACCGCGCGGTGTTTCCGGCATCGCTGCTCGGCAACAAGCCGTACGACATGTGCGTGAAGTGGTGGTCGGAGGATCGCCACATGATGGTCTACTACGTGACCGAGAAGCGCGACGAGTATTACTACGTGACCGGCGTGCCGCAGGCCGAATGGCCCGAAGGCGTGTCGATGGTCGACAGCAGCCGCGACGAGATGCGCGACGCGTTCGCGGGTTTCCACGCCGACATCCAGCACCTGATCGACGTGTCGCCGTCGATCACCAAGTGGCCGCTGCTCGAACGAGATCCGCTGCCGCTGTGGAGCCGCGGCCGGCTCGTGCTGCTCGGCGACGCATGCCATCCGATGAAGCCGCACATGGCGCAGGGCGCGGCGATGGCGATCGAGGATGCGGCGATGCTCGCGCGCTGTCTCGACGAGGTCGGTGCGAGCGACTACGCGGGCGCGTTTGCGCTGTACGAGGCGAATCGCGCGGCGCGCGCGTCGAAGGTGCAGCTCGTGTCGCACAACAACACGTGGCTGCGCACGAACGAGGATCCGTCGTGGGTGTTCGGCTACGACGTGTTCGACGTGCCGCTCGTCTCGCCGTCGCGCAACAACGTGGCGGCCGCGGCCTGACGCGCGCGCGATTCCCGCGCCGGCCGGCGCTTCGCTGTCGCGGGGATCGATGTGCCGGAACCCGTGTTTTTCGGCGTGTTATATGTCGTCGGGCGTGCGCCGGCCCTCGGCCTGCACGCCGCATTCCGGATCCATTCATGTCCCATCCCGCTTCTCCGTCGCGGCCGCTGGCGTTTCGCGTGAACGGCACGCCGCACACCTTCGACGAGGCCGCGCCCGACGCGCCGCTGCTGCTGGTCCTGCGCAACGACTGCGCGCTCAACGGCCCGAAATACGGCTGCGGGCTCGGGCAGTGCGGCGCGTGCACGGTGCTCGTCGACGGGCAGGCGACGCGTTCGTGCGTGGTGCCGGCCGCCGCCGCGAGCGGGCGCGACGTCACGACGCTGGAAGGGCTCGGGTCGCGCGACGCACCGCATCCGATCCAGCGCGCGTTCATCGACGAGCAGGCCGCGCAATGCGGTTATTGCCTGAACGGGATGATCATGAGCACGAAGGCGCTGCTCGACCGCAACCCCGCGCCGGACGATGCGGCGATCCGCGATGCGCTGCGTTTCAACCTGTGCCGCTGCGGCACGCACCTGGAGATCATCCGGGCCGTGCATCGCGCTGCACGCTATCTGCGGGACGGCGATGAAGCATGACCTGAACCCGCCGGTCGAGCAGGGGCGCGTGACGACGCACGAGCCGCGCGACGAAGGCACCGCCGACGTATCGAGTACGCATCACGCACGCTACGAATGGCCGGTCGGCGATACGCGCACGCACGCATCGCTCGATATCGAAACCCGGACCGCACCCGACGGGCGGATGACGAGCTGGCGCTATCGCGCGCAGGCAGCTAGCGCGATAACGGACGATCTTCGCGGTTCGACGATCGAGGGTAAGGAATCCGGCCCCGCATCGCCGTTCGTCTACCGGCACGCGCAGACGTCGATCGAACTGGCCGACGTCGGTCATGCAATTCCCGGCCATGCGCACGTGTTCGCCCGTGAATCCTTCGTCGACGAACTCGCGGGCGCGTTGCGGCGCGACCCGGTCGCGTTGCGCCTGCAGCATCTCGATGCAGCGCGGGATGCGGGGCCGCGCGAGATTATCCGGATGGTCAGCGAACGCGCCGCATGGGGCGCGCCGGTCGCGGCCGACGCGAACGCGCGTTCGCGCGTCAGCGGTCGCGGCTTCGCATTCGATGGCGCCGGCGCGCTTGCGGCACCGTCCGGCGGCGAACCACCGGCAGCAGCTGCCGCACGTGAAGGCGACACGCGCTGGTCCGCATGGGTCGTCGATCTCGATGTCGACCGCGCGACCGGCGACGTCGCGGTGCGGCGCGTCGTGGCCGGACAAGGTGCGGGCAAACCGGGCGACGCATCGATGGCCGGTTTGCCCGCATGGCAGATCGAGGCGGCGATTTCGCGCGTGATGGGCGCGCGGTTGTCGGCGCGGCCCGCGCACGACGAGAGCGATGCCGGTGCGCAGCCGGACGCGATCGCGCATGAACTGGTTGCTTCCGACGATGCGGCGCACCGCGCGCACGGCGAACTGTCCGCGCACGATGCGCGCCGGATCGAGCAGGCGGCGGCACCGGCCGCGGCGGCGATCGCGAATGCGCTGTACGACGCGACGGGCGTGCGTTTTCGCGCACCGCCGTTCGATGCCGAGCGCATTCGCGCGGCCCTCGCGCAACCGGCGCCGGTCGATTGCGGCGATGGGCCGCATGTCGGGCCGCGCCGCGTTTCACGCTGGCGCCGCTGGCTGGCCGGCGGCGGCGCGGGCGGCGTGGTCGGCGGGCTGATCGGGCTCGCGTGCGCGATCCTGCCGGGGCCCGCGCCGATCGCGCCTGTCGCACCCGGCGGCGCGGACGGCGCGATGTGGAGCGCGGCGATGCTCGAACGCGGCCGCCAGGTCGCGATCGCCGGCGATTGCGCGGTATGCCACACCGCGCCCGGCGGCGCGACCAACGCGGGCGGGCTCGCGCTCGATACGCCGTTCGGCACGATCTACACGACGAACCTCACGCCCGATCCGGAAACCGGCATCGGCACATGGTCGTATCCGGCGTTCGCGCGCGCGATGCGCGAAGGCATCTCGCGCGACGGTACGCACCTGTACCCGGCGTTCCCGTACACGGCGTTCGCGAAGCTGAGCGAGCCGGACCTGCTCGCGCTCTATGCGTACCTGATGTCGCAGCCGCCGGTGAAGCATGTGCCGCCGAAGACGAAGCTGCCGTTCCCGCTCGATCAGCGGCGCCTCGTCGCCGGCTGGAACTGGCTGTTTCACGACGCGCGGCCGTTTGCGCCGGACCCGGCACTCTCCGCGATGTGGAATCGCGGCAAGTATCTGGTCGACGGCGCCGGGCACTGCGGCGCGTGCCACACGCCGCGCAATGCGCTGGGCGCGGAGAAGGGCGGCTTCGCGTACCTGTCGGGCGGCGAAGCGGAAGGATGGGTCGCGCCGCCGCTCGTCGCGTCGCCGGCCGCACCGGTGCCGTGGACCGAAGGCGCGTTGTTCGACTACCTGCGCACGGGCTTCTCCGCGCAGCACGGCGTCGCGGCCGGGCCGATGGCGCCCGTCGTCGCGGGGCTTGCGTCGCTGCCCGAGCCGGACGTACGGGCGATCGCGCACTACCTTGCGTCGCTGTCGCCACCCGTCGACGCTGCGGTGGCCGCAGACGCGGCCAGCCGTCAGGCACGCGGTGCGGAAACCGTCGCGACGCTCGGCCTCGAGAACGGCCGCCGCGCGTTCGACGCGGCGTGCGCGGTCTGTCACGCGGAATCGGGCGGCGTCGGGCATTTAGGCGTGCGTCCGCTGATGGGGCTCAACACGAGCGTCAGCCAGGCGGCGCCGGACAACCTGCTGCGCGTGCTGCATCACGGGATCGACCAGCCGGCCACCGACCGGCTCGGTTACATGCCGGGCTTCGGCGACGCGTTCGACGATCGGCAGATGGCCGAACTCGCCGCGTACATTCGCGCGCGCTATGCGCCGGGGCAGCCGGCGTGGCGCAACCTGGCCGAAGCATCGGCGAGGATCAGGCAGGAGCGCGTGCATTGACCGGCGCACGAGCGTGAGGGCACGAAATGGCGCGACGACCGGGCAAAACTACTTGTGCGATGAAAACGGGCGCGGCGCCGGGCTGTAAATCTTGCCTGCATCGGCCATCGTTTAACCATTCGAAACAATGTGTTCGCTGAAAAGGGCATGATCTCCGGCGATCGGGCAGGCATACTGTCGCCTATGTTGTTCAATGCACGTCGGGCCGACGTGTGCCTGCCCTCATGTCCATGTCAGTTTCTTTTCGAACCCTGCGATGGTTGACCGTCGCGGCTGCCGCATGCTTGCTCGCCGCGTGTTCAACCGCTTCCGACGTGACCGCGACGTCGAACCCGAACGTATTCACCGTGACGACGCGCACGGTCGGCGTGTCGACGACGTGGGCCGATGCCCATGAGAAGGCCGTCAACGAAGCCACCAACTACTGCACGCAGCGCGGGATGCGCGCGAGCATGAAGCAGGAGTCGCTGACCGGCGGCCGCCGCGTCGACGCACGCTCCGAACTCGCGTTCGAGTGCCATCCGACCTTCGAGACGGCGTCGAACCCGCGCGGTTGAACGGCTCGCGGCATTGCCGTGCGACTGCCGCCTGAAGCGGCACCTGCGTTTTCCTTCCCCGCATGCAATCCGACCCGCGATACGCGCAAGCGCATCGCGGGTCGGCGCACGTCCGGCGTCGGCTGCGCAGGCTATGCCGGCTGTGCCTCGTACAGCTTCACGCATGCGGAGAAGTCGAGCGTGCCGAGCCCCTGCTGGCTCATCGACTGATAGAGCTGCTGCGCGACCGCGCCCATCCACACCGGCTGGTGCGCGCTTCGTGCGGCTTCGGTCGCGAGCCCGAGATCCTTCAGCATCAGGTTCGCCGCGAAACCGCCCGCATAACCGCGCGCGGCCGGCGCCGCGTCGTTCACGCCCGGATACGGGTTGTATGTGTCCGAGCTCCAGCAGCGGCCGGTCGACGTGTTGATGATGCCGGCCAGCACGGCCGGCTCGATGCCGAGCGCGGCGCCGAGCGCCATTGCTTCCGATACGCCCATCATCGATATCCCGAGCAGCAGGTTGTTGCAGATCTTTGCGATCTGCCCGGTGCCTGTGCCGCCGCAATGCACGACGTTCCTGCCCATGTCGAGCAGCACGGGGCGGATCCGCTCGAACAGCGCGGCGTCCGCGCCGACCATGAAGGTCAGCGTGCCGGCCTGCGCGCCGCCGGTGCCGCCCGACACGGGCGCGTCGGCGAGCGGGAAGTCGCGCTGCGCGGCGGCTTCCGCCACCGCGCGCACGGTGCCGGGGTCGATCGTGCTACAGTCGATCAGCGTTGCGCCTGCGCGTGCGCCGGCCAGCACGCCGTCGTCGCCGAGGTAGACGGCGCGCACGTGCTGCGCGGCCGGCAGCATCGTGATCACGACCGCCCCGCGCGCGGCCGCGTCGCGCGGCGAGCCGGCCGCCGTCGCACCCGCGCGCACCGCGGCGTCGACCGCGTTCGCGTCGAGGTCGAACACTGTCAGCGCGTGGCCGGCCTTGAGCAGGTTGGCGGCCATGGGGCCGCCCATGTTGCCGAGCCCGATGAATGCGATTTCCATGTGCAGTCTCCTGTGTGTCGACCGGACTTGGCGCTTCAGCGCTTAGTCCGGTCCCATGCTTCGCGGTCGACCGGACTTGGCGCTTCAGCGCTTGGTCCGGTCCCATGCTTCGCGGTCGACCGGACTTGGCGCTTCAGCGCTTGGTCCGGTCCCATGCTTCGCGGTCGACCAGACCTGACGCTTCGACGCTTGGCCCGGCCGCATGCATATCTATCAGCGCAGCGCGATCGTCGTGTTCACGCCGCCGGCCGTCGCATCATCGTCGAACCAGCGCGCGGTGACCGTCTTCGTCTGCGTGTAGAACTGCACGACCTGCTTGCCGTACGGGCCGAGATCGCCGAGCTTCGAGCCGCGCGAGCCCGTGAAGCTGAAGTAGGGCACCGGCACCGGAATCGGGATGTTGATGCCGACCTGGCCGATGTCGATCTCGCTCTGGAACTTGCGCGCGGCCGCGCCGCTCTGCGTGAACAGCCCGACGCCGTTGCCCATCGGGTTGCGGTTGACGAGCGCGATTGCTTCGTCGAGCGTGTCGGCTTCGAGTACGACCACCACCGGCCCGAAGATTTCTTCCGTATAGATCGACATGTCGGTCGTCACGCCCGAGAAGATCGTCGGGCCGACGAAGTTGCCGCGCTCGTAGCCGGGCACCTTCACGTTGCGGCCGTCGAGTTCGAGCTTTGCGCCGGCCTTCACGCCTTCGTCGATCAGCGACAGGATGCGTTCCTTCGCGGCCTTCGACACGACCGGGCCGACGTCGGTGCCGGCTTCCGCGCCCGCATTCACCTTCAAGCGCTTCGCCTTCTCGACGAGCTCGGGCAGCCAGTCGCGCGCCGGGCCGACGAGCACGACGACCGACGTCGCCATGCAGCGCTGGCCGGCCGCGCCGAAGCCCGCGCCGACGAGCGCGTTGATCGTCTGCTCGCGGTGCGCATCGGGCAGCACCACCGCGTGGTTCTTCGCGCCCATCATCGACTGCACGCGCTTGCCGTGCTGGCTGCCGAGGTTGTACACGTGCGTGCCGACGCGCGTCGAGCCGACGAACGAGATCGCCTTGATGTCCGGGTGCGTGCACAGGCGGTCGACCACCGTCTTGCCGCCGTGCACGACGTTCAGGACACCTTTGGGCACGCCGGCCTCGATCGCGAGTTCGACGAGCTGCATCGTCGACAGCGGATCCTGCTCCGACGGCTTCAGCACGAACGTGTTGCCGCACACGATCGCCATCGGGAACATCCACAGCGGGATCATGCCGGGGAAGTTGAACGGCGTGATGCCCGCGCACACGCCGATCGGCTGGCGCAGCGTGTAGGTGTCGACGCCGCCCGCGACGTTCTCCGCGAATTCGCCTTGCTGCAGCGTGCCGATCGAGCAGGCATGTTCGACCACTTCGAGGCCGCGGAAGATGTCGCCCTGCGCGTCGGGCAGCGTCTTGCCTTGCTCGGCCGTCAGCGTGTGCGCGATCCGTTCGAGATTGCGGCGCACGAGATCCTGGAACTTCAGCATGATGCGCAGCCGTGCGCCGATCGGCGTCGTTTTCCACGTCTGGAATGCGCGCTGCGCGGACGCGATCGCGGCGTCGACCTCGTCGAGCGTCGCATACGGCACGCGGCCGATCGTTTCCTGCGTCGCGGGGTTGACGATGTCGCCCCATTCGGCGCTTTGCGATTCGACGAACGCGCCGTCGATCAGCAGCTTGGCGGTAGGCAGGGCGAGGGTGGTCTGGGGAACTGCGGCGTTCATGGAACTCTCCGAGAGGGAAGCGGTGTTGCAATGAAAAGGCAGCCTGTATCCGCCGCACGTGCGTGCGCGGCGGACAGCAGGGCGAACCGGGTTCGGACGGATGCCGGCCGGCGTGCTCAGGCGCGCGGCGGCCGCATCAGTGCGGTACACACGAGCGCGAACACGCCGAAGCCGACGAGGTATGCGATCACGTAATGCGGCTGGCCGCCGCCGGCCTTGAGCAGCGACGTCGCGATCATCGGCGCGAAGCCGCCGCCGATCACGCCGGCGAGCTGCACCGACAGCGAGATGCCGCTGTAGCGGATTTCCGCCGGGAACTGCTGCGCGAACAGCAGCGATTCCGGCGCATAGAGGATCGGGAACACGACGCCGAGGCCGAGCACGATCGCCCACCATGCGTACGACGTCTGCTGCGTGCCGAGCATCATGAAGAACGGCGCGGCGAACGCGCACATCAGCACGAGGCCGATCGCGAACATCCGGCGCTGGCCGATGCGGTCGCTCAGGTGGCCGCACAGCGGCATCGTGACGAGCGACAGCACGGCGCCGGCCGTGATCGCGTGCAGCATCTCGGCCTTCGGCAGATGAAGCTGCTGCGTCGCGTAGGCGAGCGCGAACGTGACGACCATGTAGAACCACGTGTTCTCGGCGGCGCGCGCGCCGACGATCGTCAGCACCTCGCGCGGATGGCGGCGCAGCGCGGCCGTCACCGGCGACTTCTCGGCCTTGCCCTGGCGCTGCATCTTCTCGAAGTCGGGCGACTCGGGCACCTTCGCGCGGATGAACCAGCCGAGGCCGACGAGCGCGATGCTCGCGAGGAACGGCACGCGCCAGCCCCACGACAGCATGTCCGCTTCCGGCAGCGCGGCCACCGCGGCCATCGCGAGCGACGACAGGATCAGGCCGAGCCCGACACCCGTCTGCGGCAGGCTGCCGAACAGCCCCTTGCGGCCCTTCGGCGCGTGTTCGACGGCCATCAGCACCGCGCCGCCCCATTCGCCGCCGACCGCCATCCCCTGCAGGAAACGCATCGCGATCAGCAGCGCGGCGGCCCAGTAGCCGATGCTGTCGTACGACGGGATCAGCCCGATGATCATGCTCGGCACGCCCATCAGCAGCAGCGTGATCATCAGCATCGACTTGCGGCCGATCCGGTCGCCGAAGTGGCCGAACACGATGCCGCCCATCGGCCGCCCGATGAAGCCGACCGCGAACGTGCCGAACGCGGCGAGCGTGCCGACGACGGGGTCCAGCGACGGGAAGAAGATGCGGTTGAACACGAGCGCGGCGGCCGTGCCGTAGAGGAAGAAGTCGTACCACTCGATCGTCGTGCCGGCCATGCTGGCCCAGCCGGCCAGCAGGTAGTGCTTCGCGGTGCGGGCGGGGGCCGGCGTCGCGACTGTCGCATGCTCATCGAGGGTGGATCGGGTCTGCATGGTGTCTCCGTGGTGGGTGCCGCGGCTCATGGTCCGCAGGTCACGGTCGAGTATAGTTATGCGCAGATTCATGATGTACCGATAAAGAAACCGGTTGGATGTGCATTTATGCATATCGGCGGCCGGCCCGGAGACTCCAGCCCCTTTTTCCTCGCCGATGCGACATGCCACCGAGCCGGTTTCCGGCAACCTGAACTGGGACGACCTGCGCTTTTTCCTCGAAGTCGCGCGCACGCAGCGCGCGAGCGGTGCCGCGAAGCGGCTCGGGGTCGACTACACGACCGTCGCGCGTCGCGTTCGCGCGCTCGAGGCCGCGATGGGCACGCTGCTGTTCGACAAGTCGCGTTCCGGCGGCTTCACGCTGACGGCCGAAGGGCAGCGGCTCGTCGCGTATGCGGACGCGATGGAGACGACCGTGCAGTCCGCATGCGACCAGATCGCGAACACCGGCGAGGCGCTGTCGGGCCACGTGCGGATCGGGTCGACCGAAGGGTTCGGCTGCTTTTTCCTGGCGCCGCAGCTCGCGCAGTTTCGCGCCGCGCATCCGCACGTGACGGTCGACCTGCTGCCGGTCCCGCATTTCGTCAACCTGCCGAAGCGCGAGGCCGACCTGGCGATCACGCTCGAGCGGCCCGAGCGCGGGCCTTACGTGGTCACGAAGCTGTGCGACTACCAGTTGCGGCTCTACGCGACGCGCGACTATCTCGCGAGCCATGCGCCGATCGCATGCACCGACGATCTCGCGCGGCACGCGTTCATCAGCTATGTCGACGATCTCGCGTTCAGCAACGAGCTGCTGTACCTGGACCGCGCGGTGCCGGGCGCGACGGCCGGGCTGCGCACGACGAGCGTGATCGCGCAATATTTCGCGGCGCTGCAGGGCGGCGGGCTCGCGATCCTGCCGTGCTTCATGGCGGCCACGCAGCCGGCGCTGGTGCCGGTGCTGCCGGACGACGTGGTCGTCACGCGGTGCTTCTGGCTGACCTGCCGCGAGGATCTGCGCAAGCTGCGGCGCGTGACCGCGCTGTGGGATTACCTGCGCGCGGCGGCGGATGCGAACCGGGAATTGCTGATGGGGGAGTCGGGGACGTTGAAATTCGTCGGCGAGCCGGCATAGCGGGTGACGGAAGCGGTGGCGATTCGCGCTGCGCTCGCGGCGAAGGGGCGAACCGCGCAGCCGGCATTCAACCCGGGCAGCCGAGCCGATCCGCGAGTTCGTTCAGGTCCCTGACATCGAAGTCCCACGCATCGTCGGCTTCCAGGTCGGTCGTCTGGCCGGGCCCGTGTTCGGTCGGTCGCAGCACGAACGCGGTCGACAGCCCGAGCCGGCGCGCGGCGGCGAGATCGCCGTTGTGCGCCGCGACCAGGCACAGCTCGGCCGGCGCGACGCCGAGAATCTCGACCGTGTCGCTGTACACCTGCGGCGACGGCTTGTACGCGCGGACGACTTCCGCGCCGAGGATCGCGTCCCACGGCAGCCCCGCGCGTTTCGCGACGTCGACCATCAGCCGGATGTTGCCGTTCGACAGCGGCGCGATGATGAAGCGCCGCTTCAGCCGGTGCAGCGCGGCGACGGCGTCGGGCCACGGGTCGAGGCTGTGCCACGCGAGGTTGAGCGCATCGATTTCCGCGTCGGGCACGTCGACGATTCCATAGCGGTCGAGCGTGCGCACGAGGTTCTCGCGATGCAACACGTCGAGCCGCACATAGCGGCGGCGGCCGCTGCGGATTTCTTCCATCGACGGCGAATATTCGGCGCGCCACGCATCGGCGAACGCGAACGGATCGAGCGCCGGCGCGTGGCGTTCCAGAAAGGTCGCGGCGCCGCGTGCGACGCCGCTTCTCCAGTCGACGATCGTTCCGAAGACATCGAAAACGAGCGCCTTGATTTCGGCAGGGTTCGTCATGGTGATCCAGTGAAGGTCGTTCGATGAGGACACACATCGCCGTGCCGCCGGAATGCGCGACGCCGGTTCGATCGACATTGAATCACGGATACGAAAACGCGGCTTGGCGGGGCCGCGATGTCTTCCTGGTGCCGCCGGAACGGGGGGGAAACGGCAAGGGCGGGGCAAGGGCGCGACCGCCGGCCGGAAAACACCGGCGGCCGCGCGCGCCGGGCCGGTCAGCTCCTGTCGTATGAGAACTGGATGCCGGCCGTGCCGCCGGTTTCGATGAACAGGTTCACGAACGCCGGCGCATCAACCGCGCGTAAGCCCTGATGCGCGCGGACGCGCGGGGTGTCACGGATTGGTGTTAAATACATTTCGGCGCGTTCTGGCTCGGCGCGCAACGGGGCGCACCGGGCATCCGCGTAAACC
Source organism: Burkholderia sp. GbtcB21 (assembly GCF_019091065.1). Taxonomy (NCBI): domain Bacteria; kingdom Pseudomonadati; phylum Pseudomonadota; class Betaproteobacteria; order Burkholderiales; family Burkholderiaceae; genus Burkholderia; species Burkholderia sp. GbtcB21. The sequence continues at coordinate 143,410 of NZ_JAGXKA010000014.1, forward strand.
CGGAGCGAAAACGGCACGAAGGATCGAAAACGAATCGGGCGCATCAGACCCGATCGGACTGACGGCAGGATTCAACTTGAATACCGAACCGCAAAGTTCTCGTTACAGCCTCGGGCTCGCCGCGGAAGTGCTCGCGTCGGAGCAGAGCGTGCTGAGGCTGATCACGCGCAACACACCGCTGCCGGAACTGTTGATCGAAGTTTGCCGGCGCGCCGAGACTTTGCTCGGCGACGGCGCATCGTGCACGATCCTGCTGCTCGATACGGACGGCGTGCACGTGCGTGTCGGCGCGGCGCCGTCGTTGCCCGCGCAGTACAGCGCCGCGATCGACGGCGCGTCGATCGGGCCGGCGGCGGGCTCATGCGGCACGGCGATGTACGAGCGCCGGATGGTCGCCGTCGAGGACATCGAAACCGATCCGCTGTGGGCCGACTACCGTTCCGTCGCGTTGCCGCTGGGCCTGCGCGCGTGCTGGTCGGTGCCGTTCCTCGACGAGGCAGGCACGGTGCTCGGCGCGTTCGCCGTCTATCACCGCACGCCGCGCAGGCCGAGCGACGAGGAAACCGCACTGTTGCGCGATATCGGCAACAGCGTCGGCCTCGCGGTTCACCAGGACCGGATGGTGCGGCAGCTCGCGCGCAGCGAGGAACATCACCGGCTCGTCGTCAACAGCCTGAACGAAGGGATTCTCGTCGTGTCGCGCGACGGCATCGTGGTCGCGAGCAACCCGAGCGCGAACCGGATGATGCGCGTGAGGGGCGACCTCGTCGGCCGCCGGCTGTCGACGGTGATCCTGCGCAAGCTGCACGAGGACGGCACACCGATCGCGCCGGACGACTGGCCGAGCCGGATCGCGCTCGTGACGGCCACGCCGCAGCTCGGCTACACGGTCGGCTTCGGCCTGGCGGACGGCGACATCATCTGGGTGCGCGGCAACGCGGTGCCGATCGTGAAGCCGGGCGAGACGCAGGCCGACTCGGTGCTGGTGTCGTTCAACGACATCGGCCCGGTGCGCGAAGCGCAGCAGCAGTTGCGCTACCTGGCGACGCGCGATGCGCTGACGGGCCTCTACAACCGCCGCTGGCTCGGCGACCGGATGCGCGAGTTGTTCGGCCGGCACGATGCGGCGGCCGGGCCCGCGCGCGTCGCGATCCTGTTCATCGATCTCGTCGGTTTCAAGAAGGTCAACGACACGGCCGGCCACGATGCCGGCGACGCGCTGCTGCGCAGCGTCGCGGCGCGGCTCGAAGCCTGCGCGGGCGGGCGGCATGCGCTCACGCGCGTCGGCGGCGACGAGTTCGTGATCCTCGTCGAGGACTGCGACGATCCCGACTGTCTCGCGGTGCTCGCACGCGAGGTGATCGACGCGATCGCGAAGCCGTTCGAGATCGCGAACAACGAGTACTGGCTCGGCGTGTCGATCGGGATCAGCGTTGCACCGCGCGACGGCGACGACGCCGTCACGCTGATGCGCAACGCCGACTCGGCGATGTACGACGCGAAGCAGCGCGGCCGCAACCACTTCACGTTCTTCACTGCGCAGCTCAACCTGCGGCTGCAGCGCCGCTTCGCGGTCGAGCAGTCGCTGCGGCGCGCGCTCGCGTCGGACATGCTGCGGCTCGCGTATCAGCCCGTCGTCGATGCGCGCAGCGGCCGCACGGTCGGCGCCGAGGCGCTGCTGCGCTGGACCAGCCCCGAACTCGGGCCGATGTCGCCCGCGGAATTCATTCCGGTCGCCGAAGATACGGGGCTGATCGTCGCGATCGGCCAGTGGGTGCTCGAAACCGCGTGCCGGCAGATGGCCGAATGGCGCCGCACGATCGCGCCGGACCTGATGCTGGCCGTGAACCTGTCGCCGCGGCAGTTCCACGAAGGGCTCGTCGAATCGGTCGGCCGCTGTCTCGCGCAAACGCGGCTCGATCCGTCCGCGCTCGAGCTCGAGATCACGGAAGGACTGCTGATGAACGACACGGACACCGTGCTGCCGATGCTCGAAGCGCTCACGGACATGAACGTGCGGATCTCGGTCGACGATTTCGGCACAGGTTATTCGTCGCTCGCGTACCTGAAGCGCTTTCCGCTGCACAACCTGAAGGTCGACCGCTCGTTCGTATCGGGCGTGCCCGATCATCACGATTCGGTCGCGATCACGCAGGCGGTGGTCGCGATGGCGCATTCGCTCGGGATGAAGGTCACGGCCGAAGGCGTCGAGACGCAGGCGCAATCGTGGTTCCTGCAGCAGATCGGCTGCGACATGCAGCAGGGCTACCTGTTCAGCCGGCCGCTGGAAGCGAACGACTACGCGCGCCGTCTCGGCGCCGCGTGAGCGCGGATTGCGCGGTGCGGGCTCAGTCGTCGCGCGGCGCGCCGAAACCGCCGGCGCCTGGCGGCGGTGCCGACACATCGATCTCGACGCGGTTCTTGCCATCGTGCTTCGCACGGTACAGCGCGCGGTCGGCGGCCTCGATCAGCACGGTCGTCGGCAGGCCGGGCGCCGGCACGATGCTCGCGCCGCCGATGCTGATCGTCACGGTGTTGCCCGTCGACGAATGCGCGTGCCGCAGCCGCAGCGCCTCGACCGCGAGACGGATCTTCTCGCCGAGCAGCCGCGCGGCGCCCGGCGACGTGGCCGGCATCACGACCGCGAATTCCTCGCCGCCGAAGCGCGCGGCGAGATCGCCCGACTGCCCGAGACAGCGCTCGATGGTCGACGCGATCTGCTTGAGCACGCTGTCGCCCGACACGTGCCCGTACGTGTCGTTGTACAGCTTGAAATTGTCGACGTCGATCATCAGCAGCGACAGCTCGCTGCGCTCGCGCGTGCCGCGCCGCCATTCGGCGGCCAGGTATTCGTCGAGATAGCGGCGGTTGGACAGTCCGGTCAGCCCGTCCGAGTGCGTGAGACGCCGCAGTTCGAGATTGGCCTCGAGCAGCTGCTGCTGCGATTGCCGCAGCGCGCGATAGGCCTCGTCGCGCTGCAGCAGGTTCAGGTACGAGCGCGAGTGGTAGCGGATGCGCGCGACGAGCTCGATGCGATCGGGCAGCTTCACGAGGTAGTCGTTCGCGCCGGCCGCGAACGCGGCGCTCTTGATCACGGGCTCTTCCTGCGTCGACAGCACGATGATCGGCACGTCGCGCGTCGCCGGATTCGCGCGGTACGTCTTCACGAGGCTCAGCCCGTCGGTGCCGGGCATCACGAGGTCCTGCAGGATCACGGTCGGCCGCGTCTCGATCGCGGTGGCCATCGCGTCGTCCGAGCGCGGGCAGTAGTGGAAGTCGATGCCTTCCTCGTCGACGAGCGCGCGTCGCACGGCTTCTGCGACGATCGTCTGGTCGTCGACCAGCAACACCATTGCCGGCACGTCGACGGGCGGCGTGTACGGGCCGCCCGGCGGGCGAGTCAGGTCGCTAGTCATGATCGATGCAGGTTGTTGCTAGGGCAGGCATGGGTGTTGCGCGTGTTCATCGTCGGGATCAGATTCGCGCGAGCGCCGCCAGCTCGCCCGCGATGCGGCCGAGCGGCAGGATCGCGCGCGCCGCGCCGAGCGTCGCGGCCGCCTTCGGCATGCCGTACACGGCGCTCGTCGCCTCGTCCTGCGCGATCGTATGGTAGCCCTTCATCCGCAGCGCCTTCAGGCCGATCGCGCCGTCGCGCCCCATCCCGGTGAGCAGCACGCCGATCACGCGACCGGGCCAGTGCTCGGTCAGGCTGTTGAAGAACACGTCGACCGACGGCCGATACGGCGTGGCGGCCGGCTCGCGCGTGTATTCGAGCGTGCCGGCATGCGTGATCCGCAGGTGATCGTCGGTCGCGGCGAGCAGCGCGACGCCCGGCTGCGGGCGGTCGCCTTCGCGCGCGACGCGCACGGCGAGCGGCGTCTGGCCGTCGAGCCATTGCGCCATGCCTTCGGCGAAGGCGCGGTCGACGTGCTGCACGATCACGATCGGTGCGCTGAAATCGGCCGGCAGCGCGCCGAGGATCGACGCGAGCGCGCCGGGGCCGCCGGCCGATGCGCCGATCGCGACCAGCGGGCCGCCGCCGGCGCGGGTGGTCGTGCCGGCAACGCGCGTGCCGCCGGGCGCATCGAGCAGGCGGCCGATCTGGTCGATCTTCGCAAGCAGTAATTTGGTCGTATCGCCGGCCGCGCCATCGCCGAGCCGCGGCGTGTCGACCGCGTCGAGCGCGCCGGCGCCCATCGCCTCGTACACGCGCCACGCGTTCGCGCCGATACAGCTCGTCACGATCAGGATCGCGCACGGTCGTTCGGATCGCATGATCCGCCGCGTCGCTTCGATCCCGTCGAATTTCGGCATGACCAGGTCCATCAGCACGACGTCGGGCGGCTGCGCGGCGCACAGTTCGACGGCCTGCGCGCCGTCGGTCGCGACCCACAGCACGCGATGCTCGGGCCGGCGCGCGATCGCGCGGCGCATCGCCTCGACGGCAAGCGGGAGGTCGTTGACGATGCCGATGTTCACAAGCGGAATTCTCCGGTCGGTTCGTAGTGTTGGAGGTAGGCCGGGTTCATGGAAGGGGCTGCCTGTTCGGCGCCGACGGGCGGCATCTGCGGCCGGGCGGCACGGCATTCTTTTTGGTTGGCGACGCCCCGAATGCTGTCATGCGGCGCGGGCGGCGGCAATCGAAAAATTTGCGCATTGCGCCGTTTCAGTGAGTTTCCTCTATGACGATGCGGCATTTCCGGCCGCTAACGGAACCGGGCCGGCGCAGTCGTGCATACCGGGGCCATGCGATCTCGGCATGGCAGGCCGCCGAAGCACGCATGTTACCGTGCCGGCTTCGACAACAGGAACGAGGAGAACCGGATGGCTGCGCCCGACACCACGCTCGTCAGCCGCGACCCATACGCGCCGGTCGTGATCGAACGCGACGGCCGGTTGCTGTACCGGATCGACATCGAGAGCGGGCACGCGTCGTTCTACCGCGAGTTTCCGGTCGAGCCCGATGCGGTGCGCGTGCTGTGCGACGACGCCGAGCGCTACTACTTCCTGTTCGCGGCGCTTCATCATCCGTACCAGTTGCGCGCGACGAACCTGTCCGACGCCGAGCGCGAACGCTACTTCAGCACGATCCTGTTTGCCGGCCGCGACGAAGTCGAAGCGTTCCTGACACAGCTCGACCGCGACAGCAACGGTGCCGTATCGAACCTGTTGAGGATCTTCACGCAGGTCGACTACGGGCAAATGCGCGCGGGCCGCTGGTTCGGCGCGGGCGCCGGCACGCCGGCCGCATAGCGGCACGCCACCGGGCACCCGGCCGCGCACCGGATGCGCGGCCGCGCCGTCAATGGCTGCGCGCGTACCCCTGGATCAGCGCGCGCATCATCCCTTCGACCGTCGCGTCGAGCAGGTCGGATTCCTGCTCGGCCTCCTCGACGAGTGCGGCATAGGCGGTCGCGAGCGTCACGCGGTCGACTTCATGGCGCTGTTCCATCAGCGTGACCATCCCGTCCTTCGCCAGATGAGCGGAGAACGCGCGGCTGCCGATGGTCTGGAATACGTCAATCATGGCGGCTCTCCCGTACGTTGCAGATGCTTTCCAGTTTAGTCGGCGCACCGGGGCTCCGCCACGCGCGGCGGCCCGTGCCGGCGGCCGCCGGCCGCGCGAATGCGGGGAAGCGCATGCCGCAACGCGTGCGGCCGCGCCGCCCGACCGGCGATGTATTCCTCTGATGAAACACTGCCGACACATGGCCCATGCACGGTGTCCGCATGCTTCAACGTTTACCCGAACCGGCAAATCGTCGACTTTTTATCGATAAAGTCTCGTGTTAGATTTCGCGGTCAGAGCCCGGTCCAAACCGGGCAGGCGGCCGCTGCACAGGCGCCGCGCGTCCAACACAAGGAGGAGCAATGCTGGTGCTGATTGGGGTGCCGATCGTCGTGATCGGTTTCGCGCTGCGCTTCAATGCGCTGCTGGTGGTCACGATCGCGGGGCTCGCGACGGGGCTGGCGGGCGGGCTGAATCTCGTCGACATCGTCAGCGCGTTCGGCAAGGCGTTCACCGAAAACCGCTACATGGGCCTCATCTGGCTGACGCTGCCGGTGATCGCGCTGCTCGAGCGCAACGGGCTCAAGGAGCAGGCGAAGCGGATGATCTCGCGCGTGCAGGCGGCGACCACGGGCCGCGTGCTGATGCTGTACTTCGTGCTGCGCCAGGCGACGGCCGCGCTCGGCCTCACGTCGCTCGGCGGCCATGCGCAGATGGTGCGGCCGCTGATCGCGCCGATGGCCGAGGCCGCCGCCGTCGACCGGCACGGCGAACTGCCCGAGTCGGTGCGCCAGCAGATCCGCGCGCATGCGTCGGGCGTCGACAACATCGCCGTGTTCTTCGGCGAGGACATCTTCATCGCGATCCAGTCGATCCTGCTGATCAAGGGCTTTCTCGAACAGAACGGGATCGTCGTCGAGCCGCTGCACCTGTCGGTATGGGCGATCCCGACCGCGATCGCCGCGCTGCTGATCCACTGCACGCGCCTCGCGCTGCTCGACCGCCGGCTCGCGCGCGGCTGCGGCTTGCTGGCGCAGGAGGGCGCGCGATGATCGGCCTCGAATCGCTGTACACGCTCGCGGGGCTGATGTTCGCCGCGTTCGCATGCTTCAACCTGACGGACCGCACCAACCCGCGGCGCGTCGTCAATTTCGCGTTCTGGGCGATCTATGCGGTCACGTTCCTGTTCGGCGCGCTGTTGCCGCATTTCGTGACGGGCTGCCTCGCGATCGGGCTCGCGGTGATCGCCGGCTCGGGCAAGCTCGGGCGCGGCAAGTCGGTCGAAGCCGGCGAAGCGGCGGCCGTGCGGCGCGAAACCCTCGCGCAGCGCTTCGGCAACCGGCTATTCCTGCCCGCGCTGCTGATTCCGGTGGTCACGCTGATCGGCACGTTCGCACTGAAGCGCGTGCCGTTCGTCGACCCGAAGAGCGTGACGCTGATCTCGCTCGTGCTCGGCACGATCGTCGCGTTCGTCGTCGCGCTCGCGACGCTGCGCGATTCGCCCGTGCATGCGCTGAAGGAAGCGCGCCACACGATGGACGCGGTCGGCTGGGCCGCGATCCTGCCGCAGATGCTCGCGGCGCTCGGCGCGCTGTTCGCGGTCGCCGGTGTCGGCGGCGTGGTGTCGGGGCTCGTGAAGGACTGGGTGCCGATCGATTCGCCGTTCGCGGTCGTCGCGGCCTACACGGTCGGCATGGCGCTGTTCACGATGATCATGGGCAACGGCTTCGCCGCTTTCCCGGTGATGACGGCCGGCATCGGCCTGCCGCTGATCGTCCACCAGTTCCACGGCAACCCGGCGATCGTCGGCGCGATCGGGATGCTGAGCGGCTTCTGCGGTACGCTGATGACGCCGATGGCCGCGAACTTCAACATCGTGCCGGCGGCGCTGCTCGAACTGAAGGACAAGAACGGCGTGATCAAGGCGCAATGGCCGACGGCCGTGCTGCTGCTGGCCGTGAACACGCTGCTGATGTACGCATTCGTATTCCGCTTCTGACTCGATGGACGAGATCCTCATGACCGATCGACTCACGCCCGAACTCGCGTCGAAATTCGCGTCGCTCGCGCTCGCGCACCTGACCCGCGAATATCCGAACAAGCTCACGCATTCGCTCGAAGGCCCGCACGACGTGCAGGGGCCGCGCGCGCTGCATCCGATCTTCTACGGCAGCTACGACTGGCACTCGTGCGTGCACGGCTACTGGCTCGTGCTGCGCGTGCTCGAACGCTATCCGGCGCTGCCGGAGGCCGAGCGCATCGTCGCGATCGTCGACGCGCACTTCACCGACGCGAACGTCGCCGGCGAGCGCGCGTATCTCGCGCTGCCGCACAACAGCGGCTTCGAGCGGCCGTACGGCTGGGCGTGGCTGCTCGCGCTGTCCGCGCAACTCGAGCGGCTCGCGCTGAAGGGCGTGCTGCCGCAGGCCGCGCGCTGGGCGAAGACGATGGCGCCGCTCACCGACCTGTTCGTGTCGCGCTTCGAGACCTTCCTGCCGAAAGCGACCTATCCGCTGCGCGTCGGCACGCACTTCAACACCGCATTCGCGCTGGCGCTCACGCTCGACTTCGCGCGCGACACGCAGCGCGACGGGCTCGCGGCGCTGATCGTCGACACCGCGAAGCGCTGGCACCTGAACGACGTCGCGTGCCAGGCGTGGGAGCCGTCGGGCGACGAATTCCTGTCGCCCGCGCTGATGGAGGCCGAGCTGATGCGGCGCGTGCTGCCGGCGGCCGAATTCGACGGCTGGTTCGCGCGCTTCTTGCCGGATCTCGCGCGCGGCGAGCCGGCGACGCTGTTCGAGCCTGCGACGGTCAGCGACCGCAGCGACGGCAAGATCGCGCACCTCGACGGGCTGAACCTGAGCCGCGCGTGGTGCCAGCGTGCGCTTGCCGGCGCGCTGCGGGAAGGCGACGCGCGGCGCGCGAAGCTGCTCGACGCGGCCGGCCGGCATCTCGCGAGCGCGCTCGCGCACGTGGCCGGCGATTACATGGGCGAGCACTGGCTCGCGACGTTCGCGTTGCTTGCGCTGGAAGCGTAGCGCGAGAGCGAAACCCCGCCGGCGGCAAGGTCATCGGCGCGCGGCTATACTCGCCGCTCGGTCCGCTTCGCGCCGCATTCATCGCGCGAAGCGGCCATCCGCCAGTTCGCCTCTTCGCCATGCACAAGCTCATTTCCTACGTCGCCGCGATCCACGGGCTCGCCGGCCCCGTGTCGATCGTGTCGCATGCGACGTCGCACGACCGCTGGACCGACGACGATGTCGAGGTCACGCGCGACGAAACCGAATACCGCTTCGACAACGGCGCGATCGTGCGCCGCTCGGTCGAGCAGGACCGCGCGCCGTCCGACCTGCTGTGCGCCGAATGCTGGATCGACTACGACGTGCTCCGCCATCCCGATGCACAGCCGATCAGCCCGTCGCGGCTGACGTTCGACAACGCATGCCGCGAAACCTTCTGGCTGCGCTACCACCTCGCGTGAACGTGCGGACGTGTGCGGCTGCATCATCCTGGCGGCACGCCGGCAGGTTCGCGCGTATGTCTGCGCGGTCGGGGGCGGCGTGCGTCCCGGAATGGTGTGCGCAACAGAAATGAATTTGAATGGTTTTGTGCTGAATCGGTCAGGTTTGGTCGCAACGAGGCTGCCTTTGCGTGGCATGCAACACCGCTTTCCATTGCCCGGCCGGCGCGCGGCGGCGGCGACTCGATACACTTCCGTACCGGTTGGACGGGCCCCGGCAACCAGGCCCGAGCAAGGAGGAGACAGGACACGATGGACATCCAACGCGCAGCGGTCGTCACGTACCGCGGCAATGCGATCGAGAACACGCACGTCGCCCATGTGGCGGTGGTGGATGCAAGCGGCAGGTTGCTGGCCCGGTTCGGCGATCCGTTCCGGATGACGCTGGCGCGCTCGGCGGCCAAGCCGGCCCAGGCGCTGTCGGTGATCGAGACGGGCGCGCCCGAGCGCTTCGGCTTCGACGACGCGGACATCGCGCTGATGTGTGCGTCGCACAGCAGCGAGGACCGGCACATCGAACGCACGCGGGCGATGCTCGCCAAGGTCGCCGCGCACGAATCGGATTTGCGTTGCGGCGGCCATCCGCCGTTGTCCGACGCGGTGTACCGGTCGTGGATCAAGCGCGACTACACGCCGACCGGTGTCTGCAGCAACTGTTCGGGCAAGCACGTCGGGATGCTGGCCGGCGCGCAGGCGATCGGCGCCGCGATGGACGATTACCATCTGCCCGACCATCCGATGCAGGTGCGCGTGAAGCATGTCGTGGCTGACGCGTGCGGCTTGCGCGACGATGAAGTCGACTGGGCGATCGATGGATGCAACCTGCCGACGCCGGCGTTCTCGCTGGATCGGCTGGCGCGACTTTACGCATCGCTGGCCGACGGCGCGGACAAGGTGGAGGCGGGCGGCGGCGAGATCAGCGATCGCGTTCGCGCGCTGGCGCGCATTCATCGTGCGATGACGGCGCATCCGGAACTGGTCGCCGGTGACGGGCGCTATTGCACGGTGCTGATGAACGCGTTCGACGGGCAGGTGGTCGGCAAGCTCGGCGCCGATGCGTGCTACGGGATCGGCGTGCGTGCCTCGGAGAACACGCGGCGGCTCGGCGCCGACGGTGCGCTCGGCATCTCGGTGAAGATCGAGGACGGCAATCTCGACGTGTTGTACATGGTCGTCAGCGAGATTCTCGATCGGCTGCAGATCGGTACGTTCGTGCAGCGCGCGCAACTGGCCGGCTTCCACCGGCCGAGGATGCTCAATACGCAGGGCGTCGAGATCGGGCACGCCACGTTCCCGTTCGAACTGCAGCCTGCCTGAGCGGTGCCGCCGCGCCGATGCCGCCGCCCGCGAACCGGGCTGCGCGCATCGGCGTCCGCCCGCTAGCTGATCGGCACGAACGCGAACGCCAACGCGCGCGCTACGCGCGAGCGCCGCGAATCTTCGCCAGCTCGACGTCCGACAGCTCGCCGATCTGCGCGAGATGTTCCGCGAGAAAGTCCTTCAGCACGCGCAGCTTCGCCGAGCTGCGCCGGTTCGCCAGATACGCGATGTAGATGAATTCGCCGGTCAGCCGGTTCTGCAGCCGGTAGCGCGGCAGCACGGCTTCGAGTTGCCCGCTCGCGAGCAGGTCGCGCACCAGCCAGATCTCGAACTCCGCGATGCCGAGCCCCGCGCAGGTCGCTTCGAGCAGCAGCTCCGAATGGTCGGTGACGAGATTGCCGGCCGGCAGCACGCTGTGCCGCACGTCGCCGTGCACGAAATCCCAGCGTGGATCGCCTTCCGGGTGCACGTAGCGCAGGCAGTTGTGGTGCTTCAGGTCGTCCGGCGCCGACGGGCGCCCGCAGCGATCGAGGTAGCCGGGCGCTGCGCACAGGATGCTGTCGTTGCGCGACAGCCGGTGGACGACCAGGTTGTCCAGGTAGTTCTCGCCCTCGTGAATGTCGAGATCGAAGCCGCCGGCCACGAGGTCGTTGTGGTTGTCGGTGAGCCGCACGTCGAGCTGGATCGTCGGGTAGCGCGCGAGAAACGGCGCGATCAGCGGCGCGAGGTGACGGCGGCCGAACGCGACCGGCGCGGTGAGTTTCAGCGGGCCGCTCGGCTGCGCATTCAGCTCGGCGACCACGCGCAGCGTGTCGTCGAGATCGGCGATCAGCGTGACGGCGCGCTCCAGGTAGATGTGGCCGGCCTCGGTCAGCGTCACGCTGTGCGTCGAACGGTGCAGCAGCGCGACGCCGAGCGCCTCCTCGATTGCCGTCACCTTGCGCGCGACGGTCGACGTCGACACGTGCATCTCCTTCGCGACCGCCGAAAAACTTCCCGTTTCGACCACTCTCACGAACGCGCGCATCGCGCCGAGGTGATCGATGCCTGTCTCTCTCATGCCTTTCTTCATTCGATTCTCGTTGTTGCATTCCACGCAAAACCGCTTTCGATAATACAGAGGCGAGCTTGTTTTTGCAAAGGCATAGAATGCGAACCCGTCGCGTCGGGAAGCGGCGCACGACGAGCGGCACGAGACACCCAGGAGGGGCACGATGGCAGAAAACGGCTTCCGCGTCGAAGCGGATCTTTTAGGTAAACGAAGCATTCCGGATGCGGCCTACTACGGCGTTCATACGCTGCGCGCGAAAGAGAATTTCGACATTTCCGGCCGCAGTATCGCGACGCTGCCGTACTTCGTGATGGCGCTCGCGGCCGTGAAGGAAGCCGCGGCCGACGCCAACTGCGAGCTCGGGCTGCTGCCGCAGCCGTATCGCGATGCGATCGCCGCCGCGTGCGTCGAGATCCGCGAAGGGCGCCTGCACGACCAGTTCGTCGTCGACGTCATCCAGGGCGGGGCCGGCACGTCGACCAACATGAACGCGAACGAGGTGATCTGCAACCGCGCGCTCGAAATCATGGGGCACGCGCGCGGGCAGTACGAATACCTGCATCCGAACGAGCACGTCAATCTCGCGCAGAGCACCAACGACGTCTATCCGACCGCGATCCGGATCGCGACGTGCTTCGCGGTCGAACACCTGCTCGAGGCGATGGCGCGGCTGCGCGATGCGTTCGCGGAGCGGGCCGACGCGTTCGCGGGCCTGCTGAAGCTCGGCCGTACGCAGTTGCAGGACGCGGTGCCGATGACGCTCGGCCAGGAATTCTCGACGTACGCGGTGATGCTGACCGAAGACATCGCGCGGCTGCAGGAAGCCGGCTGGCTGATCCGCGAGATCAATCTCGGCGCGACCGCGATCGGCACCGGGATCACCGCGCATCCGGAGTATGCGGAGAAGGCGCTGGCGGCGCTGCGGCGCATTACCGGGCTCGACCTGAGCACCGCGCCGAACCTGATCGAGGCGACGCAGGATTGCGGCGCGTTCGTGCAGGTCTCGGGCGTGCTCAAGCGGATCGCCGTCAAGCTGTCGAAGATCTGCAATGACCTGCGGCTGCTGTCGAGCGGCCCGCGCGCGGGGTTCGGCGAGATCAACCTGCCGCCCGTGCAGGCCGGCTCGTCGATCATGCCGGGCAAGGTGAATCCGGTGATCCCGGAAGTCGTCAACCAGGTCGCGTTCGAGGTGTTCGGCAACGACCTGACCGTGACCTTCGCCGCCGAGGCCGGACAGCTTCAGCTCAACGCATTCGAGCCGGTGATCGCCAGCGCGCTGTTCCGCAGCTTCAGCCACCTGACGGCCGCATGCACGACGCTGGAGCAGCGGTGCGTGAGCGGGATCACCGCGAATCCCGAGCGGCTGCGCGAAACGATGGAGCGCTCGGTCGCGCTCGCGACCGCGCTGAACCCGTACATCGGCTACAAGCGCGCGACCGCCGTGGCCGCCGAAGCGCACGCGACCGGCAAGTCGATCCGCGAGGTCGTGCTGGAGCGCGAACTGATGACCGATGCGCAACTGGACGACGCGCTGCAGCCCGAAACACTGATCCGGCCGCGCGTGCTTTGACACCGGCCGCGCGGCGCCGGCGCATGCCGCCGGCGGCCCGCGCGCGGCCGTTCAAAAAGCGCCCCGGAGCGGGGCGCGACACATCAATACACGGAGACTCAACATGAAACACACCAGCGAGCGGCCGGCCGATACGGCCGGCGGCGCGGATTCCCGTCATGCCGATCCCGACGCGATGTTCGCGTCGCACGAAGCCGGTTATGCGAAGCATTTGAAGCCGCGGCACGTGCAGATGATCGCGATGGGCGGTGCGATCGGCACCGGCCTCTTTCTCGGCGCGGGCGGCCGCCTGCAGAGCGCGGGGCCCGCACTGGCGCTCGTGTACCTCGTCTGCGGCGTGTTCGCATTCCTGATCATGCGCGCGCTCGGCGAGCTCGTGATGCACCGGCCGACCAGCGGCAGCTTCGTGTCGTATGCGCGGGAATTCATGGGCGAGCGCGCGTCGTTCGTCGCGGGCTGGATGTACTACCTGAACTGGGCGACGACCGGCATCGTCGACATCACCGCGGTCGCGATCTACATGAAGTACTGGGCCGTGTTCACGGACGTGCCGCAGTGGGTGTTCGCGCTCGGCGCGCTCGGGATCGTGTCGGTGATGAACATGATCGGCGTGAAGGTGTTCGGCGAGATGGAGTTCTGGTTCTCGCTCGTCAAGGTGGGCACGCTCGCGGTGTTCCTCGCGGTCGGCGCCGTGTTCCTCGCGAGCGGCCATCCGGTCGCCGGCCAGATGCCGGGGCTTCACCTCGTCGCGGATCACGGCGGGATCTTTCCGCACGGCATCCTGCCGGCCGTGCTGATCGTGCAGGGCGTCGTGTTCGCGTATGCGAGCATCGAGCTCGTCGGCGTCGCGGCGGGCGAGACGGCCGATGCGCGCAAGGTGCTGCCGAAGGCCATCAACGGCGTGATGTGGCGCATCGCGCTGTTCTACGTCGGTTCGGTCGTGCTGTTGACGCTGCTGCTGCCGTGGACCGCATACAGCGCGCACGAAAGCCCGTTCGTCACGTTCTTCGGCAAGCTCGGCGTGCCGTACGTCGGCACGGTGATGAACGTCGTGGTGCTGACCGCCGCGTTGTCGAGCCTGAATTCGGGCCTCTATTCGACCGGGCGCGTGCTGCGCTCGCTCGCGATGGGCGGGTCGGCGCCGCGCTTCGTGTCGCGGATGAATGCGCGCGGCGTGCCGTACGGCGGGATCCTGATCACGGTCGCGATCAATGCGATCGGCGTGCCGCTGAACTACATCGTGCCGGCCCAGGCGTTCGAGATCGTGCTGAACATGGCGTCGCTCGGGATCATCACGACGTGGGGCTTCATCGTGATGAGCCAGATCCTGTTCCGCCGCGCGGTCGATCGCGGCGAGCTGAAGGCCGTGTCGTTCCGGATGCCCGGCGCGCCGTTCACGTCGTGGCTCACGCTCGCATTCCTCGTCGGCGTGCTGGTGCTGATGGCGTTCGACTACCCGGGCGGTACGTGGACCGTCGCGACGATTCCGGTTGTCGTGCTCGCGTTGGTGATCGGCTGGAAGCTCGCGAAGCGCGGTGCCGAGCGTGAGCGGGCGGTTGCCGCGCCCGCGGTCGTGCGCGCCGTCGCGGATCCTGCGCAGAACGCGTGACGGTACGCGCCGGGGGCGCCGGTCCGTTCGCGGGCAGGCGCCCCCGGTGCGGTCAGTTCAATCCGGTGCGTTCGCCGACCCATCGGCCGAAATCGGCGGCCATTTCCTGAGTCAGTTCGTGCCCGGCCGCATACAGCCGCGTGTCGTGTGCGACATCGAGCGCCGTGAGCTTCGCATCGGCGGTGCCGGCCCATGCGACGGGCAGCTTGTCGTCGAAGCGGCCATGCACGATCAGCGCGTGCAACGGGCGAAGCGCGTCGCGCGGCGCGATCAGCGGATCGATTTCCGGCAGGATGCGTCCGCACAGCACGGCGAACCCGACGACGTCGGCCGGCGACGTGAGGCCGACGCTCGCGCTCATGATGCCGCCCTGGCTGAAGCCGGCGATCACGGCCGGCAGCGCGGAGCCCGCGCCGTCCCGCGCGCGGAACGCATGCAGCAGCGTGATCAACTGGAGGCGGCTGGCGTCCGCGCGGGCCGCATCGATTTCGGGGCCGTTCGGGCCGAAGCGCACCGGAAACCACGCGTGCTGATTGGGCCCGAAGGTCAGCGGGCCGCGTACGAACGCGATCTCGATGCGCGGATCGATCACATCGGCCACGTTCAGCAGGTTGGTCTCGTTGCCGCCGACGCCATGCAGCAGCAACAGGCGGGCGGCGGGGCGGCCTGCAGCCGGGCGCAGCCGGTACTGGAGGCCCGAGTCGGGATCGGTGGTCAGCGGCAGGGCGTCGGTCATCGCGTGGGTCCGGAAAGGGGAACGATGCGACAGTCTAGAGCGTGCGGACGGGGAGGTGAATCGCCGGGTGGCGATTGATTATTTCTTGCCAGGAATGAATCCGGTCGCGCGAGTATTCGCGACGCGGTGATCGCGGCGGGGCCGGGAGGCTCGGCTGAACCAAGCGTTCCTGATTTCTCGTGCGCGAACGACGCATCGATTATATAAAGACGCCGAAACAAACCGGTTCATCGATAATGCGCAAACGTTTTGCCGATATTCAATAATTTTGAATTGCCGGAATGCGAATAAAACAATGAATATCCGCTACTCCGCCGATTCGACAAAGCCAGCAGCCGTATGGGCGCTGAAGCCCGGAGGTTAACGGCAAACTCGCGAAAAACTTTAGCTTTTTTCCGCCGCAATTAATCATTCCAATTTCCTCAATGATCGATTGATTAACGGTCATCGGACAGTCATACACCATCCCCGATAATTCGGCGCTCATATTCTTTCATTAGACCAATGGGCGGTCGAAGCCGGATCGCTGCGGGGAGCTGTACTCATGACCATCCGTCATCGCATTACGCTGCTAGTCGTCCTGACGTTCTTCGCGCTGTCCGCGATCGGCATCTATGCCGTGTACCAGACGCGCAAGAGCGCGTCCGAGGTGCGCCAGGTCACCCAGGGCATCGTGCCGAGCGCGCTCGCGTCGGCCGATCTCGTCGCCGATGTGAAGAACATCCAGATCGCGACGATGACGCTCGTCTACGCGCCCGACGCGAATACCGCCGCGCAGGCGCGCGACGAGCTGAAGGCGAAGCAGGCCGCGCTGCGCGCCGCGCTCGACGCGCAGGCGCGATCGGCAGTCGGCCGCGCGCAGGAAGGCCTCGTCGCGCAGGCGAAGGACAGCGCCGCGAACTATTTCGCGGCGATCGACGACACCGTCAAGATGAAGGCCGACGGCAAGGCCGAGATGGCGCAGGCCTACCTGTTCGCGAACGTCGCGCAGTATCGCGACGAACTCGAAAGCATCGTCGACACGCTGCGCGTCGAGAAGAACCGCCAGAAGGACGACGCGATCAGCGCGCTGAACGGGATGCTCGCGACGACGGCAACCGCGATCGCGGGCGTTGCCGGCACGGTGATCGTGCTGCTGACCGCGCTCGGCTTCGTGCTGTATCGCCAGATCACGCGTCCGCTGATCGGGATGCAGACGATGATGAGCGAGATCGCGACGAGCCAGGATTTCACGCGCCGCGTGCCGGTGGGCCGGATGGACGAGATCGGCCATTCGATCGTCGCGTTCAACGGGATGATCGAGAAGATCCAGGAGAACGCCGCGCAGCTCAAGCAGAAGACGGCGGACATCCAGGCGATGCTGCAGAACATGCAGCAGGGGATCCTGACCGTCGTCGAAGGCGGCGTCGTGCACGCGGAGTATTCGGCGTACCTCGAAACCATCTTCGAGACGAACGACATCGCCGGCCGCGACCTGATGGCGCTCGTGTTCGACGATTCGGCGATCGGCGCCGACGCGCGTTCGCAGGTCGATGCGGCCGTGCACGCGTGCCTCGGCGAAGACAGCATGAACTTCGAATTCAACGCGCACCTGCTCGTCAACGAAGTCGCGAAGCGGATGCCGGACGGCCGCGAGAAATGGCTCGACCTGAGCTGGTCGGCGATCACCGACGAGACCGATACCGTCGTGCGCCTGATGCTGTGCGTGCGAGACGTGACCGAGATTCGCGAGCTGACCGCGCAGGCCGGCGAGCAGCAGCGCCGCCTCGAGATGATCGGCGAGATCCTGTCGATCAGCCAGGACAAGTTCCATGACTTCGTGCACAGCGCGAAGGGCTTCCTCAGCGAGAACGAACGGATGATCCGCCAGCACGAGCGCGCCGATCACTCGATCGTCGCGGCGCTGTTCCGCAACATGCACACGATCAAGGGCAATGCGCGCACGTACAGCCTGCAGCACCTGACGAACATCGTCCACGAAGCGGAGCAGGCATACGAATCGCTGCGCCGCGCGGATGGCGGCCCCGAGTGGAACCGCGATGCGCTGATGGACGATCTGGCGCGCGTGCGCGATGCCGTCGAACGCTACGCGACGATCAACGCGGTCACGCTCGGCCGCAGCGGCGAACCGGCGCAAGGCGGCGCCGACTTCCTGATGGTCGAACGCGCGCACATCAGCGAGAGCCTGCGTGTGCTCGACGGCGCCGATCCGGCGAACGCGGCCGACTGGCATGCGGCACGCGATGCCGTGCGCCGCATGCTGAGCCAGCTCGGCACGCAGGGCATCGGCGATGCGCTCGGCGGCGTGATCGAGTCGCTGCCGTCGCTCGCGGCCGAACTCGGCAAGCCGGCGCCCGTCGTGCATATCGACAGCCACGGCCATCGCGTGCGCAGCGAGATCGGCGCGACGCTGAAGAACGTGTTCATGCACCTGCTGCGCAATTCGATCGACCACGGGATCGAATCGTCCGAAGAGCGCCGCGCGGCCGGCAAGGCGGCGTCCGGCACGATCGACATCGCGGTCGGCGTCGGCGGCGGCGAGTTGTGGTTCGTGTTGAGCGACGATGGCCGCGGCCTCGCGCTCGACCGGATTCGCGGCATCGCACGCGAGCGCGGCTGGATCGATGCCGGCAACGAAGCGGCGCTCACCGACGAAGCGGTGGCCGAGCTGATCTTCCGGCCGGGCTTCTCGACCGCGCACGCGGTAACCGAGGTGTCGGGGCGCGGCGTCGGCATGGACGCGGTGCGCAACTTCCTGAAGCGCGACGGCGGCGACATCGCGCTGCGCTTCACCGACGATCGCGTCGGCGCGCCGTATCGCGCGTTCGAGACGATCGTGTCGCTGCCGGCGCGCTTCGCGGCGGACGGTGCCGGTCACGGCGCCGCGCACGAGCGCATTGCAGACGTCGGTGCAGCGGAGTGACGGCGTGATCGTGCAGGCGTGGATGATCCCGATTGCCGCCGCGCTGGCTGGCGGCTTCGTCGTCGCGGTGGCGGCGGCGATCGCGTTTCGCGTGACGCGCAAGCGGCTCGTCGCGGCGATGGAGCGTGACGTGAACGCGTTGCGCGGCGCGCTCGACGCGGCCACCGCGAGGGCGGCAGAAGCGGCGTCGGCACATGCCGAGGCCGCCGACGCATGGGCGCAACGCGAGGCGCAGCTCGAGGATGCGCTGGCGCGCGAGGCATCCGCGGCCGGCACGCAGCGCGACGCGCTGCAGGCGCTGTCGGCGGACCGCGCCGCGCTCGCGCAGCATGCGATGAAGATCGCCGACGAAGCCGCGCGCTTGCGCGGGCTCGCCGGCACGTTCGAGCGCTGGCACGAGCAGATGATCTCGCTGACCACGCAGAACCAGGACATGCGCGCGAAGAACCAGGAGCTGTCGGCGATCGTCGCGCACGTGTCGATCGTGTCGCTGAACGCGTCGATCGAGGCGGCACGCGCGGGCACGGCCGGGCGCGGCTTCTCGATCGTAGCAAGCGAGGTGCGCGGGCTGGCCGCACGCTCGCAGCAGTTGTCGAACAGCTATCGCGACAGCCTGAACCGCAACGATCTCGTGACGGCCGCGACGTTCCAGGACATCCAGGCCGGCGGCAAGATGATCACGGCCGCGCTCGCGACCGTCGAGACGCTGGCCGGGCAGCTGCACGCGCGGATCGAAGGAGCGGCGGCGTGATCAGCGCGCAGGCGAAAGCCGGCTTCGAGCGGATCTTTTTCGACGCGGCGCGCACGCGGCTCGCGTCCGGCGGCGCGTGCGACATCCGGCCGTCGGGCGGCGATGCGCCCGATTCCGCGCGCGCGACTTCGCGATCGAAACCGAAGGTGCCCGAGTACGTCGTGGTACTGACGATCTCGGCGCTGCATTTCCGCCTGCTGCTCGCGCTGCGCTTCAGCGACGACGATGCGACGCGCGGCCATTTTGCCGGCGCGACGGCGGGCACGAGCGGCCAGCGGCCGCTGCCCGAAGCATTCATGGAAGTCGCGAACCTGTGCTGCGGTGCGATCAACCAGGCGCTGACCGTGTCGTTTCCCGATCTCGGGATGTCGACGCCTTCCCTGCTGAGCGGCGCGAGCATCGACTGGCTGCCCGCGCTCGCACCCGATTACGTGGGCGCCTACGACCTGACGCTCGACGGCGACGTGCGGGTCGGCGCGACGCTGTGCGTGTGCGCGAACGCACCGGTCGATTTCCATGTGCCGGAAACGGCCGCGGTAGATACCGGCGGCGAGCTCGAACTGTTCTGATCGACCATGAGGATCCCTTGAGATGACCGAAGACCAACCCGTCAGCAAGGTGCTCGTGCTCGACGACAGCCGCACGCACGCCGATGCGATCAAGCGTTTCTGCGACGAGCACAACCTGGTCGGCCTGACCGTGCGGCGCAGCCGGCTGCTGAAGGTGCTGCGCTCGAACATCGATCTCGGCGCGATCCTGCTCGCCGAGGATTACGGCGGCTCGCCGGTCGAGAGCGCGATCATCGCGACGCAGATCGACGCGCTGCGGCCCGAGCTGCCGATCATCCTGCGCCGCGAATCGCTCGCTTCGCGCGACGGGCTGCCCGACGCGCTCGCGCGGGTGGCATGCGCGGCCTACGCCGCGGACGACATGACGCCGCTCAAGCGCGCGATCGACGAATACCTGTTCGGCCGCGATTACCCGAACGCGCTCGTGCGTGGTATCTCGGAGATTACCGAGGCGCGCATCGACAGCCTGTTTCCGGGCATGACGATCGAGCACGAGACGCCGTGCATCGTCCGCGACCAGATCATCTTCGGCGAGGTGTTCAGCCTGATCGCGCTCGAAAGCGCGTGGTGCCGCGGCTACATGCTGCTGCAGACGAGCGAGCAGCCGCTGCTCGACATGATCGGCGGCACGCGTGGCGACGGCCGCGCGCCGGATTTCCGCGACGTGAACAGCGTGCTCGGCGAGCTGACCAACCTCGTATGGGGCGCGTTCAAGAACCGCTATCTCGGCGATGCCGAGGCGCTCGCGCGCCATCCGGTGCAGGTGCCGCTCGTCGTCAATCACAAGCAGAAGTTAATTTCGTTCGGCGGCGACTGTCCGCAGCTCTGCTTCAAGTACCGGATGACCGATCCGGCATCGGGGCGCTTCGTCTGTCTCGACCAGCGTTTCGTGTTCAGCCTGAGCTGGTCGCCGGAGGATTTCCGCGAATCGGTGCAGGACGTGGGGCCGATGGTCGAATCGGGTGAACTCGAACTGTTTTGAATTTTGAAGTCCGAAAGAAAGGAAGGGGAATACGACATGGCAAAGATTCTGGTGGTCGACGATTCGGGCACGGTGCGCGACGAGGTCGCGGGCTTCCTGCGCAATCACGGGCTCGACGTCGCGACGGCCGTCGACGGCAAGGACGGGCTCGCGAAGCTCAAGGCGACGCCCGGCGTGCGCCTGGTGATCAGCGACGTGAACATGCCGAACATGGACGGCCTGACGATGGTCGAGAAAATCCGCGGCGAACTGGCGAACACGGCCGTCAACGTCGTGATGCTGACGACCGAAAGCAGCCCGGCGATGAAGGAGCGCGGCAAGGCGGCCGGCGTGAAGGGCTGGATCGTGAAGCCGTTCAAGGGCGACGCGGTGCTCGACGCGCTGAAGAAGCTCGCGGGCTGACGCGCGTTTGGCTGGAGCGGGTCCGATACCGGTTCCGGTTCCGCGTTCGACGCTGCGGCTCGGGTTGCGCGGCCGCCACGGCGCGCCGCCGCGCACATCTGGCTGCGGAGACGACCGCGCGCGTCGCGAGCGGCGGGTAGTGCCTGATAGCGGCGAATAGCGCGCGCAATTTACAGCGCACTGCGATATCCGTATCCTGCCGGATGCCGAGGGCGGCGTGCCTGCGCGTCATGCGCATCACGCCCGGCATCCATAACAGTCGGGAACGGGATTCCAATGAAAATCAAAATCGGTCAGGCAGCGCCCGCGCGAGGCGCATGCGTGGCGCTGGTGGCCGCGCTGACGGGCGGATGCGCAAGCACCGGGCAGCAGGCCGGACAGCAGGCCGTCGCCGACAGCGGTTCGTCGTACACGTGCAATCGCACGCAAGCCGACGGGCAGGTGTCGGCCGGAGGGGGAGCCAACGGGTGCTATTTCGTGCTGCACGATCCCGCGACGAAACGGGTGCTGCCGAATACGCGCTATGCATTTGCGCTTTACACGAGCGCGGCCCGGAACACCAAGGAGCTCGAAGTCGAAGGCACGACCGACGAGAAGGGGCGCACGGCGTATGTGCGCTCCGCCGCGCCGATCGATGCTTCGCGCATGGTGCTCGTCAGCATGATCGGCATTGGCCCGACCGCGCGTATTCCGGTGCTGGTCCGGCCGACGGACGGCCGGCGCATCCCGTTCGCGGCTTACAAGGTCACGGGCTGCAACGGCCCGTACGAAGGTGTGACCGACGAAACGGGGCACGGCGTGATGTACCGCTGCAAGACACCGTCGAAGATCGACGTGTCGTTCCATCAGTCACGCCCGTAGGGCTGGCGACATGGTGCCAGCATCGTCTCACGCGACCGCACAGCACACGGAGAGGCTGATCGTGAAGGGCGTCTTTTTTACCGTGGTGGGCACGTGCATGCTGATCGGCGTCGTCATGTATGCGCAATCGACGCGCGAGTTCCTGCGGACGTCGGTCGTCGTGCCGGGCCACGTCGTCAGGCTGAACGCGGGCCCGCATCATCCGGAGATCGCGTTCACGACGCTCGCGGGCGAGCATGTCGAATACCCGCAGGGCGGCGACGTCAGCGTGAAGGACGGCGCGACGGTCGAGGTGCGCTACGCGCCGGAGGCGCCCGCGATGACCGCGCGAATGAATACGTTCGGCGCGATCTGGGGCGACGTGCTGACCTTTGGTGTCATGGGTGCGGTCTTTTTCCTGGCCGGTATCGGGCACCTTTGGTCGGGCGTGCGCGCATGGCACAGCGGGCGCACGCGCGCTTGAGCGCTTGAGCGCCGGCGCCGGTGCCACGCGACTGGACGCCGCACGGAATGTGGAGGACCATTTCATTGGTACGCCGCGAACGCGCGTGCACCATCGCTGCCCGTTCGTGCCGCCCCCAATCCTGCCGAACCCCGTCGAGCGGAACATCATGGAACCCGATCAAGAGACTGCCGAGCCGATCCTGTTGCGCGAGGTGCGCGACGGCGTCGTCACGCTGCGGCTGAACCGGCCGCAGCAGTTCAACGCGTTGTCCGAAGCGATGCTCGCGAGCCTGTACGACGCGTTCGGTGTGCTGGCGGCCGATCCGCACGTGCGCTGCGTCGTGCTGGCCGCGCAAGGCAAGGCGTTCTGCGCGGGCCACGACCTGCGGCAGATGCGCGGCAAGCCGGAACTCGACTACTACCGCGCGCTGTTCGCGCAGTGCAGCCGCGTGATGCTCGCGATGCGCGCGTTGCCGGTGCCGGTGATCGCGCGCGTGCAAGGCATCGCGACGGCGGCCGGCTGCCAGCTCGTCGCCGCGTGCGATCTGGCGATCGCGGCCGACACCGCGCGTTTCGCGGTATCGGGCATCAACGTCGGGCTGTTCTGTTCGACGCCGGCCGTCGCGCTGAGCCGCAACGTCACGGCGAAGCGCGCGTTCGACATGCTCGTGACCGGGCGCTTCGTCGATGCGGCGACGGCCGCCGCGTGGGGGCTCGTCAACGAGGCCGTGCCCGAGGACGCGCTCGACGTGGCCGTCGCGCGCAAGGTCGCTGAGATCGTCGCGAAGAGCCCGGCCGCGGTGCGCTACGGCAAGCAGATGTTCTATCGCCAGCGCGAGTTGCCGCTCGATGAAGCGTATGCGTATGCGGGCGACGTGATGGCCCGCAATATGATGGAAGAGGATGCGGGCGAAGGGATCGACGCGTTCCTCGAGAAGCGGAAGCCGACGTGGCGTTCGTAGTACACCGCCGGATAGGCAGGTCGAGCGGAGCGGAACGGAACGGCTGTAACACACGCGTATTCTCCGGCTCGGGTTTCCCGTCCGCCGGAACGCAAACGGGCCGCCCGAGGCGGCCCGCAAGTGAAGCGGCATGCGTGGCGGCGCGGTAGTGCGTCGCAGCATCGACGTCGATCAGCGTCCGTAGCTCCCGGTCCGCAGCGCCGGCTGCGCGGTCGATGCGCCGGGCGGCACGATCACGACCGGCACGCGGCGCGCGAGCGCGCACATCAACTCATAGCCGATCGTGCCGCTGGCTTCCGCGACATCATCCACCTTCACCTGGTCGCCCCACAGCTCGACGCTCGACCCGATGCCCGCGTTCGGGCACGGTGTCAGGTCGACGGTCAGCATGTCCATCGACACGCGGCCGACGATGCGCGTCATCACGCCGTCCACCGCGATCGGCGTGCCGGTCGGCGCGTGGCGCGGATAGCCGTCCGCGTAGCCGCACGCGACGACGCCGATCCGCATCGGCCGGTCGGCGGTGAAGCGGCGGCCGTAACCGACGGTTTCGTCCGGCGACAGCGTCTGCACGCCGATGATCTTGCTCGTCAGCGTCATCGCGGCCATCAGCGGCGTGTCGGCGATATGCCGCGCCGCACCGGTCGGCGACGCGCCGTACAGGATCGTGCCGGGCCGCACCCAGTCGCGGTGCGCGCGCGGATGCCACAGCACGGCCGCCGAATTCGACACCGAGCGCTCGCCCGGAATCCCGGCCGTGGTCGCATCGAATTGATCGAGCTGCCAGTCGACCTCGCCTTCGTCGGCGTTCGCGAAATGCATCATCAGCGTGATCTTGCCGATCGACGGTGCGCTCGCCGCGCGCTCCCACGCAGCGCGGAACGCGGCGGGCCGGTAGCCGAGCCGGTTCATCCCGGAATTCATCTTGAGCTGGATGTCGATCGGTTGCTGCGGCTTCGCCGCGATCAGCAGGTCGAGCTGCTCGTCGCAGTGCACGGCCACCGTCAGCCGGTGGCGATCGGCCAGCTCGACGTCGGCCGGCTCGAAGATCCCTTCGAGCAGCAGCACGGGCTTGTCCCAGCCGAGTTCGCGCACGCGCACGGCTTCGTCGAGATCGAGCAGACCGATGCCGTCGGCGGCCGCGAGGCCCGGGTAGATCCGCTCGATGCCGTGGCCGTATGCGTTGGCCTTGATTACGGCCCACACGCGCGATTGCGCGGCGGTGCGGCGGATGAAGTCGAGGTTGTGACGGATGGCGTCGGGGCGGATAAGGGCGACGATGGGACGGGGCATGGTGATGGCTCGGGTCGGATGTCGTTCGGCGCGCGGCGGCGCGCCCGGATCGGCAGGCTGGCGCGGTTATGCGCCAAGCCAGTGTTGAGCGCTATCTTATTGGTGTTCGACCAGTTTTAATTAACGTATTTGTCGACGATTTGGTGGAAATTTGGGTGGCGGACCACGCCGGCCGCAGCCGTCGGCGGCCCGTGCAGCCGAGTCTCCCGTCTAGAAAACCGGTGCGCGAACCGCGCGTCGCGATGCTAAGCTCTCGGCGATCTTGTCATTGAGTAATGTAATCATAAAGGAGGAGACTTTGATGACGACGTCCCAGCTGTGCCTGTTCATCGTGGCGCTGTTGCCGTTCCCGCTGACGTTCCTGGCCAAGGCGCGCAAGGGCTACGACAACCGTACGCCGCGCGACTACCTGGCGAAACTCGAAGGCTGGCGCGCGCGGGCGCAGGCCGCGCACCAGAACGCGTGGGAAGCGCTTGCGCTGTTCACGGCCGCGCTGGTGGTCGCGTGGCACAACGGCGCGAACGCGCATCACGTCGACCAGCTCGCGATGGGTTTCGTCGCGATCCGCGTTGTTTATACGCTGATGTACCTGCTGAACTGGGCGTCGCTGCGTTCGCTCGTGTGGTTCGGGGGGATGGCGTGCGTCGTCGCGCTGTTCTTCGCCACGCCGTGAGCGGCCGGTGAGCAGGCGGTGCCGGCGGTACTATGCGCCGCCCGCGCCGCGCGCGTGACTGTCGTTGGATGCGGGCGCAACGATCTTGGCGACGAACGGCGGCGCATCCGCTTCGCGGCGCAGGAACGCGATCAGCGGATCGAGCAGCCGGTGCCGCGTCGACGGATGGCGGCGCAGCACGAAGCGCCATGACGCATCGCGCTGGAGGCCCGGCACCAGCGGCACCAGACGCCCGCTGCGCAGTTCGGGCTCGATGAGCGGCACGCGGCCGAGCGCGATGCCCGCACCGCCCACCGCCGCGCCGATCACCTGGCTGAAACTGCTGTAGCGAACGATCTTCGTTTCGAAATCGTCCGGCAAGCCGAACTCCGATGCCCAGTTGCGCCAGTCGATCTCGGGGCTGTTTTCGTGCATCTCCTGCAGCAGCCGCGAACGGCACACGTACCCCGATGCGTACGGATAGAGCTCGGGGCTGCATACCGGAAACACGGTCTCCCGCATCAGCACGTCGTCGTCGGCCCGCAGCCGGTGCGCGGGCACGTGCACGATAGCCAGATCGATGCCGCTGCGCGCGAAATCCGGTTCATCTTCGAGCACGACGGCATGCAGCGGCGTTTCGGGATGAAGCGACGAGAATTCCGCGAGACGGCGTGCGAGCCACATCGACGAAAACGGCGCATTGGCGGAAACGGTGAGCCGTTGCGCGGTGCCGCGAATCTCGGCACAGGCGTCGGTCAGGCGCGACAGCGCGTCACTGACGGCCGGCAGCAGGCGTGCGCCGGCCGGCGTGAGGCCGATGCCGCCGAGCCCCGTGCTGCGTTCGAGCAGCCGTGCACCGAGCGATTCCTCGAGCGCGCGGATCTGGTGGCTGACCGCGCTGGTCGATACGTTCAGCTCGGCCGCCGCGCGCGCGAACCCGCCGAGGCGGACAGCCGCCTCGAAAGCACGCAGTGCGCTGAGGGGAGGAAGGTGCGACATGCGGGGTATTGTAGTTGACTCAACACCCGTTGAAAAATCATCGTTTGCCGCGCGCGGGCCGCGCGGGTAGCCTCGATCCGGTCAAGAAAAACCGCACCAAAACACCGACTGGAGGGCTTCATGTATTTCGACCGACGACTATGGGCAATGATGGCGGGATTGCGCGGGCGGGTGGCCGCGGCGGTCGCGCTCGGGCTGCTCGCGATGGGTGTCGGCATCCTCCGTTTCGTGTTCCTCGGCCGCGTGCTGGCGCTGGTCTTTTCCGGCGCGCCGGTGCGCAGCATCGTCGAAGCCGTCGTTGCAACGGCGGCTTGCGTGCTGCTGCGTGCGTGGCTCGATCATCGCCGCACGGTGCTCGCGCAGCACACGGCCGGGCGCGTACAAGCCACGCTGCGCGCGCGGCTGTTCGACCGGATCGCCGCGCTCGGCCCCGCATGGTTCAGCGGCGAACGCACGGGCGGCGTGATGCTGGCCGTCGTCGACGGCGTCGAGCAACTGCAGACTTTCTTCGGCGTCTACCTGCCGCAGCTCGTGATCGCCGCGTGCGCGCCGGTGATGATCTTCGCGGTGCTCGCGTGGTGGGACGTGCCAACGGCCGCGATCCTGCTGGTCGCGGCGCTCGTCACGCTCGCACTGCCGCAGCTCGTGCATCGCGCCGACCAGCGCGCGGCGCTCGCACGCTCGGCCGCCTTCAAGGCGTTCGGCGAGGAGTTTCTCGATGCGGTGCAGGGCCTGCCGACATTGAAGGCGTTCGGGCAGAGCACCGCGTTCGGCGCGAAGCTGGCCGCGAAGGCGCGCGCGTTGTCCGACAGCACGTTCTGGGTGCTCGCGCTCGGCCTGCTGACGCGGCTCTTCACCGATCTCGGCACCGGCCTCGGCGCGGCCGCGGCGATCGTGGTCGGCGCGTGGC
The DNA here is from genome assembly GCF_019091065.1 of Burkholderia sp. GbtcB21. NCBI lineage: Bacteria > Pseudomonadati > Pseudomonadota > Betaproteobacteria > Burkholderiales > Burkholderiaceae > Burkholderia > Burkholderia sp. GbtcB21. Next base: position 170,476 of record NZ_JAGXKA010000014.1, read on the forward strand.
GCGTGCGGCACGGCGACATGAGCCTCGAGGCGCTGCTGATCGTGCTGATGGCCGGCAGCGAAATCTTCCGGCCGCTGCGCGACCTGCGCGCGGTGCTGCATCAGGGAATGATCGGCCAGTCGGCGGCGAATGCGATCCACGCGCTGTTCGACGCGGGCAGCCACGCGCCGGCCGCCCACGCGCCGCGCGTGACGGGCTTGCGTCCGGAGATCGCGTTCGACCGCGTCAGCTTCGCGTATCCGGGGCGCCGTGCGGACGCGCATGCGGCGCTGAGCTTCTCGGTTCGTGAAGGCGAAACGGTGGCGATCGTCGGCCCGAGCGGTGCGGGCAAGTCGACCATCGTGCGCCTGCTGTTGCGCCAGCACGATGCGCAGGGCGGCGCGATCCGCATCGGCGGCCATGACGTGCGCACGCTCGGCGCCGACCAGGTGCGCGAGATGATCGCGGTCGTCGCGCAGGATGCGACGCTGTTCGACGGCAGCGTCGCCGACAACCTGCGGCTCGGCCGCCCCGACGCGAGCGACGCGGACATGATCGCGACCGCGCGCGCCGCCAACGCGCACGATTTCATCTCGGCGCTGCCCGACGGTTACGCGACGCGCATCGGCGAACGCGGGCTGATGCTGTCAGGCGGCCAGCGCCAGCGCATCGCGATTGCCCGCGCACTGCTGCGCGATGCACCGATCCTGCTGCTCGACGAGGCGCTGTCGTCGGTCGACGCGGAGAACGAAGCGCTGATCCAGCAGGCGCTCGACCGGCTCACGCGCGGGCGGACAACGCTCGTGCTCGCGCACCGGCTGTCCAGCGTGATCGGCGCCGACCGCATCCTGGTGCTCGACCAGGGGCAGGTGGTCGACGAAGGGACGCACGCGGCGCTGATCGCGCGCGACGGCCCGTATCGCCGGCTGATGGGGCCGCAACTGGAGGCAGTCGCCGAAACGGTCGGCGCGGCGGCGACGGCCGGCGCCACCGCTCGTGCGTCGTCGGGCCCGCAGGTCAGGCCGCTGAACGACGACGCGGCGACGATCGGCTGGCCGGAAACGTTGCGGACGCTGCTGCGCTTCGTGCGTCCATGGAAGGGCAAGGTCGCGCTGACCGTGCTGTTCGGGATCGGCCGCGTGCTCGCGTTCATCGGCGTCGGCGTGATCGGCGCGCTGGTGGTCGGCGCCGTGTCGGCCGGTCACGCGAGCACCGCGCTCGTCGTGGCGCTGCTCGCGATCGCGCCGGTGGCGGCCGTGCTGCACTGGCTCGAATCGTGGCTCGCACACGACATGGCATACAGGCTGCTCGCGGAAATGCGCATCGCGCTGTTCGCGACGCTCGAACGCCTCGCGCCGGCCGGGCTGCTGCGCCGCCGCTCCGGCGATCTCGTCGCGCTCGCGACGCAGGACGTGGAGACGGTCGAGTATTTCTATGCGCATACGCTGGCACCCGCGTTCGTCGCGGTACTCGTGCCGGCCGGCGTGCTGGTGCTGCTCGCGTCGGTCGCGTGGCCGCTCGCGCTCGTGCTGCTGCCGTTCCTGCTGTGGGCCGGGCTGGCACCCGTGCTGGCTCGCCGCGACGTCGACCGGCTCGGCACCGGCGCGCGCGAAGCGCTCGGCCAGCTTGGCGCGCACCTGACCGAAACGATCCAGGGGCTCGCGGAGCTGACCGCGTTCCAGGCGATCGCGCGCCGGCGCGAAGCGTTCGTGGCCGAGGTCGATGCGTACCGGAAGCAGCGCGCGAAGCTGCTCGACGACCTGTCGACGCAAAGCGCCGCGCTGGAAATCGCGAGCGGGCTCGGCGGGCTGGCCGTCGCGGCGCTCGGTGCGCTGCTGTGCGCGCGCGGCTGGTTTCCGCGCGAGTCGTTGCCGCTGCTGGTGCTGGTCGCGGTGGCCGCGTTCATGCCGGTTGCCGAAATCGGCCAGGTCGCGCGCCAGCTCGCCGACACGATCGCGTCGACGCGACGGTTGCGCGCGCTCGAGAAGGAGCCCGTGACTGTGACGGACGGCACGCAGCCGATGCCCGGCAACCCGGCGGTGCGCTTCGAGGAAACGCGCTTCACGTATCCGGGCCGCGGCGTGCCCGCGATCGACCGAGTGAGTTTCGAGGTGCCGCCCGGCAGCACGGTCGCGCTGGTCGGCGCGTCGGGCGCCGGCAAGTCGACGGTCGCGAGCCTGCTGCTGCGCTTCTGGGATCCGCAGCATGGTCGCGTGACGCTCGGCGGCGTCGACCTGCGCGACCTGCGGCTCGACGACCTGCGGCAGCACATTGCGCTGGTTGCGCAGGATACCTATCTGTTCAACGATACGCTCGAAGCGAACATCCGGCTCGCCGCGAGCGACGCTTCAGACGCGGACGTGCAGCGTGCGATCGATCATGCGGCGCTCGGCGATTTCGTCGCGCGGCTGCCGGACGGGCTCGCGACGCGCGTCGGCGAGCGCGGCGTGCAGCTGTCGGGCGGGCAGCGCCAGCGCGTTGCGATCGCGCGTGCGTTCCTGAAGGATGCGCCGGTGCTGATCCTCGACGAGGCGACGTCCCACCTGGACACGATCAGCGAGCAGCAGATTCGCACGGCGCTGGACGACCTGATGACGCAACGGACGTCGATCATCATTGCGCACCGGTTGTCGACCGTGCGCAATGCCGACACGATCCTCGTGATCGAGCAGGGCCGCGTCATCGAGGCCGGGCGTCATGCGGAACTGATGGCGCGGCAGGGTGCGTATGCGCGGCTCGTGTCGCATCAGGCGAGCGGGGTGGCGGCGTGATCGGCGCTGCATCGGCGTGCCGCCGGCCGGTATTGACGTGCGAATCCCACGACGTTCGTTGAACCGCGCCGGCGGTTGCCGGCTTCGCGGGCACGGCCGCTCCGGCATGCCGCCGCGTTGAATTGCTGCTGACACGCTGCACGAACGCACGAACGAGCGAAAGAGCGAAAGAGCGAAAGAGCGAAAGAGCGAAAGAGCGAAAGAGCGAAAGAGCGAAAGAGCGAACGAGCGGGCGGATCTTGGCGAGTGCGTTCGCGGTTGCGCTGTCGCCATCCCGTCGCGCTTGTTGCACGTGACGGCAAACCTGCCGGCGCGCACCAAGCACAGGCCATCCACTCTTCACGTCCAGCCATCCGCCCGCGCGGCACGACCCGGCCCGGGCGCTCCGCCCCGCCCATCTCCCCATTCCTCCGATCTATCCGGCCCGCGCGGCCCGGGTTTGTCTCGATGAAATTCCCCGGTGCGTACTTTTTTGTTGTCGTAGTATCGCCGTTGACAACACATGTTGCACTAATGTCTAATTCGACATCGCATGTTGCGGTGCTGCTTGATGTCGTCGTTCCCGCCGGCCGGCTGGCCGGCAACATCGCCCAATCATGCGGAGAGAAACCATGAGTCGCCGTTCCTTCCTGAAAGCCGTCGCGGTCGTTGCCGCGCTCGGCGCAAGCCTCGCGCACGCGGATACCAAGACGCTCGTCGTCGGGACCGATACGTCGTTCATGCCGTTCGAGTTCAAGCAGGGCGACAAGTATGTCGGTTTCGATCTCGACCTGTGGGCGGAGATCGCGAAGGACCAGGGCTGGAAATACACGATCCAGCCGATGGATTTCGCGGGCCTGATCCCGGCGCTGCAGACGCAGAACATCGACGTCGCGCTGTCGGGGATGACGATCAAGGAGGAGCGCAAGAAAGCGATCGACTTCTCCGCGCCGTACTACGACAGCGGCCTCGCGGCGATGGTGCAGACCGGCAACACGACGATCAAGTCGATCGACGACCTGAACGGCAAGGTGATCGCCGCGAAGACGGGCACCGCGACGATCGACTGGATCAAGGCGCACCTGAAGCCGAAGGAAATCCGCCAGTTCCCGAACATCGACCAGGCCTACCTCGCGCTTGAAGCGGGCCGTGTCGACGCGGCGATGCACGACACGCCGAACGTGCTGTTCTTCGTGAACAACGAAGGCAAGGGCAAGGTGCAGGTCGCGGGCCAGCCGGTCAGCGGCGACAAGTACGGGATGGGTTTCCCGAAAGGCAGCCCGCTCGTGCCGAAGGTCAACGCGTCGCTCGTGAAGATCAAGGCCGATGGTCGTTACGCGCAGATCTACAAGAAGTGGTTCGGCGCCGAGCCGCCGAAGATGTGAGCGTGACGCCGCAACAGCGCGCGGCCGTGCGGCCGCGCCGGTCTTGATTCGAACGGGGAGCGACAAGTGAATTTCGATTGGTCGGCGATCTGGGCGGCGTTGCCGGACCTGATGGACGGGGTCCGGTTGACGGTGTTCATCGCATTTTTCGGGCTGGTGGGCGGTTTCATCGTCGGGATGATCGCGGGCATGTTCCGCGCATACGGACCGAAGGCGATGAACGTGCTCGCACAGGTCTACATTGAATTGATTCGCGGCACGCCGATCGTCGTGCAGGTGATGTTCCTGTATTTCGCGCTGCCGTTGCTCGCGCACATCCGCATCGACGGCCTGACGGCCGCGATCATCGCGATCACGGTGAATTCCGGTGCGTATCTCGCCGAAGTGGTGCGCGGCGCGCTGCTGTCGATCCCGAAGGGGCTGACGGAAGCGGGGCTCGCGATGGGCTTGTCGATGCCGCGCGTGCTGCTGAAGGTGGTCGGGCCGCTGGCGTTCCGGCGGCTGATTCCGCCGCTCGGCAACCAGTGCATCGTGAGCCTGAAGGACACGTCGCTGTTCATCGTGATCGGCGTCGGCGAACTGACGCGCAAGGGCCAGGAAATCATCGCGGGCAACTTCCAGGCGGTCGAGATCTGGAGCGCGGTGGCTGTCATCTACCTGCTGCTGACCGGCGCGATGACGCTGACGCTGCGGCTCGTCGAAAAGCGGATGAGGATCCTATGAGCATGATCGAATTCCAGAACGTGTCGAAGAGCTTCGGCCACGTACCGGTGCTGAAGCACATCGACCTGAAGATCGACGCGGGCGAAGTGGTTGTCGTGATCGGTCCGTCGGGGTCGGGCAAATCGACGATGCTGCGCTGTATCAACGCGCTCGAGAAAATCACCGGCGGCGAACTGCTCGTCGACGGCCAGAGCGTGCGCGGCAACGCGACGACGATCCGCAATATCCGGCTCGAAGCGGGCATGGTGTTCCAGCAGTTCAACCTGTTTCCGCAAATGACCGCGCTCGAGAACGTGATGTTCGGGCCGACCCAGGTGCGCGGCGCATCGCGCGCCGAAGCACGCGACCAGGCGATGGCGCTGCTCGACAAGGTCGGCCTCGAATCGCGCGCGAATCATTACCCGTCGGAGCTGTCGGGCGGCCAGCAGCAGCGCGTCGCGATCGCGCGCGCGCTCGCGATCCGGCCGCGGCTGATGCTGTTCGACGAGCCGACGTCGGCGCTCGATCCGGAATTGCGCCACGAAGTGCTGAAAGTGATGCAGGATCTTGCTACCGAAGGGATGACGATGATCGTCGTCACGCACGAGATCGGCTTCGCGAAGCGGGTCGGCACGCGCCTGCTGTTCATGGAGCAGGGCGGCATCGCCGAGGACGGCCATCCGGTCGACCTGATCGACCGGCCACCGACGCCGCGCCTGAAGGAGTTCCTGAAACACGTGTCCTGAACGAAACCGAAACATTCGACATGCCGCTTTCCCTTACCCCCGTCATCGCCGGCGCGCCGTTCGATATCGGCGTGCGCCTCGGCGAGCTCGCCCGTCCCGTGTTCGATGCGTACATGCAGCAGAGCAGCGCGTGGCAGGCCGTGCGCCGCTGGCGCGGCCATCCGTTCGTCGATGCGCTGCGGCAGGCCGCGCTGGCCGCGTACCCCGATCTCGTCGCGGAACTGGACGGGATCGCGGCGGGCATCGGCTGGCCGGCCGAGGACATCTTCCTGTGGAACTGCCGCGGCGAGCTGATCCACAACGCGCCGGACGGTTGCACGACGCTCGCCGCGCGCGGCGCGGACGGCACCCGCTGGATCGCGCACAATGAGGACGGCGACCCGTTCCTGCGCGAGCGCTGCCTGCTCGTCGACGTGCAGCCTGCGGGCAAGCCGGGCTTCATCAGTTTCTACTACCCCGGTTCGCTGCCGGGCCATACGTTTGCCGTGAACCGCGCGGGCATCGCGCAGGCGATCAACAATCTGCGGATTCGCACGCCGGCACCAGGCGTGCCGCGGATGATCCTCGCACGCGCCGTGCTCGACGCGACGTCGCTCGACGCGGCGGCCGACGTGCTGCGCTTGCATGCACGCGCGAGCGGCTTTCATCACACGCTCGGCGCGACCGGCGATGCGCGGCTGCTGAGCATCGAAGCGAGCGCCGCGCGCTGTTCGGTGATCGATGTCGCGCGGCTCGCGGGTCATGCGAACCATCTCGTGCATCCCGGTTGCGAAGCAGAAGCACAGATCGTCACGCAGTCGTCGGCCGACCGCCAGCGGCGCGTCGATACACTGACGCTCGGCATCGACGCGATCGACGAAGCCGCGCTGCTGCGCGTGCTCGGTGATCGCGCACCGGAAGGGCTGCCGATCTACCGCGACGATCCGGCCGACCCCGACGACGAGAACACGCTCGCAACCGCGGTGTTCGCGATCGGCGCGGCGGCGATCGATTTCACCATTCACCAGCACGGCACGCAGCGCTTCGCGACGCGCATCGTGCCGTCCGGGCGCGCGCACGGCGCGTCCTGATCCATGAGGCAACGCATGACGACCGTTTTCCATCGCGCTCCGCGCGCGACCTTGCCCGTTGCCGTCGCAGGCGACGGCATCGAGATCATCGATTCGACCGGCAAACGCTATATCGACGCATGCGGCGGCGCAGCCGTCTCGTGTCTCGGCCACAGCAACCAGCGCGTGATCGACGCGATCAAGCGGCAGGTGCAGCAACTGCCGTACGCGCATACGTCGTTCTTCACGACCGACGTGGCCGAGGAACTGGCCGACCGGCTCGTCGACGGCGCGCCGGCCGGCCTCGAACACGTGTATTTCGTATCGGGCGGCTCCGAGGCGATCGAGGCCGCGCTGAAGCTCGCGCGGCAGTATTTCGTCGAGAAGGGCGAGCCGCAGCGCCGCCATTTCATCGCGCGGCGCCAGAGCTATCACGGCAACACGCTCGGCGCGCTCGCGATCGGCGGCAACGCGTGGCGGCGCGAGCCGTTCCTGCCGCTGCTGATCGAAGCGCATCACGTGAGCCCGTGTTATGCGTATCGCGACCAGCAGGCGGGAGAAAGCGACGAAGCGTATGCGCAGCGCCTGGCGGACGAGATCGAGCAGAAGATCGTCGAACTCGGCGCGGAAAACGTCGCGGCGTTCGTTGCGGAAACGGTGGTGGGCGCAACGGCCGGCGCGGTGCCGCCGGTGCGCACGTACCTGAAGAAGATTCGTGCGGTGTGCGACAAGTACGGTGTACTGCTGATTCTCGACGAGATCATGTCGGGGATGGGGCGCACGGGCTACCTGTACGCGTGCGATGAAGACGGCGTCGCACCCGATCTGCTGACGATCGCGAAAGGGCTCGGCGCGGGCTACCAGCCGATCGGCGCGACGCTCGTCAGCGACCGCATCTACCGGACGATCGTCGACGGGTCGGGCTTCTTCCAGCACGGTCACACGTACCTCGGCCACGCGACCGCATGCGCGGCCGCGCTCGAAGTGCAGCGCGTGATCGCCGAAGAAAAACTGCTCGACAACGTGAAGGCGCGCGGCGAGCAGTTGCGCGCGTCGCTGCGCGAGCACTACGGTGCGCACCCGCATGTCGGCGACGTGCGCGGCCGCGGGCTGTTCGTCGGCGTCGAGCTCGTGCGCGATCGCGACAGCAAGGCGACGTTCGATCCCGCGCTGAAGCTGCACGCGGCGGTCAAGCGCGAAGCGATGCAGCGCGGCTTGATGGTGTATCCGATGGGCGGGACGATCGACGGCGTCCACGGCGATCACATCCTGATCGCGCCGCCGTTCATCTGCACCGCGCAGCAGATCGATACGATCGTCGAGCGGCTGTCGGGCGCTATCGACGCGGCGCTTGCCGCGGCCGGCGCGTGACGGCATCGATGCACTGAACTTCACCGGATCATCACCATGACAGACAGACTGCCACCGTTCGATCCCGCGTCGGCCTCCGATGCACAGAAAGCCGTGCTGGCCGATATTCTCAGCGGCCCGCGCGGCAACCTGAACGGGCCGTTTCTCGGCTGGATCGCGAGCCCCGAGTTGGCCCAGCACGCGCAGAAGCTCGGTGCGTTCTGCCGCTATCGCACGGGCCTGCCGCTGCGGCTGTCGGAGCTCGCGATTCTCGTGACGGCCGCGCGCTGGCGCTCGCAGGCCGAGTGGCACATCCACCATCCGATCGCACTCGACGCGGGCGTACCGGCCGCGACCGCAGACGCGATCCGGCGCGGCGTCGAACCTGCATTCGAGTCGGACGACGATGCGCTGATCCATGCGTTCGCGAGCGAGCTGTACGACACGCGGCGCGTCAGCGACGCGACGTTCGCGCGCGCGCAAGCGCGTTTCGGCCACGAAACCGTCGTGAATCTCGTTGCGCTGCTCGGCTATTACGCGCTCGTCGCGATGACGCTGAACACGTTCGGCATGCGCGCGGACGGGCAAACCGATTTGCCGTTTCCGGAGTAATCGCCGTGCAAGCGGCCGTGTATTGATCGTGCCGGAACGGCGGCCGCGATACGTCTGACGATCGCGCCGCCGGCATCAATGCAACCAAATGTATTCATGCGGGATCAACGGCCGATGGCCGCGTATCATGGCTTGTTCACGTCGATATGATCGGTGAGCAAGCATGACGAGTACCCGCAAGACCTTGATGATCGCCGGAGGGCTCCTGGTAGCCGCAGCCGGCACTGCATACGTGATGCTCCTGCGCGCGGACCACCGTGCGATCGAAGACGCCGGCATCGGCGATTCGTCCGCGCCGGTTGCTGCGGCGCCCGCGAACAACGATCACGCGGTGCAGGGCGCCATCGCGCCGCCGGCACCGGCTGCCGCGACGGCAGCCCATGCCGATACGGCACCGAAACAGGCGGCTGTCCCGCCGCCTCCCGCCGCAACGGTGACCGCACCGGCGCCTGCACCGGCAGCACCCGCGCGCGTCAGCGCCGCACCTGCATCTGTCCCCGCCGTTCCGGTTGTCAGCGAGAAAGCGCAGCCGGTGACGAAACCGAGCGCGCCGCCGCCGAAGGTCAACGTCGTGACGGTCGATGCGCAGGATTCGACCCCGCCGGCCGCACAGCAGGCGCAACCGGTTCAGCCGGCTGCCCCGGCGCAGGTCGCGCAGCGCGCGCCGCGCAAGCGCGACGGCCTCGAACGCCACGCGGCCGCGGCACCTGCCGCAACAAAATCCGCAACGAAATCCGAAACGCCGGAGACGGCCGAGCTCGTCAGGGAGTCGGCGAAGCTCGATCCGTCATTGCCGCCGCCGCCGATGTCGTCGATGTCGACGTCGTCGAGTTCCGGTTCGTATCGGCAGGGCGGTTCGTCGTCGGGCGCGAATCCGGTTGCCGCCGCGATGACCGAGCAACTGGTCAGGCAGTCGAGCAGTTTGAAGTCGACGACGCCAGTGCCGGCGAACGGCGATTCAACCTCGACCAAGTAACCACGCGCTCGGCTTCCGAATAAAAAGGACCCCGCATGCCGACCAAGGCATGCGGGGCCAAGAGAGACAAACCGTTGCGACGATGCGCTGACGCGCGTTAAGCAGCGACCGCTTCTTCGGCCAGCGGCTGAGCGGCTGCCGCCGGCGTCACGTCCTGCCGGATCAGGTGGTCGAACGCGCCGAGCGATGCCTTCGCGCCTTCGCCGACCGCGATCACGATCTGCTTGAACGGCACCGTCGTCACGTCGCCGGCCGCGAACACGCCCGGCACCGACGTCGCGCCGCGCGCATCGACGACGATCTCGCCGTGCTTCGACAGTTCGACCGTGCCTTTCAGCCATTCGGTGTTCGGCACGAGGCCGATCTGCACGAACACGCCTTCGAGATCGATGCGCTGCGTTTCGCCCGAGCGCAGATCCTTGTAGACGAGCCCGTTCAGCTTGCTGCCGTCGCCGGTCAGCTCGGTCGTCTGCGCCTGCGTGACGATCGTCACGTTCGGCAGGCTGCGCAGCTTGCGCTGCAGCACTTCGTCCGCGCGCAGTTGCGCGCCGTATTCGATCAGCGTGACTTCCTTCACGATGCCGGCGAGGTCGATCGCGGCCTCGACGCCCGAGTTGCCGCCGCCGACCACCGCGACGCGCTTGCCCTTGAACAGCGGGCCGTCGCAGTGCGGGCAGTACGCAACACCGCGATTGCGGTATTCGCGCTCGCCCGGCACGTTGATTTCGCGCCAGCGCGCGCCGGTGGCGAGAACGATCGTCTTCGCCTTCAGCACCGCGCCGTTCGCGAGGCGGATCTGGTGCACGTCGCCCGGGATCAGCGCGTCCGCGCGCTGCACGTCCATGATGTCGACGTCGTATTGCTTCACGTGCTGCTCGAGCGCGGTCGCGAACTTGGGCCCTTCGGTTTCCTGCACCGACACGAAGTTCTCGATCGCCATCGTGTCGAGCACCTGGCCGCCGAAACGCTCTGCGACGACGCCCGTCGCGATGCCCTTGCGCGCCGAGTAGATTGCCGCGGCCGCGCCTGCCGGGCCGCCGCCGACGATCAGCGTATCGAACACCGGCTTGTTTTCGAGCGACTTCGCGGCACGCTCGCTCGCACCCGTATCGAGCTTCGCGAGGATTTCCTTCACGCTGCTGCGGCCCTGGCCGAACGATGCGCCGTTCAGGAACATCGTCGGCACGGCCATGATCTGGCGCGACTCGACTTCATTCTGGAACAGCGCGCCGTCGATCGCGACGTGGCGGATGCGCGGATTGATCAGCGACATCACGTTCAGCGCCTGCACGACTTCCGGGCAGTTCTGGCACGACAGCGAGAAATACGTCTCGAACGCGTAGTCGCCGTCGAGCGCGCGAATCTGTTCGATCACGTCGTCGTCGAGCTTGATCGGGTGGCCGCCCGTCTGCAGCAGCGCAAGCACGAGCGACGTGAATTCATGGCCCATCGGAATGCCGGCGAAGCGGATGCCGGCCGGCTTGCCGGGCTCGCCGATCGAGAACGACGGCTTGCGCTCGGCGTCGTCGCGGCGTTCGGCTACGGTCACGCGATCCGTCAGCGACGCAATCTCGTTCAGCAGCGCCAGCAGTTCCTGCGATTTCGCGCTGTCGTCGAGCGAGGCGACGAGTTCGATCGGGCGCGTGATTTTTTCGAGGTACGCTTTCAGTTGGTTCTTGAGATTGGCGTCGAGCATGGCGTTTCGGATTCCGTATTAATGATTATGGTCGGGCACGTCGTGCCGGAGGAGGGCGCGGGCCGCCCGATGCGGCGGCCCGCCGTCGCGCGCCTCGTGCGAGGCGCGCGACGCGATCGTCAGATCTTGCCGATCAGGTCGAGCGACGGGGTCAGCGTTTCCGCACCCGGCGTCCACTTGGCCGGGCACACTTCACCCGGGTGAGCCGCGATGTATTGCGCAGCCTGTACCTTGCGCAGCAGCTCGCCTGCGTCGCGGCCGATGCCGTTGTCGTGGATTTCGCACAGCTTGATCTCGCCTTCCGGGTTGATCACGAACGTGCCGCGCAGCGCCATCCCTTCTTCCTCGATCAGCACGTCGAAGTTGCGCGACAGCGTGAGCGTCGGGTCGCCGATCATCGGGTACTTGATCTTGCCGATCGTGTCCGATGTGTCGTGCCATGCCTTGTGCGTGAAGTGCGTGTCGGTCGACACGCCGTAGATTTCGACACCCAGCTTCTGGAATTCCGCGTAGCGGTCGGCGAGGTCGCCCAGCTCGGTCGGGCAGACGAACGTGAAGTCGGCCGGGTAGAACACGACGACGGACCACTTGCCCTTGAAGTTCTCTTCGGAGACGGGCACGAACTCGCCGTTGTGGTATGCGGTTGCCTTGAACGGCTTGATTTGGGTGTTGATGATCGGCATGTGGTGGTTTCCTTTGCGTCAGTGGTGAGTGGAGTGTTGCCAGTATCCGGGTTCACCCTGACTTTGTGAAATTGCTTGTTTCAATCCGGGGCATCGGGAATTTCTATCTGCTTCCGGCCCTTGATTGGGTGGGATGGCTGTTCGTCCAGTGGCTGTGGGTCGCGGAGCACGCGCGCGGCCAGGGATACGCGTCCGGCCTGCTCGTGCGCGCGGAACAGGTCGCGGCGGAACGAGGGTGCGCAGCCGCGTGGATCGACACCTTCAATCCCGATGCGAAGCGGCTCTATGAGCGATTCGGCTACGTCGTGTTCGGCGAGTTAGCCGATTTTCCGGCGGGGCACACGCGATACTTTTTGCAGAAGCGGTTCGGCTTGTCTACGTCGAGTTGACGCATTTGCATTGCCGCCGCGCTTATCGGCTCAGATCTGATACGGCATTCGAACACCGGGTTCGGTGGGAGGGAAGTCTTTCGTGTTGCGCGACACGAGCAGCAGCCCGTTCACTTGCGCTGATGCCCAGACGATCGCGTCGGGCAGGCGTATGCGGCGTTCCTTGCGAATGATCACGGCACGATTCGCCACCGTGCTGTCGAGCGCGATGACATCGAATGACGAGAGCCATGCGCGAGTCGGCGCTTCGTTACGTGCGGACGTGCCGACCAGAACCTCCATCCACGAGATCGTGCTGATCGCACGATAGTCATAGCGGCCTAGCTCCGCGCGGGCGGATTCCACGCCACCCAGATAGTCGATCAGGATGTTGGTGTCGAAGAGAGCTTTTACCATTCCGAGCGCATTTCCTCCTGATACGCGAGCCCGTCGACCGTGCGATCTTTCCAGAGGCCGAATACGTCGTCGGCGAGCGGGCGCTTGTGCAGGGCAATGTAGGCATCAATCGCGTCGCGGATGATCGCGGCGCGGGGGCGACGTTCAGTCTCGACGATGACGGCCAACTCGTCGAGCTGGCCATCCGACAGATCAACCAGAATTCGGCTCATGACAGCCTCCGATATATGATATGCATATCATATATACCAGATCGAGGGTATGCAAGACCCGGACTGGGTGCGGCGGGAGGCGCCTTCGCGTAAACCGTTGTCCGGCAAGCGACAGGGCGCCTTCGCTCAAATCCCCGCCATCTTCCTCAACCACTCCGCCAGCCGTCGTGCCCCGTCCGGCATGTCCGCGTCCTCGCGCGTGCACAGGTAATAATCGCGCCCGTCGTCGAGCGGGTGATCGAACAGCTTTACGAGTTCGCCGTTCGCCAGTTCGCGCTCGACCAGCGGCGCGCGCAGCAGCGCGGCGCCGAGATCCGCGCGCGCCGCGCTCAACGTGAGCTGACCATCTTCGAACATCGGCCCCACCGCATGCGACACATGCCGCACGCCGGCGCCCTGCAGCCAGTTGACCCACGTGCTGCGATCCTCGTCGTGCACGAGCGGCGCGCGTGCGAGATCGGCCGGCGTGCGGAACGGCCCGTGGCGCTTCAGGAACGACGGGCTGCACATCGGCACCATCGCGCCCGGCAGCAGCCGCTCGCAGCGATAGCCGGGCCAGTCGCCGGTGCCGAAGCGGATCGACAGGTCCGAAGCATCGCTTCGGTAATTGCGGTGATGCGCGTACAGCACGGTCACGTCGACATCCGTGTTGTCGGCCAGGAACGAATGCAACCGCGGAATGAACCAGCCGATGCCGAGCAACGGAATCAGGCTGACGGTGATCTGCCGCAGCGACGAGCGGTCGCGCACGAAGCGCGTCGCGCTGCGCAGCACCGAGAACGCGGCGCTGATCGAGCGGTAGTAGTCGCGCCCTTCGTCGGTGAGCGCGAGCAGCCGGCCCTCGCGCACCGTCAGCGGCGTCTGGATGAATGCTTCGAGCAGTTGCAGTTGATGGCTGACCGCCGACGGCGTGATGTCGAGTTCGCCCGCCGCCGCGGTGACCGACCCGAGACGCGCAAACGCTTCGAACGCACGCACCGCGCGCAACGGCGGATCGTGCGGCAATTGTTCGATATTTTTCATGTATCGAATTTTATAGAAAAGTCAGGGTAAGCGACAACAAGAAAATATCTATTATTTACAAGGCTTTGAGTTAATGTATTGAGAACGGTATAAGCATCCAACAATTGAGTATTTGGGGTGTGAGTGCTGAATATTTAATATTTTTCATGTTTTGATCCGATTCCCCGATCCCCGCACATGAAAATCGCCTTCCTTCACGCCAGCCTTGTTTTCTCGGCGGCCGCCCTGGTCGCCTCCGTTCCCGCGTTCGCGCAGTCCGCGCCGCAGACGATCCTGATCGGTCTAGCCGCACCGCTCACCGGCCCGTCCGCACGTATCGGCAAGGACTTGCAGAACGGCGCGCAACTCGCGATCGACGACGCGAACGCGAAGCATCCGACCATCGGCGGCAAGCCGGTCGTCTACAAGCTCGTCGCGGCCGACGACCAGTCCGATCCGCGCACGGCCGTCGCGGTCGCGCAGCAGCTGGTCGACCAGCACGTGATCGGCGTCGTCGGTCACTGGAACACCGGCTGCAGCGTGCCGGCGTCGCGCGTGTACCGCGATGCGGGCATTCCGCAGATCGCGCCGGCTTCCACCGGCCATCAATACACGCAGCAGGGCTACGCAACGGCGTTCCGCATCATGGGTCACGACGATGCGGGCGGCAACTTCACCGGCGCGTATGCGGTGAAGACGCTGAAGGCGAAGCGCATCGCGGTGATCGACGATCGCACGTCGTTCGGCGCGGGGCTGGCCGACCAGTTCATCAAGGGTGTGCAGGCGAACGGCGGCGCGATCGTCGATCGCCAGTACGTGAACGACAAGACGACCGACTTCAGCGGCGTGCTGACCGCGATCAAGGGCAAGCGCGCGGATCTCGTGTTCTTCGGCGGCCTCGATGCGCAGGCCGCGCCGATCGCGCGCCGGATGCGCCAGCTCGGCGTGAACGCGCCGCTGCTCGGCGCGGGCGGCTTCGTGAGCCAGACCTTCCTGTCGCTCGCGGGCAAGGACGGCGACGGCGTGACCGCGCTCGAACCGGGCCTGCCGCTCGACCGGATGCCGGGCGGCAACGCGTTCGACACGCAGTACCAGGCGCGCTTCCGCGCACCGATCGAACTGCACGCGCCGTTCGCGTACGACGCGGCGGCCACGCTGATCGCAGCCGCGCAGAAGGCCGGCACGACGCAGCCGGCGAAGCTGGTCGCGGCGGTCCGCGCGATCGACCGGCCCGGCGTGACGGGCCGGATCGCGTTCGACGGCGAAGGCAACCTGAAGGACCCGGCCTTCACGATCTACCAGGTGCGCGGCGGCAAGTGGAGCGTCGTCGACGTGCTCGGCGGCACGCGCACCACGACCAAATAAAACGACACGGACGATCCCCATGACCGAACCGACCCCGACATCCGCCGCCGCACCCGAGGACACGCGCCTCGGAATCCTCGCGCGGCGCCGCATCGAAGCGGAAATCATCAAGCCGATCTACGAGATCATGAAGCGCGAGTTCGGCGCCGAGCGCGCGCAGGCCGTGATCGCGGAAGCCGTGCGCGGCGCGGCCGTCGACGCGGGCCGCACGTTCGCCGCGCAGGAGCCTGGCGGCACGAACGTGAAGTCGTTCATCGCGCTGCAAGTGCTGTGGGAGAAGGACGACGCGCTCGACGTCGAGGTGCGGCGCGCGGACGACGCGCACTACGACTACGACGTGCATCGCTGCAGCTACGCGGAGATGTATCACGCGATGGGGCTCGGCGAAATCGGCCACCTGCTGAGCTGCGCGCGCGACAGCTATTTCATCCAGGGCTATGCGCCGAACATCGCGCTGACGCGCACGAGCACGATCATGCAGGGCGGCAAGCGCTGCGATTTCCGCTACGCACTGCAATCCGCGCCGGAGAACGGCGATGCGTGATGACAACGTGAATGCGCCGCGCGTCGACGGCGATCGCCTGTGGGCGTCGCTCGAGCGGATGGCGCAGATCGGCGCGACGCCGAAGGGCGGCGTCTGCCGTCTCGCGCTGACCGATCTCGATCGCGAGTCGCGCGACCTGTTCGTGCAGTGGGCGCGCGACGCCGGCTGCACGGTGCGGGTGGACCGGATGGGCAACGTGTTCGCGCGCCGCGCGGGCCGCAATCCCGATGCCGCGCCGGTGCTGACGGGCTCGCATGCCGATTCGCAGCCGACGGGCGGCCGCTACGACGGCATCTACGGCGTGCTCGGCGGGCTCGAGGTCGTGCGCGCGCTGAACGACGCGGGCATCGAAACCGAGCGCCCGATCGACGTCGTGATCTGGACCAACGAGGAAGGTTCGCGCTTCGCGCCGGCGATGATCTCGGCCGGCGTGTTCGCGGGCGTCTATACGCTCGACTACGGACTGTCGCGCACCGACAGCGCGGGCAGGACGATCGGCGAGGAACTGGAGCGGATCGGCTACGCGGGCACCGAGCCCGTCGGCGGTTATCCGGTGCACGCCGCGTACGAACTGCATATCGAACAGGGCGCGATTCTCGAACGGGCAGGCAATACGATCGGCGTCGTGACGGCCGGGCAGGGGCAGCGCTGGTACGAGGTGA
This sequence comes from Burkholderia sp. GbtcB21, assembly GCF_019091065.1. Lineage (NCBI taxonomy): Bacteria > Pseudomonadati > Pseudomonadota > Betaproteobacteria > Burkholderiales > Burkholderiaceae > Burkholderia > Burkholderia sp. GbtcB21. Next base: position 186,974 of record NZ_JAGXKA010000014.1, read on the forward strand.
CGCTCACCGGTGTCGATGCGCACGCGGGCACGACGCCGATGGAATTCCGTCGCGATGCGCTGGTGGGCGCCGCGCGGATGATCTCGTTCGTCGACGCGCTCGGCCGCCGTTACGCGCCGTACGCGCGCGCGACGGTCGGGATGATCGAAGCGCGGCCGAATTCGCGCAACACGGTGCCGGGCGGTTGTTTCTTCACGGTCGAGTTTCGCCATCCCGACGATGCGGTGCTCGACGAGCTGGACGCGGCGCTGCGCGCGGAACTCGCCCGCGTGGCGGACGAGAACGGCCTCGGTGCGCAGATCGAGCAGATCTTCAAGTACCCGCCGATACCGTTCGCGCCGCGCTGCATCGACGCGGTGCGTGACGCGGCCCGGGCGCTCGGGCTGTCGCACATGGATATCGTGTCCGGTGCGGGGCATGACGCGTGCTACGTCGCGCGCGTCGCGCCGACCGGGATGATCTTCGTGCCGTGCGTCGACGGGCTGAGCCACAACGAGGCCGAAGCGATTACGCCCGAATGGGCGGCGGCGGGTGCCGACGTGTTGTTGCGCGCGGTGTTGCAGAGCGCGCAGGAAGCCTGAGTGTGACAAAGGCGGCCCGGCGGGCGGGTGTTCGCCGGCAGTTCGCACGCGTTCGGATCGCCGTTCAGCAGGGCCATTGCCCTGAGCGGGTGCGTCTGCGCGGCCTCGATCGATGCGATGGCGAACGGCGTGTCGCCTGACATCATCAACGCCTTTTATTGTCCGGCCGTGCGTTCCTTGCCCGCCTTGCGCCGCGCCATATACGCGAGATACGCGACGATCTGGTCGAGCTCCCGATCGCTCAACTGATCGGGCGGAAACGCCGGCATGCTCCGGCCCGGCCAGTCGCGCACCGACGCCGGGTTGCGGATGTAGCGGCGCAGCGCGGCGGGCTGGAAGTAGTCGACCGGATTCATCGGTGCGTTCAGGTCGGGGCCGGCATGACTGCTGCCCGCGCCGTCGACGCGGTGGCACGCGAGGCATTGCGTGACGAACAGGTGCTGGCCCGCGCGGGCCGGATCGCTTGCGGGCAACGCGGGATCGACGGCGAGCGACGGCCAGCGCGCGACCGGCGACGACTCGATCGTGACGCGCACGATCTGGTAGGGCCACTGCTCGCCGCGCACCGACGACGCGTCCGGCCCGAGCCACACGAGATAGAACGGCCCCGCGCTGACCTGCTTGCCGGGCAGCTTCGGCCACGGATGGGCCGAATCCTCGATCGCGAGCCATGCGACGGCGCCGGCCGGCGCGCGGCGGCGCACCAGATCGAGCGGCAGTTGCGCGGCGAAGCCGTCGGCCGCGCGCGTTTCGAGCACGCCGTCGGCCGGCAGCGGCGTGTCGCCGAGCAGCGCGGCGAACGGCACGGCGCGGAACGTCATCGGCCGGCCGTATGCGATGTCGCGCGGCACGTGGATCTCCGTCGCATCGGGGCGCGCGAGCAGCATCTGCCGGGTGAGGGTGCGGGCCGTGCCGTCGGTCTCGAGTTCTAGCGTGGACTGGGCCGACGCGCGTTGTCCGATCAGGCAAACCGTCAGCAGCACAAGCGAAAACCACTGGCGCTTCAGCATTCGTTCTCCGGGAAGGGGCGTTCCGGCGGCGGCAGGACATGGAAGCCGCGGCCGATGGAAGGAATCGGGCGACAGTCTATCCGGTACGCGCGGCGCTGGCGACTTCGGTGCGGGAAAGGTTGGGTGGCTACGATCGGGCAGGCACGCGACAGCGTGTCCGGCTACCGGGCCGCCAAATTGGTATGGCGTTGCCGTAGCGCGGTTCGGGCAGGAAGAAAACGAAGGCAGGGTGGCGCACGCGGACCGCCCGCGTTCACGAGATTGCCGTTACCGGACCGCCGTCAATGATTCGCACACGGCACGTCGTTCTTCGACAACGGCGCGTCCCGCTGCGGTTCGAAATCGGCTTCGCGCGCGCCCGCCGGCGTCAGCGAAACGAAATGCATCGCCGCGCCTTGCGCCGGGAACCCGGCAATGCCCGTCGTGCCCCACGGAATCGGCGAGCGCTGCGCGCCGCTCACCGAAATGTCCGCCGGCGCAAGTGCCAGCGTCAGCAGCCGCCCGTCGCGGGTCGGCACATATGCATGCGTGCCGGAGACACCGATGCCGGATTCGCGCACCGACGCCGGCAGGCAGTCGAGCGTCGCCGTGCGGCGGCCGTTCGGGTCGATCAGCATCGCGACGCCGCGATCGTCCGCCGTCGTCGCGACGACGATGAAGCGGTCGATCGCCGGCACGTAGGCCGACGAATACACGTAGTACCGGATCGCGCCGTTCAGCGGCCCGAGCTTGTCGAGCTTCGCCGTGACCGGATCGAACATTGCGTATTCGAGCGTCGCGTCCGTGCTGCCTTCGATGAATTTCTGCCAGACGAGCAGCGCGTTGCGCGGCGAACCGGCGATCACGGGCCACCATTCGCGGCGGTGCGGCGCGACCGCGACATGGTTCAGCTCGCGCCCGGCCGCATCGTAGGTTTTCAGGTAGACGCCGTTGCCGGTGCCGAGGTTGTCGACGCCGCCGCCGTCGACCCAGTCGGCGGAATAGAACACGACGAAGCGTTCGCCCGCCGTCGCGACGTGCCCCGAGTGGCCGCCCGGCTCGACCTCGTTCGGGTAGGGCTTGACGGGCTTCAGGTCGCGGCGGTAGACGCCGTAGCGCTGGCTGACTTCCTGCGGCGCGTTCCAGCCGTCCTCGAACGTGACGAAGATGTCGCCGCGCGCGTTCTGCGCGATCGACACGGGCTCCTGCGCCTCGGGGCGGCTGATGAACGGTCGAATGCGCAGCAGGTGCGGCTTGCCGGGCAGCCACTCGCCGACGTACACGTCGTGCGGCCAGTTGCCGTTGCGCATCGCGCCGCGCGGCACGATGCCCGAACTGCTGAAGAACACCCAGCGTTTGCCGTTGCCCGCATCGGCCACGCCGATGCCGTGCATGAAGCGCCGCGAGTCGCCGGTGTCTTGCGGCGCTGCCGGGCCCTGCACGGTGACCGTATGCACGACGGATGCGGCGGCCAGCGCCGACGGCGGCGTCGCGACGACGCAGCACGTGCCGCACAGCGCAGCCGCGACGCGGCGAGCCACGCTCGGCCGCGTGCCCGCCTGCGCCGCGCGCGTTCGCCCCGTCATTCGACGGTCACCGATTTCGCGAGGTTGCGCGGCTTGTCGACGTCGGCGCCGCGCGCGCAGCCGACGTGATACGCGAGCAACTGCAGCGGGATCACGTTGACGATCGGCGACAGCAGGTCGCCCGAATCGCGCACGCGGATCAGGTGTGTATCGCGATCGGCGTCGATCGCGAGCTGGTTGCCGGCGAGCACGTAGAGCCGCCCGCCGCGCGCGCGCACCTCGGCCATGTTGGACTTCAGCTTCTGGAACAGGCGGTCGTCCGGCGCGATCGTGACGACCGGCATCGCGCTCGTGACGAGCGCGAGCGGGCCATGCTTCAGTTCGCCGGCCGGATAGCCTTCCGCGTGGATGTACGACACCTCCTTGAGCTTCAGCGCGCCTTCCATTGCGATCGGAAAATGAATGCCGCGCCCGAGGAACAGCGCGTTCTCGGTGCGCGCGAACTTCGCGGCCCAGCCCATGATCTGCGTTTCCAGCGCGAGTGCGTGGCTGATGCGGTCGGGCAGCGCGTGCAACTGCTTCAGGTGCATCGCGACCTGCGCGGCGTCGAGCCGGCCGCGCAATTGCGCGAGTGTCAGCGTCAGCACGAACAGCGCGACGAGCTGCGTCGTGAACGCCTTGGTCGACGCGACGCCGAGCTCGATGCCGGCCCGCGTCAGGAACCGCAGCGGCGCGTTGCGAGCGATCGTGCTGGTTGCCACGTTGCAGATCGCCATCGACAGATCCTGGCCCATCTCGCGTGCACGCTCGATCGCGCCGATCGTGTCGGCCGTCTCGCCCGACTGCGAAATGCCGACCACGAGCGTGCGCGGATCGGCCACGGTGTCGCGGTAGCGGAATTCGCTGGCGATCTCGACCTGCGCGGGCACGCCCGCGATGCTTTCGAGCCAGTACTTCGCGGTCAGGCCCGCGTAGTAGCTGGTGCCGCAGCCGAGCAGCAGCACGCTCCGAACGCGCGACAGCAGCGCGCGCGTGCTTTCGCTCTCGTCGAACAGCGCCGGCGAGATCGTGTCGATGCCGTCGAGCGTGCTGGCGATCGCCTTCGGCTGCTCGAAGATCTCCTTCTGCATGAAGTGCTGGTACGGGCCGAGCGCGGCGTCGCCGTCGCGCGCCTTCACGTGGCACAGCGGGCGCTGTGCTTCGTGGCCGCCCGAGTCGACCACGGCGATGCGTTCCGGCGTGATCAGCGCGACGTCGCCGTCTTCCAGGTAGACGAAGCGGTCGGTCAGGTCGCCGAGCGCCGCGCAGTCCGACGCGAGGTAGTTCTGTTCGGCGCCGATGCCTATCACGAGCGGCGAGCCGGCGCGCGCGGCGACGAGGCGCTGCGGCTCGCGCGCGCTCAGCACCGCGATCGCGTACGCGCCGTGCAGCCGCTTGACGGCGCGCATGACCGCATCGAACAGGTCGTCGCGATAGAGGCTGTGGATCAGGTGTGCGATCACCTCGGTGTCGGTTTCGCCGCGAAACGCGTAGCCGCGCTGCCGCAACTCGGCGCGCAGCGCGTCGTGGTTCTCGATGATGCCGTTGTGCACGACCGCGATCGTGTCGCCCGACATGATCGGATGCGCGTTCATTTCCGACGGTGCGCCGTGCGTAGCCCAGCGCGTATGCGCGATGCAGGTCTGCGCTTCGAGACCGAGCGTCAGCACGCGATCCTGCAGGTCCGTCACGCGCCGCAGCGTGCGTTCGCTGAGCAGGCGTCCGTTGCCTTGCACGGCGATGCCGCACGAATCGTAGCCGCGATACTCGAGCCGGCTCAGCGCATTGACCAGTTGCGGCACCTGATTGCCGATGCCGCTTGCTCCGACGATTCCGCACATGATTCACCTCGTCCACAAGAAGTTGCCGGCCTGCCGGCGATGCACGGCAGCGCGGCGTCAGGAGCGGCGCCGCGCTGCACGGATGCCGTCCCGTGCGCGGCGGCGCGTCTCCGCTGACCTACTCGCGGGGCGGCGGCCCCGCATGGGCTACCCATTCGATGCCGGAAATCGATCCGTTCGCGTCGTGCGACGCGACGAGAATGCGCGTCGTGCGCCGCACGCCGCGCCGGCGGGCGCCGGCCAGCGCGGTCGGCGGCACCGCGCGCACCTTCGCGCTGGCCGAGCGCCGCAGCATCTTCGACACGCGCAGCCGGTACGCGAGCGGATGCACGACGCGCCCCGCGATCAGCCACGTGACGGTCGTGCCCGCGATGATCGCGATGCAGGTCGCGTAGAACACGATCTGTTCGATCGGCATCTCGGCCTCGTTGAACGGCAGCAGGTAGCGGTACGTGTAGATGCAGATCGATGCCCACACGGCGCCCACCAGCGCGGGCCGCACGAGACGGAACCAGACGACCAGCACGAACCCGATGATGCGGCCGCGCTCGGCGATCATTTCGCGCGGCGTGCGCAGGGAAAGGTCAATAATCGGTGCGTTCTTCATGTTGAATGCCTCGGTCGGGGCTGACCCATACGGCCCGCTTGCCGCGGCCCCGCAATACGACGGCGGGCAGGGCGACGACGGTGGTGATCATGCTGATCAGCCAGAAGGCCACGGGATACCAGACGGTGTCCAGGAAATACATCAGGAGTTTTTCGTCGTAACGACGGTCGATCATGCTGCCGATGATCAGCTGCAGGATGCAGGTGGCGACCAGCAGCATCCCGTGCCAGTGCGGCACGACCGATACGTGCCAGTCCAGCGGCAACGGATGGAAGACATCGACGAGCGCGAGCAGCAGGATGAACGACATCGAGTAGGCCCATGCGATGCCGATCAGGTATTCGACGAACAGCGGCCACATCATCATCTGCGTCGGCCGTGCGAGCGTGCCCGCATACTTCATCAGCACCTGGATGCCGCCTTTTGCCCAGCGCAGCCGCTGCCGGTACAGCCCCTTCACCGTTTCGGGCATCAGGATCCAGCTCAGTGCGTGCGGTTCGTATACAACGCGCCAGTCGCGGCACTGCAGTTTCCAGCTGATGTCGATGTCCTCGGTCAGCATGTCCGAGCTCCAGTAGCCGACGTCGGCGAGCGCGGTCTTGCGGAACATCGTGATGACGCCCGATACCGTGAAGATGCGGCCGTACACCTGCTGCGTGCGCTTGATCAGCCCGACGATCGACGAGAATTCGCCGACCTGCATGCGGCCGAGCAGCGACGTGCGCGTGCGGATGCGGGGGTTGCCGGTCACGGCGCCGACGCCGGGATCGGTCAGGAAGTGCTCGAGCATCCAGCCGATCGCGTCGTGCGCGAGCAGCGAATCGCCGTCGATGCACAGCAGGTATTCCGCGTTCGATACGGCCGCCGCGGTCGTGAGCCCGACCGCCTTGCCTTCGTTGCGCGCGTGATGGATCACGAGCAGCCGCGGGATCTCCACGGCCAGCTCGTTGAGGATCTCGCCGGTGCGGTCCTTGCTGCCGTCGTTGACCGCGATGATGTCGTAGTTCGGGTACTGCATCGCGTTCAGGTGGCCGATCACGGCGCGCGCGTTCGCGGCTTCGTTGAAGCAGGGCACGATGATCGAGATCTTCGGGATGCCGCTCGACGCGATCGTCCGCGTCGACAGCACGCGGCCCTCTTCGAGCAGGAAGTAGTGCACGACGCCGCCGATCATCCACAGATACGACATGAAGAACGGGTAGTAGAAGACGAAATCCTGCAGGCGCTGGATGATGCTGTGGGTCGTCATGGTGTCTTCGTCCCCTGCGGATGCTGCCCGTGCATCAGCGCGTTGATCGACGTCGGATCGAGCCGCGACTTCAGCGACATCACGTCGCGCATCGTGTCGAGATCCGGCTGGTTGTTCAGGAATTTGTCCGGGTAGTAGCCGAAGTTCACCGCGCCCTTGCTGCGCAGCCGCCGCATCTGCGCGATCAGCGCGCTGCCGGAAATGTCCTTGCGCTCGCGCCAGTCGTACGACTGCAGTTCGAACACGGTGCGCGCGAGGCCGCGCTGTTTCGCGCGGACGGCGCCGACGAGCTGGTCCATCCAGCGCTGGGGGTCCGGCGCCTGTTCCATGTACGGCATCGCCATCAGCGCGACGAAGTCGTAGGTGGCGAGGAAATCGTCGTAGTTCTGCGCGTACCACGCTTCGGACTCGGGCTTCAGCACCGGCAGCGCGAAGATGTTGCGCGCGGTCAGCACGTCGCCCGCGTTCTGGTTCGCGAGCACGATCTGTTCGAGCTGGCGCGTCAGGTCGATCAGGTAGCGCGTCTTCTGCCGCGTCCAGCGGCTCATCAGGTCCGGCGTCGCGCGGATCTTGCCGATGTCGGCCGGCAGCCCCCACTGCGAATACGTGCTCAGCGCGTGCCGGCCCGCGTCCTCGTAATCGTCGAGCACGGCGTCGTCGCTGAACAGGATGCCGCCGAACGACGCGTACTTGCCGAGATCCTCGTAGATCTGCTCGATCATCAGCCGCGCCTGCGGATCGAACGGGCTCAGCCGGTACACGCGCGAGCCGTTTTCGCGCGCGGGCGCGCCGCCGTACGCGCTGACGGCCTCGAGCCCGCGATGCTTGTCGGCCGGCGGGCGGAACGCCAGCACCGGCATCCATGCGTACACCTGCACGTTGGCGCGCGTGTTGAGCTGCCACGCGGCGCGCGAGAACAGGTCGGCGCGCATCGGCAGGTGCCGGTTCGGGAAGTACAGCGATTCCGCGACGCCCGTGCCCTTCGGATCGGCGAACGCCTGCAGGTACACCGATTTCGGCTGCATCCGGTAGATGCGCTCGATGAGCTTGCCGAGATTCGTTTCCTGCCGCGCCGGATCCGGATCGTAGACCTGGTCGAGATCGACCTGCACGACGCGCTCGGGGATGTCGACGTCGCCGCGGTTGGTCGCCGGCTCGCGCATCGACCGCTCGAACCCGCCGATGTCGACGTCGTACATCATCAGGATCCGCCGCAGCCGGTCGAGCGGCACGTCCGGCGTATTCGGGCCGGCGTCGAGGCTGAACTGGATGTCCATGCCGAGCGACGTCGAAATCTTGCGCACGGGCTGGTTTTCCGCGCCGTATGGCCAGACCATCGAGCGTGCGACGATGCCGGTGCGTTCGCGAATCTGCCGCACGCATGTCTGAAGGTCGTCATGCACGCGGGCTTCGAACTCCGCATCGGTTTCATAGCGCTTCTCGTTCTGGAGGTACAGGTGCGACGTGGTGGCCGGCAACTCGTTGCCCTGCGGATTCGCGACCGCGCCGTGATGGAGGTTGTGCGTGTGGCACGCGAGCTCGACGAGATTCGACTTGCCGACCTTCTGCACCTCGTCCCACGACATGAAGTAGTCGCGCGGCATCTGGATCCTGTCGCTGATGCGGATCGGCGTATCCGGCGGCGCGTCGATCCATGCGGTGACGATGCCCATCACGGCCGGATACTTGAAGCGCTCGAGAAGCGGCAGGACTTTCGTGTAGTGGCTGCGGTAGCCGTCGTCGAACGTGAGCAGCACCGCGCGCGGCGGCAGCGGCTTGCCGCCGTGCCGCGACGCCTCGATCTGCTTGACCGTGACGGTGTGATAGTTGTTGGTCTGCAGCCACGAGAAGATGGCCGTCAGCGTACCGGTGTCGACCGCGTAAGGATCGACCATCGCCGACGTGGCGAACGTCGACAGCAGGTTGTCGCGCACGTCGTGCAGGCAGATCACGCGGAACGTCTTGCCGTCGACGGGATCGGACGGCGGCAGCAGGTCGATCATCCGCGCATTCGTCACGCCCGGGAACAACGAACAGGCCGCAAACGTGCCGAGGCATCCGCACATGAAGAACCGTCTGGATTGCATCGTTCGAGCTCCTTTCTAAAACGGCAGGTTGAGCGACAGGAAGCCGGTTTCGGAGCGCTCGCGCTGGCCGTCGTACGCATGGCTGCTGACCTCGACGCCGTAGGTCAGCGTGATGTCGTGCTTGAACGTCCACGTGTGCGCGAGGCGGGCGCTCCACAGCGGACTGGTGCCGAAGCCGCGCTCGTTGTATACGCCGCCGGACGCCGACAATCGCTGCTGCAACGACATGTCGCCCTTCTTCCACAGCGTCAGTTGATGCATGACGGTCGCCGCGGCAGCGTAGTCGCGGCCCGGGCTGAAGTAGGGCGCGTCCCGCCGCGTGTTGCTGTCGGTTCCGAGATTCAGCGACACGTTGACGAGCTGGTTCGCGGACGTATATACGCGCTGCGTACCCGTCGCGGAAATCTCCTGGTGCAGGTTCGAATCGCTGTAGCGGCTCACGCCGTAGCTCAGCCTGACTTCGCGGCGGTCGTTCTGGCGATACACGACCTCGACGTTCGCCGAGCGACCCCAGATGTGCGCGAGATACGCCTTCCACGGCAGCGAGTTGTCGTTGGAGTCGAGCGCGCCGCTGACCGTCCAGTAATCGTTGAGGTTGTACGTGATGGAGCCGCGGCCGCCCGTGCGCCCGTCGCTGCCGAACGAACGCGTGACTTCGCCCTGGATCGTGAGCGGCCCGTGCCGGTAGTCGCCGCCGACACCCGTGCGCGTGCGGCTGACGCTGCCGGCGTCGGTTTGCGCGTGGCCGAAGAACGTGTGGGAAAACACGCGCCAGTTGTCGCCGAACGGTTGCGAATACACATAGCTGTCGGACGAGAAGCTGTTGTCGGCCAGTGCGCTGTTGCCGTGCTCGAAGCTCAGGTCGGTCGTGAACAAGGGGCTGCGGTACGCGTTGTAGTCGCGCTTGAACGCGCGCACGGAGCCGCTGTCCGGGAACGTGTTGCCGAAGGTCTGGTCGACGCTCTTCGCGGTCGCGTAGTCGTCGGCCGTCAGCGATGCGCGGCCGAGCCCCGCGAGCATTTCCACGTTGTCAGGGTGGTCGGTCAGCGACGCGCGATACATCGCGATCGCCTGGCGCGGATGCGACTGGCCCGAAACGGCGTCGGCGTGCGCGGCGCGGACCTCGGCATTGAACGGCACTTCCTTCTCGAGCTTTTCCAGCGCGGCGATCCCTTCTTCAACCCGGCCCGTATAGATCAGATATTGCGCCTGCAGCCGGTAGTAGCGCAGGTAGTCGTCGTTTTCCGGCCCCCAGGTCCGCACCTGGTTGGCCGGCGGCAGCGATTTGCCCATGTCGTCGAGCACCCGGCTCGCATCCGCCGCGCGTGCCTGGTCGACGTACGACCAGAACAGCCCCTCGCGCAATTCGATCGGACGCGTGCGCGCGCCGTACAGGAAGCCGCGCGTCGCACGGTCCGTCGGCGATGCGGTCGCCTGCGTCAGCGCGCGCTGGTACACGGCGTTGGCCTTGCCCGGTTCGCTCAGGTACAGGTACGCGTCGCCGACGGCCGCCAGCGCGTCGATCGAGATTTCCGCATCCGGCGGAATCGTCTCGAACGTCGCGACGGCCGTCTTCATTTCGCCGCGCGCGGCGTAGGCGATCGTCCGGTCGCCGGCGAGCGCCGTCCTGACCTGCGAATACTCGGGCGTGGCCGGCATTCGCTTGTCGAGGTCGTCCGCGGCGCGCAATGCGCTGTCGAGCCCGTCGAAGCGGTCGGCGCTCGTCATCGAGCGCGACTTGTCGCGTCCGCCGCGCACCTGCTGGCGAATCGACAGTTCCTCGAGCTGCGCGAGATCGACGGCGGAGAAGACGTCCGGGCGCGCTTTCGCTTCCTCCAGCGCCATGACCGCGCCGCCGCTCGACGCGAGCCCGAACACGTCGTTGCGGACGGTGGCCGGATCGGCGGTGCGGAGGTCGGGCATCTGCGCGTTCGGGGTTTCCGCGTCGGGGATCTGGGCGCCTGGGGGTTGGGTACCCGGTGATTGAGCACCCGGCGCCTGCGCATTCGGCATCGGCGTGCCGGGTGTCTGCGGTGTCGGCGTCTGGGCTGCGGGCGCCTGGGCATTCGGCATCTGGGCACTCGCGGCCTGCGCGATCGGGGTCGGCGCATTCGGCGGTGGCGCGTCCGGCGCGAGCGTGCCCGGTGTCGGCGCGCCCGGCGGCTTCGGATCCGGCGCACCGCTGGTTCCGGCGATTTCGCCGACGCTGCCCGGTTCCGTGTCGCCTTCGGCGGAGAAGCAGGGGCCGGACGCGACGAGCAGCAACACGAGCGGCGCATGCAGGAGGATCCGCCGGCTGGACGGGGCGACGGTGGTGCATTGTTGTTTACGATTGTTGGCCACGGTATGTCCTCACTTCGAAACGATCACATCGGTTGCCCCCGACGATGCACGCCGTCGCTCGCCATGCTGCCGGACGGCGAGGGCCCGGTCATGCGGAACCGGCTTACAGGCGATTGCGGATCGCCTGCCCGAGTAACGCACGTGATTCGCTGTTCGTCGGGTCGATCGCGAGCGCCCGACTTGCGTTTTGCTCCACACAGTTCCATTCGTCGATCTGCGCGCACCAGCGCGCCTTTGCCAGCGCGCGGGCGCCTTCCAGTTCCGCGTGCGTGACGCTTGCCGTCTGCATGCGTGCCGTGTCGGTGCCGTACGACTGCGGCTTCGGCGCGAGGTCCATGCGCTTTCTCGTGCCCGCCAGCGTCTCGGTTCGCGGTGCGCGATGTGCATCGCCGAGCCGTGCATTGGCGCGGTCATGGGCCGGCGCGGCATGCGTATTGGCCGCGAGTTTCACGGGTGGCGCATGCGACGGTTGGCGGTGTTTCGCGGCGGCGCGGGACGCTGCCCGCGGCGCGGCTTCCGGTTCGGCCGCGAGCTTGACGGGCGGCGCTGCAGCAGCGGATGGCACCGGCGGCGCGGGCGGAGTGGCGGCCTGTGCGATCGTCGGCGCCGGCCCGGGGGCGGCCGATGTTCCGGACACGCCGGACGCAGCGGTTGCGCGGGACGTCGCGGCCAAGATCGCGTTGCGGTATTTCCCGACGGCGGTTGCGATCACGCCGGAGAAGTCGTGCGTCACGCTTGCATGGCCGAGCGCCGTGCCGCGCTCGGCATACGCGAAGACGCCGAAGATCGTGGCAAACGCGACGAAGCTGAGTGCGGCATTCTTGCCGGGACCCCAGGAGGGTTTCGACTGGCTGGCGGGCGGGTCGTCCGGTCGTTCTGCGCGAGTCATTCGATGCTCCTCGATTCGATACGTTGTGGTGAATGACACAATCGGAGCGGCTTCAGGCGGCGCTCACCATCGCAACTGCGTGGTAAGTACGCCCGTTTCGACGATCGCGAACTGCGTGGCGCCTTGATAGGTCCTTTCGACCCGGTAGCTCGCGTCGGGCACGCTGAACAGGCAGCGCGATCCCGATGCGTTGAATTCGACGAGCACGCGGCCGTGTCGCCTCAGGCGCACCTGTACGTTGGCAAGCGGTTGCCCGGTCCGGGCCGACGCGAACGACACGCCGAGGTTGTACGGACGGCCGTCGGGGGGAAGCGGCGCGGTACCGTCGATTTGTGCATCGCCGCAGATATACGAAATCACATAGCGGCCTGAGCCGGAACCGGACGCGGGTGTCTGGGCCGTGGCATTCAGGCAGAGCGCGGATACGACGACGCTCAGGAAAGGGCGAGCATGTTGTCGAAACGAGGAAGACATTGCAACCTCCCGTCCGGAATCAATGCAGCGCATTTATTCCGGGTCTCCGAGTCAAATTTCAAGCGTTCTTTTTTTGCGACACGCTATTGATACACGATGGATTTTGAATCAACAACCGCGTGTGGCTTGAATGGAACGGCGCTGAAAGATATTATCTAAACAGGATTGCGGCGGATTTGCATGACCCGCTTACCGCTGAAGAAAGTCGATATTGCCAGATATGAATATTGCTTTCGGTACGGCTGATCGAGCACGCATTGAATCAAGTCGGAGGTATTGAAATTCGTACCGAAAAATAACGACTGATAAAAGAAAGTTTTGCGCCTGTGTTCGAGGCGAATCGATGAATTTCAGACACAGGTTACGCGATTTTAAATGGGGCGAGACGTCTTTTTTGATATTCGTTTCGTTACATGCAAATAGAAACTTTTTATTTGTTCTGTAACAGGGTATTTCTGATATGAAAATAAGAAGAGATATTCGGGATCGGCGCGACGGGCTTAAAGGATGCTATTTTGAATCGCAAACGTTTGCATTTTATTCGATATCGATTCCAGGCCCGAAAAGTGATTTCGCGAGCTGCGGCGGGATTGCCGATTGCTGCAGGAAAGGAGGGCGCGTTCGATATGAAGCGGCGCGACCCACAGGCACGCGGACGCAGCATTGCCCGGGATCGCACCCGCACCCGCGCCGTTGACGCGCACGGCGCGGACGCGAATGTCAGCGGCTGCCGCCCGCGCTTCGCCGCGCGATGCGCATCGCCGGCGCGGCCGCTTGCTCGGCACCGCTCGCGCCTTCGGCCGCCGTGCGCGGCCGGTTCATGATGTAGCTCCACAGCTGCTCGGCCGCGAGCCCGCGCTTGCGCGCGGATCGATACAGGCGGATTTCGAGTTCGGTGATCCAGTCCCCGGAACCCGCGCATACGAGCGTGCCGTCCGCGAGCTCCTTCTCGACGCAGCTTTCGGGCAGCCAGCCGATCCCGTGCCCGGCCACGACCATACCCTTCAATGCCTCGGACATATGCGTCTCGAAGCACCGGTGCAGCACATACGGCTCGGTCGCATTCAGCAGCAGCATCTCGACGATGTTCCCGAGAAACGCGCCCGACGAATAGGCCAGCAGCGGCAGCGGGGCATCGGGCGTGCCCGGCAGCTGGAACACGGGCTTGCCGCGCGCGTCGGGCGTCGACACCGGCAGGATCCGCTCGACGCCGAGGCTGACGAACGGGAAGTGGTTCGGGTCGAGCACGATCGGCAACTGCGGATGGTGATAGCCGAGCAGCAGGTCGCATTCACCTTCGACGAGCTGCTGCACGCCTTCCGGCACGTTCACCGCGTTCACGCGCGCGGTCACGTGGCCGACCTCGCCGTTGAGCTGCTTGAGCCATTCGGGAAACAGCGTGAAAACCAGCGTGTGCGCGACGGCAAAACGCACGACCTGGTCGCTGGCCGCGAACTGGTCGTAGCCGTTCACGAGATTGCGCGCCGCATACATGCTGCGCAGGATGTCCGCGGCGAGCCCGCGGAACATCTGTCCGGCCGGCGTCAGCGTGATCGGGTTGATGCTCCGGTCGACCAGCTTCGCGTCCATCCAGGTTTCGAGTGCGGCGATTCGTCTGCTGAATGCAGACTGCGTCAGGTGCCGGTTACGCGCGGCACGGGAAAAGCTCTTGGTATCCGCAAGGCTCAGGAAATCTTCCAGCCACTTTGCTTCCATTTCGATCTTCGCTTTTTATAGTCGGGCGCCGGGAGGGCGGCGGCGGCGCCGCTTCGCTGCAACAATTTTCTAGCGTACCGCGCCTCGCGTCGGTCGTCCCGATGTTTTTTTTCGATGGGTGTCAGTCGAAATATGCATGGGCGTTGTCGGCGGGATTACGGCTGCATAGCGTTGAGGTGCCGGACCCGGCTAACCGGTTAGTTCATCGCGTCGAACTGCCGGTGCGGCCGCAGACGGTACTTCCCCAGGGCCGGCCGCGCGGTGCGCGTGCCGGCCCGCCTTCCCGCCCTTCGGTGCAGGCGGCCGGCGATCCGGCGGCCGGCGCTCCGGCGGCCGGCGCTCCGGGCGGGCCGTCTTTTTGTGCAGTGCAGATTGCACATTCGTGACACGCGGGAGAACTATGTTCGGCAGACGCGGCGCAGCATCGGCCGTGCGCGATCGCGGCGCATCGATGCCGCCATCGGCGTCGCGTGCTGCACCGTGATGGTGCGGCGGGCCGCGCGGGCATGCCCGGCGCGGCGCAAAAGGGGGGATATCGCAAGGCACGGTCCTTGCAGAGTAATTGTTACGCCGGTCCGGCATGCGCAATGCCGGGGAAAACGATCGATGGAGAAAAGATCGATGAAGCCATTCGATGAAATGCTGCAATCCGGCGACATGGTAAGGGCGCCTTACGCGCGCCTGAAGCAATGGCTCGACACGCAGAATCCCGCGAGCCTCGCCCAGAAAGCCCACGATGCGGAGGGCGTGTTCCGCAAGACGGGCATCACGTTCGCCGTTTACGGCGACGCGGAGGCCGCCGAGCGGCTGATTCCGTTCGATATCGTCCCGCGCATCATCTCGGGTTCGGAATGGAGCCGGCTGTCGCTCGGCATCGAGCAGCGCGTGATGGCGCTCAACGCGTTCCTCGACGACATCTACCACCGCCAGGAGATCGTGCGCGCGGGCATCGTGCCGAAGCACCTGATCGCGCACAATGAGGCCTTCATTCCGGAGATGATCGACTTCCGGCCGCCCGGCAACGTTTACACGCACATCATCGGCGTCGACATCGTGCGCACCGGCGAGAACGAGTTCTACGTGCTGGAGGACAACGCGCGCACGCCGTCCGGCGTGTCGTACATGCTGGAAAACCGCGAGACGATGATGCAGCTCTTCCCCGAGCTGTTCCAGCAGGTGAAGGTGCGCCCGGTCGAGACCTATCCGCAGATGCTGCGCCAGTCGCTCGCGGCCGTGTGCCCGCCGGGCGGCAACGCCGACAACCCGACCATCGCCGTGCTGACGCCCGGCATCCACAATTCCGCGTACTACGAACATTCGTTCCTCGCCGACCAGATGGGCGTGCACCTCGTCGAGGGCAGCGACCTGCAGGTGATCGACGGCCGCGTCGCGATGCGCACCACCGAGGGTTTCCAGCCGATCGACGTGCTGTACCGGCGCGTCGACGACGCGTTCCTCGATCCGCTCACGTTCCGCCCCGATTCGGTGCTCGGCGTCGCGGGGATCATGGACGTCTACCGCGCGGGCAACATCACGATCGCGAACGCGCCCGGCACCGGCATCGCCGACGACAAGGCGATCTACTCGTACATGCCGGAGATCGTCGAGTTCTACACGGGCCGCAAGGCGTTGCTGGAGAACGTGCCGACCTGGCGCTGCGGCGATGCGGACAGCCTGAAATACGTGCTCGCGCATCTCGACGAACTGGTCGTGAAGGAAGTGCACGGCTCGGGCGGCTACGGGATGCTCGTCGGGCCGTGCGCGTCGAAGGCCGAGCTCGAGGCGTTTTCCGCGAAGCTGCGTGCACGGCCCGCGAACTACATCGCGCAACCGACGCTGGCGTTGTCCACGACGCCGATCCTGACCGAAGCGGGCCTCGCGCCGCGCCACGTCGACCTGCGCCCGTTCGTGCTGGTGTCGGACCGGATCCGCATCACGCCGGGCGGGCTCACGCGCGTCGCGCTGAAGGAGGGCTCGCTCGTCGTCAACTCGAGCCAGGGCGGCGGCACCAAGGACACCTGGGTGCTGGCCGACTGAGCCGGACACGACCGCGCGCGCCGGAGCCGGCGCGCCAACCGAACGAAGACGGAGTGGACACGAGATGCTTCTGGGACGTACTGCAAGCGGTCTCTACTGGATGTACCGCTATATCGAGCGCGCGGAGAACATCGCGCGCATCGTCGATGCCGGGCTGCGGATGGCGCTCACGCGCACGTCCGACGCGCCGGCCGAATGGTCGTCGGTGCTCGTCAGCTCGGGCGCCGACGACGGCTACCGGCAGAAATACGACGCGTATGCGGCCGATACCGTGACCGACTACCTGCTGCGCGACCGCGACAACCCGTCGAGCGTGCTGTCGTGCATCGAGGCCGCGCGCTCGAACGCGCGGATGGTGCGCACGGCGCTCACGCGCGAGGCGTGGGAGAGCGTGAACGGCGCGTGGCTCGCGCTGCGCCGTGCATTCGAGCGGCCGGTGCCGGAGAGCGAGCTGCCGGCGGTACTCGACGAGGTGAAGCGCGAAACCGCGCTGATCCTCGGCAGCTTCTACAGCACGATGCTGCGCAACGAGATCTTCGATTTCGCGCAGATCGGCGCGTTCGTCGAGCGCGCGGACAACACCGCGCGGATCATCGACGTGAAGTACCACCTGCTGCTGCCGTCGGTGTCGCACGTGGGCACGATCCTCGACAACTACCAGTGGGAAACGATCCTGCGCTGCGTGGCCGCGCACCGTTCGTACCGCTGGGTGTACGACGTGCAGTACAAGCCGATGAACATCGCCGACTACCTGATCCTGAACGGCCGCATGCCGCGTTCGCTGCGTTATTGCTACGGGCGCGTCGTGTCGAGCCTGAACCTGCTCGCGAAGGATTACGGCGTGACACACCCGTGTCACGACACGGCCACGAAGATCCTGCAGATGCTGTCCGATACCTCGGTCGAGCGGATCTTCAAGAGCGGCCTGCACGAGTTCCTGACCGACTTCATCGGCCGTAACAACAGCCTCGGGCTCGAAATCGCCCAGGCCTACAACTTCGACTGAGACTAGCCATGCGACTCGCCATCCGACACATTTCGCGTTATCAGTTCGACGATCAAGCCACCCATGCGCTGCAACGGCTGCGGCTGCGCCCGCAGTCCGGGCCCGGGCAGACGGTGCGCGCGTGGCAGGTCACGATCGACGGCGTCGAGCCGACGCTGTCGTACGCCGACGGGCTCGGCAACCGGATCGACCTCGTGCGTCACGACCGCGGCGCGAAGGCCGAGATCGTCGTCGTCGCGGCCGGCGTCGTCGAGACCCAGGACCGCGCGGGCATTCTCGGCAATCCCGAGGGTTATGCGCCGCCGTGGATCTTCGAGCGCGAGACCGCGCTCACGAAGGCGGGCGACACGGTGCGCGCGCTCGCGCAGGCGCTGCCGATCGAGCCGTACGGCCTCGACGCATTGCACTGGCTGATGACGGAAGTGCACGGCCGCATCGCGTATGCGCCGAACCTGGCCGCCGACGCGCCCGTCGATGCGGAAACCGCGCTGCAAAGCGGCGAGGGCACGAGCCGCGACCATGCGCACGCGTTCATCGCGGCCGCGCGCGCGCTGAAGATTCCCGCCCGCTATATCTCGGGCTACGTGCTCGCCGACAGCGCGATGCAGCGCATCGCCGACGCGAAGCAGAACGCGGGCGACGAAGACGACGAGGAAGCGCTCGCGTTGCAGAGCGGTGAGGGCATGCAGCAGGTGCTCGGCGCGTCGCATGCCGCGCAGTCGCAGTCGCAGACTCAGTCCCAGGGCCAGTCGCAGGCGGCGCTCGGCGCGCAGCCGCAAGCCGCCGCGCTGATGCAGCAGCCGGCCGGCCATGCATGGGCCGAGGCCTATGTCGAAGGGCTCGGCTGGGTCGGGTTCGATCCGTTCATGAACCGCTGCCCGGACGAGCGCTACGTGCGCATCGCGGTCGGCCTCGACTATCGCGACGCGCAGCCGGTGACGGGGCTCGGTGCGACGGCCGTCGGCGTCGAGATCAGCGTCGTGCAGACGCCCGAACTCGTCTGACGCGACGCGCGCTTTCGCCGAATCCGCCATGCCGGGCCGCCGCGTCGACAGCGACGCGGCGCGCGCGGCCGATCCAACCCGAATCGAGCTCCCATGTCCATCCACGTCGCGCTGCATCACACCACCCGCTACCGTTACGACCGGCTCGTCAACCTCGGCCCGCAGGTCGTGCGGCTGCGGCCCGCGCCGCACTGCCGGACGCCGATCCTCGCGTATTCGATGACGGTCGAGCCCGCGCAGCACTTCATCAACTGGCAGCAGGACCCGTTCTCGAACTATCTCGCGCGGCTCGTGTTTCCGGAGCGCACCGAGTACTTCGAGGTCACGATCGATCTCGTCGCCGAGATGTCGGTGTACAACCCGTTCGACTTCTTCCTGGAAGCGAGCGCGGACCAATACCCGTTCAGCTATGACGACGCGCTGAAGACCGAGCTCGCGCCGTATCTCGCATGCGATCCGCAGACGAGTGCGTCGCCGCTGTTCCGCGCGTATGTCGACGGCGTCGACCGCACGCCGGCCGGCACCGTGAACTTCCTCGTCGCGCTGAACCAGCAACTTCAGCACGACATCGGCTACCTCGTGCGGATGGAGCCGGGCGTACAGACGCCCGAACAGACGCTGAAACTCGCATCCGGCTCGTGCCGCGACAGCGCGTGGCTGCTCGTGCAGCTTTGCCGCCATCTCGGCATCGCCGCGCGCTTCGTGTCGGGCTACCTGATCCAGCTCACGCCCGACGTGAAATCGCTCGACGGCCCGAGCGGCACGTCGGTCGACTTCACCGACCTGCACGCATGGTGCGAGGTCTACCTGCCGGGCGCCGGCTGGATCGGCTTCGATCCGACGTCGGGCCTGCTCGCCGGCGAAGGGCATATCCCGCTCGCGTGCACGCCGCAGCCGACCAGCGCCGCGCCGGTCGAAGGGCTGATCGACGAATGCGAGGTGTCGTTCGAGCATGAGATGGCCGTGACGCGCGTGTACGAATCGCCGCGCGTGACGAAGCCGTATACGGAGTCGCAATGGGATGCCGTGCGCACGCTCGGCACGCAGGTCGACGGCGCGCTGGCGGCCGGCGACGTGCGGCTCACGCAGGGCGGCGAGCCGACCTTCGTGTCGATCGACGATCGCGACGGCGCCGAATGGAACACCGATGCGCTCGGCCCGACCAAGCGTGGTTATGCGACCGAGCTCGTGCAGCGGCTGCGCGCCGAATACGGCGACGGCGGCTTCCTGCATTTCGGGCAGGGCAAGTGGTATCCGGGCGAGCAGCTGCCGCGCTGGGCGCTGTCGATCTTCTGGCGTGCGGACGGCCAGCCGGTATGGCACGATCCGTCGCTGTTCGCCGACGAGCGCGAGCCGTCCGCGTATACGACCGACGACGCGAAGCGCTTCATCGACGCGCTGGCCGCGCGGCTGAACCTGACCGACGAATTCATCCGCCCCGGCTACGAGGACGTCTGGTATTACCTGTGGCGCGAACGCCGGCTGCCCGTCAACGTCGATCCGTTCGACTCGCGCCTCGACGACGAGCTCGAACGCGCGCGGCTGCGCAAGGTGTTCGAGCAGCAGCTCGACAGCGTGGTCGGCTACGTGCTGCCGGTCAAGCGTACGGACGACGAGTCGGGTCTCGACGGGCCGCGCTGGCAGACGGGCCCGTGGTTCTTCCGCGACGAGCGGATGTACCTAGTACCCGGCGATTCGCCGATGGGCTATCGGCTGCCGCTCGATTCGCTGCCGTGGGCCGCCCGCGCCGACCATCCGTATCTGGTCGAGCGCGATCCGTTCGCGCCGCGAGATGCGCTGCCGGAAGCCGCCGCCATCCGCGCGCGCTATACCGGCCCGGCCGATGCGCCGCGCTACCTGTCCGGCGTGCATCGCGAAGCGTCCGCGCAGACCGTGATGCAATGGCGCGGCGACGACACGGCCAGCGCGCGGCATGCCGCGCATGCGCACGACCCGCAGCGCCGGCCCGAGCGCTTCGAATCGGCCGCGTGGATCACGCGCACCGCGCTGTGCGTCGAAGTGCGCAAAGGCATCCTGTACCTGTTCATGCCGCCGCTCGCCGCGCTCGAGGATTATCTCGAACTGCTCGGCGCGATCGAGCTGACCGCGCATGCGCTCGGCGTGAAGCTCGTGCTCGAGGGTTATCCGCCGCCGCGCGACGCGCGGCTGAAGCTGCTGCAGGTGACGCCCGATCCCGGCGTGATCGAGGTGAACATCCATCCGGCCGCAAGCTTCGACGAGCTCGTCGATCACACCGAATTTCTGTACGACGCCGCATGGCAGTCGCGGCTGTGCAGCGAAAAGTTCATGGTCGACGGCCGCCACGTCGGCACGGGCGGCGGCAACCACTTCGTGCTCGGCGGCGCGACGCCGGCCGACAGCCCGTTCCTGCGCCGCCCGGACCTGCTCGCGAGCCTGATCGCGTACTGGCACAACCATCCGTCGCTGTCGTACCTGTTCTCCGGGCTTTTCATCGGGCCGACGAGCCAGGCGCCGCGCGTCGACGAGGCGCGCAACGACCAGCTCTACGAACTCGACATCGCATTCGCGGAGATCCAGCGCAACAAGCTGCTCTACGGGCAGGACATGCCGCCGTGGCTCGTCGACCGCGTGCTGCGCAACCTGCTGATCGACGTGACGGGCAACACGCACCGCAGCGAGTTCTGCATCGACAAGCTGTATTCGCCCGATTCGTCGACCGGCCGCCTC
The DNA here is from genome assembly GCF_019091065.1 of Burkholderia sp. GbtcB21. Classification (NCBI taxonomy): domain Bacteria; kingdom Pseudomonadati; phylum Pseudomonadota; class Betaproteobacteria; order Burkholderiales; family Burkholderiaceae; genus Burkholderia; species Burkholderia sp. GbtcB21. The sequence continues at coordinate 208,071 of NZ_JAGXKA010000014.1, forward strand.
GGCCTGCTCGAACTGCGCGCGTTCGAGATGCCGCCGCATGCGCGGATGAGCATCGTGCAGCAATTGCTGCTGCGCGCGCTGGTCGCGCGCTTCTGGGCCGCGCCGTACACGACGCCGCTCACGCGCTGGGGCACCGCGCTGCACGATCGTTTCATGCTGCCGGCATTCCTTCAGATGGATTTCGACGACGTGCTGGCCGAACTGCGCGACGCCGGTTTCGCGTTCGATCCGGCGTGGTTCGCGCCGCACTTCGAATTCCGCTTCCCGCTGTTCGGCCAGATCGCGGTGAACGGGATGCAGCTGTCGCTGCGCGGTGCGCTGGAGCCGTGGCACGTGATGGGCGAGGAGGGCGCGCCCGGCGGCACGGTGCGCTACGTCGATTCGTCGGTCGAACGGCTCGAAGTGCGCGTGACGGGGTTGAACGACAACCGGCACGTCGTGACGGTCAACGGCCGCGCGCTGCCGCTGCAGCCGACCGGCACTGTCGGCGAATACGTCGCGGGCGTGCGCTACAAGGCGTGGTCGCCGCCGTCGGCGCTGCATCCGACCATCGGCGTGCACGCGCCGCTCACGTTCGACATCGTCGATACGTGGCTGCAGCGCTCGCTCGGCGGCTGTCGTTATCACGTCGCGCATCCGGGCGGGCGCAACTACGCGACGTTCCCCGTCAATGCGTACGAGGCCGAGAGCCGCCGGCTCGCGCGCTTCGTCGAGATGGGGCACACGCCGGGGCGGATGGACGTGTCGGCTACCGCGCCGAGCCGCGAATTCCCGTTCACGCTCGACTTGCGGCGGCCGTGACGGGCCGATGACGGGGCGGACGACGATGCGCGGTTCGCGATTTCCCGGCGCGGCGGGAAGTCGCGCCCCCGCCGGAATGCTAGGATGCGGGCAGATTGCGGCCGCGCGCCGCGGCCCGCCGCCCGTGCGGCGGCGTGCATGCGCGGCCGTGCCCTGACGACGAAACGACACCGTGCAGCCCATTCACTCCGACCATCTCGCCGACCCGGACGCGATGCCCACGCTATTCGATACCGGCGCGCAGCCGGACGCCGCCGAACTGGCCGCCGCGCTTGCGGCGCCGGCCGCCGCCGGCCGTTACGACGAACTGCGCGGCAGCGCGGCCGGCCTGAACGCGCCTGCGCTCGCGCCCGCATGGCGCAGTTTCTTCACATCGATCGGCAGCGACGGCGTGGCCGACCTCGATCGCCGTGCCGACGCGCTGCACCGGCGCATGCGCGAGAACGGCCTGTTCTACCAACTGCACGAGCAGCGCGCCGGCGACGGCGCGGCCGGCCCGTGGTCGCTCGACCTGCTGCCGCTGATCGTCACGCCGGAGGACTGGGTCGCGATCGAGCGCGGCGTGCTGCAGCGCGTGCGGCTGCTCAACGCGACGATGGCCGACCTGTACGGGCCGCAGACGATCCTGCAGCGCGGATTGTTGCCGCCCGCGCTCGTGACCGGCCATCCGGGCTACTTGCGCGCGATGCGCGGCGCGCGCGTGCCGGGCGACACGTGGCTGCACGTCGTCGCGTTCGATCTCGCGCGCGGCCCGGACGGGCAGTGGCGGATCGTCGCGCAGCACACGCAGGGCGCGGCCGGGCTCGGTTATCTGCTCGAAAACCGGCTGATCGTGTCGCGGCTCTTTCCGCGCGGGTTTCGCGGGCTGCGCGTGCAGCGGCTCGCATCCGCGTACCGCGCGCTGCTGCAGAGCATGCAGGCGCTCAGCCCGGCCGCCAGGAATTCGCGGATCGTGCTGCTGACGCCGGGGCCGCACAGCGCGACGTATTTCGAGCATGCGTATCTCGCGCGCTACCTCGGCCTCACGCTCGTCGAAGGCGGCGACCTGACCGCGCGCGACAACCGCGTATTCCTGAAGACGCTGCGCGGGCTCGAACCCGTGCACGGCATCCTGCGGCGCGTCGACGACGCGTGGCTCGATCCGCTCGAACTGCGGCCCGATTCGATGCTCGGCGTGCCGGGGCTGCTGCAGGCCGTGCGCGCCGGCAACGTGCTGCTCGCGAACGCGCCGGGTTCGGGTTTCCTCGAATCGCCGGCCATGCTCGGCTTCATGCCGCGTCTCGCGGAAGGCCTGCTCGGTGAAACGCTGACGCTGCCGGCCGTGCATTCGTGGTGGTGCGGCGAGGCGGCCGCGTGCGACGACGCGCTGCCGCAGCTCGCGCGCGGCATCGTGAAGGCGTCGTATCCGGCTGACGTGCAGGCGGGCGGCCCGTTCGACCCGGTGATCGGCGCGCGGCTCACGCAGGCGCAGCTTGCCGACTGGCGCGCGCGGATACTCGCGCGGCCCGAACACTACACGGTGCAGGCCGACCTGCCGCTGTCGCAGGCGCCGACCTGGCCGGGGCACGGCACGCCCGACGGCAACGGCGGCGCGCGCATCGTGCCGAAGCCGCTGCTGCTGCGCGTGTTCGCGCTCGCCGACGGCGCGCAGCGCTGGCGGCTCCTGCCGGGCGGGCTGTCGCGGGTCGGCACGCGCGACACGCTGTTCAACGCGCCGATGCCGCACGGCGGCAGCACCGTCGATACGTGGGTGATGACCGAAGGCATCGTCGATTCGACGACGCTGCTGCAAACGCACCTCGGCCCGGACGACCTCGTCGAGCGGCCGCGCGCGATCGCGAGCCGCGCGGCCGAGAACCTGTTCTGGCTGGGCCGCTACACCGAGCGCGCGACCAACCTGATGCGCCTCGCGCGCGCCGCGCTCGAACGGCTGCGCGGCGAGGACGACGTCGACAGCCCCGCGCACCTGGAGCTGCTCGACACGCTGTGCCGCGATACGGGCCTGATCGCGGCCGACGCGCCGAACGCCGTCGATGCGCCGCGCGGGTTCCTGCACGCACTCGCGACATCGCTGACGCGCGGCGCGGATCGCACGTCGGGAATCGCGTCGTGCCTGTTCGGGATGCGCGGCGCGGCCGCCGCGATCCGCGAACGGCTGTCGAGCGATCAGTGGCGGCTGATCGACGACGCGACGCAACTGTTCGCGGACAGCGCTGACCATCCGGAAGCCGACGAGCAGATCGGCAACGAGGCGCTGCAGTTGCTGGAGCGCCTCGGCCTGCTGCTCGGCGCGATCACGGGCGCGCAGACCGACAACATGACGCGCGACGACGGCTGGCGGCTGCTGTCGATCGGCCGGCAGATCGACCGGCTGGACTTCCTGTGCAGCGTGCTGAAGTTCGCATTCGACGAAGGCGCCGTATACCGGCAGGACGGCTTCGAGCTCGTGCTGGAGTTGTTCGACAGCACGATCACGTTCCGCTCGCGGTTCCAGCGCGGCTTCGACGTCGCGCCGCTGCTGTCGCTCGTCGTGCTCGATACCGACAACCCGCGCTCGCTCGGCTGGGTCGTGCAGACGCTGCGCGGCCGGCTGGCGAAGGTCGAGCGCAGCGAAGGCTATGCGCTGTCCGAACTGGCCGAGACGATTCCGAACGTGCCCGCGTGGTCGCTGCACGAGCTGTGCGAAACCGCCGACGGCGGCCGGCACGACAAGCTGCTCGGCATGCTCGACGCGACGGCGAAGGCGGTCTGGGAGCTGTCGAACCGGATCGGCGAGCGTTATTTCAGCCACGTGCGCGAGGCGGGCAGGACGCTATGGTGACGACGAAAGGCACGACGAAAACGCCGCCCGGTTCCGGCAACGGACGACAGACAGCGGCACCGGCGGCGCCTGCCGCACCGGCCGCCATTGCGCCCGGCCGATTGCTGCGCGTCACGCACGATACCGAATACCGGTACGCGGCGCGCGTCGAATCGGCACAGCACCAGGCGCGCCTGCAACCGCTCGCGACGCCGCGCCAGCAGGTGCTGTCGTTCTCGCTCGACATCAACCCCGCGCCGGAATCGATCTGCACGGAGATCGACGCATTTGGCAACGCGCGCGCATCGTTCGCGCTGAACCAGCCGCACGACGCGCTGCTCGTGCGCAGCCGCAGCACGGTGCGCGTGACGCCGCCCGTGTGGTCGCTCGGTGCGCGCGGCGAGCCGCCGCCCGCGATCGCGCATCCCGACGGAAAGCACGCGACTGCATGGGAAGCCGTGCGCGATCGCTTGCGGTTCCGTGCGGGGCAGCCTTACGACGCGGCGAGCGAATTCGTGTTTGCTTCGCCGCACGTCGCGTGCGACGCCGAACTCGCCGCGTATGCGGCCGCGAGCTTCACGCCGCAGCGGCCGCTCGTGCAGGCCGCATGGGACCTGATGCGGCGCGTGCACGCCGAGTTTGCGTACACGCCGAACAGCACCGACATCACGACCTCGGCACTCGATGCGCTGCGATTGCGCAAGGGGGTCTGCCAGGATTTCGCGCACGTGATGATCGGCGCGCTGCGCTCGCTCGGGCTGGCCGCGCGTTACGTGAGCGGCTATCTGCTCACGCAGCCGCCGCCCGGGCAGCCGCGGCTGATCGGCGCCGACGCGTCGCATGCGTGGGTCGAGGTGTACGACCCGGCGTGGCCCGAGGACAACGGCTGGCTGCAGCTCGATCCGACCAACGACCGCGCGCCGGGCGACGACTACGTGATGCTGTCGATCGGCCGCGACTATGCGGACGTGACGCCGCTGCGCGGCGTGATTCGCGGCGGCGGCGCGGATCAGGAACTGAAGGTCGGCGTGACGGTCGAGCCGCTCGACACGCCGTGATGTCGCGCGATGCCCCCCGCTCGGGCGATTCGCCGTTTAAGTCTTCGTTAATTCTGCACGCCTAGCATGGTTGTGCCGGCGAACGGATCGAGCCTCGGTCCGGCGCCGGCGGCACGCGCGGGTGCGTCGACGTCACGGCGCCGCACCGTCGCGCATCGCCATTCCCCAGCAACGGCGACAGATCATGATCAAGAACTTCGACTACACGCTCGGCAGCGAGACGATTGCGCTCTGCGCGAGCTTCGGCGCGGGGCCGGCGTTGCGCCGCGTGCTCGTGAGCCGCGCGGATTCGATGGAGACGCTGGTGGTGCTCGACGCGCGCGGCCTGTCGGGCCTGCTGAAGGTGGCGACCGAAGAGCCGGAAGGGCTGCTCGACGACGCAATCCGCAAGGTCGGCGACGAACAGCTCGTCGAGCGGGCGATCAGCGGCAGGACCATCGTCGAAACCGCGCTTTGATCGGGCGGCGCGGCGCGTGCCGGCACGCATGGCCGCACGCGCCGCATTGCGTTTCGTTTTGCGTTGCGTCGATTACGCGGCAAACCGGTCCGTCGCCGCGAGCAGCGCCTGCAGGATCCCCGGCTCGTTGTATGCGTGCCCGGCGCCGGGCACGATCTCGAACGTCGCGTCCGGCCACGCCTTCGACAGGTCCCATGCGGTGCGTGCGGGCGTCGCGATGTCGTAGCGGCCTTGCACGATCACGCCCGGAATGCCGGCGAGGCGATGCGCGTCGCGCAGCAACTGGCCTTCTTCGACGAAGCCCTTGTTGACGAAGTAGTGGTTTTCGATCCGCGCGAACGCGAGCGCATAGTGGCCGTCCGCGAAGTGCTCGGCGAGCGCGGGATCGGGCAGCAGCGTGATCGTGCGGCCTTCCCAGATGCTCCATGCGCGCGCGGCTTCGAGCTTCGCGGCTTCGTCGTCGCCCGTCAGCCGGCGATGGTAGGCGGCCATCAGGTCGCCGCGCTCGGCCTCCGGAATCGGTGCAACGAAGGCTTCCCACAGGTCGGGGAACAGCCACGACGCGCCTTCCTGGTAGTACCACAGCAATTCCGCGCGACGCATCGTGAAGATGCCGCGCACGATCAGCGCGCTCACGCGTTCGGGGTGCGTTTCCGCGTACGCGAGCGACAGCGCGCTGCCCCACGAGCCGCCGAATACGAGCCATTGCTCGGCGCCGACCATCTCGCGCAGGCGTTCGATGTCGGCGACCAGATGCCACGTCGTGTTGTTCTCGAGGCTCGCATGCGGCGTCGAGCGCCCGCAGCCGCGCTGGTCGAACAGCAGGATGTCGTAGCGTTCCGGATCGAACAGGCGGCGATGGTCGGGGCTGCAGCCCGCGCCGGGGCCGCCGTGCAGGAACACGGCGGGCTTGCCGGCCGGGTTGCCGCAGCGCTCCCAGTAGATGCGATGGCCGTCGCCGGTGTCGAGGTGGCCGTGGGCGTAGGGTTCGATCGGTGGGTACACAGGCAGGCTCCGGGTGAGGGTCGACAGGAGGCGGACGAGGCGCGGGCCGGTGTGCGGGCGGGGCACGGTACGGGGGTATTGCGGCGCCGCAAAAACTCGTTGCGTGGGCATCGGACCGGCCGCCGCCGGACAAGGCTTGTCATTATGCCCATTTGCCGTCGCGGACGTCGGCTCGCCAGACGGCGCGCCATCGCCGGTGTCCGCTCCGGGATTTTTGAAGTAATTTCATTCCGATATTTTTCATACAAAATCCCGGCGGCATATCGGTGCGCCGAATCGGGGCGCCGGTCTATCTCCTGCTCCTTTACCGTGCCAACGGGAACCAGCCGATGAACCATCGCGTCACGCAGTTGACCGGGTTGCGCGCCGTCGCGGTGTCGATGGTTGTTATCGGACACGCCGAGCACATGCTGCCGGGCGGCTACACGGGCTGGTACGCGCCGTTGCGGCTGATCGCCGACGGCCGGCTCGGCGTGCTGATCTTCTTCGTCCTCAGCGGTTTCCTGATCACCAACGTGCTGCGCGCCGAGTTCGCGCGCACGGGCGGCATCGCGCTGACGTCGTTCTACGTGCGCCGCGCGCTGCGGATCTGGCCGGCCTGTTATGTCTATCTCGCGGCGGTCGCGATCGTGGCCTTCGCCGGCTGGTTCGACGTCGATCGCCGGCAGTGGCTGTATGCCGCGCTGCACCTGTGGAATTACTCGGCGTGGTTCGGGCTGACCGGCGATAACGCGCTGCATCCGGATGGCGCATGGTATCTCGGCCATTTCTGGTCGCTTGCGCTCGAGGAGCAGTTCTACTGGTTCTGGCCGCTGCTGTTCGTGTACGGCGCCCGCCGCGGCGGCACGCGCTGGCTGGCCGCGCTGATCCTGATCGTGCCGCTGGTGCGCACCGTCACGTATTTCGCTGCGCCGGCGCTGCGCGGGCAACTCGGGATGATGCTCCACACGGGCGTCGATTCGATCCTGATCGGCTGCTATGCGTCGCTCAACCGCGAACGGCTCGAAGCGTGGATCCGCTCGTGGCGCGGCGAGACGCAGATCGTGACGGCGATCGTCGTCATCGTGCTGCTCGGCATGCCGCTCGCCGAACATCGGCTCGGCGGCTTCTGGAACGCGACGTACGGCGTGACGCTCGAAGCCGCGCTGATCGCGATCGTGATCGTCGTGCTGAATTTCCGCGGCGAGTTCTGGTGCGCGCGCTGGCTGCGCGCGCGGCCCGTCGTGTTCATCGGCACGATCTCGTTCAGCCTTTATCTGTGGCAGCAGCCGTTCGCGAATCCGGATCTGCCGGTCGCGCATGCGTTTCCGCTCGGCATCGTGTGGGCGCTGCTGGCCGCGACGGCCAGTTATTTCCTCGTCGAGAAGCCGTTCCAGCGGTTGAAGGATCGGTATATGGCGCGTGAGGCGCGAGGTGTGCGCGACGATGCACTGCGGATGCCGACGCCGACCGATGCGATCGGGCCGAAGGTGGTGGAGTAGGCCGACGGCGAGCAAACGGGCAGGGCAGTGCGACGCGTCCGCTGCGTCACTTCATCGCCGAAGGCGGATACCAGAAGGTTCGGAACATGTCGATGCCATACGACTTGCCGTCGTAACGCACGACCGTACGCGCCGTTCGCTTGCCCGTATCCGAGTATTCGCCGTCCTTGCGTTGCGTCTTCGTGATGCGGGCCGTGATCGACAAGTCCGCGAAGCCGTGGTTCGACGTTTTCTCGACGGCGATCGTCATGCGTGCGTCCTCGCTGCGCGCATCGCCGACGCCGGCGCCGCAGGCCGTGCCTTCGCTGCTGACCCAGCCGTAGAGGTTGGTGCCGAACACGGGGCGGATGCGGTTGCCTTCGCGCACCCACAGCGTCAGTTCTTCGCTGGCAGCGGCATCGGGGCAACTCGGCCCACGCGCGCTGCTCGTGAACACGACACCGAACGCACGCACGTCGGGCGACAGCCGGTACGGTGCGGTGTCGATGCGATAGCTGCTTGCGTCGATCTCCGTCGCTGCATCTTCCTGAACCACCGACCGCTCGGCCGCGACGACCTTGCCGCCCTCGACGAGCGCGACGACCTGCAGCTTGCTGCTTTCGTTCGGGTCCTTGCTTTTAGGCAGCGAATCGAACGCGACGGCCGCGATCGTCGTGCCCGGCGCGTTCGGCATGACCTTGCACGCCGACGCGACGACGAGCCGGTCCGCGTCGCGCGCGGCGATGCGTGCGCTTGCGATGCCGGCCCAGCGGGCGATGGCCGTGACGGTATCGTCGCCGCACGTTTGGTTGTCGGCGGCGTGAACGACGGGCGCGGCGGCGAGCGCCAATAAAGGAACGAAGCGACGGATTTTCATGGTCTCGATGGGGAAAAGAGTTCTTCGCAGATTTCCTGGGGGCGTGGGGTAGAGCGTCGGTGTTCGCCATGAACGGTCATTGGTCGCGCACCCAACCGTACTTCAGGAATGGCCGGTTTCTGTTCCTAAGCGTAGGTTCACCGTTGGCGGACGTGTCGCGCGACGGAAGGTGGTCGTATGTGCCGTCGGGGATGTCACCGAGCGACGATCGGCGTCGCGAGCATGTGAACCGATACCTAGACGCGCAGCGTACGTCGACTTACACCAAACTCCACATCGGCAACAATTGCAGCGGCCACATCTACAGGTTCAATTTTCGCAGCTCTTAGCAGTGCAAGGTGCCGACGTTCGCCGATATGCAGAACAGCGGCACTTGCCAACTGCAGAGACTCGACGTCAGATTTTGTGTCAAGCCAACTGCCGACGACATTCATGATGTCGTCAAGCGACGCTCCGGACTTAAGGTATTCGTCAAGCCAATGATCGATCATCCACCTCCGATTTCCCAAAAAGCCATCGAGAGCTTGCGCGGCGCGCGTCTTGTCGAGATAGTCTGACCCGCGCATCGTTGACGGGCATCTCGAATCCAGGTGCGCACGCCTCAATGCAAATAATCCGTTTTCGTTGCATGCAGTCCATAGGTCGTAGATCGATAGCTCGTCAAGTAAGTCCAGATAGGGCAAGACGGCTTCAATCTGTTCGGTTCGAAACAGTCCTGAACGCCCGCGCCGGTTCTGACCGAAAAGCATTGAAAAATGTTTGAGCAACCCCTTCGGATCGGATGCTATTTTCAGCGAGTCAGAAACTCGCGCCTGCAGGCCGGGGGTCGCTATGTAAAGCGCAGCAATAACATAATAATTTGACGAGGCCAGATGGTCCCAATGCTTGCTCAAAACCGCCTCTGCTTCTCTAGTTGGCAGGGATACAACGATCTCAGAGAGTATCCAATCGGAATTCTCTTCCTCGACGTCATCGTCGACAGTTGATGTACGTGCAACCCTGCGGCGCTCAAACGCCTTATCCAGCGCCGTTGTTAATTCGCTGGACCAGATGTAGCGGCCAAGCTGCCACCAGTACCCGTACCTATCCGTAGAAAGTTTCGAAACTAATTCAGGGATCGCCTCGCGATCACCTAGTTGCAAGCGCCGCCAAAGCGCTTTATCTGCGAGCACGTTATCTGTATTCACCACGGCGCGAAGAATGTGGAGATCGCCTACGCGATACGTCGACGCCCAAATTCTGAATGCCTGTTCGCGCAGATGCTTGCTCGAGGCCTGATCTTGCCAGATCTCCAACAGCCTTTGCCTCGACGCAACGGACATTGCACGGCCACCGTTTTTCTGTCGGCGCTCCCACTCGTCCTTCGCGCTTATGACGAATGGTGAGAATCCAACAGTTCCCTCCAGGCGCGCACTAATGGCGGCGAGTTTTCGAACGATGAATTCAACCGCATCGGGATGGTCCAAGCCATGCAGCATATACGTTATTGGCCATTCAAGCTCCGATGTGCCCGCACGCTCTATGAAGTATCTGACGGCGCCATCTGGTAGCCGAATATGAAATGCAAACCTGACGTTATGCGCAGCGAGGCTATCGCGCGGCGATGGCATTCCCTTACCGCTGCTATCGTTCGACAACAATGCCCATGCATCACAGACAGGTCCAAGTAGTGTTGCTGGATCAGTATCTACACATTGCGCACACGCCCAAAGGTATTCGCCAAGGTGTTGGGTCGGCTCTTCGTCGTTGTGCCAGCAAGCGCGAATCGCATTCGCGAGCGTAGGTTCTCCAATATGACCCGCCAGCCGCAGAGCACCAGTACGTATCGGGCCCTCAAGTTGAGATTTGCTCAAGAGCGTCGCAAGAGCGCGAACCAAATTGGCACCAAGCCGTGTCCTTACGTGGTCAAGAAAGGCATCATGTCCAGCCACGATTACGCCAGGCTCAATTTGCATGCAGAGACCAATCCCGCCCATTAGATCGCCGTTCCGGTACCGTGCCCGCAGAGCGGACCATGAGTTGTCGTTGAATCGAGAGACAAGAGGTAGCACACTAGGCCCTTCCGCGTCCGCGAGCACTCGCATTGCCTCCCAGCGAAGATGGCTATCGCGGGGCATCTTCGCAGGGTGATTGTTTAGCCATTTTTCCAGCGCTGCAACGATAGTTTCCGGAGCGGGTGACGCAGGCTTACTGAGATGCGGAACGGCGCAAAACAGTGCTAACGGATTACGGTCGGCGATTGTGGCAATGTTGCCAGCGGAGAAATCTTGACGCGTTATGGCCAGCCCGAAAAGCTCTGCAAAGTAAGGTTCACCCACAATTTCGTCGGGCATGGCGTTCGAGTGCAGCAAGTCAAATGCAGCCTGCGCGAGTAGCCACTCACGGACGCGATCATGCCTAAACGCGAGCTTCTCGTCGGTTGAGGGGCCGGCAAGGCGGATAACGCTACCCTGATGAACGAGGTGCCTGAGCGCCGTGGCATGCTCAATAAGCTCTGGCCGTGCAAGCAGGGTCAGCCAACCCGGTTCTAGCTGCCGGTTAAGCAGCATTGACTTAGCAAGGTCTAACAGTGTCTTGCGGTACTCTGATGCGGAAAACTCGCCTTTCGTTGCGGTTAGTTGCTGTAGATTGGCCTCGACAAATTGGGCGATCGTCTGCGAAATATCGGGAGAATTAGCTGGATCATGAAGAGCAATCAACAGCGGATCGTGTCCAAGTCCTGCGGATATTCGAGTAGCTTCGAGCTTGGTCATCAAACGACCGTCGAGCTCACGGCGACGTTCTACGGCCTTGGCGCCTTCATCGGCAGTAAACACAGTTCCAACGATCGCCCGATTATTAATCCGTCTACGCGCCTCGTCGTTCAACGACGAAATCACCTGTGGCCAGACAGGGCATAACAATTGCCACGATCGAGCATTATCTTCTCTGCTTTCGACACTATTCCAGCGCGCAATCTTTTCGATGAGGGTTGCACCGCGACCCGAACGACTAACGTCCTCAACGGAGAGAAGAAGCGGTTGGCTCGGGTTTGTCAATTCGAAAGCGACGCGCCCACAGCCCATCATCAATGACGGATGAAGTTGCATCAAAGTCTTCTCAACCGCTTGTTCAAGTGAAAGTGATGATGCGATCGCCTCATCGGTTAATACAAAACTGAATCCGCCAGATTGTGAATTTGTCCATAAGCGTTTGTAACACGCAACGCTCTTTCCTGCCCCTGACTCGGCAATGACGAATACAATCTTTTCCTCGTTCGCTTCTTCGATCGCGCGGTCTAAGTTTCGTTCGACCCACGCCTCGGGGCGATCGGGCGGGCGGGACATATCAAGATTTTTTTTCGAGAGCTCACTCAGCAGTTCTTCGGAGAGGCGGACCTGCTCGATTCCCAAGAACTGCCTTCGCAGCCACTGTCCTCGCGCATCGTTGTCAAGAATATCGGCCAGTCGTGAACGCGCCCATATGTCAATGGCGATTCCGGCCGCAATACCGGCTGCATTGACATTACGCATGAGGCTTTCGCTAGGCTCCTGATTCGTCGTCAAAATAAGGGTGGCGCGAAGGTTTGGCGTCCGCTTTCTTTCCTCTTCGATTATTTCAATCGTCTTAACGACATCGCCGGCGGGCGCGGTTGGACGTTTGCTACGGCCACGCGCCTTAACGGTAGCGGGATCATGGAGCCATTTCTTCTCAAGATCCTTCGCGGCGCAGATTGTGTGATGTACCGCGACCATTTGCGGCGGATCGTTGCCGAGCACGAAGGTTATACCGTCGACGGGAGATTTGACGGTTTTGCCATCAGCATTTACACCGGGATGGCTAAGGGAATGAAGCTGACTATCTGAACAGCGCAGAACGGCCGTCGCAAGGCGCTCGAAGGCGCCTTCATCAGTCATATCGGCAAGCTTCCGGACCGTGTCTTCCTGTCCCATTGTTGTTTCACCTATACTTAACCGCTACATTCTACGATACCGTTAGATTTGCCGTGCCTTGCCTGAGAAGATACATTTTGAAACTCGCTTTACGGCGTACGCTCTGCCATTGTGGTACGAACACCTAAATGATAAGAGGCCGTGGGCGACGATGCTAAAAACGGGCGCACGGATGTCCAGTCTGACTGGAACGGGTGAATAGATTGATCGCTCAACGTGTCTTCGGTGCCAAAATGCTTGTTCAAATCCCGATCCAAGTACCTCTGTAGATGCGCTTACGACCGCACGAGAGTCCGTATTGCGACCAGTAGCCGCCGTCGAGCTATCGCATCATCGACAGACCCTTTAGGGTCGACAAGCGACACCCAAGAAATCCGCAGAGAACAAAAAAGGCCCTCACGGGCCTTAGGTCGACGAGAAAAGTCAGCCGCTTACCGCGTCAACTCGGTAAACCCATCCAGCAACCGATCGACATCAGCCGCTTCGATCGCGCCCATCGTCGAGATCCGGAACAGTTCCTTCGACAGCCCGCCTTGCCCCGCATAAATCACGAAGCCGCGCGCCTTCAGGCCGTCGTGCAGCGTCTCGTACGTGACGCCCTGCGGCAGCCGGTACGCGCGCAGCACGACCGACGACGCGCCTTCCGGCAGCACCAGCGGCATCCCGCGCGCGGCGAGGCCGGCCTGCACCCGGTCGGCGAGCGCCTTGTAATGCGCATGGCGCGCACGCCAGCCGCCGGCCTCGTCGAATTCGCGCAGCGCCTCGACGAGCGCGTAATACGCATGCACGGAAGGCGTGAACGGCGTATTTCGCTGGTCCTGCAGTTTCGCGAGACGGCCGAGGTCGAGGTAGTACGTGCGGCTCGCCGCCTTCGCGAGCGCGCTGCGGCGCACGATCACGAACGCCGCGCCCGGCACGCCGTGCAGGCACTTGTTCGCAGTCGCGGCAACCGCGTCGATGTCGCCGCCGGCGAAGTCGATCGCTTCCGCGCCGAAGCTGCTGACGCCGTCGACGAGCAGCTTCACGCCGCGCGAACGACATACATCGGCGATCGCGCCGAGATCGTTCAGGCGGCCCGTCGTCGTTTCGTGATGGATCACCGCGACGTGCGAGTAGCCGCCCGCGTCGAGGCGCGCGGCGATCTGCGCGAGATCGGGCGCCTGCATCCATTCATGCTTCAGCACGTCGTGCGCGATCCCGTACTGTGTCGCGATCTGCGCGATCCGCTCGCCATACACGCCGTTCTCGATCACGAGCAACTTGCCGTCCCGCGGCACGAGCGCCGCGATCATGCTTTCGACGGCGGCCGTGCCGGAACCCGTCATCAACACGGCCGCCCATTCGGCCGGATCGAGTTCGTAGGCGGCGACGAGGCGCGCGCGCGCTTCGTCCTGCAGATCGAAGAATTCGCTTTCGCGGTGGCACAGGTCGGGTTGCAGCAGGCTGCGGCGCACGCGTTCGGTGAGCGTTACCGGGCCGGGGTTCAGCAGCAGCATCAAAGGGCTCCTTCAGCGTGGGCTTCGGCCTGCGCGGCGCCGATGTGCCGCATCAGACGGGTCTTGACCTCGACCGGCGTGACGGTCGGGCGGGGCAGGCCGTCGGGCACGCCGGTGCGGATCGCGAGACGAACGAACTGCACCCCGTCGCCCGGCGCAACCAGCGTCGCATCGAGCACGTCGAGCGTGTCGCCTTCGACCGCCGACGCATAGCCGCATGCGGCTGCGACGCCCGCGAACGACACATGCTGCGACACGGTCGCCTGGCCGCCCGTCGATTCGTGCGCACCGTTGTCGAGCAGCACGTGCGTGAGGTTGGCCGGGCCGTAGGTGCCGAGCGTCGCGAACACGCCCATGCGCATCAGTGCCGCGCCGTCGCCGTCGACGGCCACCACGCGCAGGTCGGGGCGTGCGAGCGCGAGGCCGAGCGCGAGCGGCGTCACGCAGCCCATCGAGCCGACCATGTACAGCTGGTTTTCGCGATCGTCGATCGCGTAGAGTTCGCGGCCGCAGAAGCCGGTCGATGCGAGCACGACGGTCGAGTCGACCGGCGTGTGCGCGATCACGCGCTGCAGCGCGTCGTGACGGGTCGGCCATGTGTCGGCCGACGCGGCATGCGACGACGCTTGCGCGGCGACATGCGCGCGCGGCTTCGCCGCCGGGTTCGCCTTCAGTTCATACGGCGCGACGCTGCCTTTCTGCATCACGAGCGCGTACGGGCGGCCCGTCGCGTCCATGTGCGCGATCGCGCGGTCGAGTGCCGGGCCGACCTGTTCGGGGTCGGTCGGGAACGTCTCCCACGGGATCTCCATCGTGTTGAGCATCGCGGGCGTGATCGGGCCCATCAGCGCGTGCTGCGGCTCGTCGGCGACGCCCGGCTGGCCGCGCCACGTGACGATCAGCAGTTGCGGCAGGCGGAACGTCCAGGTCAGCGACGTCAGCGGGCTCACCGCGTTGCCGAGCCCCGAGTTCTGCATCATCGCGATCCCGCGCTTGCCGCCGAGCGTCGCGCCCGCGATCAGCGCGACCGCGTCGCCTTCGTTCGCGGCCGACACGTAGTGCAGCGTCGGGTCCTGCAGCACGTAATTGATGAACGGCGTCAGGTACGAGCAGGGCACGCCCGCGTACCAGTCGAAACCGCGTTCGCGCGCGGCCTCGACGAACTGGGCCGCTTCGATCATTGCGCGCCCCCGTTGCCGGAGCCCGGTTCGGACAGCGGCGTCTGGCCGTGCGCGAAGTCGCCCGCGCGGCGGAAGTCTTCGAGATCGTTGACGCCGCGCCAGTGGCCGTGCACGTACTGCACCTCGATCTTCTCGCCGGCGGCGATCAGTTCGTTGAGGAGCATCGGGATGTCGAGCGTGTCGAAATCGTCGCGCGCCTGCAGCGTCGCGAGCATCACCTTCAGGCGATCGACGCCGGCGCCGCGCACGTTCAGCAGGCCGATCCAGCGGCCGTGCGGCGTGCCTGCGGCGACGTCGCTCGATACACGTTGCAGATAAGTCTTCTGGCCGAACAGGCCGCGATCGTCCGCAGCCGAGCAGAGCGCGAAGTCGCGCACGCTCTGGTTGGTCGGCTCCGTCAGCGACGAATCGACGACGACGCTGAATTCGGCCTCGCTTTCGGCGAGGTCGCGCAGGATGTAGCTGCGGAACAGCAGGTCGCCGTACGAGATCACGGTGTCGCCGGTCAGGCGTTCCGCCGCGCACGCGAGCGACGCGAGCTCGCCCGTCTGCGCATGGCGCTCGTTGACGACGAGCTTGATGCCGGACGTGTCGATCGCGTCGGCGCGATAGCCGCCGACCACGGTGATGTCGTTCACGCCTTGCTTCTTGAAGCCGTCGACGAGCCAGCGCAGCAGCGGCTTGCCGGCCACCGGCAACATGACCTTGGGCTTGTCTTCGGTGACGGCTTCGAGCCCCTTGCCACGGCTCGCGGCGAGCACGACCGCCGCATTCGACGCGCGCGACGACGACGACAGGTAGATGCGCTCGGCTGCCGAGTATTCGTCGGCGTCCTGCAGGCGGAAGATCTCGTTGACCGACGCGACGCGATCTTCGACGTTGATCAGCGTTTCGTTCTCGTGGATCTCGCGCGCGACGGCCTGCATCGCGGAAGCCGATGCGCGGATCAGGTGGTTCGCCCAGATCACGGTGCTGATGCCGGCCTGGCGGAACACGTCGGTCGGCGTGCTGTAGTACTTGGTCGGCACGATCACGAGCGGCGCCTTGCCGCTCCATTCGCGTGCGAACTGCAGGATCTCGTCCGGGCGCGACAGCTTGCTGTGGATCAGGATCGCGTCGGCGCCGGCTTCCGCATACGCGTTCGCGCGGCGCAGCGCCTCGTCCATCCCCCAGCCCGCGATCAGTGCCTCGACGCGCGCGACGATCGAGAAGTCCGGATCGGTCTGCGAATCCTTGCCGGCCTTGATCTTGCCGCAGAACTCGTCGATCTCGGCGAGCGGCTGGCGCTCGCCGTCGATGAAGCTGTTCGTTTTCGGGAACTGCTTGTCCTCGATGCAGACGCCGGCGATGCCGCGCTGTTCGAGCTTCCTCACGAGGCGGCGCACGTTGTTGAAGTTGCCGTAGCCGGTGTCGCCGTCGAGCAGGATCGGCAGGTCGCTTGCGTCGGCCATGAATTCGAGCACGTCGACGACCTGCGTCCAGCTGGCCTCGTTGTTGTCGCGCACGCCGAACTGCGCGGAGATCGCGAGGCCCGATGCCCAGATCCCCTTGAAGCCGGCTTCGCGGACGATCCGCGCGGACAGGCCGTTGTGCGCTTCCATCAGGAATTCGAGGTCGCTGCTGACGAGCATGCGGCGCAGGCGCGCGCTGCGCGATTCGGTGAAGTTGGGTTCGCGTGCGTTCATCGTGCGGCTCCTGCGGTGGTGCGTTGAATCAGGGGGAGGATTTCTTGCGTCGCGCGTGCGACATCGTTCGGGAAGTCGATCTCGATCCACGGCGAGCCGGTGACGTCGGCGACGTCGAACGAATGGCCGCCTTCGAGCAGCAGGTCGCGCACGGCTTCTTCGTGCGGCATGTTCGCGCGGCCGCTGTCGACGTAACCCGCGACGATCGTCGCGAGGCGGCGCGCGGTGCCTTCGGTGAAGCGGAAGAAGCCGACCGATTCGCCGATCGTGTCGTAGTCGAGGTCGACCGCGAGCTGCTTGCGCAGCTCGACCGGTACGCCGTTCTTCACGCACAGCTTGACGGGTTCGTCGCCGGCCTCGAAGTCGCGGTCGATCAGCAGGCGATCGACCGCCTTGCCGGGATCGGCCACCAGCGCGTGCAGGATGTTCTCGTCATACAGCACGTCGGCGTCCATCAGCAGCACGTCGCCGCCGCGCGTCATCGCATCGGCGACGGTATGCACGGTCAGCACGCTGCCGAGGTCGTAGCGCTCGTTCAGCACGATCTCGGCCTGACGGCCGAGGCGCTTCAATTCCTGCTCGACCTTCCCGGCCTGGAAGCCGAGCCCGAGCACGATCTCGTCGACGCCCACGGCGTCGAGCACACGCAGATGGCGCTCGAGCAGCGAAACGTCGTCGAAGCGCAGCAGGCACTTCGGGAACTGCGCCTCGGGCGGTTGTTGCAGGCGCAAGCCGAGGCCTGCCGCAAGAATGATGGCTCGCATGGGTTCTCCAACCAAAAAGCCGGCGGATCTGAACGATCAGTCGGCGAGCGGCTGCGGCGCACGGCGCCGCTGCCAGTTTCTTTCACTGAAATGCAGATAGAGCAGGCCGGGCAGGCCGAGCGCGAGTTCGCGCGCGCGCTTCGCGAGCGACAGCGCGAGCGCCGCGTCGGGCGGCAGTCCGACCAGCGGCGCGAGCAGCAGGTAACCGCCTTCCTGCGCGCCGAGCGAGCCCGGGATCGCGAAGGCCGCGCCGCGGATCGCCTGGCCGACGCTTTCGAGCAGCAGCGCGTCGAGCCAGCTCACCGGGTGCCCGAGGAAGTGCAGTGCGAGCCACACTTCCGCGGTGCCGACGATCCAGCCGACGAGGCTCAATGCGAAGGTCTTCGCGACCCTCGCACGATCGCGGTACAGCGCACCGACCGCGTCGTCGATCGCGTCGGCGCGGGTCGCGAGCGACGACCAGTCGCGCGGGCCCAGCAGCTTCGACGCGAGGCGCAGGCCGCGGCCGAACAGCCCGCGCCGCTGCGCCACGTAGAACAGCGCGGCGAGCGCGCCGAGCACGCCGGTGGCGATCAGCGCGGGCGTGCGCAGGTGCGCGACCGATTCGTGCGTCGCATACAGGCTGAACGCGGCGATGCCGATCAGCGCGAACGCCATCTGCGCGAGCGCCTGCATCGTCGTGCCGACGGTGACGGCGGCCGCCGCGTCGGCCATCCGCGTGCCGCGCTGCGCGAGGTGGCGCACCATCAGCACGGGGCCGCCGATCTGCCCGGCGGGCAGCAGGCTGTTGACCGATTCGCCGACCCAGCGCGCGCGCAGCGCGTTGCCGAGCTCGGCGCCCGGCTGGCCGCGGCGGAACATCACGGAGATCGCGATCGCATCGATCACGAGCGGCACGACGTGGAACGCCGCGACGAGCGCGAGGCCCCAGCCGGCCGCGAGGAACGTCGACGCGACCGCGCCGACGCCCTGCCATGCAAGGAGTGCGACGAAGAGTGCGGTCCCGAGGGACAGCAGGATCAGGCCGGCGCGTGTCATGACCCGGCCGTGCGCCGCGTGGCCAGTTGCTTGAACACCTGGCGGAAACCGAAATACGCGATCGCGTCCTTCATGTTCGAGATGAAGCGTTTCCACGGCCGCATGCCGGGGTTCGTCACGTATTCGAAAGTCAGCGACACGCGCATCTCGTTCTGGCCGAGCGGCGTGATGCGGTGGCGCAGCTTGTCGCCGTCGAACAGCACGATGCCGCCGTCGGCGATCTGCACGGAGCCCGGTTCGTCGGGCATGTCCGGGTTGCGCGTGTGCAGCTCGTAGTCGAGGCGGCACGACGATTCGTCGATCACGCCGATCAGCAGCGTGTAGCGGCGGCCGTCGTAGTACGACGTGTCGTAGTGCCAGCCGATGTGGTCGCCGGGCTTCGTGTAGTAATACAGCGCGTACGCATGCGGATCGTCGTCCGGCGACAGCATCAGCTTGTCGCCCGTGAGCTTCTCGAGGAAGCCGATCAGCGCCTTCGAACGATATAGCTCGGCGATGTACGGCGCCTGCTCGTCGATCGTATGGCGGCTCACGCTGCCGCCCTGCTTGTGGCCGGGCAGGTAATTGCGGTTCAGGCCGGCCTGCATCGCGCGGGCGGCGGCCGCGAGCTTCGCGTGCGCGTCGGCCGGCAGGAAGGCGTCGAGGTACAGGAACGACCCCTGGCGCGTGTAGTCGCCGCGCAGGCGGTCGAGGTCGAGACGGCCGACGCAGTCGGCCACGGTGCGATCAGGGTCGGACGCGGCCGCGCGCGCAGGCGCGGGGCGTGCCGGGCTCAGCACGGAGTCGTCGCGCGTGCTCGGAGTCATTTGGAAGCCTGGATTTCGGTTGAATTCTGCGGGAGGTTGCCGCGCCGGACGATGCGCCACCAGTCGATCACGACCCATGCGGCGAACAGCGGGGCGCCGATCGACGCCGCGAGCAGGAACGGCTCGACGCCGTCGACGAGCGTCACGATCGGCAGCAGGTACAGTACGTCTTCGGTTTCGAAGCCGCCGGCGAATGCCTGTTTGGTGCCGGCCTTGCCGGCGATCGATTCGATCCGCATGCGCAGGAAGAAGATCAGCGCGACGGCCGCGCCGGCCACCGCGCCGAGCAGCACCGGCGACGCGGCCATCTGGCCGCCCTGGGCGACGATGCCGAGGCCCATGCTGACGAACAGCGCGATCGTCACGAGCGCATCGGCCGCGAGGTCGTAAAAGTGACCGATCTTGCTGGACTTGCCGCTGATGCGCGCGAGCTCGCCGTCGGTGTGGTCGACGAAGTTCGACAGCACGATCAGGAACGCGCCTGCGTTGCTCCAGCCGAAGCCGCCGTGCGCGAGGCACCAGGCGCCGGCGAGGCCAATCATCAGACGAAGGGTGGTGAGGTGATTCGGGGTGACCGGCGTATCGACAAGCGGTCGGACGAGCGAGCGCGCGAGCCGCGCATCCCAGGTGCGTGGCAGGGGGGGCTCGGATCGTGTGGCGGTTTTTCTTTGGTCCATCGGCGAAATATATACGGAATTGTAATTTGTTGCTTTTTATTCGATCAATGTCCTGACATACGGGAGTGTTACCGCGTCTTGCGGGGCGCGGCCAGTCGAAAACCAAGCGTGGGAAAGGGCGCGCAAACGCGGCAGCCGGGCCCGTATTCCAGTGTGGTTCGCATCGCGCGGCTGTCAAGGGCGGACGGGCCTCGAAGGCCGGTGCGGCGGTGCTTTTCGCGCATGCCGGCGGACGGCGCGCGGCGCGTGCGATCTTGACATGCGTCAGGTTCTGAGAAGGGGCATCGGGCGACAATTGGCCGCGCTGCACGCGTATCGGCAACTGCCGATCGATGCGCAGCAAATTGCAATGGAAATCCGCCGATAGATTCGCGAAGGTTGGCGATCGGCGACCGGTCATTCGTCCCGATGCTTTCGTGCACCTTTCGCGTGCATCCGGTTCATTGGGGGCGCCTGTCACAGAACGGTCGTTCGATACCCGGCAAATCCGGCAAGGATCTTTTGCATCCGGCGGACATTTCGCGGCGGTCGCCTCTGCGATACTCCGACCGTGCCTGTGGTGCCGGCCGCATCTTGCGGCCCCAAGGGCTTCATGTCGCTCAGGAGACACCCCCCGCGACGTCAACGACAGACCAAAGCGTCAGAAACCAGCCATGTCTTCATCACGCATCCTCGCTCCCGCCCTGCGTTCGCTCGTCCGCACCGCCGACGAAGCCGCCGCGCTGATCCGTCCCGGCATGACCGTCGCCATGAGCGGCTTCACCGGGTCGGGCTATCCGAAGGCCGTGCCGGCCGCGCTTGCCGCCCACATCGACGCGGCGCACGCGCGCGGCGAGGACTTCCGGATCAACGTGCTGACGGGCGCATCCACCGCGCCGGAACTCGACGGCGCGCTCGCCCGCACCAACGGCATCTCGATGCGCCTGCCGTACCAGTCCGACCCGACGCTGCGCGACAAGATCAACAGCGGCGAAGTCGACTACCAGGACGTCCACCTGAGCCACGTCGCGCAATACGCATGGTTCGGGCTGTACGGCGATCTCGACGTCGCGATCGTCGAAGTCGCGGGCATCCGCGAGGACGGGCTGCTGATTCCGTCCGCATCGATCGGCAACAACAAGACGTGGCTCGAACGCGCGAAGCACGTGATCCTCGAGGTCAACTCGCGCCAGCCGCTCGGCCTCGACGGGATGCACGACGTCTACTACGGTACCGCGCTGCCGCCGCATCGCAAGCCGATTCCGCTGACGAAGAGCGACGACCGGATCGGCGAGCCGTACCTGCGCTGCCCGGCCGACAAGATCGTCGCGATCGTCGAGACCGACGCGCCCGATCGCAGCAACGCGTTCTCCGCGCCGGACGAGACGTCGAAGCAGATCGCGCTGCAACTGATCGACTTCCTGCGCCACGAAGTGAAGCGCGGCCGCCTGCCGGAGAACCTGCTGCCGCTGCAGTCGGGCGTCGGCAACATCACGAATGCGGTGCTCGCGGAACTCAGCTCGGCCGGCTTCTCGAACCTGACCGCGTACACCGAAGTGATTCAGGACGCCATGCTCGACCTGCTCGACGACGGCACGCTGAGCTTCGCGTCGGCTACCGCGCTGTCGCTGAGCCCGGCCGCCGTGCAGCGCTTCGCAGACGAGATCGCGACGTTCCGCGAGAAGATCGTGCTGCGCCCGCAGGAGATCAGCAACCATCCGGAACTCGTGCGCCGCCTCGGCTGCATCGCGATGAACGGGATGATCGAGGCCGACATCTACGGCAACGTGAACTCGACGCACGTGATGGGCACGAAGATCCAGAACGGCATCGGCGGCTCGGGCGACTTCGCGCGCAACGGCTATCTGTCGTGCTTCATGTCGGCGAGTACCGCGAAGGGCGGCGCGATCTCGCGGATCGTGCCGATGGCGAGCCACGTCGACCATACCGAGCACGACGTCGCGGTGGTCGTCACCGAGCAGGGCCTCGCGGACCTGCGCGGGCTGTCGCCGAAGCAGCGCGCGCGCAAGATCATCGCGACCTGCGCTCACCCCGATTACCGGCCGATGCTCGAGGACTACTTCGAGCGTGCGTCGCGCGAAAGCTTCGGCAAGCACACGCCGCACCTGCTCGCCGAGGCGCTGTCGTGGCACGAGCGCTACGTGCGCACGGGAACGATGAAGGCCTGACGCGGCGCGAAGCGGGCGCGTCGGATGGATGCATGGCACAGGCGCGGCGCGTCGCAGGTTTCTGCGACGGCCGGCCGAGCCGGCCCCACCCGGCATGGCTCCCGCAAAGCCGCGTGCTCAACGGGCCAGCGCCGCGAGCGTGAACGCCGCCAGATAGAGCCACCGCGCCGATCGGCAGCAGGTCGAGCAGGACGTCCGGCGGGCTCATCGCGCATCTCCGCGGCGAACGGGGAAAGCTGCGCGACGCAGCGGAATACGAGTCGGGTTCAGCGGTTTCATGTCGGTCCACGCTTGTCTTTACGGAGTCGGGCGACTATCTTGCAACTTCAAGTTCACTTGAGGTCAAGAATGAGCCGTCTGGACATTGCGGACGTCGCGCGGCGCACGGGGTTGCCCGCGTCGACGCTGCGCTACTACGAGGAAAAGGGGCTGATCGTCCCGACCGGCCGGCACGGGCTGCGGCGGCAATACGACGAGTCGGTGCTGGAGCGCCTGGCGCTGATCGCGCTCGGCCGCGAGGCCGGTTTTTCGCTCGACGACATCCTCGCGATGGTCGGCGCGGACGGCCGGCCCGCGATCGATCGCGCGAAGCTCGACGGCAAGGCCGACGAACTCGATCGCACGATCCGCCGTCTCGGCGCCGTGCGCGATGCGCTGCGGCATGCGGCCGTGTGCCCGGCGCAGAACCATCTCGAATGCCCGTCGTTCCAGAAGCTGCTGCGCATCGCCGCGCATCGTCATCCGGCGCGCCGCACGAAGGCGGACGGCGCGTAAGCGGTTGGCTGGCGCAATGCGGCATTCGCCGTCAGCGAAGCGGCCGACGCATGACTCATCCCGCGTAATACACGCGGCACTCCATCTCGCGCCCGCGCACGATGCGCTTGCCGACGAGCGAGCCGAACGTTTCGGTGAAGACGGTGCGCTGGTGTTCGCGCTGCACGGCATCGTAGAAGTAGAGCGAAACCCAGTCCATCGTGTGGCCGGATTCCGGCGTGCGCGCGGCGGCATGCTGGCACAGCGCCGTGAAATGCCAGCCGCCTTTCGTCATGTGCATCACGGGCGGCGGCACATAGTCGTCCGCGTTCAGGCGCCGGTGCACGAGCATCGGCAACACGCCGGCGGCGGCCTTGTGGCGGTACTGGCGATCGATGTAGAGCAGCAGCTCGACGGGCGGCTCAGTGCCGGGGCCGGCGTCTTGCATGTGACCCTGCCAGCGCCGGCGGCGGCTCAGCACGTCGTCGAGCGCGGTGCGGATGCCGACCGCGCGCCGTGGGCCGACGCCCGCGATCGTTTCGAGCTGGCCGTTGCGGGCCGCGCGTTCGAGCTCCTCGAGCGTGTCGATGTGCAGCGCGTCGTGAATGCGCAGCGCGAGCGCGTGGCCGATGCCCGGCACGGCCTCGAATGCGGATATCCGCTCGGTATCGCCGCGCAGCCGGTCGAGCTGGCGCCAGCGTCCCGTCACCAGCAGTTCGGCGATCGCCTGCGCGACGCCGGTGCCGATGTCGGGCAGCGCGCCCAGCGCGTCGACGCCACCGGCTTCGAACAAGGTGCGGATGTCGCGGTCGAGCGCATCGATCGTAGCGGCCGACGCGCGGTACGCAGCGACCCGGTACGGGTTCGCGCCCTGATCGGCGAGCCACTGCGCGGCCTCGCGCAGGCATGCCGCGATGTGCCGGTTTTCCTCGTACGTTTGGCTGGCGGTCGACTGCATGGCGAGGGACCCGGGGAAGCGCAAACGGAATGGACGCGGCGAGCGATGCGCCGGTCGGCTCTTGACCATTGTCGCGACGCGCGACGAACAAAACTTGACGCACGTCAATGGCAAACGTAGCACAGGCGCGAAGCGCACGGTCGTGCCGCATGTGGGCACGACCGTGCGTCGCGCTTACGCGTCGAGAAACGACTGCGCGTTCTCGGCCTCGGCGGCCGTGCGCAGCGCGGCGAGCGCACGTTTCTCGATCTGCCGCACGCGTTCGCGCGACATGCCGGCGTCCTGCGCGATCGCGTCGTACGTATCGGGCTCGGCGCCGCCGAGGCCGAACCGCCGGCGCAGCACGTCGGCCTCGGCCGGCGTGACCGACCGCAGCAGCGACGTCACGCATTCGCGCATGCGCGTGTCGGCCAGTTGCTCGAACGGGCTGGCCGACGCCTGATCCTCGATCAGGTCCACGAGGCCGGTGTCCGCGTCGGGCAGCGGCGTGTCGAGCGAGACGGGCTCGGCGGGCAGCGCGAGCACCGCGCGCACCTTGTCCTCGTCGAGCCCGGTTTCGGCCGCGAGTTCGGCAGGCGTCGCCTGGCGGCCGGTGTGCTGGCGAAAGCGCAGCGCATGCCGCCGTACACGCTGGTACTGGTCGCCGACGTGCACCGGCACGCGGATCGTGCGCGAGCGATCCGCGACCGCGCGCGCGACCGCCTGGCGGATCCACCAGGTCGCATAGGTCGAGAACTTGAACCCGCGCCGGTATTCGAATTTCTCGATCGCGCGCATCAGGCCGAGGCAGCCGTCCTGCACGAGATCGGACAGGTCGATGCCGCGGTTCATGTACTTGCGCGCGATCGACAGCACGAGCCGCAGGTTCGCCTCGAGCATCGCGCGGGTCGCGTCGTGCACTTTCTGCTGGCCGTCGGTCAGCGCTGCCGCGAGGGCACGTCGGGCGACCGCGTCGAAGCGGGCGGCTTCGCCCGCTGCGGCGTCGTGCGGGGCTGCCGCGAGCGCGCGCACTACGCGGCTTGCGTCGTCGACGGCCGGCGCGACCCACGCGATCGTGCCGAGCAGCGCGGCCACGCGGTTGCGCGCGTCGCGGTATTCGGCCGAACGGCAGCCATGCGCAAGCAAGGCGCCGCGCAGCGCCGACACGGCTGCCTGCAGCGCGTCGTAGCTGGCGGGCATGGGCGTGTCGCCGTCGTCGTCGTCGGGCGATCCGGTTGCGCCGGCGGCACCCGCCGTTGCACGGTGACGCGCAAGCAGCGCGTCGACCGCCGCCGGACAGCCGGCGAGCGCGTGCAGCACCTGGTGGCGGCCCGTCTCGATTTCGCGGGCGAGCACGATTTCGCCTTCGCGCGTGAGCAGCGGTACTGCCTGCATGCGCCGCATGTAGAGCGCGAGCGGATCGGTCGATGCGCTCGTGCCGCGTGCGAGATCGCCGAGCACGGCCCGGCCTTCGTCGAGCGTGTCGCGATCGACATCGACAGGTGCCGTACCGGCGAACGGCGCAGGCGCGGCCGGCTCGTCGAGCACGGCGATGCCGATGTCGGCGAGCGCGGCGCGCACGACGTCGAGCGCGTCGGGGCTGTCGCTTTCGGGCGGCAGCGCGTCGACGAGGTCGGCGTGGGTCAGATAACCCTGTTCGCCGGCGAGCGCCAGCAACTGGATGATCGGATCGAGCGGCGTGTCCGCCCGGGGAGTGGGGCGTGGCGTAGTCATGTCGATGGCGGCGTGGGCCGCGCTCCTGTCGGGGGCGGACCGAAGTCCGCCGGTTTCGGGCCGCCGTGTGTCCGCGAACGCTCGTCCGCGCCGGTCAGCCTGACATCGTTCAAGTTGAGGGCATCTGCGCCAACTTCAATGCGGGCGCGGCAGACAGGCAGCATGGGGTATGCCCGCACGACCGTCCGGTGCAGGAAACAAAAAGTAACCGATCATACCCGCGGAAATCTGCAGGGGACGTAAGCTAGAGTCAGGCGCGCGCCCGGCGGCGGCGCGCGGATTCTGCCGGAGCACGAGATGAACCCGATTTCCGCCGCGAGGCCCGCCGTCATCGCGCTGGCCGCGCTGACGCTCGGCGGCTGCTACTACACGAGCCCGTACGGGTATGCGCCTTATTACGCGCCGGCGCCCGCCACGGTAACACAGCGCGAGATCCCGGTTGCACCGGCCGCGCCCGGCGCGGCCCTTTCGCCGGCCCCTGATACGCCGGCCGACGTCGTTGCGCCGGTGCCGGTGTATGTCGCGCCGGCCTATGTGCCGCCGCCGTATCCGTACTACTACCCCGCGTACCCCGCGTACTACCCCGGCTGGTACGGGCCGCCCGTCACGATCGGTTTCTGGGGCCGTTGGGGCGGCGGGTACTGGGGCGGGCGCGGCGGGTACTGGCATCGTCCGTGGGGCGGCGGGCATTGGGGCGGCGGCCACTGGGGCGGCGGCCATCGGCACTGAGGGCGCGCGGCGGGGCCGCGCGGGAGAGCATCATGAGCAACACGATTGTCCGAAGTCTGTGCGTCGTCCTGCTTGGCCTCGCGGCCGCGCCGGGCGTCGCCGATGCGCAGAGCAGCGCCTACACGAACTCGCCGGCCGAGCTGTACGCCGGGCCGGCGCCCGATTATCCGGTGGTCGCGCAGATCCCGCCCGACACGGCGCTGGACGTATTCGGCTGCCTGAGCGACTACTCGTGGTGCGACGTCGCGCTGCCGGGCGTGCGCGGCTGGATCGATGCGCAGTTGCTCGAGTATCCGTACCAGGGCAACTACGTGCCGTTGCTCGAATACGGCGCGATCATCGGGGTCCCGGTGACCGGATTCGCGATCGGCGCGTACTGGGATCGTTATTACCGGCACCGCCCGTGGTACCACGACCGCGATCGTTGGGCGCATCGCGCGGAACCGCGGCTCGGCCCCGGCGGGTTCCCGCCGGGACAGGGCCGTCCGCGGCCGGGCGGGCCGATACAGGCCGTGCCGGGCGGCCCGCCGCCGGGGCCGCATGATGCACGGCCGTCGGCCACGCGCGGCGGCTGGAACGGAGCGAACCGCACGCCGGCGCCGGCGGCACCTGCACCTGCACCGATGCAGGCCGCGCCGGGCGGCCCGCAGCCCGCGCCGCATGATGCGCAGCCGTCGGCCACGCGCGGCGGCTGGAACGGAGCGAACCGCATGCCGGCGCCGGCGGCACCTGCGCCTGCGCCGATGCAGGCCGCGCCGGGCAATGCCCGGCCGGCGGGCCCGCCGCCGGCCGTATTGCGCCCGCCCCCCGCACCGGGCGGTGAAGCCCGTCCGATGCCGCCCGTGCATCAGGGAGGTGGCGGCGGTGGCGGTGGCGGTGGCGGTGGCGGTGGTTACGCGCGGCCGCAAGGCGGCGGAAACGGCGGCGGTAACCGCGGTGGCGGCGGAGGCGGCGGTACCGACGAATACCGTCATTGACCGTACCAGCCCCGCGATTTCTCCGCGCGCAGGACGAAAAAAAGCCGCTCCGGAGAGCGGCTTCGGGATCAGGCGAGCGGGCGGCCGGGCGGTTGCGTGGCGCCGCAGCCCGAGCGGACTGTCCGTCGCCGGTTGCCCGTCGTCGGTCGACCGCCCCGTCAGTCGTCGAGCAGCGACACGTCGCGCACCGCGCCCTTGTCGGCCGACATGACCAGCTTCGCGTACGCCTTCAGTGCCGCGGACACCTTGCGCGGACGCGGCTGCGCCGGCTTCCAGCCCTTCGCGTTCTGCTCTTCGCGGCGGCGCGCCAGTTCCTCGTCCGATACCAACACGTCGATCGTGCGGTTCGGGATGTCGATGCGGATCCGGTCGCCGTCGCGCACGAGGCCGATCGCGCCGCCCGCTGCCGCTTCCGGCGAGCAGTGACCGATCGACAGGCCCGACGTGCCGCCCGAGAAGCGGCCGTCCGTCAGCAGCGCGCATGCCTTGCCGAGCCCCTTCGACTTGATGTAGCTGGTCGGGTAGAGCATTTCCTGCATGCCGGGGCCGCCCTTCGGGCCTTCGTAGCGCACGATCACCACGTCGCCCGCCTTGACCTTGTCGTTCAGGATGTTCTCGACCGCTTCGTCCTGCGATTCGGTCACGTGAGCCGAGCCTTCGAACACGAGGATGCTTTCGTCGACGCCGGCCGTCTTCACCACGCAGCCGTCGAGCGCGATGTTGCCCGTCAGCACGGCGAGGCCGCCTTCCTTCGAGAACGCATGCTCGTACGAGCGGATGCAGCCTTCGGCGCGGTCGAGGTCGAGGCTCGGCCAGCGCGTGTCCTGGCTGAATGCGACCTGCGTCGGGATGCCGGCCGGGCCGGCCAGGTAGAACGTACGGACCGCTTCGTCCTGCGTGCGCACGATGTCCCATTGGTCCAGCGCATCCTTCAGCGTCGGTGCGTGGATGGTCGGCACGTCGGTGTGCAGCTTGCCGGCGCGCTCGAGCTCGCCGAGGATCGCCATGATGCCGCCTGCGCGGTGCACGTCCTCGATGTGGTACTTGTTCGTGTTCGGCGCGACCTTGCACAGCTGCGGCACGGTGCGCGACAGGCGGTCGATGTCCTTCATCGTGAAGTCGATGCCGGCTTCCTGCGCGATCGCCAGCAGGTGCAGGATCGTGTTGGTCGAGCCGCCCATCGCGATGTCGAGCGTCATCGCGTTCTCGAACGCCTTGAAGCCGACCGAGCGCGGCAGCACGCGTTCATCGTCCTGCTCGTAGTGCTGGCGCGTCAGTTCGACGATGCGGCGGCCGGCGCGCTTGAACAGTTGCTCGCGATCGGCGTGCGTCGCGACCACCGTGCCGTTGCCGGGCAGCGACAGGCCGAGCGCTTCGGTCAGGCAGTTCATCGAGTTCGCGGTGAACATGCCCGAGCACGAGCCGCAGGTCGGGCAGGCCGAGCGTTCGACTTCGGCGACGTCGGCGTCCGAATACGACTGGTCGGCCGCGATCACCATCGCGTCGACGAGGTCGAGCTTCTTCAGTTCGACGGTCTTGGTGACCGGGTTAGCGAGGCGCGTCTTGCCGGCTTCCATCGGGCCGCCCGACACGAAGATCACCGGAATGTTCAGGCGCATCGCGGCCATCAGCATCCCCGGCGTGATCTTGTCGCAGTTCGAGATGCACACCATCGCGTCCGCGCAGTGCGCGTTCACCATGTATTCGACCGAGTCGGCGATGATGTCGCGGCTCGGCAGCGAATACAGCATGCCGTCGTGGCCCATCGCGATGCCGTCGTCGACCGCGATCGTGTTGAATTCCTTCGCGACGCCGCCGGCAGCCTCGATCTCGCGCGCGACGAGCTGGCCGAGATCCTTCAGGTGCACGTGCCCGGGCACGAACTGGGTGAACGAGTTGACGACCGCGATGATCGGCTTCGAGAAATCGTCGTCTTTCATGCCGGTGGCGCGCCACAGCGAGCGCGCACCTGCCATGTTGCGGCCGGCGGTGGAGGTTTTGGAACGGTAAGTGGGCATCGTGGTTGCTGAAGAAATATCGCGGAAAAGGGTGGAGGCACGGGAATAAAGGCCTCTCTCGCGCCCGTGCGAACAACCTCTTGAGCTGCGCCCTGGGCAAACCGGGCGATTATCCCACAGCCGCCGGGGGCGTGGCGCCCGCGGGGCCGGCAAGCGGCGCGGGCGGCCGGCGCGGCGCGAAACGCGCGAGCGGCTGCGGCACGCCCGCGCGGCCGGTTCGGGAGGCGGCCCGATCGCGCTTTTATCGACGATCCAGCCGTGCCACTCCCGCGCTCCGGCGTCAGTCGAGCAGCGTCAGGATCTCGTCGTAAAGCGCCTGCGGAATCCGCACGCCGTTCGCGATGCTGCGCGCGCGGGCGTCGAACCGCCGTTGCGACGGCAGCCGCGCGCCCTGCGCGACGATCGACCCGAACATCCGCTCGCCGCGCGCGAGCCCCGCGTCGAGATCGTCGCCGAGGAACACCTTCGGATCGAACGCGATCACGAGCTCGCCGTGGCATGGCGTCGCGCCGACGCCTTCGTCGAAATCCATCGATTCCCGGCTCGTCATGTCGCCGATCAGCGCGCCGCCGAGCAATTCGACCATCGCCGCGAGCGCCGAGCCCTTGTGGCCGCCGAACGTGCGCATCGCGCCCTGCAGCGCGGCCTTCGGATCGGTGGTCGGCTGGCCGTCGGCGTCGATCGCCCAGTGCGGCGGAATCGCCTTGCCTTGCTTCGCGTGCAGCTCGATGTCGCCGCGCGCGATCGCGCTCGTCGCGAAATCGAACACGAACGGCTCGCCATCCGGGCGCGGCCATGCGAACGCGATCGGGTTCGTGCCGAACACCGGTTCGCGGCCGCCTTCCGGCGCGACCCAGCTGTGGCTCGGGTTCATCGCGATGCCGACCAGCCCCTCGGCCGCGATCGCCTCGACCTCGGGCCACAGCGCGGAGAAGTGGTAGCAGTGGTTGATCGCCATCGCGGCGATCCCGTGCTGTTTCGCCATCTCGGCGAGCACGGGCAGCCCGGTTTCGAAGCTCAGCAGCGAGAAGCCGCGATGCGCGTCGACCGCGACGATCGACGACGACAGCCGGCGCAGCGTCGGCACCGCTTGCGGATCGACCTTGCCCTTCTTCAGCGAACGCACGCAGACGAGCAGCCGGTACACGCCGTGCGAATGGCATTCGTCGCGCTGGCCCTGCGTGATCACGTTGGCGATCGCCCGCGCATGCGCATCGGACATCCCGTTGTGCGTCAGCACGCGCAGCGCGAGCGCATGGACTTCGTCGAGTGACAGGACGACTTCGGCGGTTTGCTCAGACATGGTTCACCTCGCGCGGCGCGGGCACGCCGTCGATGCGCTGCGGCACGTTCAGCGGATTGCTATCGCGGATCGCGTCCGGCAGCAGCGCGTCCGGCAGGTCCTGGTACGACACCGGGCGCAGGAAGCGCTCGATCGCGCGTGCGCCGACCGACGTCGTGCGCGTGTCGGACGTCGCCGGGAACGGGCCGCCGTGCACCATTGCATGGCCGACCTCGACGCCGGTGCCGAAGCCGTTGACGAGAATGCGGCCGGCCTTGCGCTCGAGCGTCGGGCGCAGCGCGGCGAACAGCGGCGCGTCGCCGTCGGCGAGATGCGCGGCGATCGTCAACTGGCCTTCGAGCGACTTCAGCACGCGATGCAGCGTGTCGGCATCCGGGCAGCGCACGATCAGCGAAGCGGGGCCGAACACTTCTTCGCGCAGTTCGGGGCGCGCGATGAACGCGTCGGCCGACGTCGCGAACAGCGCCGCGCGGGCCTGGTAGCGACTGCCTTCGACGCCTTCCGCCAGCAATTCGACCGCGTCGTGCCCGCGCAGCGCCGCGACGCCTTGCGCATAGCTTGCGTGGATGTGCGGCGTCAGCATCGTCTGCGCGGCCGCCGCGCGCACGGCATCGGCCGCCGCGGCTTCGAACGCGCGCAGCGCGGGGCCGTCGACGGCAAGCACGAGACCGGGGTTCGTGCAGAACTGGCCCGCGCCGAGCGTGAGCGACGCGACGAACTGCGGCGCGATCGCATCGTGACGCGCGTCGAGCGCGGCGGGAAACAGCAGCACCGGATTGATCGAGCTCATTTCCGCATAGACGGGAATCGGTTCGGGGCGCGCGGCCGCGATATGCATCAGCGCGACGCCGCCGCGGCGTGAGCCGGTGAAGCCGACGGCCTTGATGCGTGGATCGGCGACGAGCGCCTGGCCGATCTCGCGCGACGCGTCGAACAGCAGCGAGAACACGCCGGCCGGCATCCCGCATTCGCGCGCCGCCTGCTGGATCGCGCGGCCGACGAGTTCCGACGTGCCCGGATGCGCGGAATGCGCCTTGACGATCACCGGGCAGCCGGCCGCGAGCGCCGAGGCCGTATCGCCGCCGGCGACCGAGAACGCGAGCGGGAAGTTCGACGCGCCGAACACGGCGACGGGCCCGACCGCGACGTTGCGCAGGCGCAGGTCGACGCGCGGCAGCGGCTTGCGCTCGGGGCGCGCCGGATCGATCCGCGCGTCGAGAAAACCGCCGTCGCGCACGAGCGACGCGAACAGCGCGAGCTGGCCGACCGTGCGGCCGCGTTCGCCTTCGACGCGTGCGCGCGGCAGGCCCGTTTCTGCGACGCAGCGTTCGATCAGGTCGTCGCCGAGCGCCATGATGTGCCGGCCGATCGCGTCGAGAAACGCGGCGCGCGCGTCGAGCGTCGTTTCGCGATACGTGTCGAACGCGTCGTCGGCGAGCGCGCAGGCCGTCTCCAGGTCGTGCAGGCTCGCGCCGCCGAAAGCGGGTTCGAGTGGCTCGCCGGTCGCGGCGGCGATCGCGTGGAGGGTGCCGTTCTGTCCGGCGACGGCGGACTGGCCGATCAGGAGCTGACCTGTGAGTTGCATGGTTTTCCTCGAAAAAAACAGGAGCCGGGCATGGCGTGCCCGGCCGGAGTGATGGTGCGAAGAGGGAGCGGGTGCGTCAGTCCTCGTCGTCGTCGAGCTGCAGCTTGTCGGAACGGACGCCGGTATTCGCGCCCCAGTAGTAGATGACGAGTGCGACCGCCGCGACGACGACCGTGTCGTACGGATGCGCGAGCCGGCCCGTGCCGCCGAAGCCGCCGAGATACGACAGCACGATCATCGCGGCATAAAACGCGATCAGCCACGCGGACGAGCGCACCTGTTCGGCGAGGCTCAGGTGTGCGGTCGGCACCCAGCGGCGGCACGCGAGATAGATGACGAACATCACGATCTGCAGGCCGAGCAGCCAGGACACCGTGCTCCAGCCCGACCAGTAGACGATCAGCGCGGCGATCACGAACGACGCGGGGCCGGTGATGCCGAACGCGCTTGCGCGGAACGGCCGCGGCAGGTCGGGCGCGGTGCGGCGCAGCGCGGCGACCGATACCGGCGCGACCGCGTAGCTCAGCACCAGCGCGGCCGACACGATGTTGATCAGCGCTTCCCACGACGGGAACGGCATCGTCCAGAAGATCGCGAGGCCGAACGTGAGCCACAGGCCCGCGCGCGGGATGCCCGACGCTTCGTCTACGCGCGTGAAGACCTTGAAGAACGTGCCCGTCTTCGCCCAGCCGTAGACCACGCGTGGCGTCGCGTTCATGTAGATGTTGCCGCAGCCGCTCGGCGAGATCATCGCATCGGCGACGACCATCACCGCGAGCCAGCCGACGCCGAGCGCGAGTGCGATGTCGCGGTACGGCAGCGTGAACGCCTTGCTGATGTCGTGCCAGCCGCCGGCGAGCATCGCGGTCGGGATGCTGCCGATGAACGCGAGCTGCAGCAGCACGTAGATCAGCGTCGACAGCAGGATCGACAGGATCAGCGCGATCGGGATCGTGCGCTGCGGATTGCGCACCTCGCTCGCGACCGACACGATCGGCGTGAGCCCGAGGTACGCGAAGATGATGCCGCCGGCGGACACGGCCATCTCGATGCCCGGCATGCCGAACGGCGCGAAGCCGTGCACGGTCAGGTTCGCGGGCTTGAAGAACGTGAACAGCACGCCGATCACCGCGAGCGGCACGATGAACTTGAAGATGCTGATGATGTTGTTCGCCTTCGCGAACGTCTTCACGCTCGAATAGTTCAGGTAAAAGAAGAAGCAGAGCAGTGCGGCCTGCACGAGCCAGCCGAGCGTCGTCGGGTCGCTCGATCCTTCGACGGTGAGGCCCGGAAACCACGCGGCCGCGTACTGGCGCGCGGCGACGACTTCGATCGCGATCAGGCTGGAGAACGCGATCAGCGTGATGAAGCCCATCAGGTAGCCGAGCAGCGGGCCGTGCGAGAACACCGGGTAGCGGACCACGCCGCCCGCGCGCGGCAGCGCGGCGCCGAGTTCGCAGTAGACGATGCCGAGCAGCAGCACCGCGAAGCCGCCGAGCAGCCACGAGAAGATGCCGGCCGGGCCCGCGATCGTCGACACGTGACTCGCGGCGAACAGCCAGCCCGAACCGAAAATGGCGCCGAGACCGATGAACGTGAGATCGGTCAGCGACAACTGTTTCTTGAACTTGCCGTGACCCGCGTCGGGGTGCACGGCACGGGAAAGCGGGACGGACGGGTGAGCGTTGCCTTGGCCTGGCATGGGCTTGTCTCCTGGGGGGATATCGGTGCAGGCGTCTGGTGCGCCGCGCTCCGACGGAGCAGCGGCGTACGCCTGCCGGCCGGCGTCGCCCGGTTCGAACGACCGGGGCGGGCCGCGGGCCGTTCACGTGCGGCGCAGGCGGGCGCCGGGGCGAACGGGCCCGCAGGCCATGCCGGACCGGAGACGGCGGCGCGAGGGGGAAAGCCTTGCGCCGCCGCAGAGGGAGTCGGTCAGAGACCGACGTCGGGCAGCGCCGGGCGCGTTTCGAGCGCCTTCGCGACGATTGCCTTCACTTCCGCGAGCGTGTCGCCCTGCAGCGCGAGGCGCGGCGGACGCGTGACCGCGCTGCCGCGGCCGACCAGCTCTTCGCACAGCTTGATGCACTGCACGAGGTCGGGGCGCGCGTCGAGGTGCAGCAGCGGCATGAACCAGCGGTACAGCGCGAGGGCTTCGTCGAAGCGTTTCTGCTTCGCGAGGCGGAACAGCGTCTCGCCTTCCTTCGGGAACGCGTTCGACATGCCCGACACCCAGCCTTCGGCGCCGACCGCGATGCTCTCGACCACGACGTCGTCGAGGCCCGCGAACAGCACGAAGCGATCGCCGACAGCGTTGCGCAGGTCGATGAAGCGGCGCGTGTCGCCCGACGAATCCTTGAAGCAGACGATGTTCTCGCAGTCCTGCAGCGCGATCAGCACGTCGGGCGTCACGTCGTTCTTGTAGATCGGCGGGTTGTTGTAGACCATCACCGGCAGGTCGGTGCTCGTCGCGACCGCGCGGAAGTGCGCGGCGGTTTCATGCGGCTTCGCCGAGTAGACCAGCGCGGGCATCACCATCACGCCGTCGACGCCGACACGCTGCGCTTCGCGCACCGTGTTGCGCGCGAATTCGGTCGTGAATTCGGCGATGCCGGCGATCACCGGAATCTTGCCGCCGGCCGCGTCGCGCGCGGCTTCGATCACCTGCAGCTTCTCGCTCGTCGACAGCGACGTGTTCTCGCCGACCGTGCCGCAGACCACGAGGCCCGACACGCCGTCGTTCACCAGGTTCTTCACCACGCGGTGCGTGGCGTCGATGTCGAGGGAAAAGTCCGGCTTGAACTGGGTGCTGACGGCCGGGAAAACCCCGGTCCACTGAATGGCTTTGCGGCTCACTGAAATCTCCTACGTTCGTATCGGTCGGCCGACAGGTGTGTCGGTGTGGCAACCAGTATCGCCGCGCAAATGCCCATCACGCTTGAGTCGTATCGCGGAGCAAAATGACGAAATCGGCACAGCGGCCGCCCGGTGCGCGAAGGGCGCCTCGCACTATGCCGATTTCGTCGTCGTCCTTATCGAAAAGCCACAAGCGGATGGACGCGCGACGGAGGAAGCTATGCTCCTTTCCCCACTTCGGACGGCTCATGATGAAGCGCATCCAGATCATCGATTCGCACACGGGCGGCGAACCCACTCGGCTCGTCGTGTCCGGTTTTCCGTCGCTCGGCAGCGGCACGATGGCCGAGCGACGCGACGTGCTCGCGCGCGAGCACGATCGTTATCGCACCGCGTGCATCCTCGAGCCGCGCGGCAGCGACGTGCTGGTCGGCGCGCTGCTGTGCGAACCGGTATCGCCCGACGCGGCGGCCGGCGTGATCTTCTTCAACAATAGCGGCTATCTCGGCATGTGCGGGCACGGCACGATCGGCGTCGTGCGCACGCTGCATCACATGGGGCGCATCCGGCCCGGCGTGCATCTGATCGAAACGCCCGTCGGCACCGTCGAGGCGACGCTGCACGACGACCTGTCGGTCAGCGTGCGCAACGTGCCCGCGTATCGCCACGCGAAGGGCGTCGCGGTCGACGTGCCCGGTTACGGCCCCGTGAAGGGCGACATCGCATGGGGCGGCAACTGGTTCTTCCTGATCAGCGACCACGGGCAGCGCGTCGCCGGCGACAACGTCGCGGTGCTTACCGCGTATGCGTCGGCCGTGCGCGCAGGGCTCGAACGCGCGGGCATCACCGGCGCGAACGGCGGCGAGATCGACCATATCGAGCTGTTCGCCGACGATTCCGAGCACGACAGCCGCAGCTTCGTGCTGTGCCCCGGCCTCGCATACGACCGTTCGCCGTGCGGCACCGGTACGAGCGCGAAGCTCGCGTGCCTCGCGGCCGACGGCAAGCTCGCGCCGGGCGCCGTGTGGCGGCAGGCGAGCGTGATCGGCAGCGTGTTCCAGGCCAGCTACGAGCAGGCCGACGGCGGCATCGTGCCGACGATTCGCGGCAGCGCGCACCTGAGCGCGGAAGCGACGCTGCTGATCGAGGAAGACGATCCGTTCGGCTGGGGCATCGCGCCGTGAGCGACGCAAGTACCGACGTCGTCGTGATCGGCGCCGGCATCGTCGGCGCGGCGTGCGCGCACGAACTCGCGCAGCGCGGGCTGCGCGTGCTCGTCGTCGACGACGCGAGCGGCGGTGCGACCGGCGCGGGGATGGGCCACCTCGTCGCGATGGACGACAACGCGGCCGAACTCGCGCTGAGCCATTACTCGATCGAACTGTGGCGCGCGTTGAGCGGCGAGATGCCGGAAGGCTGCGCGTACCGCAACTGCGGCACGTTGTGGCTCGCGGCCGACGCGCACGAAATGGATCTCGCGCGCGCGAAGCAGGCGACGCTTGCCGCGCACGGCGTGGCCGGCGAGCTGATCGACGCGGCGACGCTCGCGCAACTGGAGCCGATGCTGCGCGCGGGGCTCGGCGGCGCGCTGAAGATTCCGGGCGACGCGATCCTCTATGCGCCCGTCACCGCGAACTGGCTGCTGCAGCGCGCCCCGCGCATCACGTTGCGCCGCGACCGGGCCGTTGCGGTCGACGGCCCGCGCGTGACGCTCGCGGGCGGCGACACATTACGCGCGGAACGCGTGGTCGTCGCGAACGGTGTCGCGGCACGCACGCTGCTGCCCGAGCTGCCGCTGCGCCCGAAAAAGGGCCACCTGCTGATCACCGACCGCTATCCGGGCCACGTGTCGCACCAGCTCGTCGAGCTTGGTTATGCGGCGAGCGCGCATGCGAGCGACGGCACGTCGGTCGCGTTCAACGTGCAGCCGCGGCCGACCGGCCAGTTGCTGATCGGCTCGTCGCGCCAGTTCGACACCGAAGACGCGCGCGTCGAGCCGCCCGTGCTCGCGCGGATGCTGCGCCGCGCGGTCGGCTACCTGCCGGATCTGGCCGACCTGAACGGGATCCGCTCATGGACCGGGTTCCGTTCCGCGAGCCCCGACGGCCTGCCGCTGCTCGGCGAGCACCCGGCGCGGCCGGGCGTGTGGCTCGCGGTCGGGCACGAAGGGCTCGGCGTGACGACCGCGCCGGGCAGCGCGCGGCTCGTCGCCGCACAGATGGCCGGCGAACGGCCGCCCATCGATATCGAACCGTATTTGCCGGGACGCTTCCTGACCGCGTCCCCCGTAGCCGGAGCGCTGACATGATCATTCATCTGGACGGCCGCGCGCTGACGGTGGCCGACGGCGCGACCGTCGCGGCCGCCGTCGCGGCGAGCGGCGACGACACGACGCGCGTGTCGTGCACGGGTGCGGCGCGTGCGCCGTTTTGCGGAATGGGCATCTGCCAGGAGTGCCGGATGACGATCGACGGCCGCCGCCGGCTGGCCTGCCAGACGTTGTGCCGCGACGGGATGCAGGTGGAGCGCACACGATGAAACAGGAACGACTGAGTGTCGACGTCGCGATCGTCGGGGCGGGCCCGGCCGGGCTGTCGGCCGCGCAGGCCGCCGCGCAAAGCGGTGCAACGGTTGCGATCGTCGACGACAACCCGCGGGCGGGCGGACAGATCTGGCGGCAACGCGCAGCGGCCACGCCGGTGCAGGCCGCGGCCGAACGCCTCGCCGTACTGCGGCAGCCGAACGTCACGCACCTTGCAGGGACGCGCATCGTCGCCGAAACGCAGCCGGGCACGCTGCTGCTCGAGGACGACGAGCGCGGGCTGCTGCTCGAGTTCCGGACGCTGATTCTGTGCTGCGGCGCACGCGAGCTGCTGCTGCCGTTCCCGGGCTGGACGCTGCCGGGCGTCACGGGCGCGGGCGGCTTGCAGGCGCTGATCAAGTACGGCCTCGACGTGCGCGGGCAGCGCACGGTGATCGCGGGCAGCGGGCCGCTGCTGCTGGCGAGCGCGGCGACGGCACGTCAGGCCGGCGCGCGCGTGTCGCATGTGCTCGAACAGGCCGCATGGGGCGACGTGGCCGGCTTCGGGGCAGGGCTGTGGCGCTGGCCATCGAAGCTTGCGCAGGCCGCGAAGCTCGTCACGGCCGCCTATCGGCCGGACGCGCACGTCGTCGAGGCGTTCGGCGACAAGCGGCTCGAACGCGTGCGGATTCGCCACGGCGATCGCGAGTTCGACGTCGACTGCGACCGGCTGGCGTGCGGCTTCGGCCTCGTGCCGAACACCGTGCTGCCGAGCCATCTCGGCTGCCGGATCGAGAACGGCGCGGTGGCGGTCGACGCGCATCAGCGGACGAGCCGCGACGGGTGCTTCGCGGCCGGCGAGTGTACGGGCGTCGGCGGCAGCGAGCTGGCGATGGTCGAAGGCGAAATCGCCGGTTATGCGGCGACCGGGCAGACGGCGCCATTGGCCGCGCTCGTCGCGCGGCGCGCGCACTGGCAGGCTTTCGCAGATGCCGTACGCGAGCGTTTCGCGATCCGCGAGCCGATCCGCCGGCTTGCGCGGCCCGATACGCTGCTGTGCCGCTGCGAGGATGTGCGTTTCGATGCGGTCGCGCAGGAGCCGGGCTGGACGGCTGCGAAGCTGCAGTCGCGTTGCGGGATGGGCGCGTGCCAGGGCCGCGTTTGCGGTGCGGCCGCGCAGGCGCTGTTCGGCTGGACGCCGCCGGTGCCGCGTACGCCGCTCGTGCCCGCGCGGGTCGGCACGCTGATGCTCGACGGCACGGCGTCCTGCGACGGCGCGTGACGCGTCGCGGCGAAGCGGCCCGGTTTGCGCCGGGCCGCGCCATTTACTTCATCTTCGCTTTCTCCCATCTACGTGCCTGAGGCGCCGCGCCTGCGCGCAGGCATTCGATCGTCGCGGCCACGGCCACGGCCGCGCGATTCGCGCTGTCGGGGTTCAGGGTACCGGTACACCGACACCGCGCCTTGGCTCTCGCGTTTTTCGGCAGGATGCTGGCGCTAGGCATGGTTCGCGCCGATGCGACGCGTGCGTCGGTCTCGAGTGCGATCGCCGGCGACCAAGCCTGAGCGAAGAGGGCGCAAGGTCGCCGATGGATAAATAGCAGGAAGCAACATTATATGAATTGATATATTATTTGTTCTTTAATTGTCATCCCGCTCCGATGAACCACGATCTTCCCGCCGGGCTGCCCGAGCCCGACCAGATGCGTGCAGCCGCCGAATCGGCCTGCGCGTTCCTCAAGGTGCTGTCGAATCCCGACCGGCTGCTGCTGCTCTGCGAACTGTCGCAGGGCGAGCGCTGCGTGAGCGATCTCGAGACGACGCTGGATATCCGCCAGCCGACGCTGTCGCAGCAACTCGGCGTGTTGCGGGACAACGCGCTGGTCCGCACGCGCCGCGAAGGCAAGAACATCCACTATTCGCTCGACAGCCCGGCCGCGATCGCGGTGATGGGCGTGCTGTACGAGCAGTTCTGCGGCCCGGCCGCGAAGGGGACGCGCGATGCAGCTTGATACGCTTCATTTCACGCCGTGGCTGTCGTTGGCCGGCGGCGTGCTGATCGGGCTCGCCGCCGCGTGGCTCGTCGCGTTCAACGGCCGGATTGCCGGCATCAGCGGAATCGTCGGCGGCCTGTTCACGGCGGGTTCCGGAGAGCGCGACTGGCGCGTCGCATTCGTCGCCGGGCTGATCGCCGCACCGATCGCGATGCGCGTCGTCGGAGCCGGTCTGACGCCGCAGGTCGACGCAAGCTGGCCCGAGCTGCTGGCGGCCGGGCTGCTGGTCGGGATCGGCACGCGCTACGCGGGCGGCTGCACGAGCGGCCACGGCGTGTGCGGGATGTCGCGCGGTGCGCTGCGCTCGGTGGTCGCGACCGCGACTTTCATGATCGCGGGCTTCGTGACCGTATTCGTGCAGCGGCACGTGCTGGGAGGCTGACATGCAGGCAGGATTCGCGTTTCTGGCGGGGTTGCTGTTCGGCGTCGGCCTCATCGTGTCGGGCATGGCCAATCCGCAGAAGGTGCTCGGCTTTCTCGACCTGGCGGGCCGCTGGGATCCGTCGCTCGCGTTCGTGATGGCCGGTGCGATGGGCGTGGCCGTGTTCGCGTTCGCGTGGGCGAAACGCCGGACGCGGTCGTGGCTCGGCTTGCCGATGCAGCTGCCGGCCTTGCGGGCGATCACCGTGCGCCTGGTCGCCGGAAGCGCCGTGTTCGGCATCGGCTGGGGGATGGCCGGGTTCTGCCCGGGGCCCGCGATCGTGTCGATCGGCTTCGGATCGGCCAAGGGGATCGGGTTCGTCGTCGCGATGCTGGCGGGGATGGCGATATTCGAGTGGGTCGAGCGCCGCAGGAACGTGCGGTGATTCGATGGCCGTCGCGTGCCGGGCAGGCTGCGGCGGACGACGCGGTTTCTTCGGATGAGGATGGCCGGAGCGCAGTGCGTTCGCTCGTTGCCGCGATGATGCGGTGGCTGCGTGGCCGTCTCCACGAATCGGTGAATCGGTGAATCGGTGAATCGGTGAATCGGTGAATCGGTGAATCGGTGAATCGGCAAATCGGCAAATCGGCAAATCGGCAAATCGGCAAATCGGCAAATCGGCAAATCGGCAAATCGCGACGTCAGGAATGCTCTCGCACATGATGGCTGCCGCGCACCCGCCCGGACAGCCGGCGCAGGATCGCACTGCACGCCGCGAGCACGTATCTGCGGCCAGCAGGCTCCACAACCGCCGTGCTGACCGCACCGGCGCCGCCGGCCGACAACGCCACGTGACCGGCCGCCTCAAGCACCAGGCATTCGCCTTCGTCGAGCACGCGGCGAATGTACTGCGGCGCGTCGGGCAGCCAGTCGAGCCCGCCGTGACGCAGCGTGACCGCAAGCGCGCCGTCCAGCACGATCACCTGGCTGCCCTTGTCGAACCACGCAAAGTGGCTTTGCCCGGCGTCGAGCCGGATATGTTGCGTCCGCATGGCGATCCCTTTTCCCGGTTGCGCGGCCTCGCGACGGCGAGGCGACGGCGTGCAGTCAGGTTAGGGAAACAGGCGCGGGCACGACAGATTCAGGGGACGGGAATCTGTTGCGGTGCAGGCGCCGATTTTGCGTCGCTGTATCGGTGGTTTTTCCCGGAATCTGTATCTGGCGTGCACTCGGACGCGCGGGCACGATGGCCCGCATGACGCCTTTCGCCGACGCATCCCGCACGCCTTTGCCGATGGACGGCGAGCCGCTTTACGAACGGCTCGCCGAACATTACCGCCGCATCATCGCGGCCGGCACGCTGTCGCCCGGCGACCGGATGCCGTCGGTGCGCGCATTCATGGCGCAGCACGGCGTGAGCCTGTCGACCGCGATCCAGGCATTCCGGCGGCTCGAGGATACGGGCTGGTGCGAGGCGAAGCCGCGCTCGGGCTATTTCGTGCGGCGCCGCGCGTCAGCCGTGCTTGAAACGCTGCCGGAAAGCGAAGGCCCGCCGCTGAGTGTCGAGCCGCCGTTCGCGGGCCTGCACGAACGCGTGTCGCGCGTGATCGACCGTGCGAATGCGGCAACCGATGCGCTGAATCTCGGCGGTGCGTCCGCGCTGGCTGCGCTGTATCCGACCGAGCGCCTGCAGGCGCTGGCGATCCGGCTGCTGCGGCGCAAGCCGACGCTGCTGACCGACGCGGGGCCCGTCGGCGGTTCGCCCGAATTCCGGCAGACGATGGCCAAACGCGCGCTGTCGTACGGCGTGACCGTGTCGCCGGACGACGTGATGTCGACGAGCGGCGGCGTCGATGCGGTGAATCTCGCGCTGCGCGCGGTGGCGCGCCCCGGCGACACGATCGCGATCGAATCGCCGGCGTTCTTCGGCTTGATCCAGCTGCTCGAAAGCCTTGGCCTGCGCGCGCTCGAAATCCCGGCCAGCCCGACGACCGGCCTGTCGATCGAGGCGCTCGAAGTGGCGCTGACCGCGTATCCGGACATTCGGGCCGTGGTCGTCGTGCCGAACCTGCAGAACCCGCTCGGCTGCGTGATGCCCGACGAACGCAAGGCCGCGCTCGTCGCGCTGTGCTCGCGCCACGGCGTGGCCGTGATCGAGGACGAGCCGTATCGCGAGCTCGTCGAGGCGCCGCAGGCGGTCAAGCCGGCCAAGGCATGGGACCGCGACGGCACGGTGATCTACTGCCCGTCGTTCAACAAGGTGCTGGCCCCCGGGATGCGGCTCGGCTGGATGAGTGCGGGGCGCTGGCATGCGCGCGTGAAGATGCTGAAGTTCGCGCACAGCCGGCACAACGCTGCGTTGCTGCAGGCCGTTGCCGCCGAATTCGTCGGCTCGGGCGCGTTCGATCGCCATCTGCGCCGGTTCCGCGAACAGTTGCGCGTGCAGCGCGATGTGACGATCGACGCGATTGCACGGCATTTCCCGGCCGGAACCCGGATGAACCAGCCGCCGGGCGGGATGCTGCTGTGGATCGCGTTGCCGGAAGGCGTGCGCTCCGACGCGCTGTTCGACGCCGCATTGGCGCACGGGGTCAAGATCGCACCCGGTTCGATCTTCTCGAATTCCGACCGCTTCGACGCTTATATCCGGCTTGCGTGCACGCGCGTGTTCGATGCGGCGCACGAGGCGGCATTCGAAACGCTCGGCCGCCTGATACGCGACGCGGCTGCTGCTGCATAAGCACGACAGCGGCCGGCGCGCGATCGCTCCGGCCGGCCGCGCCGCCGCAGCGGCGGGACGTCATGTCAGCGGCCTGCCGAGTGCGAAGCGAGGTGCTGGCGGATCAACGACAGGTAACGATCGCCGACCGAGAAATCGCGTGCGACGCGCGGCCGTTCGGCCTGGCGCAGCGTGGCCGGCGCGCTCATGCCCAGATACCGGCAGACGGCCGACGGAAACGGCTTGCGGGTATGCCCGAGCTGGCGCGCCGCGCGCTCGACGCGGGCGTCGCCGACCTGGGCGCGAAGCCACGCCAGCACTTGGCGATCGGTGTCGTTGACGATACGGACCAGATGTTCCATCGCGCACCTCACTGTTCATAAATACAGTACTGTAAATATAACCAGTGTTTGCGGCGGCCGCAAGCGGGTGCGCTTGCGACTGGCCGTTCGGCCAGGGTCAGCGCGCCGGCGCGGTGGTTCGGCGGTCCGGCGATCCGGAGATCCTGGCAGCGGGAGCGGCAGGGGGAGCAGCCGCGGCGATGCCCGTATAGCGCGCGTCGGTCAGCGTGCCGAGGAACGCGACGATGTCGTCGATTTCCGCGTCGGTCAGCGCGGGCGGCGTGCCGGGCCGGCGGTTCATCGGCGTCGAGTTGACGTTGATGTTGCCGCGATAGGCGGCCGGCACGTCGTCGAACGTCGTGGCGCCGTGATACCAGAAGCCGGGGTCGGTCGAGCGCGTGTTGTAGAACGCGACCGCGTCGCGCAGCGTCGTGAACACGCCGTTGTGCATGAAGGTCTGCTTGATCGCGACGTTGCGCAGCCCCGGCGTACGCAGGTAGCCGCACCATTGCGTCGGCTCGGGCCAGCGCAGCCGCCGTGCGGTGTCGCACAGCCCGTTGTCGAAATGGCGCGGATCGCGGTTCGCCGGCAGCGCGCGGTTGCGCGGCACGGCGATCGCGTCATAACCGAAATCGGTGAACAGCGAGCGCTCCGGGCGGCTCGACGTGTCCGACAGCGTGTGGCAGGTCATGCAGTTGCCCTTGTCCGGATTCCGGAACAGCGCGAGGCCGCGCATCTCGGCCGGCGCGAGCGGCTTGCGGGTGCGCAGGAACGCGTCGAAGCGCGACGTGAACGGCGCCATCTCGTCGCTCTGCAGATAGGCCTCCACGGCCGAACCCAGCGCGCGCACGAGTTGCTCGGGATCGCGCCGCACCGGCGTGCCGAAGCGCGCGGCGAGATCGGGCGCGAGTTCGGTCGCATTGACCTTGC
Source organism: Burkholderia sp. GbtcB21 (assembly GCF_019091065.1). NCBI lineage: Bacteria > Pseudomonadati > Pseudomonadota > Betaproteobacteria > Burkholderiales > Burkholderiaceae > Burkholderia > Burkholderia sp. GbtcB21. Next base: position 252,091 of record NZ_JAGXKA010000014.1, read on the forward strand.
GCAGCAGCGCGGCCGGCGACCGGTTGTTCATCTCGTTCGGATCGAACAGCGGCCCGCGGATCTGCTCGGCGAGCGTATCCGCGCGGCCATCGCTGAACAGTCCGCCGAACGGCGACGGCGCGGGCGCATCGTCGTCCTGGTAGAAGTGGCGGCGCGGCACGTAGCGCACATAAAGCAGCGACGGCGCATTGCGCCGGCTGAAGCGCCCGGGCCGGCTGCCTTCCGGCACGCCGGGCCCCGCGAGCGAAGCCGCCGACAGCGTCGGCGCGAACGCACGGCCCGGATCGTGGCAGCCCGCGCACGACATGCCGCGCGGCTCGGACAGCCGCGGGTCGAAGAAGATCCGGCGGCCGAGCGCGACGAGCGTCGGATCGGGCGCGAAGCGCGCGGTGGCCGCGTCGATCTTGCCCGTCACCTGCGGCGTGCCGTTGCCGATCGTGTCGACGACGCGCGACGGCGGCGCGCCGGGGAGCAGGACCGTTTCGGACGGCGCGGCGTGCGCTGCGTGCGCCGCCAGCGCCAGGCCGGCGAGCACGGCCGCGGCAAGCGTATGCAGCGTTTGCCGGCCGCGCGCAACGCGGCCGTCACATCGAACCTCTTCACTCACGGCGTAATGAACCCCGTCTTGTCGCAGGCGAGCGTCGTGCCCGACTGGTTGCACGACGCGAGCAGCTTGCCTGCCGCCGAATACGCACGGAACACCCAGCCCGTCGCGGGTGCCGCACGGCGTTCCATGATCAGGAAGCCGAAGCTGTTGTTGTGCGACAGCCGCTCGATCACGGCGCCCGGTGCCGGCGTCAGGCCGGCCGGGAACGGGTCGGGCAGTGCGACGTCGAGGTTGTCGCCGCCGTTGCCGGACACGATCGTCGCCGGGTGCCCGGACGAGAAGTTGATCGCCTGGAAGTCGTGCACGTGACCGTGCAGCGCGACGTGCACGCCCGGCGGGTAGTACGCCTGCGCGTTGAGGCTCGCCATCACCGACTGCAGCGCGAGGTTGCCCGGCGCGGGCGTGCTGCCGGCGATCGGCGCGAACGCGAGGATCGGATGATGGTTCGTGAAGATCGTCGTCGTCATGCCGGCCTTCGACGCGAGCGCGGCCACCGTCTGGAACTGCTTCTGGTAGATGCCGAATTGTGCGTCGGTCGTCTTGAGCGGCGTGCGGCCGACCTTCGCGGTGTCGAACACGATCACCTGCGAGCCGCCGCCGAGCGACACTGCATAGGGTTCCGAATAGTTCGCGTTGGTGTCGTTGGCCGGATCGTCGCACGAGCGGGCGGCCGAATACGGGCGCGGATCGAGGAAGCGGTACCAGCCCTGGCCTGCGCGCGCGCATTCCTCATGGTTGCCGCGCACGACGACCCACGGCGCCTTCGCGAGCAGCGGTGCCGCCGGGCGGAACAGGTCGGCCTGCCACGTATCCCAGCCATAGCCCCACGGGCTGTCCTTGCAGCCGGCGATATCCGGCGGGCATGCGTTCTCGCGATAGTGGTAGTCGCCGACGTGCAGTACCAGGTCGGGCGACAGCTTCGCGACGCTGGCCGCGATCGTGTCGAACGGCCAGACCGTCGCGTCGTTGCACGCCTGCCATGCGTTGTCGGCCTTCTTCATCCGGCAGCCGGTGTCGGCGATGATCGCGATGCGCTGCGGCTGCGCTTTCGGCAGCGGCAGCGTGCGGCCCGCGACGCTCGCCGCCTGCGCATCGGCCGGCAACGTCGTTTCGCAGACGGAGACCGGGAAGCTCGACGGCTTCGAATCGGCCGGGTCGCTGGCGGTCGGCCGCTGGGCCGGGGTCGCGGCGCTGGCGCGCAGCGTCATGCGCGACAGCTTGCCGTCGACGGTCAGTTGCGGACACAGCGGATCGCCGGCCGACGCGGGGGTGTAGTTCGTGATGACGCGCGCGATCGCCTGGTTCGCGTCGCCGATCTCGACCCATGCGGCCTGGACGTTGACCGACGCACTGGCCGGGTCGGCCGGCGAATCGATGTGGTTCGAGCACGCGGACAGCGCGGCGAGGGCAACAAGGGGGGCGCAGCGCGCGAGCAGTGCGCGCGGGAGGAGTCGTCGCATGGGAGGCACCGTAGGAAAGTCGTCAACGATACGCAGCACGAATGTAAGAAATGTGAAAAACCGGGGCGCGGCAGGGTGCTCGCCTACGCGCCGGGATTCGCGGCCGAGGCCTTGACCTCAAGCCGGCTTGAAGCAGCACAGTGCGCTTTATGATCAACGAACCAAAAGGGGAATCGACGATGGAAACCAACCGGCCCAACGACGAACAATCCGCGCTGTGGAACGGCCCGTCGGGGCGTGCATGGGTCGATGCGCAGGCGCTGCTCGACCGGATGTTCGAGCCGTTCGAGGCGCTGCTCGCCGATGCGGCGGCCGCGTCGTCCGCGCGCAGCGTGCTCGACGTCGGCTGCGGCACGGGCGCGGTCACGCTTGCGATCGCGCGCCGGCTCGGCACGGACACGCAATGCACGGGCATCGACATCTCGGCCCGGATGATCGATGCCGCGCAGGCGCGCGCCGAACGCAGCGGCATTCATGCCCGCTTCGTGTGCGCGGATGTGCAGACTCATGCGTTCGAGCCCGCGAGCGTCGACCTGATCGTGTCGCGCCTCGGCGTGATGTTTTTCGATGACCCGGTCCGGGCGTTCGCGAATCTGCGGCACGCGGCGCGGCCCGACGCGCAGATGCGGTTCGTCGCGTGGCGCAGCGCGGCCGACAATCCGTTCATGACGACGGCCGAGCGGGCCGCCGCGCCGTTGCTGCCGAACCTGCCCGCGCGCCGGCCCGGCGCGCCGGGGCAGTTCGCGTTCGGCGACCGGCAGCGGATCGCGTCGGTGCTGTCGGACAGCGGCTGGGCCGATATTGCGATCGAGCCGGTCGACAGGGCGTGCGTGTTGCCCGAGCCCGCGCTGGACGACTACATCGCGCGGCTGGGCCCGGTCGGGCTCGCGCTGCTGGAGACGGACGAGGCGACGCGGCGGAGCGTGGTCGAGAAGGTGCGTGTCGCGTTCGAGCGTTACGTGCACGGCACGGAGGTGCGTTTCGATGCGGCCTGCTGGCTCGTGACGGCGCGCGCGCCGTCCGCGTAACGCGTTGCGATAAAAGGCGGATCAGGAAAGGGCCGCCTGCCTGAGCTGACCCCGTAAAGTTGGACGGGTAAATTAGGCCGCCAAGGGCTGAGTTCTGTACTGCACGGGACTCAGCCCT
>NZ_JAGXKA010000140.1:0-354 GCF_019091065.1 Burkholderia sp. GbtcB21
TATCCATCGAAGTAAAATTTATAAATATTAAATTAAAATTGATATTTAGAATTTTTCATTCTAAATTGGAAATTTTAATTAAATAAATATGTAAATTTAAAATAAATAAATTAAAATAAGTTTTAGAAGAAAATACAACTTTCTTTAAATAATGAGCTTTATTATTATTAGGACATTCGATCTCCATTGTTGGTTTTACATAGCTTTTGTTTTAGTGAGTAATCCTCCCTAATGGAGGAACATTCATTAGCAAGTTAGCACCGTTTAATCTCGAAAGATAAGTAGCTTTGTAAAAATGTTAGATGGTATGGATCAGCCTAATGGTGGCGACTGTATTTGACTTACAAGATTTGA
>NZ_JAGXKA010000141.1:0-347 GCF_019091065.1 Burkholderia sp. GbtcB21
ACCATCGCGTAGAGGTTGTCGTAGGAGTCGTAATGCAGAGTCGACGCGTTGCCCCCGATCCCCATCCACAGATAGGGCGGTCGCATGATTTCCGCTAGTGGTGCAAACGAGGGCCGGACGATGTCGCCGACCAGCTCGGGAAGGTATTGCAACGTATCGACCTGCGCCAGATAATAGGTTGTCGGGCTGCTGGCGTCGCCGTCGAGCAGATAGTCGATAAAGCGGCCAAATTTCGAGTGAATGCGATCTTTTCCGATGCGCTCCGGAAGTGCGAATTCCTTGTCAGGGGAAAACTCGATCGGGACGGAGCGTTTTCCCGCCGCGGCTTTCAGATATGTCGAACTCCA
>NZ_JAGXKA010000142.1:0-347 GCF_019091065.1 Burkholderia sp. GbtcB21
CGACGGCAGAACTGTCCCGACTGTTTCGAATTTTTTCCTTTTTCTTCACTTTTTCATACTTTTTCATGGAATTAACTTCCAATTTTTTGTATGGTTTTGTGTATATACTATTACTATTCCTAATTCAATTCTAATTATCATTATGAATTAATTTAATATTTTTTAAACTTAATTCAAGATATTAGTGTAATTTGAATTTGAAAACAAGTAAATATCTATCTTTTTGCTTGATTATTTATCTTATTTTTAAATTTGATTATATTTATTTTAAATTTAAGGTCAGATATTTTAAGATATTTATAATATCTTTTTAGATATGTTAAGAATATCTTATCTTTTTAGATTTT
>NZ_JAGXKA010000143.1:0-346 GCF_019091065.1 Burkholderia sp. GbtcB21
TGAATTTAGATAAAGCCTCATTTTTATGTTTAAGTAAAAATACCCAAACTTTTCTAGAATGGTCATCAACAATAGACATAAAATACACATTTCCACCATGTGTTGGAGTTTTCTCTGGTCCCCAAAGATCAGAGTGAACATACTCCAATATATGCTTAGTTTTATGAATACCTGTTTTAAATTTTAGTCTATGATGTTTACCTAAAACACAAGATTCACAGAAGTCAACTTTGCTTACTCTGTCCTTACCCAGTAGCCTTTGATCACTCATGATCTGTAGGCCTTTCTCACTGATATGTCCCAGCCTTCTGTGCCATAGAACTGCTTTTAGGTCTTCTGGATTGCT
>NZ_JAGXKA010000144.1:0-341 GCF_019091065.1 Burkholderia sp. GbtcB21
CCTCCGAGCGAACGCACCTCGCGATTGATCGCGATCGTATGGCGCGTGATGTCGGCCAGCGCCATCGTGCCTTCGTCCCAAAACCGCACGGCCCACGTGCCGTCTTCCGTCGGCGCGACCGTTTCGACCGGGTAACCTTTCGCTTCGGCCCAGTCCGCGAACTGGTGAACGTCGCTCGGGTCCGGGAAGTACGCCCAGTGCATCACGCGCCGGTTCACGTCGCCGGCGTCGCCTTTCTGCCGCAGCGCATCCAGCACGCGCATGTCGCGCATGATTTGCCAGTCGACGTCGGTCGGGTAAAGGGTCTGCCAGTATGCTTCCTTGTCCGGATCGTCCTGGTG
>NZ_JAGXKA010000145.1:0-340 GCF_019091065.1 Burkholderia sp. GbtcB21
AAGTTCTTTCTCATTTATTTTCAAAATCCCAATTTCTTTTAAAAGCATGTTGGTCCTCTCTCTAAGGGTTTGGTTTTTAACAAGCAATTTACCAAAATCATCAAATAGTTCCTTAAATGAATTAGACAACTCATCATATGACATATCTAAGTTATCATCATCATTTTCGCTATCACAATCATTTTGGTTAGAAATGCTTACCCCATCATCAAGTGCCATCATGCACATGTTTGCTACTTCATTCTTTCCTTCTTCTTCGGAGTCCTCTCGTCACTATTGAGCCAATCTGCCAACATTGCCCTTCCTTTGTATTTGTTCTTCTTTCTCATTGGACAATCCA
>NZ_JAGXKA010000146.1:0-339 GCF_019091065.1 Burkholderia sp. GbtcB21
TGCCTCGGCATGTTCGCGAGTTCCCTTGACCACGATCACAAAGTCATCCGCATACCGACAGTAGGCCACTGCTGGTTTCCACTGCCGGTTTTCTCGCACAGTAATCGGACGCTGCTTGAGAATCGCGAAGTTCCACGCCCACCGATCTTTCCGCACCTTCTTGCTCAGATAGTTCCTTTCCATCCACGCATCGAATTCGTGCAGCATGATGTTGGACAGCAGCGGCGAGATGACGCCGCCTTGAGGAACGCCTTCGCTCGCAGCACGAAACAGATCACGATCAACGCATCCTGCCTTGATGAACTTCCAGAGCAGGGCAAGGAGGCGCTGGTCGGCGAT
>NZ_JAGXKA010000147.1:0-338 GCF_019091065.1 Burkholderia sp. GbtcB21
TTATAGGCAACTACTAGGTTTAGGTTAGTAATTATTTGGCATTAAAATAATGTTAATATTAATTGGAAAAACTCACTCAAGTGGCCGGCCATAGGTGTTAATGGGCCTCACTTGGATTTTGGAGTTTTCACAATTTTTATTTCTATTTTCTCAAAAATGCCAATTTTCCAATTCTAACCATTTAAATGCCAAAACTAATTATTTAATAACTAAAATAGATTATTAAATAATATTGTCATTTAATTTAATTATTAATTAGACATAGTCTAACTTTAGAATTATAATTGATTAATCACAAATCAATTATTGAGTCTTAAGCGAAGAAGCTGGGCCGTCCG
>NZ_JAGXKA010000148.1:0-338 GCF_019091065.1 Burkholderia sp. GbtcB21
CCAAGGCCAAGCTTTGGCACCGGCATCTTCCCATTACGGCAACCCGTCCGGGGTGAATGGACGAGCTCCTTCACAGGCGGCCCCGACTGTTAGCTTGACAGGCCCTACCCAGGGGTCGAGGAGCAAAAGGTCCTCCAAGGGCAGCACCCGAACGGGAGAGAAGCGCCAAAAGAAGGGATACACACCCCAATACACCCAGTACACAGAGCTCACGGACTCTCAGGAACGTGTCTATTTTGCCACAAGGCAGAATACGCATTACCGGAGACCCCAGCCATTGTACAGGGACAGCTCCCGGAGAGATCCGAGCAAAAGGTGCGAATATCACAACGACATCG
>NZ_JAGXKA010000149.1:0-334 GCF_019091065.1 Burkholderia sp. GbtcB21
TACTTGGCCTCGATGTCGCTGCGCGCCGACCACACGGCGGTGCCGCCATACGGGTAGTACTCCTCCCGGGTCAGGATATCCGCCTGCGCATCGAGTTCGAGCATCGATGAGCCGATCTGGTCGCCAAAGCTGTAGCGCAACTGGTCGTTCCCGATCGTCTCCGGCTGGCCCAGTTCCCAATGCAGCACCCGTACCGACTGGCGGCCGGCCGCACCGAGCGCGAGCACCTGCAGGAGCTCGACGGGCGTGGCGCGCTCTTCGCCGGCGCGGGTCTGTTCGGTCTGACGCAGCTCCAGCCCCGGCAGGTAGTGCACCCGCTCGCTGCGGGTGGTGC